>CAXUHG010000118.1:8207-17496 GCA_964250805.1 uncultured Ktedonobacteraceae bacterium | reverse complement strand
TAGGGACCACATTTATGGCGTCCGTTGCTCAATTCATTGAGCGAAATCTTGACGAGACCTGTCTATAAGCCGCCTCAAATATGATCTCGCGTGATAAATCACGCCTCGGACGCCATAAATCTGGTCCCTACGAAAACTGTCGGATCAACACCGATGAACCGATACGCTTCTCATCAACAAACAGAAACTTTTCACGCGTGCAACCAGAATATCAAGAAAGGAGTTTTGCAATAACAGGTATAGACCACTAGTTGTTAATATATTCTCTAAAAACAAGGAGGAAACAGTAGTGATACGCATTCTAACACTGAAGTTTTTTCGCGCTATCGGAATGTCAACGATAGCTTTACTCTTCACAGTTGTTCCATTCCTACCTACTACAGGCAGCGTTTTCGCGGCAAGTTCTTCTGCGAAGCATATTTCTTCACTTTCCGCTTCCGGTACAGACCTTGCTCAATATGTTGATCCCTTTACTGGTACGGGTGTACAGCCAGGGGCGGTATTTGGCGGCGGCGACACCTTCCCTGGTGCTGATGCTCCGTTTGGCATGGTACAGTGGAGTCCCGATACCGCACTCTATAATTCTGGTGGTTACTGGTATTCCGACAACAGAATCAAGGGCTTTAGCCTCACTCATTTGAACGGTGCGGGTTGTAGTACCTATAGCGATATTCCGTTTATGCCCTATGTTGGGAGCGTCACGGATTCACCAGCCATGAATCCTTCACTGTACTACTCGACCTTCTCCCATTCCAATGAGACGGCTTACGCTGGCTATTATAAGGTCCAGTTGGATAACGGTGTGACGAGCGAATTGACCGCCACGCAGCGAAGTGGCGCGGGACGCTTCACCTATCCACAAGGGCAGACCGCGACGATGCTGGTCAATGCATCGGGATCGATCAATGGTGTGAATGATGCTCAGGTGAACATTGGGAAAGACACGATCTCAGGCTGGGCAAGCAGTGGACGCTTTTGTGGAGCCAGCGATATCTACCGAGTCTACTTCTGGGCACAGTTCAGCCAGCCCTTCGCAACAACGGGCACATGGCTTAATAATATCGTCACTCCTGGCAAATCCTCAGTAACGAGTGGACATACAACGGTCTCTCCGCAACTGAGCAAGGTGTTTTCCGCACAGACGCAGATAGCAAAGGGACAGAAAGTCACTCCTGCACAGGCCAAGGTTGCACAACAACATCCTGATACGACGGTCTCTGGTCCCGGCTCTGGCGCATATGTTACCTTCAACACGCAAAAAAATGCCGCCATTAGTGTGCGTGTCGGTCTCTCCTTTGTCAGTGATGCCAACGCTCAGGCGAATGTGAACAAGGAGAATGCAAAGGGCAACTTTGACACAACGCTCAAAAACGCCGACCAGACCTGGAATTCCTGGCTTGGCAAGATTGGGGTCGGCGGCGGCACTCCAACGCAACTCACAACTTTCTACACCTCGCTATACCATGTGTTGCTCCAACCAAACGTCTTCTCCGATGTCAATGGTCAATACATTGGCTTCGATGGGCAGATTCATAAAGTGGCAAGCGGACATGCTCAGTATGCCAACTATTCGGGTTGGGACATCTATCGCTCAGAAGCTCAACTGCTCGCATTCCTGGCACCTAAAGAGGCTAGTGATGTAGCACAGTCAATGGTCAACGACTATACGCAAAGTGGCATGTTCCCGAAATGGGCACTGGCAAATGCTGAGACATATGTGATGGTTGGCGATCCCACTGATGCGATTATCTCGGACATCTATGCATTTGGTGGCAAAAACTTTGATACGAAAACCGCTCTAGCAGGTATGATTAAGGAGGCCACACAGACCAACAACATACGTCCGGGGTTGAATTACCTTCAAACGTTGGGCTATGAGCCGCTCGATGGCAGCTATGGCTGCTGCAACTTCTATGGTCCGGCCTCAACTACTCTCGAATACAATACGGCGGATTTCGCCATCGGCTCTCTCGCTCAGGGACTTGGTGACAACGCCGACTATCAGAAGTTCGTAGCGCGTTCACAAGACTGGGAGAATCTGTATAATCCTGCCGATAACTACCTGGAACCTCGTTACCAGGATGGTTCCTTCCAGGGTGCGTATGATCCAACCAGCAGTACTGGCTGGGTTGAGGGAGACGGAGCGCAGTACAACTGGATGGTGCCGTTCAATTTGCGCGGCCTCTTCGATGTGCTTGGCGGCAATGCCAACGTTGTGAAGCGGCTCGATACCTTCTTTACGCAACTCAATGCAGGCCCGAACTCACCATACGCGTTTCTAGGCAACGAACCAACGGTCGAGACGCCCTGGGAGTACGACTACGCTGGTGCGCCTTATAGGACACAACAAGTTGTTCGTAGCGTCGAGAACACGCTCTGGTACCCCGGCCCCGAAGGTATGGCTGGTAACGATGACCTCGGCACTATGTCAGCATGGTACGTCTGGGCCGCGCTAGGCATGTTCCCCGAAACCCCAGGCACCGCGAACCTCGTGCTGGCTAGCCCACTGTTCCCAAGTATGACTGTACATCGTGAGAGTGGACAGACGATTCAAGTCAATGCACCAGGAGCATCAGCCGATACCTATTATGTGCAGAGCTTGCAGGTCAATGGCAAGAGTAGCACACAGCCCTGGCTTTCGCCCACATTTGTTGCTCAAGGCGGGACGCTTGACTATACGCTAGGTAGCACCGCTAACACAACATGGGGAGCTAACCCAACTGATGCGCCACCATCATATCAGTACGGCGAGATAGGAACATTCGTCTCCTTCAACCCTGGTCGCATCGTGCTAACTCCTGGCGGCTCAGCAGAGGCAAGCATTCAAGGGAAGAATATTGACGGAAACGGCACAACTCTCACATGGAGTGCTACAGCACCTACTGGTCTGACAGTGGCACCCTCCACTGGTAGCTTTACAGTAGCGGGCAATGGAACGAATAGTCAAGCCTTTGTTGTCTCGGCGTCCTCGACTCTGGCGGAGGGCTACTATACCATCACGTTCTCAGTGCAAAGTGGCAACGGGCAACAGTTACCACCGCTTAGCCTCCCTGTAGTTGTGGCGAAACCTGGTAGCCTCCTGCCATTCTTCAACAACATTGGCATATCCGATGATAACAATTCGAGTGGCGCAGACTTCGATGGAGATGGCTATAGCTATTCCGCGCAGCAGCTTGCATCGGCTGGCTTTACACCCGGAGCTACTGTTACCGTGAACGGAGTCAACTATACGTGGCCTAACGTGCAATCAGGGGTCGTGGATAATATCCAGGTCGATGGGCAAACAATTCCGACGCCGAATGCTGCCGCTGGAGCCTCACATCTTACCTTCCTGGGTAGTGCTAGCAATGGCGATACGCAGGGAACGGTCACAATCACCTATAGCGACGGAAGTACACAAAGTGCGCCGTTTGGCTTCAGTGACTGGACGCTCGCTGCAGGTACTGAACAAGTTGCGTTCAACAACACAATTGCCGCCAAGTTGTCCTACCGTAACACTGGTGGGGCACAGGATAATACTACGACGTACCTCTTTACAACCGCAGCAATCTCGCTCGACACGAGCAAGACCGTAGCTAGTATCACCTTAAATGGTGCGACCAATCAGGGTGCATTACACGTCTTCGCATTCACAATTGCGTAGTGTGTTTTGAAAAGCAGAGCACTTAGAGGAGACATATCTCCTCTAAGTGCTCTGCTTAATTTTTTATTGTTGTAAATTTGACTTATAAATAAAGATTCCTGTAGTAAATTCACGTTTGTAAAAATAATTACGTTTCCTATAAGTATATTGTATACACAAAAAAAGTAATTTCTCTAGTCTTTACAAAAAGTACTTAGATGCTTGACTTTTGGAGTTGTAACTACTATATTTTTATTATGCCCTTTTAAGCAAGGGACATTTTTAATAAAGCATTCAAGTATTATGTAACAGATTGTCACTTTTCTATACTCGAATGCTAAACATACGTTCCCAAATCGCCTTAAATACTCTTTCTTTGGAAAGGAGAGCATCAAGTAATTGACATAAATTATAAGGAACTCCCAACAAAATATTCTTAATGCGTTGTCTAAGATTGGAACCCAAAGCAAAGCATTAAGAGCGGTTATGACCACATGTTAATTATAGCATGTATGAATTTGTTACTCATTTAGTAGAAAACATAGTGTACGAGGAAGAATCAATGAGTGAAGAAAAAGCAAAGTCCACAGAACTTCAAAACCCCCATCGTCGAAAAACACTGCAACTGCTTGGAACTACAGGAGCAGCGGCGGCAGCAGCAGTAGCAGGCTTTGTAGCGGCAGAAGATGCTCATGCATCATCTCCTACGAACTCACTGGCTAATACAAATTCAAACACAATCAGTTTGCCTTTAGATATGGATCATACTCATGACTTTGAGGTCTTCGTAGAAGCAATCGGAGATGCAAAGGTTAGAGCTGGATTGCGGCAATCAAGTAATATGCGAACCTTTCCTAAAGGTGTTCTTGATCTTATCTCAATGGCAGACGATCAGCAATTTAACGTACTAGCTTCAGACTCAATACAAAAGTATGTTGCCTACAAGCACAATCAGATTCCTTTAGGAGACGTACAGGTTTCAGGGAAGCAGCTTTACGAGTATATTTCAACAACGTACCCAGTAGGTACAGAGGCATTGCGTAAGTATGGAGAATCGGTACATCCAAACGGGGTACGCCCAAACGGTAGTGGCTATCTGGCTGCAAATATTGATGTTGTAGCAAATGCATCTATAGTAGCGAATGCTCTAGGTGGAGTTAACGTTTTCGGGGCGACTGATGTTGCTGTTGCTGCTTACGTTGCTGTTGCTGCTGCAGCAGTAGCTATAGTCGCTGTAGTAGTAGACTAACATTTTGATTTTGCTCGAAGAATATTAGCACTGATTTTAAATAAGAGTCTTAACATGTAATAGGCTCATCCAGAGCAAGCATACACGCTATTGTACTTTTGGTTCAAGATTGATGCTATATATCTTTTTATCTATTTTCATCTCGTGGAAGACATAATACAATAGGAGGTCCTAATGCTAGTTCATCCCAAAACTCTTTCCATTATCACAATGCATCAGTGTACTGCTGCTTGTGAGCATTGTTGCTTTACCTGTTCTCCAAAAGTAACGAAGGCTATTCCTTATGAAAGAATGCAGAAACTTATTGATGAAGCGCGTGAAATACCAAGCATATCAGTAATTGTTTTTACAGGTGGAGAGTGTTTTTTACTTAAAGATAAGTTGGATGCTCTCATTGAGCGTGCTCATTCCTACGGATATACAACACGTTGTGTAACCAACGGGTACTGGGCAACTTCTCGTCGTACAGCAGAAATGCGCGTAAAAAAGCTAGTTGATGCTGGACTTAACGAAGTTAATTTTAGTACAGGAACTTTTCACTCTCGTTATGTTCCTGTTGATTACATAATCAACGGGGCGTATGCTTGCTATAATGCAGGAATACGCACACTGATCAATGCCGAATTATTTAATGAAAGCACCTTTGATATAAACGCCATCCTTCAACACCCTGATTTAGTTGATCATATCAACCAAAAGCAAATAACTGTTCAACGTAACGTTTGGATTGATAACAAGGGTGAGACACAACTTACTCATTTAGCTGAACATTCTCGTTTTAACGAAAAACTGAAAAGTGGTTGTAAAACTGCTTTAAACGTTCTTTCTGTTACTCCCGATTTAGACCTCGTTGCATGCTGTGGTCTACATTTAGAACGTATTCCTGATCTACACCTGGGGTCTATCGCCAACGTTACTCTCAAATCTCTTATAAAGGAGACGCCAGACGACTTTCTCAAGATATGGATACATGTTGAGGGACCAGAAAGAATTCTCGAATTTGTAAAGAGTTACCTTCCCGATTATGAACTCCCGATAAATTCGGTTCATCCTTGTGAAACGTGTTTACATTTATATAGAGACCAGAAAGCTAAACAGGTGCTCCGCGAACATTATCATGAAGTAGAGGGAAGGGTAATTGAAGAGTATTTAACAAGTTTAGCGGCAAACGCGCTAGACAAGAAAATACAGACTCATCAGAAAGCAGTTTTGTCGGGAGCAGATTAGTCTCGCTAGTAAAGGCAATACGCTAATCTTTTCAACTAAATACTATTTAGACGTATTGTTCGTGGAGGGTCATGGAGCAGAAACAGGTATTATCCGCTCATGCGTGTACCGAACTTAAGAGATTGAGGAAGTACTTACTACTTATCGGTTTCATAGATCTTTTGGCAGCATATGGCAGCGAAGCAGATCGTTGGAGAACACTTCGATTTGATCTCTCTCTCTTGCCTGAAAAGCTATGTTTTTTAACAAAACTTTTCTGTTTAGGAGATAAGATAGATGTCACTATAGCGACATCTATCTTATCTCAAGAAGTTGTTGACACATTGAGAAATTTAGATATTTTTCAATGTTCAGAGGATGGTCAACTTTCCCTCGGCAAACTACGACTTGTGTATCACTATGGTGTACTTATCTTTTGTGAACGTCCTACAGTTTTTTCACACTTCTACTACGGAGATGATTCTCTCGCGTTAGGCCGATTGCTACAATCCACACGGGGACGTGTTCTTGATATTTGTGCGGGTGTAGGAACACAAGGGTTATTGTGTGCATTAACTGCTGAAAAAGTAATTTCTGTTGAAGTACAATCGGCAGTCGCACCTCTCTTTGCTATTAACGCCGCGTTGAATGAAGTTGAGAGTAAGATCGAATTACGTATTGGTGATTTTTTAACGCCTGTACAGGGAGAAAAATTTAACCATATTTGCTGTAATCCTCCACTTCTACCTATTCCAAAGAATATCGCTTATCCTCTGGTTGGTGACGGAGGTACCGATGGCTTAACAATAACAAAACGCTTATTAGCTCGCCTACCCGAATTACTAGTATCCAACGGATACTGTCATGTAGTTGGGGTTCTACTTGGTACTACTGAAGGACCGGACCTCAGCATGTTCCAAAGGCTTGCTCAAGACGTTGGTCTTAATATCCAAATAGTGTTTGTGCAACAACTAGAACTATCCTATGGAACGCCGATGCTAGAGAGTTTAGTCACTACCGCGAGTGCGTATGGAAACGCCGAGCCTACAGTTGTACGTGAAGCATTTATACAGTACTTATCCGAAGCTAGAACAAACTACCTTTATTCTTTTCTTATGGGGGCAAGTGTTATTCATAATAAGAACGATAAAGGCTCTCTAGAAATGACGAGACATTATGTACGAAATGCTAGTTTCTGGACAGTTTAGAGCAATATGGAGTTTCTCTTAGTCTAACTTTTGAAAGGTGCTAATTATGTACGAAAAAAAGCAAGAAACCAACTTTGTAGTATCGCAACAAAATGTATCTCAACAAGAGAAAATGGTAATTGATTTCCCTAAGCCTTCAGGTGGATATATTTGCTTTTTTCTTCTCTTTCCGATAGGCTTACTACTCCTATTAGTTGCCGCTCTTGCACTAATATATACAACAAGTGGGTCTTCAAAAGCTTTAGTGGGAGCAGGCATTCCCTTCGCATTGCTTTTTCTCGGGTGCAGCGTGATATTTGGCGTGCTTTTACGGACGGGGTATCGTATCAAATATGCTCTGGATACACGTGTTTTGCAGCTTTATTCTGGTAAGAAACTCGCATTTTCTATACCACTCGCTCAGGTTGTTCATCAGCAAAAGGTGGAACACATTAGTCGTCTGCTAGGATGGGGAACAAATAATGCGGGGTTATGTAACCGTTTTAGCAATGGCATTTGTCTGACAATACAAGGGAGCAGAAAATACTTGCTTTATATTAGTCCATCTGATCCAGACAAGTTTCTTGAGCAACTTAGCATAGCAAAGAGCAGTTCTAGTAAACAATAATGTTCATGAAGCCGCTTCCTGTGTACGAAGCAAGTCAACGGCATAAGATAATGCGGCGTGAATACCATCGATAGTAAGACGAGGATGAGGGACTAAAAGGTCTTCTATTGTGCCACCTTCTGCCAATTCCTCAAAAATGTGTTCGACGGTGATACGTGTGCCTATGATAACAGGTTTACCCATCATCACTTGCGGGTCTGAGGTAATTAAGGATTTGTACATATCTTTTACACTCTTCTGTGTATGCAGAGTAAGGATCAACTAGCTCTATCATTTTTTCTCCACCCCCAATCCACGCTCGACCTTTATCACATCATACACGCCACCATTCTGCTCAAACCCACCCACAAACGGGTCTTCGGCTAAGAGCATGGGTGTATCCAGGTCGATGTAGCGGAATCCTCCGATACCTGCCGCGAAGTGAGTAGCGGCGGCGATGGCGAGGCGCGACTCTATCATGGCACCAATCATCAATGAAATGTTGTTGGCGCGGCAGAGGGCGGCGATATCCATTGCATTGACAAAGCCGGATTTCATTAACTTGACGTTGATGCCCGATATAGCTTGCATTTTAATGAGGCGTGCAACTGAGGCGGGACTGGTGGCACTCTCGTCGGCGTAGATGGGCACGGACGTATGTTGTGAGATGTAGCGTAGGCCATCATAGTCATCTTTATGAATGGGTTGCTCTAACATGAGGGGGCGGATGTCTCGATCATCCAGAGCTTCCAGACATAACAGAGCTTCGCTTGGTGTATAGCCTTGATTGGCATCGAGTGTGAGGCCGAGGCCAGGAGCCGCTTCGCGGATCGCCTCAACGCGCTCAACATCATCATATAGGTCGCCGCTCCCAACCTTAACTTTGATGCTTGTGACGCCGCGCTGGACAATATCCCGTGCCAGCAACTTCGCATGTTCTGGTGCAACAAGGGGGATGCTAATATCCGTTTCAACACTAGTATTAGCTCCACCAAAGAAGACGTAGAGCGGCATGCCATAAGAGCGCGTAATGGCGTCGAGCAGAGCCATTTCGATGCCAGCACACACAGTTGTTTGGCTATAGTACATGCTATGGACCAGCCGAGAGAGAACACGCCACTGTGCTGCATCACGTCCCTCCAATAGAGGTATGCAGCCTTGAGCAGCGGCAAGAGCCGTCTCCTGTGTCTCACCCGTACTTGGGGGAAACGGAGCGCACTCACCATAGCCCACACTTCCATCTTGTAATGTAAGCGTGATAAGAACGTTGCGTGCCGTGTCAACGCTACCCGTCGCAATCGCAAACGGCTCTCGTAGCGGTATATTCAATGGCTCAATATGCACCGAGCGGATGGTGGTGCGCTGCGCTTGTACCATAATAGTACTCCTCTTTAGATATATCCGACGGACGCCCACAA
>CAXUHG010000118.1:0-8107 GCA_964250805.1 uncultured Ktedonobacteraceae bacterium | reverse complement strand
CAAGGGGCTACCCTACTATACGACGCTTTTGCGTGCTACGCACGCCGTGTATAGTAGGGTAGCCCCTTGTGGGCATCCGTTGAGTTTATTATCAGATTTGTTATTCAATGTACATTATCACGCCCAGCGCACGAGCGAAGCAGTGTGCGCGTTCTTTTGGGCGTGATAAATCAGGCACCTACAGTCCTTTGCCTTTAGTACTAATTGTATACCAGCGTGTCAAAATCTGCTGTGTGCGACATAATTACTTTACAGTGATGGTCAAAGGAATTTCGGCAATATACATCGGGCACATTTGACGTGGTTTGCAGAGTGGGCGTGAGGTGAAATTGAGCGTGGTGGTGCCAGCAGACTTGGCGACGAAACGCCAGATGCATACACTATCGCTCTTCCACGCATAGCCAGAAGGCTGCTGCATTTCAAGAGTTCCCGATGATGCGATAGGACCAGACCATTTGTGACCAAAGGGCAAGCGAACCTCGATGACATCGCCAACATGTGCCACTGTCGATGATGCATCCGCTGATAGCCGCTTCACGACGACATTCGCTGCGGGTGGTGCCGTGTTTATAACAAGATCACTAGGACAACCTTGCGCGGTTCCATAGCCTTTGACTGCTGTCGGTGAAGCTTTGACGGGTGCGCTTCCTGTACTTCCTGTGCTACCAGAACCAGCATTCGAGCCGCAGGCGGCAACGAGCAGGGTTAAGAACAGTAGGAAGAAGGCCAGTAGGGTTCTTTTGGTGACTGTTTGAATTTTCTGCATTCTATGTACTCCTTTATTGGTTACATTTTCGTATGTATGAGAATTCGTTCTGTTATGATGACGTTTCTCTATGCGAGAAAGTTCCCCATAGAGAGTTGGTAGGGACCGATGTATCGCGTCCTTGTAGGTTGTTGATTGCTCATAGGACGCGATACATCGGTCCCTACCAACTCTCGACCTTCCAAGAAATGGACGGGAAGAGGTGAAGAATTTGTGGGAATGTTGCTACCATTAGCCCAAACGTACTAACTTAACATAATCATAACAATAATGTCTCATACTATAGAATAAGGAAGAGATAGTCAAAACAATGTATCTTGCCCTTATTCCCTTATTGGATGAGGAGAGAGAAGCACATGAAGAGTAGAATATATGCAGTAGATAGAAATATATTTATGCAAAAACATGGCTTTCATTTTTTGCACGGATCGCTCTATTTGCTAGTGCTTAGTCTTGCAGCGGCTATATTTTGTTCTGGTTGTACGGGACCAGTAGACGCGCAACAAGAGCCGACGGGTCATATTGTGATCGATGGCTCTACCGCCTTGCAGCCATTAGTGAAGACTGCCGCGACACTTTTTCATAGGCAGCACCCGCAAGCAACAATCACGGTGAACGGCGGTGGAAGCGTTTCTGGTCTTAAAGATGTAACGAGCGGTAAAACAAATATCGGTAATTCCGATATCTATGCCGACCCTGCTCTCTATCCCGATCCCAATCTGACCGATCACATTGTATGTGTTGTACCCTTCACCATGATTGTGAATCCCAAAGTAACGGTTACTTCGTTGACGCAGCAGCAGATTATCGACATTTTTTCGACGGGGAAACTTCGCAATTGGGACGAAGTGGGCGGGCCAGACTTGCCAATTGTACCGATTGTACGTCCACAAACCTCTGGAACACGCGCTACGTTTCGCAAGTATGTGCTTGGTGGAGGCGACGAAAAAGGTACGCTGCTACAAACAGACTCTTCGACAACGGTTCGCTCTACTGTTGCACACACTCCTGGTGCCATTGGCTATCTTGCATTGTCAGTATTCGATAACTCCGTTCGTCAAGTAGCAATTGACGGACTAACGGCTACAGCAGCCAATATTGAGTCTGGCAACTATACCTTCTGGGGCTATGAGCATATGTATACGCTTGGCGACAACAATAAGCTTATTTCCTCTTTCCTGGACTATATGCTTACTACAACGGTACAGCAAGAGGCAACCAAGCAAAGCTATATTCCTATCGCCAGCATGAAGTTACCCTCCCTCGGTACGGGAGGTGGCTCAATCTCTTTTAGCACTTATCCATCTGAAAGCGAGGCAAGGCTCCGTGAGCATATCTAATCGACTATCCCCAGTTTCTGAACCCTTAGTGAGGGCGAAAAATCTCAACGGAGAGGCTGCTGTAAAAATGATGCAGCCGCGTCGCTCGTACCGCCGTAACCTGTTGCTCGATCTACCTATCGCGGGGCGACTCGCATTAGGATTTACACTGGCGGCATTGATCGCAACGCTTGCATCAGGAGTCGTAGGCTTTCAACGTTCAGTCTCACTTACCAAACAATCCAATTTTTACCAGACATTGCTCCAGACGAACACGTTGCTCACGACGGGTGGCAACTTTCTACAGCTCATGAACTCGGAGACACATACAGCACTACTTGATGCTTCTGCAACTCAACCCTCACAGGAGACACTGGCTCAGGATCAGCTTGCCCTACAGGGATTGGTGACACGCTACGATAACACACTCTCGAGCTACGCATCGAATCAATTACTGTCGCAACATCAGGATGAGGTCGATTTGTTGAACGAGGGCGGTCATGCTAATCAAGTGACACAGCAGAAAACGCTTGTTGGTAGTACAGTACGCACATGGACGCTCTACCGTGCCGCGCAACTGCGTATTATGCAAGATATTACGTTGGGCAACGTTGCAGACGCGCAGAGGCTAGAGCAAACGCAAGGTGAGCCAACAAACGCCGACGCACAAAGTGCCTTGCGTTCCCTTATCCAATTCGATGCACGCCTCGTTACTTCAATTCAAGACGCATCCGATGTTGAGCAGCAAAATCAGATTATCACGACTATCATCTCTGTAATTGTCGCGTGTCTGCTCATTGGAGTAGTTGGTTGGCTAATCTCGAATACGCTGGTACAACGTTTGCGGAACCTGCGTCGTGTCTCTCGTATGGTTGAGAAGGGACAACTGGGCAGTCGCGTTACCGTCATAGGACGTGATGAGATCGCTGATGTGTCCGAGTCGATCAACTCGATGCTGGACACCATTGTGGGCCTGCTAGAAGAGACGCGCCACCAACGTGACGCGTTGACCAACGCAGCTCGTCATCTTTTCTCATATATGCAGGGAGTAAGCGCAGGCGAGTTTCGTGCTAGTACAACTAACAGTGACGATCCTATCGGCATGTTGACCGACGCCTTTAATTTCACAGTGGGACGTTTCCGCCGCTTTGTCTCACGCACTCAATCAAGTATAGAGCAGTTAGAGGTCATATCGCGCCAGGAAATAGAACACTCGGAAGCATATATGCGGACGCTACGCTCGCAAACACTTTCACCGATCACAACTACTAATCCTGCTGTCCAGATTCCTACAACAGATCGCATAGCGAAAAATGCTGTCGCCAAGCGCGACGCTCTTGTTCTCTCACAGGTCAATACTACTCACGACTCTCTTGTACGCATCGCACGTGATGTAATTAAAACGCACACAATCACAATATTAGGTCTTTCCGATCAGACGACGCTTGCAATGTCGCGTCTGCGTCAACGCGTTGCGCCCACGCTCACAGCACTTTCTAATCAGGGGAAGAATCCCAGACAGCAGTTGGAGGAGTTGCAGGCGTTAGAGTCATTGCTGGAAGAGTTGAACGCGGAGATACGCCTCATGCAGTCTGAGACGATACGAGGTCTCACGGAGGCCGACAAGCTGGTGGTACAGTCGTTGAATACGCTCAACACTCCTGTTAAAGAGCCATCACAACCACTGCCGACACTAACATCGACATCACCATCATTACCCGCGATTGCAGCCCAAAACTCATCTGAAATCGCGCGTCTTGGTCTAAACTTTGTACAGGATATGATAAACCTCGCGCGACAAAACAACGCGGTCGCGCAGGAGATGCGCGAGATTACGACCACCTTCAAAGTCGAAGCAGGCGAAAAACCAGCACGCGGTACTGGAGATCGTATTGGTACACGGAGCCGCCTACAAGCGGAGGATACATCAAAGCAGAAACCTGTTATTCGTGCGTAGACGCCAGCATGACAAGCAATTCCTCTGCATCTGCCACGAAGCGTTGTGGCGGCAGTACTTGATGCACAAAACCAAGCCGCCACGCTTCTTTTGCGTTGAACGTTTCGCCACTTTGCATCAGGCGCGTTGTGGCCTCTTGCCCAATTAAGGCGGGAAGATAGACAGAGAGGGCACAGGAAAACACTTTTCCATTGACGGCGGGTAGGCGAAATAGTGCGGTTTCGTTTGCAATAACGGTATCGCAGAGGGCAACGAGTTCGCTTCCAGCGCGAAATGCATTACCCCTCACGAGAGCAACTGTGGCGATATGGTGCATACGTAGTTCCTCGAATGCCGCGCAAATTTCCGCGCCCACCTTCTGCAGTTCGGTCTGCTGCTCCTCGGAATCCCCTACTAGCTCCACGCCTGCGCAAAAGTCACGTTCACCAGCACTTGCGAAAATCAGCAAACGCGGCTTTTGTTTGAGAGCAAGATGCACTGCTTCGTGTAACTGCCTCAACATCTCAAGCGTCAACAGGTTCAGCGGAGGACGATCCAAAATAATCCACAAGAATTGCCTGTGGAAGCGCACATGCACATTCACCATATATCTCTTCTCTTACCGGAAAATAAGATTTGAAAGCGGCTATCCTGTGGGATAGCCGCTTTCAAATCTTATTTTCCGGTAAAATTCACTTTCTCTTTACTTTTTTCGGCGGAGGCAGCGATACCAAGTTTAGCATCCTCGCTCTGGAAGCAGAGTTGTTGCAACTCACGTTCAAGAGCGAGCGATTCGGAAAGAGCCATCTCCGAACCGGACTGGACGGAGCGTTTGATGCGACCAACCGTCTTCGAGGCGCGATTGGGCGGGCAGAAGGTTTTCGCATAGCTCATCACCTGCTCCCAGTAGTTTTCGGACTCGTAGACATAGTTGATCAGGTCAAGCTGTTGCGCCTCTTCAAAGCTGAATAATTTGCCCTCGGTCATCAACTCGATGGCCTTATTTTTGGGTAGGGCACGAGCCATACGTTGTGTGCCACCTGTCCCCGGCAACACACCAAGATTGACCTCTGGCAAACCCACCTTGCCCGCGCCACGCCGGGCGATACGAATATCACAGGCAAGGGCAATCTCTAAGCCTCCACCAACTGTGTGCCCATTGAGGGCGGCAATCACGAGTTTAGGCGTCTGTTCGAGGCGCAATAATGTCTCGTTGGCATGAAGACAAAAATAATATTTGAAGGCTGGCGTGACGGAGTTCAACATGCTGATTTCAGCACCTGCACAGAAAAAACGTTCGCCCTCTCCGCGTAACACCAGCACATGAACATTCTCGTCGAAACGCGCCTCCAGAATTGCGTGATCCAACTGCTGCATCATCTCGTAGCTATACGTGTTCGCGGGAGCGTTCGCAAGCTCGATGACCGCGACGCCTTCCGTTACAGTATAATGAATCAGGGTGCGTTCTGTCGTTGTCGTCATGATTGATCTTCCTTTCGTGCCTCATAGTCGTTTAGGACTTTCTCATCTTTGATACGCTCAAACGGCGTATGACAAGCATTACAATAATACTGTACCGTCAACAGTTGTTGACCGAACAGCGAGAAGAATTCTGTATCATGCGAACCACAGTAGGGACAAATTACCTGCACGCGCGGCTCGCTTGCATTATATCGCATTTCCATGAAAGTTTTCCTCACGATGGCATCAATCTTGATTTGTCACTCCCGCCTTTGGCGGGAGTGACAAATCAAGATTGATGCCATCGCCGCCCCACTTCATACCATCTTGCCCAAGGCAATTCCTCGGTGGGTTCCCATTGCTGTGTTATTTCATTGAACATTATTGGCATCTCTATGTTCATCTGCTGTAAGGTTGGCATCACTTTTTGTAGGTAGCGGCTCCGCAGTTCGTTGGGGAGAGCGTCGATAATACCTTGCTGGTACAGGTGTTGCATTATTGGATCGTCTTCGGGGCCGAACCAGCAGAGCGTCTCGTCCCATAAGGAAATGAGAGAAGAGACTAGGGTGCGTTTGACGGCACCGCCAGCTTTGCTAAGACGACGCACCCAGCCCTCACCGTGCATTAGGTGAATGCGCTCCTCCTGAATAATCTTGCGCGAACGCTGGCGCAACGGCTCATAAGTGGAGTTCTGCGCCGACTCGAAAAACGTGGTGAGGGCGGTATCAAACAGGAAGTTTGTTGCTACGAAGTCGGACCAGCCCGCGAAATCTTTATCCAGAAAGGCGAGAGAATAGTGCAGTGTACGCGTCTCTGGCTCGACCTGTCCGGGATCGGCTTCGGCCTGTACGAAGTCGGCGAGCAAGGGGTAGAGTGTGCGTGCATGACCTAGCTCATCCTGCGTCATCGCTGCTGCGGCAACGGCGGCCTCCAATGCCGGTGCGCCATTACACCAGTAGGCGTAGCGGCGACCTACCATCTGCTTGTTATCGGCTAGCGATGATAGGATTGCGAAGAGGGCGGCGTCATCGGTGCGCTTGGAGATGTTATTCATGTCACGACCCAATCACGGTGATAATGCTACTGCGCGGAATAATCACCATCTCGACCCAGCTAAACTCGTCGTAGATGCTGCGTGCGTAGACCTTCGCAAGCTCGACATCATCAGCCATCACGTTACCAATCTCATGCAACGGCTCCTCGTATTTGCGCCTTGCGTAGACTTGCCACACTACGTCAGATGTTTCGTTCATGCCGACACACCCCATGTTCGCATAATGTCGATACCCTCTTCGCTCAAACGTGCCTTCGTCCACACCGGCTCCCATACCACCTCGATATTTACTGTGTGTACATTTGACTCCTGTAACAAACGCTCACGGATATCGTCCATGATAAACTCTGTCGCGGGACACCCCATCGCGGTAAATGTCAATTTGAGATCGACGACGCCGTTTTGCAGCGTGAGAGCTACAATCAGACCCATATCGACCACGCTGATTGGTAGTTCGGAGTCCATAACGTCGCGTAGGGCATCCCACAGGGCTAGACATTGGAAGTCCTCTTGTGCATGTGTTTGGAGCGAGGGATAGATAGTAGTCATGATGCTCAGTCCTCCTGCTCCAACTGGCGCACCATGTCCTTCTTGCCACGCTGAAGCATGGCGACGAACTCCTCGTTTTTGGGGCCGCGTGCCTTCCAACGTCGCATCACATCGTCCCAACTACAAGGACCGTCCTCAAGGTGCCAGCGTTTGGCGTTGGCGTCGAAGTGCGCGGGGAAGGCACAATCCATGACGTATTTCTGTTGCTCTTCGTCATAATGCGCAGGCACGTCGAGTTGTAGTTCGTTGCACAGTGGTACAGCAGTTGAGAGCCAGATTTGGCGCAGTTCGTCGTTGCTATGCCCCTTGAAGCCATAGTCAAGCTGCTCACTATGCTTTTTCTTGTCGTCGGGCAGACCGAACCATTCGACGGTCAGCAGGAACATCCAGTTCACAGCCTGCTGCAACGCCTCGTGTCCGCTCCGATCCTTATTGAGCTTGCGCATGCCCTGCTCGCCGTGGCGCAGGTGGAAGGTCTCCTCTTTATCAACCTTGACGAGAGCGCGTTTCCAAGGGCCAAAGGTCGTACTCTGGTAGACATCGCCGAGGAGCGTGTAACCGGCACGGTCATAGAAGGCATTGGCGACGATCAATTCGACCCAGTTGTCGAGCGGCACATCGAAGGCGTAGGGATATTTGAAGTTACGTGGCTCGCGCTCGAAGATGAGTTTTTCCGTATCGACGCCCAGGTCGCGCATCAGACGATAGGCGATATGCGCATGTCCCATCTCATCCTGAATAATCGAGATGGCAGAGCCGAAGGCATTCAACGAGGGAGCATGAGTGGCGGCATGATAGTACGCGGGTGCGCTGATCAGTTCTGTATCGGCGGAGACCGTGAGAATACGCTTGATGCCTTCGAGATAAATGGGACTCATATGCTCGACAGACTCTACAAGTTGCTGCTTACGAATACGTGTCAGGAGAGCCTCTTCGCTCTGCAAAGTCGGCGTAGGGGTGGTCATAGAATAGACTCCTTGGAAATCCAGGCATCTGAGACTACATTCATATCTCCATATGGA
>CAXUHG010000117.1:17500-17885 GCA_964250805.1 uncultured Ktedonobacteraceae bacterium | reverse complement strand
TTATTGTCCGCCGCCCAGAAGTAGGAGCGTATGCCGCGCTCGGTGTCCTTTGTTACAGGTTGAGCATCGCTTGCCCCCACCATGCCAACCCACACATTCAGCACATTATTGACAGGCGCGATATATGCCAATCGCTTACCATCCGGCGAAACCTGCGGACTGGTATTGACCGGATTGCCGAAAAGCACTCTTCTCGGAATGAGTTGTGTTGTTGGTGTCGTAGTCATAAAGTCTCCTTTGTTAGTTTTCGTAGGGACCAATTCATTGCGTCCAAGGGGTGGGGTGGTGGGGCACACGTCCCCACGACGAATCGTTGCCCCCGCGTTGGGGCCCCCCCCCCCCCCCAAGGGCGCGGGACCACCGTGCCCCACCAACAAAAAAAATT
>CAXUHG010000117.1:0-17490 GCA_964250805.1 uncultured Ktedonobacteraceae bacterium | reverse complement strand
CCTTGGACGCGATACATCGGTCCCTACCAATGAAAAGTTTTTATTTATTATTCTTGTCTGTGATACTTTGGCGATTCAGGCGAAAAGGTCGAAGTGCTTGAGCAGAAGTACCTTGCATCATTGATTCGGCAAGCAGATTGCCTAAGCGCATTCCAAATGGCATGCCGTGTCCAGAAAACCCTCCAACGACCCATACGCCCGCCATCTCTGGTACCGAATCGGCTACAGGTAGGTAATCAGGAGTAAACCCCATCAATCCTGCCCATCGCTGCATTACTTGAAGCCCCGAGAGTGCAGGAAAGAGACAAGGAAAGACTTGTTCTATTATCTGCTGCACCTCTTGTGTTGGTGTACTCTCTCGAATTCCAACATCAGCATGAGGAGCAGCGGCACGTCCGCCACCTAATATGATAGTCCCGTCGAGTGCCTGTTGCCAGTACTCGCCATGTCCTGTCATGTTCACACCGAGACCTGTCGAGAAAACGGGTGCGAGTGGGGCATAGGCGAGAACTTGTCCGCGCACAGGAACAACCGTATGCTCTAGTTGAGGAAGCAGGTTTCCGATCCAAGCATTCGTTGCAATAATCGCTTGCCGAGAATGAATGACTCCCTGTGTAGTTGAAATGCTTACAGACGTAGACTCCGAAGCAAGGGAAAGAACGTTTGCCTTGACGATACGCGCACCATATTGCTGTGCTGATTTCAGCAGTCCGCGCACAAGTCGTACAGGATGAACTAACGCCACCTCTGGCGTAAATAACCCGCCAACAATGTCAGGACCAAGAGGTGTTGCAATTCTCTCCTGCACTTCCTTACGCTCAAGCACATGTGTTGTGACGCCTTCCGGGTGTAGCGCGGCACTATGTCGAGCCAATGCATGCTGCTGTGTTTCATTAAGCGCAAGCGTAAGATGACCGCATTCACGATAGTCACAGTTGATCTCTTCATCAGTAAGAACTTGACGTAAGAGGTCCCGACTCTCAAGCGTGACCTGCAAGACCTCTTTTGCTGTCTGATGCCCTAATCGCTTCATTGCATCAGGATACGCTTCTGTAGTACCGATAGAAACAAAGCCTCCATTACGTCCAGTCGCACCATAGGCAGAAAAGTTGCGTTCCAGAAGCACCACGTTTGCTCCTGCTCGTGCAAGCCAATAACACAGGGATGCACCAAGATAGCCACCACCAATCACAATGCAATCTGTTGAAGAAGGAAGTTCTGCAGAAAATGAGATATCGTCAACATTCTTTTGCCAGTAAGATGTCGGTTCAGACACAAGCACGCAAAGCCTCCTTGATTGAGAACTTCTTACCAGTTGTAAATGTACCCCACAACTACGAAAATAGCCAACACGACCGCTTTACACATGTTATTCAACGATATTTCGTAGGGACCAGATTTATCGCGTCCGTTGGCTCAATTCATTGAGCGAGATTCTTGCCGATCCCTATTCTCAAGATGTTTTAGACATGATCTCATGTGATAAATCACACGACGGACGCGATAAATCTGGTCCCTACGAAATATCGTTGAATCAACACTAGTAGATTAATTACGAAATATCGTGAGAAAGAGAACAAATTTTGTGTAGCTCGTCAAGCATCACTTTGTAGGGAACTTCATTTCTTGGTGGGTAGGTTTCTGGGTCATAGAAGACATGAACACCATATCTTCTCAGCATGCGTACACTTCGCGTAAAAGCTGGATGCATATCGAGACCGCCCCCTTTACGCACACTGGGCACGGCAAGAATAGGCATTTTGAGGCCAGTGAACTCACACAGGAGACCGAGGGCAAGATTATCGCTAATCCCCAACGCCCATTTATTGAGAGTGTTGAATGTGGCAGGAAACACGAGAAGAGCATTGGCGCGAGGCAACACATCTCGCGACCCTGGCTGTTTGTACTCGCTCCGCACAGGATGTCCAGTCAGTTGAGCAAGCTTAGTAGCATCAACAAAACGCGTGGCACTCGGCGTGAGAATAACACATACGTCCCAATTCGCTGCTTGTGCCGCCTCAACAAATTCATATACCTGTGGAGCAGAGCCAGCGGCGCAGACGATAGTATAAAGAACAGGTTTAGCCATGAAATGTTTCCTATTCTGTGTTGCTCAAAGCAGCAGGTAGACCGCAAGGGTCTCCCCCATAAGCGTTAACGTAGTGAATTGTTGGGGACCAGGGTGCCCGCAAGGGGAACGCCCCTCCCATACCACGGAGACCGTCGTGGAGTGCGTTTGTGTATGGGAGGGGCGTTCCCCTTGCGGGCGCCCTTGCGTCACTACGGACCTCTTTTGGAGTTAAGTTAACGCTTATGGGGTCTCCCTGCTGCTGCTTCGATTATTTTCTTCACATTCATCAATGCTGATGTCCACTTTGTCTCATCGCTACTATCCTTTGCGCCGCGTCTTCCCCAAAGGATGAAGGAATGTTTCCGAGTAGGGTATTACAGGTTGAGCATCGCACCTCGATTTCGCCCCCATGCTGATGAAATGTGACGTACAGATTGGGCAACGTACCACTGTAATCCATCGTGTTACCTTCGCTCCCTCATGCTGAAAGGAAGGCTCGCCGGATGGACTTCCCGTTAATGTAAGTCTGATTTTCTCTGCTGCTGTAGACATGTTAAGCTCCTCTTCCGCTCAATTCTTGAAGACGTTCTATTCCCTGCTCATCCAATGGAACAAGTTCAACCACAGAACATATCTTATTTACCTATTACACATTCATCAGAGCGTCCTTCAAATCTCGCATAAGAGAATGTTTCCCTAGAGGTGTTACTTGCAGTCTATCATACATTCCTTGTACACGGCTAATATGACGTTCTGATTTATAACCTCTCGCGAGACGAATACCTTGAATAGCTAAATCCACACCTTTTTCGATATCACCACTATAGGTATGCGCCTGTGCTTTTATAATCGTATAAGAACCCATTTCCCGTATAGGGCGAAACGGTTTGAGTATGTCTGTTCGCTCGTATATTTCTAATGCTTTTTCGGGCATCCAGAGCATGGTATAGCCTTGCGCTCGTTCCTGAAGAACTTGAACTAAATTAAATTGATTGTACTGTGTATCTATCGTTTCTTTGATATTGGTAGCGATATCTTCTGCATTATCTATAGCCAATAAAAATGGGTCTTTATTGCCAAATGCAAAATGTGTTCGTGCCAGTATCTGCCAGCGAACACCTTGTATGTATGGGTCTGCACTCTCTGTTAGAGAACTAATAGCATTGAGTGTCTTCACAGCAGATTCATAACGACCTCTTTTTCGCAAAACATCAGCGCGATGAATTTGTGCAAGAGCAATAATATTTAGGTCTCCCAACTCTTCACCTAAATCTAGCATCTCCTGAAAATGCCCCATTGTCTCTGTATACTTTAGCTGATCAAATGCAATCTTTCCTTGCATTTCATGCGCATAAGCAAGAACTTTTTGAGCAGGTTTGAGAAATTGACCATGATGCTTTGTTAGAGCATCCTCTAAGCGGGTAGTTAGCATTTCTAAATTTTCAGCAATAGGAATATTTTCGCCATCTGCTACCCAGAGCAGCCAAGAAAGTTTTACTGTTGCCAGAGAGGGTTCGAGCAACGTTTGCAGGAGAATATCATCAGCTTCAGCAGGGTTGTCGGCAATCCCACGCCTTTGTGGTATTCCTTTGCCAATAGCATTTAACCGTTCACTGGGAATTTCTAATAAGTCTGATAAGCGATTGATCTGTTCCTGCTTATCCAGTCGGCGTTTTCCTCGTTCGATGAGAGATACGTACTCTCGTGTATGTCCCCACCTTTCCGCTAATTCTCCTTGAGACCAGCCCCGTTGTTCACGGTAAGATTTCACCAGTTTACCAAATGCATTATTTGTAAGCCCTGCATCCCCCTTACCCTCTTTTTTCACATCGATTCTCCTCAATAAAATATTGCTTGCTTAGTTACACTTTGTTGCTATTAGAGGAACATACTGTTTCTTGATAATATCACTATTACTATTTACACTTCAAGCATTAGGACATCCAATTAGTAAAATTTAGAAGGGAGACCCACTCCATGACCATAAAAACTCATTATCTTGTGGCGGCGAGCGATGGTAAGAGCTTTTCGCAACTCACGAATGTTTACGCGGAGACGGATGAACAAGCGTTGCAGGAGGCGCGGGAATGGCATAAGGGCTATGCACATTTACCTATACTCACGGTACGGGCGCAACCGCAGGGGTTTCAGGCTGGCTTTCGGCGACTTCCAGGGAGGGTCGAGGAGAAAATGGTGATGCGCTGGTGTATCAAAGAACGGTTGGAGGAGCGCGGTATGAGTATGAAGCAGTTGGCGCGTCTGTCTGGCGTTTCGTATAAAACTATTCGACGACTATGTAATGAGTCATTCTACGCAGGAAAACCAGCCACAATTGCTTTAGTGGCTCAGGCGTTTGCCCTTCCCCCATCTGAAATGAGCGAACTCGTATGTGTCGCAACCGAGCTACCACCACAGCACAAGCAAACGAAGGCTGGTGAATAATGAAGCTTGAACCACTGCCACCAATTATTTACCCCTATTGGACTCCACGTCGCCTCGTACAGCATCGCCCACACGATTTTCTTGCGTGGACATTTATGCAACGCAAAGTCTTCGCCCTCGTCGATGGCAAGAGAACGATACTACACATCGCGCAATTGCTCTCGACCTCGCTTAACGCTGTGACGAGAGTATTGCACGAACTACAAGCCATGAAGATGATTACACAGTAATCAGGGTGCCCGCAAGGGGAACGCCCTCCCATACGACGACCATCGTAAAGCGAGTTTCGTGTATGGGAGGGGCGTTCCCCTTGCGGGCACCCTGGCTCAGCAGAAACCTCCGTTTGTGTATTACTATGACATCATTTTTCATGATTGAAGTAGTCATGGTCGATATCGGCGAGGAGACCGAGTTGCACGGGATGCCAGCCGAATCGCTGTTGAGTCAGTGTGCTTGATGCTGAAAAGTCCATTGAAAAGAAGTGTCCGAGCCAGCCAAAGTGTTCGCTGGCAGCATCAACAGACACAGAGACGACTGGAACATTGAGGTGGCGACCAATAACTTCTGCGATCTCACGCACGGGTATACCTTCGTCGGCGACCGCATGAAGTCGTGAGCCTGCTGGCGCGTTTTCCAGTGCCAGACGGTACAGATGTGCCGCATCGAGTCGATGCACAGCGGGCCAGCGATTCAATCCATCGCCTGGGTACGCCGACACGCCTTTAGCGCGAGCAGTGGTAATAAGGTTCGAGATAAAACCGTGGTCGCCCTCACCATGCACTGATAGTGGAAGTCGCACGACCGACGCACGCACTCCGCGTGAGACTAGCGAGAACGTCGCGTCCTCTGGATTACGGATATTACGAGTAGCCGCAGCCGAATTGGCATCCGGCACATCCTCTTCCGTTGCAATGCGTCCAGGCAACAGAAAAGCAGTCGCAGAGGTCACGACCAGTGGGCGATCAGTTCCCACAAGTGCCGCACCAAGAGCCTCGATAGCACGCCGCTCAATTTCAATGGCCTCCGTATAAGCGGAACTGCTAGTTTGTCCAGCGAGAGTTCTAAAGGCAACATGAATCACACCGTTCGAGGCCGCCGCTCCACTGTATAGGCTATCAAGATTCTCAAGCGTACCACGTTGTACATCCGCGCCGACAGAGACGAGCGATGCAGCGGCTTCATCTGAGCGAGCGAGGCCGAGAACCTGATGCCCGTTAGCTAAAAGCTCATGGACGATGGCAGAGCCGATGAATCCTGTTGCACCTGTAACGAAAACTTTCATGGAAAAGTTCCTCCATTAAACATAGTGTTGAATGTACATTTGGTGTTGATTTCGCAACACCTTATCCGTCACTAGTGTATAATGAAGGGTACGCCTTAACAATATAAGAGTTTATCCTGGAACTAATACTTCTAGTTTATGGTTCCGTCGTTGAGTGGAGAATGTCGCGTGTCTATAAATTCAATGGAGTTGGATCGTCATCACGAATTAGCCGCATTCTTGCGGAGCCGCCGCGCCCGCATCTCGCCAGAGCAGGTTGGATTCCCGAAAGGTGTACGCAGGCGTACACCAGGGTTGCGGCGGGGAGAAGTGGCACTACTTGCCGGAGTAAGTCCTGAGTGGTATACGTGGCTGGAGCAGGGACGGGATATTCACGTCTCAGTGCAATTGGTGGAAAGTCTGGCGAGAGTATTGCATTTGGACGTGGACGAACGTGTTCATTTATTCTTGCTCGCACTGAGACATCTTCCGCCAGTAGAGACGTTTTCACCACCGACGATCAGCCCAGCTCTACAACAGTTTCTCAATCAACTTGGGACAACGCCGTCATGCGCCGTCGATGTTCGTTTGAATATCGTGGCATGGAATGCAGCCTTTTGCGTTGTTTTTGGCGACCAGACCACAGTGTCTGAGCGAGAGCGAAACTTGATCTGGAGGTTATTCACTCCTACTTCAGGGCAAAGAAGCGAGGAGTGGGAGGAAATTGCACGAGTGTATGTGGCGCAATTTCGTGCTGGATATGGTCGTTTCATCCATGATCCCTGGTGGACCAAACAGATTGCCGAACTGAACAGGAGCAGCCCAGAGTTTCGGGAATTATGGCCTCGTCAGGATGTACTCAACGTGTCGGAAGTACGCAAAATAATGCATCATCCGCTTGTAGGAGAATTGGCCTTTGATTTTCTCTGGCTCCAAACGGTCGATTCCCGCGATCTGCGCCTGCTGATTCACACGCCGCGTAGCAACTCTGGGACCGCCGAGAAAATCGAGCAACTCCTGACCTGTGCATCTGAGGGGAGACGTTTGTAGGGACCAATTTATCGCGTTCCTACAGGTGAGCAACCCTATCCACCTGCTCCACAAGATGAGCTATAGCATGCTCGCTTCCTTGAAGAGAGACGCGACCATCCTTCATCGCATTTCTAAGCAACAGGCGTTGTGAAGACAGGGCGTACAACGTCTCGACAGTCATGTGCATTACGACATCAGGAGCCGAGACATTTCCACGCGTTACCTCAATACTGCTTGCATTGACCTGAACGCGAAATGCTTCCTGGAATCGTTCATCCTCACACTGAATCTCGTAGGTTGTTGTCTGTCCCTGTTCTGCTGCCATCCTTCTGAAAATGCCATGTAGTGCCATCATCACCGCATCTGGTTCGATGACTTGCTCAGGCGTCAATGCTCCCAACGTTTGCCCTCCCCAGCGTGCTATAGCGGAAAGCGGCTCCTCAAGTTGTCGTCCGTACTCGGTTAGCTCATAGACCATTGAGGCCGCAGGTGGCGGCAGGAAGTGGCGATAGATGACTCCATACTGCTCCAACCATTTGAGCCGCGCCGTAAGTATGTTGGTGCCAAGCCCAGGAAGCCCAGTCTGCAAGTCCACAAAACGCTTAGGACCTACGAGTAAATCGCGGATGAGAAGCAATGACCAGCGGTCTCCTACCAGATCAAGGGCATGAGCAACAGGACAATATTGATGATAACTGTGTTCTGCCATGTCAATAGTATACCATCACTTGTGATTTTTGTCTAATAACTTTCAATTTAATTTTATGTACTTGCATTTTGAAAGTTCGTAGGTTATACTCTAGTCATACCGTTGATGTGCGAGGAGGAGAAATCCTTCTCGGCTTTATGAAAAGGAGCATGTTATGAAAGCTATTCAAATGCAGAATTATGGCTCTGCTGATGTTCTTGTCTATACGTCTTTGCCAAAACCAGAACCAGGCCCTGGTCAGATATTGATCAAGGTCGAATCTGTTGCCGTCAATTACTCCGACATCATGCGTCGCAGCAATAGCCCCTATCCTTTCCCAACACCTTTGCCCTTCATTCCAGGAGGCGAGGTAGCAGGTACCGTCGAGCAACTTGGAGAGGGCGTAACGCAGCCTCCCATTGGTACAGCAGTATTCGCCCTTGCAGGACAGGGTGGTTCAACTGGCTACGCTCAGTATGCCGTAGCGGACGCTACCCTAGTCATTCCAATTCCGCCTAGCCTTCATAAGGATGAAGCCTCTTCACTCATAGTAGCAGGCGCGACAGCCATGCTGATTGTGAGGGAGGTTGCTAATCTACAGGCTCACGAGAGTATTTTGATACCTGGAGCCAGCGGCGGTGTGGGTAGCTACGCTGTACAGATAGCAAAGCTGCTTGGGACCGAAGTCGTGATTGGTGCCGTCAGTTCACATGCGAAGCGTGAAGCTGCACTTGCCGCAGGTGCTGATGCGGTTGTCGATTACACGCAGTCTGATTGGCCTGATCGTGTGCGCGAACTCACTAATGGTCGGGGAGTGGACGTTGCACTTGAAATGAGTGGCGGACACATCTTCACGCAAACGCTCGACTGCCTCGCGCCATTTGGTCGCGTAGTCGTGTACGGAATGGCGAGTTTGCAGCCTCTACAACTCGATCAGGAAACTCTCATCAAATTCTTCTACAGTCCAGCGTATAACCAGTCGCTTTCTGTCTTCAACCTCGGACTCTGGTTCGGCCTTCGACCAGAAGCTGCAGGAAAGGCACTACAAGACCTGATTGGCTACGCCGCTTCTGGAAAGATAAAAGTGCCTGTTGGTCAGACGCTTCCCTTATCCAGAGCAGCCGAGGCGCATCGCATGATCGAGGATCGAAGCACAGCAGGGAAGATAATTCTCAAACCCTGGGAAGATGCATAAGGAGCATATCACATGTCAATCGAACAGAACAAAGCACTTGTCCGTCGTTTCTACGAAGATGCCATCAATCAGGGCAACCTCTCATTGATGGACGAGTTATTCGCACCTGACTATCAGCATCATGATCCAGCGTTTCCCCCAGAGTGGCAACATGGCGGACTCGCGGTGTACAAACAGGTCAACGAGACGTTTACCTCGACGTTTGTGCCGTTCCACGCCAGAGTAGATGACCTCTTCGCCGAAGGTGACAGAGTAGTTTCGCGCTGGACATTCAGTGGAAAACACGAGAAGGAGTTCCAGGGCATTCCTCCAACGGGCAAGCAGGTATCCATCGAAAACATCTTCATTCACCGCATCGCCAACGGCAAAATCGCCGAGGCATGGGTGAGCTATGATGCATTAGGTTTGCTGCAACAACTCGGTGCGCTTGCTCGATAAAGATTTTGTGGGACTGGTTAGGCTGTTTGAAAATTTAATCTGGTAACTTTGACGAACGCCCACTGCCTTCATCATTCCCTAAATGACGAAGGCAGTGGGTTCGTCATTTGGGGAGTCCTATTCCCATTTTATTTGCTTAAAGAGCATCATCTTTCCCTGCCAATCTCGCTTCAACGGATTTTGTAGGGACCATATACGTAAAATTGGAGATGAAGCTAGCTACTATTCAGCTTAGAAAACACAAGGTAACGATTTTGTGACAAACTTCACATTTTGTGGAACTTGTTTCATGTATGATGTCATGAGTACACAAGAGAACAAAGCAAAATCTTTGAGAGTTGATGCTTGTTCACGAGTAAGGAGAATAATTTCATGCGTTTGTCACGATCATTACTGCTGAGTGGAATGTTCACACTCATTCTTCTGTCTATGATAGCTTGTGCTTCTAATACTACTGGAAATAGTGCTTCAACGCCAACGAATCACACAACATTTGGCACAACCTCAACGTCTACGATCAGCTCTCCTACAACGACTCCCTCGACACCAACCCCAACTCCAACTGTAGCCGTCATTGCACATCTTCATTTTGAAGACGTTATGATTGCTGGCAAGTCGGAGTCTATAGTAGTAAATGCACAAAGAAGGCCACTCTACTACTTTACGAGTGACACGAAAACAACTTCTGCTTGCACAGGAAGTTGTAGCCATACGTGGCCTGCTGTGCTTGGCGAAGCAGCCCTACCGGGTCCTGCCCCCGTCGTTTTCGATAACTTGCCTACCCCAAACGGAGTACAATTACAGTATGAAGGCCATTTCCTTTACACCTATGTAGGCGATACTGCCCCAGGTCAAATAAATGGTCAAGGAATTGCTGGCAAATGGTTTGTAGCAACACTTCCATTATCTCCATTGTCATAGCCACACTACTTCTGGATCAGGAGTGAGCTACGATGCCTCGAGTCTGCTGCAACAACTCGATGCCCTTCCTCCAATAGATGGAAGATGATTTTGTATAAGTACATGCTCAGCAGTGTTAGCTCCATATCAAGATATCCACTACATCCCCTCTCACTCATAATGAGAGGGGATGTTTTATAAAACACTTTGTTTGCAAATTATAGAGTTGATTTGACAAATTTTAATTTTTTGTCTACAATGTAAACATGAATGACACGAGGCATCGTATTCTTCAAGCTGGGCTTGAGGTCTTTGGAAATTATGGATATCGTCAGACGAACATGAGCCTTGTTGCGGAGGCCGCCGATCTATCAAGGCAGGCACTGTATACGCACTTTACAACAAAGGAGGACTTGTTCTCGGCTCTTGTTGATTACATACATGTCCAATCAATTGAGATTGCCATACAAGCGTCGCATGCTGCTGAGCCTAATGGACCTACAGCCGTTCTCTTTGCTCTGCTATGGGGACGCTATGGCTACTTCGCTGAGCATCTCTATATGCGACCTCATGGTGCTGAACTTGTAGCCGAGAGTAGTCGTCAGTGTGGAGCGCAAAATGCTGCAGCGACACGACGTTTTCACGATATTCTAAATGATGCTGTCATACGCGAAGCAAATGCTGGACGCCTCACTTTTGTAGGTGCCGACATACAACTAGAAACATTTACTGATCTGTTGTTACGAGCGGTTTATGGTTTGAAGGGACACGAACCTTCCCAACTTACACTGGATGCATTTCGTGAAAGCTTACGTACCATGACTGCACTACTGGTTGCTAGTCTTATTCCTCAAAGGAGTATTTCATGAGTATCACATCACCCTTTCATGCTCGCTCAACTGCACTTGAGGTTGTTTCCGGTCATGATCTTTCTAACAAAACTGTGCTTATCACTGGCGCAGGTTCAGGCATCGGTTTTGAAACTGCCCGTGCGTTACTTACTGCTAATGCGGAAGTCGTTCTAGCAATACGTAATCTTGAGAAAGGTGAAGAAGCCGCTCGAACGTTACGTGAAGTCACAAAGAATGAACGAGTGCATTTGCTTGAGATTGACTTAGGCTCACTTCAATCAGTACGTCATGCTGCACAGCAATTTTTGAGCCAATGGTCACAACTGCACATTCTTGTGAATAATGCAGGTGTAATGGCAACACCACAAGAATACACTCCCGATGGTTTCGAGCGACAGTTTGGCACGAACCACCTGGGGCACTTCCTACTAACAACGCTGTTACTACCAGCCTTACGCGCCGGTACACCATCACGCGTTGTCGTGCTTAGCTCTAGCGGACATCGCCGTTCGGATGTCCACTTCGAGGATATCCAATATAGAACGCGTCCATACAACAAGTGGGAGGCATATGGGCAATCGAAAACTGCCGATGCTCTCTTTGCAGTTGGCCTAACGCAGCATTTTGCAAACGAGGGTATCACTGCAAATGCAGTTCACCCTGGGGGTATTCATACCGATTTGCAACGCTATATTCCACAAGAAGAGTGGCGGTCACTTGGCTGGATAGATGAGCAAGGAAACGTCAATCCTATGTTCAAGACGACAGAGCAGGGAGCATCGACCTCTTTATGGGCGGCAGTAGGCGCCGAACTTAATGGTGTAGGCGGTCTCTACCTAGAGGATTGCCAGCAATCTTCGCCTTTTGATCCCGCCAAGCCCTACACTGGTTATATGCCCTATGCACTTGACCCAGAGCATGCAGAGCGGCTTTGGTCGGTTTCACAGGAACTAGTAGGGAAGTAAGTCTATAAACAGACACGAGCAGATGCATATATGCATCCGCTCGTGTCTGTTTATAGACTTACTTAACTGCTCAAGGCATGTTCCATCATCTCCACATACACCTCATACGTCTGTCTCGCAATCTGCTCTTGTGTGTAGTTATCCAGCACGCGTTGTCGCCCTTTTTTAGCAAGTTCCGCGTAGAATGTGGGGTCGTCGAGTAGCTTCTGTACACAGCGGGCAAGGTCTTTAGCGTCGCCCTCTTGGAAGACGAGTCCGGCGTCGGCGATGACGTGGGGAATTTCGCCGCTGGATGAGCCGATGACGGGCGTTTCGCATGCCATCGCTTCGGGTAGGACGCGCCCAAATTGCTCGATCCAGTTGGGCTGAGTGAGCGAGGGCAGCACAAACGTATCAAGCTGTTCCATCTCATGCGGTACTTCGTAGGTTGGGATGCCGCTCTTGAAGAGAACGCGTTCGGTAAGTCCTAATTTTGTTGCTTGCTCTTCCAGAGCGCTCTTCATTGGACCGTTGCCGATGAAGATGGCGCGGCAATATGGAGGTAAGTACGTCAATGCCTCGACCATGAGTGGTAGCCCCTTTTCCTCTTTGAGACGACCGATGAAGCCAAGCGTGAAGGGATCGTCGGGCTTGCGTGGTACTCGCGGCGCACTACGTTTGTAGATGTCGGTATCGAAGCCGAACTGTGGAATGACGTGTATCGAACCCTTGTAGCCTTTGCGTCGTAACACATCCTCGGCGTCACGATTGCCAGCGATTGCGGCGGTGGCGCGTTTGTAGTTGTAGAGTTCCATCTGGCGAAATGGTGGTGGATAGTTGCGATACAGGTTTTGCCATGTAAAGAAGAGGGCGTGTGCTTTGTGTTGCTGTGCTAGGAACATCGCGTGAGCTGTTGCCGCGTTGTATGGCTCCTCGTCGATATGCACAATCTCTGGTCGCACCTCGCGCATAATTCTTCCCAGTTGTGGATAGTAGTGCAGGTGGAAGTTGCCATTGAGTGTCATCGGCGTCACAATCATGTTGTAGCCAGTGGTATAAAGCCGCTCAAGTACCTGCTTGCTCCCATCATCACTCTGCCAGTATTCGGGCGTCACCACCGTTAGTTCGACATTGGGTAGTTTCGCAATCTCTTCCAGTTTGCGTTGTGAGGTTCCCGCGACGAGAGCCTTTGAAATCATCAATACACGCATAGTTCGCTCAAATTCTTCCTAGTGGTGCCGTCTTGCGCGGATTTGTGCCACGCGTAAACGTCTCTTCATACACCGCAATTGTTTCGTCCGCCGTCTTGTGCCAGTTAAATTGCGCCGCTCGTTGCAGTGAACGCGCTCGTAGGTCTGCCTGTAACTCGTTATTTGTTAAAACGCGCCGCATCGCCTCGACTAACTCGCGTGTGTTCTCTGGGTCAACCGTGATCGCGGCATCGCCAACCACCTCTGGTAATGAGGTGCGATTAGAGCAGACAACGGGGGTGCCACAACTCATGGCTTCTAATGGGTCTAGTCCAAAGCCCTCATAGAGCGAGGGAAAGACGAACAGACTAGCACCGCTATACATCGCTGGCTTGTCCTCTTCATCTATGAAGCGATAGATAATCTGTCCCGTCATACCGAGATCGGCGGCAACGGGACGCGGGTCGGGGAAAAGTGGTCCCTTCTGCTTATCAGGATTACCCGCGATCAGTAGTTGTAGTCCAGGTTCACCGAGTTGTCCATACAGGTGTGCAAATGCTCGTACCAACTGAGGCACATTCTTGCGCTGGTCGAGACCACCGAGATAGAATACATAGCGTTCACCTAGCCCGTACTTTGCGCGTACCCGTGCCAGAGTCTCCGCGTTGGTCACGGGACGATACTCCTCACCAGCCGCCTCGTAGATAACGCGAATACGCTCGGCTGGCAACTTCAACGCGTCAACCATATCTTGTTTCGCATGCTGTGAGACGGTGATAATCATGGTGGCTCTATGCGCGGCACTCGCGACGAGGCGCATGTACGCCTTAACCTTTGCATCGGGCTGATAGGCAGGTAGACGCATCGGAATAACATCGTGAATGGTGACAACCGTTGGTGTGCGTGGTAGGAGCGGTGGTGCAAAATAGGGGACGTGGAAGATATCGACGCCAGCTTTACGTGCTGCGGCTGGTCCCGTTAGCTGTTCCCAGATAACCTTTTGGACGTTTTCTCCTCCTGGCACGATACCAGGAACGGCCTGTACTTGATAGGGAAATGAGGTCTGCCCATCGACGGGCTGTGGTCCTAATAGAATATATTCATTTTGCGTATCAGTTTGCTCAAGCGCGGTAAGTAGATGAGTCATATATTGTCCGCTACCAGTTGCGGGATATTGAAAAAAAAGTGCATTGATGCCGATTTTCATAGGTTTACGTGTCCTCAGTAGTGAAATTCCTCTCTCCGTTGTACAGCTTTTGATAGACGGTCAACATTTTTTGCGCCGACCTCGCCCATGTATACTGCTTGACGCGCTCGTAGCCTTTTTGCCGTAGCTCATTCCGCAAATTTTCGTCTTCGGTCAAGCGGATAATCGCATCCGCAAGCGCGTCGATGTCATGCGGATCGACGAGGAGAGCCGCGCCCTCGGCAACCTCTGGCAAGGCGGATACGTTCGATGTGATGACAGGTGTACCACACGCCATCGCCTCAATAGGAGGAACGCCGAAGCCCTCGAAAAAAGAGGGAAACGCGAAGAGAGTAGCCATACTGTATAGCGTTACAAGTTCGAGGTCGGTAACACGCCCAAGAAAACGTACCTTTTTGTCTAGCTTGAGGTCGGTCACAAGTTGCTTTGTCTCTTCATATAGCCAGCCTTGCCCTCCTGCAATAGCAAGCATTGCGGGACCATTTTTCTTTTGTTGTGCCTTGTAAAATGCTTTGATGAGGCCACTATGATTTTTGCGTGGCTCAAGCGTGCCTACCGCTAATACGAGGGGAAATTTGAGATTAAATTTGTGCTGTGTCGCGCCAAGCAGAACGGGGTCGGTAATACGTCGGAAGTGTGTACCAACGCCATTGGGAATAACCGTCAACTTTTCAGGTGGCGTCTGAAAATGCTTTATCAATGTGCGTCCGACCTCGTGTGAGACGGTTGCGACAACATCGGCGGCGGCAACGGCTTCGGGTACGACCTTGTTAAGATAGGCTGTGAGCGATGGGACGGCGTATTCGGGATGTTCCAGGAAGGCGAGGTCGTGAATAGTGACGACTCTACGTACCTTGCGACTCAGCGGTGGTAGTGTGAAATCGGGATTATGATAGATGTCAACTGGACCCGTAAATAGCGTTGCTGGCAAGAGCGGTGTGCGCCAACGATACCACAGAACATTGAGATAGCGATCAGGAATTAGGATGCTACGTCCCCGGACATTCTCAGCTTCAGGGAATGGACGCTCCTCCGTTGGACGCCCACTAGTAAGCAGGGTATAGCGCGTCTCTGTATCTTGTGCGAGCATAGCCGAGAACAGATTGCGTACATAGGTGCCGATGCCCGCCCCCTGGCGGATAGCGGCGGTATAGTCGAATGCGATACGCATGTGGGGAAGTCCTCTTATTCAGGTAATGATGCCGCTGTTGTGGGTCTGCCAAACAAGCCAAGCTGCTCGCCGCCTAGCAGGTGAAAGTGTAGGTGGAAGACGGTCTGACCGGAGTCTTTGCCAACGTTGGTAACGATGCGATAGCCGCTCTGCTCGATGCCGAGTTGATGCGCGACCTTTTGTGCCGCTATATAAATATTGGCTAGCAACGGTCTGTGTTCCTTCGTCAATTCTGCTATTGAGACGATATGTTCGCGTGGAATAAGCAAAATATGGTCTTTCGCCTGTGGATGCAGGTCACGAAAGGCGACGATATGCTCATCCTGATAGACAATCGTCGCTGGTATTTGACCCGCCGCAATCTTGCAAAATAGGCAATTCTCGTCCATAAAAAATAATGCTCCTCATAATATCATGTGTAACTTGTCAAGCTTCAGTTGAGGGGGGGGGGGCCGGGAGGGGGGGGGGGGCGTGCAGGAAGGCGTACTTTGTCCCCACCTCGTGCCCGCCCCCCCCCCCCCGCCGGCCCCCCCCCTCAACTGAAGCTTGACAAGTTACAATTGAAATCTGCAGAATTTTATTCTGCTTTGTTTGCCTCTTCCACCTTCTCAACCACTGCACCTGTATCGGTATCAGCCACTGCATTCGTTGGCACAGGAGCTACATCGTTTGTCTCAACACTTGCTGGCTCACTCTTCGCTTCGGAAGTAGTCGATGCTTCAGTATTTGCACTTGCCTCGACTGCACCAGTTCCCTCAGCCGTTGCTTCGGCTTCACCGCTTTCCTCAGCTTTTGCCTTAGCGGATTTCCTCGGTTTTAGCTCGATGCCGTGTAATGCAGGATCGTTGTACTGTGGTAGTCCCATCTGTGCGCGTATCGTTTTAATTGCTTGGTACACGTCACCGGACTTCAACGTGAGCTGTTCGGCGAACTGCTTATGAATGCCTATGTCTGGTAAAGGTAGATATGGCTGATACATCTCGCGAATTTTCGCCAGTTCCTCTTCGCTACCCTTATAGGTCTGAGCATCCCACCAGCTTGGCATTTGCAGACGGTCGCGCAAGTCTTTAATGATTTTCTTGACCGCCGTCTTAGGAATACCAAGCTCCTGTGCGATCTGTGTACGAATGCCGTCGAACTCGACAGGTGTTGCCAGTTCCAGGTAGCGCGTCTCGACTTGTGTCACCTGCTCTGCGGTTGGCTCAAAGGGCTGAGGTGGCTCAATCTTCTCTCGTTTAGGCTTAGGCGGTGGTGGTGGTTTTGGCGTCTTTACCTTTGGCTTGCCAGCATTTGGTCCGCCCTGTCCCGCTGGACGTGGCGGTCGATCAGGACGTGGGCCGCGCCCGCCTTCCATAGGTTGGCGTGGTCGTGGACCTGCATCGGGTAAGCCAGTCCCACCTCCAACACGATAGGGGCCGTTTGCACGCGTATTGTTGTCGCGGTAACTATTGGGGGGACGACTACTAAAATCGCGCTCTCGATAGTTCGCGGGTGGTCCTTGCTCTTCGTGGAGATTCTCGCCACTAGTATCCCCTGTCTCTCGACGGGGTTCGCGTGGTGCTGGAGAGAAAGGTATCTTGGGACGTGTTGGTGAGTCTGGCGCAGCAACTTTAACATCGCTTAGGCTATCTAGCCATTGGTTGGTACCACTCTTTTCCTGCTTAGGTTTAGGTGGTGGTGGTGGTGTGTGCTGTACCGTCTTTACTTGTGCTTGTGGTGCTGCTTTAGCCGCCAGTTTTTCTTTTCTGGCTTTTTGTGTACACTCTGGGCATGTGGTATCTTTAGCATTTGCCGACTGAAACCACTTGCCGCAGGTGGCGCAGCGCATCTTGGTCTTACTTGCCATGTGCAATCTCCCCTGTACCACTAAAAAATGGATAGTTGTCTGTGAAGCGTCGGAATGCCATACTATTATACCCTATGTTTGCCCATTGTCCATAGTTTCGATTGTTCTGTTATTAGAGCCATTCAAAAGCCGATGTTTACATGACAGGGCTTGCCCCCATGCACGTTAACTTTAGCCCCAAAAGAGGTCTGTAGTGAGAGCAAGGGCGCCCGCAAGGGGAACGCCCCTCCCATACACGAAGCGTCTCCACAAGC
>CAXUHG010000116.1:6388-18018 GCA_964250805.1 uncultured Ktedonobacteraceae bacterium | reverse complement strand
TACGCAAAAGCAAATCCTGTTCACAGTCCGGTACGCACACAATATTTACAGATAAAGCAGCAAAACCCCGATGCCATTCTCTTTTTTCGCATGGGCGACTTCTACGAGATGTTCGACGAAGATGCCGAAATCGTGGCACGTGAACTAGAGATTGCCTTGACGCGTCGTGACTTTGGGCGCGGTGAAAAATCGCCGATGGCGGGTGTACCACATGGCGTTGCCGATAGCTATATCGCGCGTCTCGTGAGTAAGGGCTATCGCGTCGCCGTCTGTGAACAGACAAGCGATCCCGCGCTTTCAAAAGGACTCGTGGAGCGTGCCGTGCTACGCATCGTCACTCCCGGCACCATCATTGATCCAGCCATGCTTGCCGCCAAACGGAACAACTTTCTCGCCAGCGTCGTCGTTGGACGTGACGCCGTTGGTGTTGCCTATATCGACATTACAACAGGCGAGTTTGCCGTAACACAGTTCAACACACCAGAGCCAGAGCTTGCTATTCAACAGGAGATCGCACGCGTCGCACCCGCCGAGGTCATCATCGAGGCACACTACAGTCGGCAAGGGAGCCGTAAGAGGCGTTGGCTAGCGGCGGTGATGAACGAGAAGCAAGTCACCAAACTCGGTAGCAACGGCAATGCCAACGCGGAAATACCTGAAATCGACGAGGATGAGGAAGACGATATCGCGCCGCTCACCAAACTTTTGACGGGTCTCGCCGGACATGTCACGCCCTACGATTCGCGCTATTTCTCAGAAGATGATGCGCGACATCGCCTGTTGACACAATTCGATATTGCGTCACTAGAGGCATTCGGCTGCGCTCATCTACCGCTTGCCATTCGCGCGGCTGGTGCCATTCTCGCCTATGTGCAGGAGACGCAAAAGGGACTGCTGCAACAACTAATCGCCCTCGAAACATACTCAACAAGTGGCTTTATGACCCTCGACCCACACACACGCCGCAACTTGGAACTCTTCGAGAGTGGGCGCAGCGGCTCCGTCAAAGGTTCGCTATTGTGGGTGCTTGACCGTACACGTAGTCCGATGGGTGGTCGCCTTTTACGGCGCTGGATCGGACAACCACTACTCGATATCGCACAACTAGAACTACGCCAGGATACTATCGCGGAACTGATTGGCGACACGCTATTACAGGCACGATTGAGTGAGTCTTTGAAGAAGGCTGGGGATGTCGAGCGCTTGATTAACCGTGTGCGGCAACGTATCGCCACACCACGCGACCTTGTAGCACTCGCAAATGGACTACGTTCCGCAGCAGAGATACGCGACAACCTCACCACTGGCATTGCAAGACCCGCCCTTGAACGCCTCGTACAGCGGCTAACCGACAACGCGGACATTATCGCGCTGATCGAACGGGCGATTGTCGATGAGCCACCGCTCAGCCTTGTCGAGGGCGGCATTCTTCGTCCAGGATTCAGTGCTGAGCTTGACCAAATTCGTGACGCCTCACAGAATGGGCGCAAGTGGATCGCGGAGATGGAACAGCGTGAACGCAGACGCACAGGCATCAACAACCTGAAAGTCAGCTACAATAAGGCAACAGGCTACTACATTGAAGTTTCTAGCTCTAACCTCAGTCGCGTCCCAAAGGAATATGTGCGCCGTCAGACGCTCTCGAACTGTGAACGCTATATCACCTCCGACCTGAAAGAGTACGAGACGCTGGTGCTGAACGCGCAGGACCGCATCAACAAAATGGAGAACGAGTTCTTTGTACAACTTCGTGCCGATATTGCCGTTCATGAGTCCGAGCGCATTCTTGACACAGCTCATGCGCTAGCAGAGATTGATGTCTATTTGAGCCTCGCGGAGGTTGCGGCACGTAACAACTACTGCCGCCCCTCCCTCAACGATGGCGACACGCTTCACATCGTCGCAGGTCGCCACCCCGTTGTAGAGCAGGCGCAGTCGGATAACCCCTTTATCCCCAATGATACCAACATCTCGAACAGCACCACGCAGATCGGCATCATCACAGGCCCTAATATGGCGGGTAAATCAACCTACTTACGGCAGGTCGCCCTCATCACGCTCATGGCGCAGGTGGGCAGCTATGTCCCAGCCGAGACCGCTTCGATTGGCATGGTAGACCGCATCTTCACGCGTATCGGTGCCCAGGACGATCTCGCCACAGGACAAAGCACCTTCATGGTCGAGATGGTCGAGACCGCGAACATTCTCCATCATGCCACGCCGCGTAGCCTCGTCATTCTCGACGAAATTGGACGCGGCACCAGTACCTACGACGGTCTCGCCATTGCACGCGCCATCGTCGAATACTTGCACAACAACAAACGCAGTGGTGCGCGTACTCTCTTCGCCACACACTATCACGAACTCGTCGAGGTTGCACAACTCTTGCCCAGAGTGCATTGCCTCAGTGTCGCCGTCACCGAGGAAGGCGGCAACATCATCTTCCTACGCAAGATTGTCCCCGGCGGTGCCGACAAAAGCTATGGTATCCATGTGGCACAACTCGCAGGCATCCCCCGTCCCGTCATTCATCGCGCCGAAGAGATACTGGCAGAGCTAGAGAGTAAAGGCGACGCCAAAACGCGTCGCAAAGCCATGCGCGATCTCACTATGCCCGCCGCGTGGCAAATGACCCTCTTAGCCTCCGAACCCAACCCCCTCGTCGAAGAAATCAAGACGCTCGCAATCGACGAACTCACTCCAATTGAAGCAATTAGCAAGCTGTATGAATTGCAGCAAAAGGCAAGGAAAGAGTAAACATTTAACAACTAATCATGCCTACGTCGTGTGCCCACACTAAAAGTTTGAAAGGAAATATCAGAGATGAGTAATCAAGACAATTTGGAACCTCAAAGAATCTCCCCTTTTGAAGCTATTCGACGTGAAAACGAGCAAGGAAACGAGTATTGGAGTGCCCGTGAACTAGGAAAAATACTTGGGTATGCAACCAACTATCGCAATTTTCAAAAGGCGATTCAGAAAGGTGAAGAAGCTTGTAAGAATAGCGGTCAAGCAGTCTCAGATCATTTTGCGTTTGTACGCAACATGATCCGTGTCGGAAAGGGAGCAAAGCGAGAGGTCGAGGACATGCATCTTTCTCGATACGCTTGTTACTTAGTCGTACAGAATGCTGATCCATCGAAACCTCTGGTGAGTCTCGGTCAAACATATTTCGCAGTGCAGACAAGACGTGCAGAGATTGCTGATGAGCTAGAAGAGTTGCCAGAGGATCAGTTACGACTCATTCGGCGCTCTCAGATGTCCGTGCTTAACACACAATTAGCAGAATCAGCACAGAGCGCAGGTGTTGTTACTTCAAAAGATTTTGGTATTTTTCAAGATCATGGATATAGGGGATTATATGGTGGAGAGTCGGCACGTCAAATCAAAGCACGGAAGAGCATTGCTAGAAACGAGGATATTCTCGACTGGATGAATAGTGACGAATTGGCAGCAAACAGCTTCCGCGCGAGCCTTGCGCGTCAAAAGATCGAGAGAGAGCAGATTAAGGGCAAAGAGAAAGCAAATCAAGCACATCACAAAATGGGGCAAGCAGTCAGAAAGACGATCATTGAAACGGGAGCAACACTTCCTGAAGAAATGACTACACCTGACAAGAGCGTTCGACAACTACAAAGTGAGGAACAAAGACGTATCGAACAGCGTCTACAGCCTTCACTCTTCACTGAAGGGGAAGATAGCAAAAACAAGGAGTAAAAAGTCCGCATTCTTCCCCCTTGACTCTCCCCTTACTGGATAGAGTATTCTCTAAATAGACAGAGGGCCTTCTGCAAAACACGAATGATGTACAAAGTAATCAACACACTCAGGAGAAACGGCTGTGTTCAAAATCGGTGACTTTTCTAAGCTGAGCCTTGTATCGGTCAAAGCTTTGCGCTACTATGATGAACTCGGTCTGCTGAAACCTGAGCAAGTTGATGAATTCACGGGCTATCGCTACTATTCGGCAAGCCAGCTTACGCGCCTGAATCGCATACTAGCGATGAAAGACATGGGTCTGTCGCTGGAGCAAATTGCGCTCCTGCTGGACAAAGAGCCAACACCCGACCAGATAAGAGGAATGTTGCGGCTCAAGCAGGTCGAGTTACAGCAACAACTCACCGAGGGACAGGCTCGTTTGACACGAATAGAAGCGTGGCTGCAAGCATTTGAACAGGAGGCTACTATGCCAGAATACGAAGTCGTTCTCAAAAAAGTCGCATCACTGAAAGTCGCCGAAGCTCGTGGCGTTGCACCAAGTATGCAGCAAATAGGTCCAACCTTAGACTCGCTCTTTGATCAGGTCGTAGCACATATCAATCAACGAGGAGCAACCTTTGCTGGTCACGGCATCACTGTCTACTATGACAACGAGATGCGCGAACAAGACATGCATTTCGGAGCATGCATACCTTTTGAAGGCACACTGAAGGATAGTGAGCAGGTGAAAGTCATTGAGCTACCCGCCGTCGAAACAATGGCATCGGTCATCCATCGTGGCAGTTTCAGCACGCTGTATCAAGCCTACAACGCCATCCTCAAATGGATTGAGGCCAACAACTATACCATCTGTGGTTTCAACCGCGAACTCAACCTTGAGTACGAGCGCGGCGGCGACCAATCGAAGTATGTCTCGGAAGTACAGTTTCCGGTTGAGAAGCGTTAGTTTGATCCTCTATTAAGAGGAATGCAAAGCTCAGCAGCATGTTTGCAAACATGCTGCTGAGCTTTGCATTCCTTCCCCTATGTGGTACAATATCTGTGTTAGTGTACAAAATACAATAATAGAAAATCTCACGAGAGTTGAAATACAGTACCGTTTTGTGCCTTTATTATGAGAGGACTCAACTACTGCATCGAATGCGATTTTCTTAGGCACTCAGGAAAATATATGGGAAAGTGTGTCAAGAATAGGGTTGCATTCGTGTACTAGGTAGAGGATACCGAATAGAGACGTATTGATAAGGCGTAACAAACTATGCGTGGCATAGGAATACAAAAGATACGGAGTGCCGTATCTGAGGAGGATTTCCATGAGTAATCCATTACTAGACCTGAAAAATTTTGGACAGAGCGTGTGGTACGACAACATCGACCGCGCACAATTACAGTCGGGCGAATATCAGCGCATTCTAAATGAGAACGGTGTTGTCGGCGTTACCTCGAACCCAACTATCTTCGGCAAGTCAATCAGCTCAGGTCATGCCTACGATGAGCAGATAACGCAACTACTCAACGAGGGCAAAGACACCAGCGATGTGTACGAGGCAGTTGTCATCCAAGATATTCGCACCGTCGCCGACATGTTGCGTCCCGTTTTTGAGCGCACCGAGGGACAGGACGGCTACGTCAGCCTTGAGGTCTCGCCTGACCTCTCGCACGATACCAATGGCACCATTTCTGAGGCTCGCCGCTTCTGGAAGATGGTTGACCGTCCCAATTTGATGATTAAGATTCCCGCCACTCCCGAAGGCATTCCAGCTATCACGACAGCTATCAGTGAAGGTATTAGCGTCAATGTCACGCTCATATTCTCGCTTGACAGTTACCGCGCCGTCACGGATGCCTATATGAACGGCCTAGAGGCTCGCAATGGACGAGGCGAAGACATCAGCAAGATTGCCTCGGTTGCAAGCTTCTTTGTCAGTCGCGTCGATACGCTTGTTGATCCATTGATAGAAGAGAAGGTCAAGGCAACTAGCGACACCAACGAGCAGCAGAGGCTCAAAGGACTCGAAGGTAAGGCAGCCATCGCCAACGCACGGCTCGTCTATCAAGAGTTCAAACGCATCTTCTACTCGCCACGCTTCGAGTCGCTCAAACACGCTGGAGCCAATCTGCAACGCCCACTATGGGCTAGCACTAGCACAAAGAATCCCGCCTACCGCGATGTTCTGTATGCGGAAGAATTGATTGGACCGAACACCGTCGATACCATGCCATTCGAGACCATCAAGAACTTTGCCGATCATGGCAAGGTTCAGGAGACGATAGAGAACGACATTCAAGGAGCCAAAACGCTCTTCACCGAGCTTGAAGGCATCGGCATCCACTACGATCAGGTGACACAGCAGTTGCTCGACGAGGGTGTGAAGAAGTTTGCTGACGCGTTCCACCAACTGTTTAATGACATCAAGAGCAAACAACAAGGCATCAAAACAGGCCAGACAAACAGCTAAAACTTAATCTCTCAATCCTCATATGGCTCTCTCCACCTTTGGCGGAGAGAGCCATATGAGGATTGTTCAGCACGTTGTTATATGCAAAAGTCATAGAGTATTGCCAAATACGTATAAGAAACATACAATACACCTGACGTTTAATGTTTAGAAAATTATTCTACTAGGAGATATCTCATGCCTCAGCGGAGCGTAGTCGAGGCGCCCAACCCCTTTCGCGAGGGGCTACGCATCAAACAAAGTACAGAACCATGTGTCATGGTCATCTTCGGGGCAACGGGTGATCTAACACATCGCAAATTGCTACCAGCTCTCTATAACCTTGCGCTGGAGCATCCTTTGCCAGCAGGCTTCTCAGTCGTAGGGTTCGCCCGTCGTCCCTACAGCGACGAGGAGTTTCGCCAACAAGCCCTTGATTCCATCAACGAGTATTCGCGCCAAAAGCCTGTGAATCCCCAGGTATGGGAAAGTTTCGCCTCAGGTATTCACTACCTGCAATCGAACTTCACTGAGCCAGAGGGATATGAGCGGCTCAACACGTTGTTGAACAAGCTTGATGCAGAGCGTGGCACCAGTGGCAACCGCATTTTTTACCTGTCCACTCCACCAAGCCAGTACCCCGAAATCATTCAGCGTCTTGGTGCAGCAGGTCTGAATCGTAACCGCAAAGGGTGGACGCGTATCATTATTGAAAAGCCTTTCGGACATGACCTCGCGTCGGCTCGTGAGTTGAACCGTATCGTGGGCAAGGTGTTCAAAGAGGAGCAAGTCTATCGTATCGACCACTACCTCGGCAAAGAAACGGTACAAAACATACTGGTCTTCCGCCTTGCTAATGGCATCTTCGAGCCTGTCTGGAATCGCCGTTACGTCGATCATGTACAGATAACGGTGGCAGAAAACCTCGGTCTTGAGGGACGCGCTGGCTACTACGAGGAATCGGGAGCGATTCGTGACATGGTACAGAATCATATGTTACAATTGCTTACACTCGTAGCGATGGAGCCACCAATAGCGTTTGATGGCAATTCGGTACGCGATGAGAAGGTGAAGGTGCTACATGCACTGCAACCATTGACAGGACGTGATGTTCAGACGCATACTATTCGTGCGCAATATGGATCGGGTTGGGTCGCGGGGCATCAAGTCCCTGGCTACCTGCAAGAGAAAGGCGTATCGCCCACCTCTACCACCGAAACCTATATGGCGATGAAGATGTACATCGACAACTGGCGCTGGGCTGGCGTACCTTTCTATATGCGTACAGGAAAACACCTTCCTAAGCGCGTGACCGAGATTGCCATTCAGTTCAAACAGGCACCACTCATGATCTTTAAGCGCACTAACGAGGCGCAGGGACAGATGGAGCCAAACGTACTCACGTTGCGTATTCAGCCAGACGAGGGCATATCGCTCAAATTTGGCGCGAAGGTTCCCGGCACGGACCTGCAAATTCGTCCGGTAAACATGGATTTCTTCTATGGCTCGTCGTTTGTGCGACAGCAGCCAGAGGCATACGAGCGACTCATTCTCGATTGTATGCTGGGCGACGCCACTCTCTTCACACGCCGTGACGAGGTAGAGGCGGCATGGACGTTCATCCAGGGTATTCTCGATGAGTGGAAAAACGAACCTCGTGAGTCGATTTTGACCTATGAGTCTGGTACGTGGGGTCCTCAGTACGCCGACGAGTTCATCTGGCGCGACGGGCATAGATGGCGCCGTCCATAACTATGCCTGTTTTGCCCATCATAACCATCGCTTGGAAGCACAAACGTTACCTACACAGACGTATCTATGTGAACAACGGCGCTCTTGAAGAAGGGGAACATGGGAATGGTCAACGATAGCTCCAATATGACAGGTCTACGCTTACCTTGGGCCGGAAAATCAGTGCGACCAGAGCGAGTCGAGGAGGAATTGTCTCACCTCTGGCGCATGTCTTCCGATAATGTACGTACCAGCCAGAATGTCAATGTGCGTACCAGCGTCCTGAATTTGCTCGTGTGTGTACCTGATATTGAGGCAGCACAACGCGCAAGTACACAAATACGCGACCTTTCCAGCACACATATCGCACGCGTGACTATTCTCATTCTCGATAGCAACGCGCCCGATAGCGTGGGAGCCTGGATTACCACGCGCTCATTTCCAGTAATTTCAGACGTTACGCGCCACACCTTCGAGCAGATTACGCTTCTGGTCAATGGTTCAGCGGTACGCTCTATTGAGGCTATCGTACAGCCGATTGTGAAGCCGGACCTTCCCTTGTACCTATGGTGGCTCAATGATCCGCCAAGCGATGCCTCGCTCTTCAAGATAATGGCGAAATTGAGCAATAGAATCATCGTTGACTCCAGCAGCTTTTTTACACCAGAAGACAGCATTCGCGCTCTTTCGACACTTGTTCAGAATTTTCCAGAAAGCAACGTAAGCGATCTCAACTGGGGACGTATCACGCCTTGGCGCGAACTCGTGGCACAATTCTTCGATGTCGCAGAATATAGACCCTACCTCTCCGGTATTCATACTATAGAAATCGAGCATGCAGCCGAACCGTTCGCGAAACCCACACGCACAGAGCAAGGCGATGTTTCGCCCAATTCCACCTGTGCCCTCTTACTTGCGTCGTGGCTCAAGACAAGCCTCGGCTGGCAATACTCAGAAACGAGTCCGCATGTGAAAGATGAACACGATTCAGCTAGTGGTACTCATGTATGGAACATGCGACGCCCGACAGGTTCGCTTACAACCGAGACAAATGGCACAAAGACAACAAGTGGGAGCAGCCGCTCGCAGGTGAGCCTGCACATTCACCCGCAAGTTCGTTCCGATATGCGCCCCGGCTCGCTCTGTCTGATCCGTATGACGGGAGCAGTCGGCAATAAGCACGTCGTCTTCACCATTAACCGCGAGGACGACCCCAATCATGTCCTTACCTCTGTTGCCCTCGGACAGGAAACACGCCCACAACGTACTGTGAGTATGGCGGCAACGCATAAGGTAAGCGCTCTCTTGCACGACGAACTGGAAATTCTCAGTCGTGATCATCTCTATGAGGAGATACTGCAAGAGGTACGGACATTATTGTCTTGAATGTAGTAATACTCTGACAATCGTTGTTGAATGGCTTGCCGCCTACGACGGCAAGCCATTCAACAACGATTGTCAGGGCAATAGGGAGTTCCTTTTATGTCTATCGCCATTTACACTGATACTGATATCCTTAGCCAGGAAGCGGCACAATATGTTGTGCGTATCGCAACAGAATCTATCGCGTCACACCGACGCTTCACGCTTGCTCTCTCTGGCGGCTCAACGCCAAAAAAACTCTACACGCTACTGGGAGAAGAGCCTTACCGTAGTCAAATGAATTGGGCATTGGTGGATATCTTCTGGTCGGACGAGCGTTGTGTGCCGCCAGATGACAAGGAGAGCAACTACTTGATGGCTCAACAAGTGCTACTCAGCAAAATACCGATTCCCGCCAACCAGATTCACCGCATGCCCGCTGATCAGCCGGACCGAAATGCGGCGTCCTATGCCTATACGCTTGAGATGCAACAGACGATTGGAAGTGATGGAGTACCTGCCTTCGACTTGATCCAACTCGGCATGGGACCGGAAGGACACACCGCATCGCTCTTTCCACACCAGCCCTCACTACACGAGCAGCAACGGCTCGTGATGCCAGTAAGCGTACCTAAACCCCCACCCGACCGCCTCACCTTTACGCCACGTCTGCTCAATGCAGCGAAACATGTGCTGTTTCTGGTGACAGGTGCCGAGAAACAGGACGCAGTAAAGGCCGTCCTAGAGGGCGACTATCAGCCCGACGAGTATCCTGCGCAGATCGTGCAACCAGCCAAAGGCGAAGTAACATGGATGCTCGACACACAGGCTGCTGAAAAATTGCAGAGGAAGACGCAATGATCGGTATTGTTCCATCAATTCTCTCAGCCGATTTCACGCGTCTCGGCGACCAGGTGCGAGAGGCAGAGGCTGCTGGAGCGCATCGCATCCAAATCGACATTATGGATGGTCATTTCGTGCCTAATCTCACTATGGGACCTGGCATTGTAGAGGCGGTACGGGGTTGCACATCTCTGCCACTCGAAGCGCATCTGATGATTACCAATCCTGAGCAATTTATAGAGACGTTCGCGAAGGCTGGTGCCGATGTCATCATCGTTCACCAGGAAGTGACGCCACACTTGCATCGTCTTGTGCAGCAAATCAAGGCATTAGGCAAGAAGGCAGCCATCGCGCTCACACCCTCAACTCCTATTATTATGCTCGAAGATGTTCTTTCGCTCCTCGATATGGTTCTCATCATGACCGTCAACCCTGGCTTTGGTGGGCAAGACTTCATTCCCGAAACCCTACCTAAGCTTACGAAACTACGCCAAATTATTACCGAACGCAATCTTTCCTGCGACATCGAGGTCGATGGCGGCATTCACGAGGGTACTATTCCCCAGGTCGTGAAGGCTGGCGCGAACCTGCTCGTTGCTGGCTCCGCCGTGTATAGCAAACACGAAAGCGTTGAGCAGACGATGGCACGCCTGAGACGTGCTATTCAGTAAACAGTTTTTCAGTCGAGGTCTCAAAAGCTTTTGAGACCTCGACTGAAAAGCTATTTTTTCATGAATGACATTTGAGGCCATTGCTACCTACGGGAAGGAAACATGCCCATGACACAGATTCCTCTTACGGATTTATTCATCAAGCAAGTCCGTCGCTATATCTATAAGTATTTCGCAAAATATGAGCAAGCTCCTACCACTTTACAATGCGCTCAAGCTCTTTCATGTCCGGTTTCTCAAATCCAATCAGCATTTCAGCAACTTGCAGAAGGACGGGCACTGGTCCTGCAACATAATGGGGAAATTTTGATGGCTGAACCGTTCTCTGCCGTTCCCACAGCCTTTTATGTTGAGGTTGGTAAGCAAACATGGTAGGGAAATTGCATATGGGATGCGCTCGGTATTCCGGCTATGCTTAAAAAAGATGCTCGTGTGGTCGCGGCATGTGGATGTTGTAATGATGCAATGGTTGTCGAAATTCAAGATGGGAAATTGGTACATCCGTCCGGCGTCGTCCATTTTGCCATTCCTCCGCGCGACTGGTGGAAGAATGTCGTCTTTGCCTGAAAAACGATTCTTCTCTTCCGGTCGGAAGAGCATGTTGCTCGCTGGCGTCAACAATGGAATCAGCCGTATGGAGCTATTATATCGCTTGAGCAACAATGGAGATTAGCTCAAGCGTGGTACCATGACCGCATGGAACTGGAGTGGCGACGTAAGACGCCGCAAGAAATTGACGAGGTGTGGGCAGAACTTGGTTTCACTTCATCGTTCGGGACTTACACGAATAAGCAGGGAGTGGGGGGGGGGGCCCCCGGGGGGGGGGGGCCCCACACCCCCACCCCCCCCCCCAAAGGTTTTTTGG
>CAXUHG010000116.1:0-6378 GCA_964250805.1 uncultured Ktedonobacteraceae bacterium | reverse complement strand
CGGTGTGGGGCCTGCCCCCCGTACGGGGCCCCGCCCCACTCCCTGCCACCACCACAGGCCAATTTGTATGTTGGACGTGACACAACGGTCTCTACAATATTTGTCGGTAAATACCAATCCTGAACGTTCAAACATCTTTTTCTATAAGTTCTGCATACGACACCTCTAGCGCATCAGCAAGTTTAGACAATGTATACACTTTGCCATATTGTCGTGGATTACGACACAGCTTTCTGACTGTACTGTACGACACGCCGGAGAGCGTTACGACTTGCTTCATAGTCCAACCTTTTTCCTCGATTACCCGTTTGAGTTTCCACCGTATCATTTTCCCTACCTCTACTGTCGTCCGCTCATCCGACTCTCCATACCCAAGGCTTCTTTCGTGGCTGTATCTTCACTCCTGCGATATCCTCTACACGATACATTCGCCCTAGCTTCCGGCCCAGCACACGTACTACTCGATTGACATCTAGCCACTGAGAGCCGATGCCGCGCTCTATCCAATCGACGCGGCACAAACGCACATTTGCCGCTTGTGAGACCTCAGATTGAGTCATGCCTGCTTGCTAGCGCAATTGTGCCAGTGTTGGCTTCCATACCTTTTCAAATGCTGGTAGTGGTTGCGTATCAATCTGGTCAATCATTCGCCGCATGACTGCTCCTCTCGTGGCATCATTTCGAGCAAAATAGCTGTCTCTTTGCCACCGACCAGTTGCACCAACTCGCTCATCGCACGGCTCATATTCTCCATTTTCTTTGTAATGAAGTCGTGGCGACCCGTGAGAGCGAATGCGCTCGGCGTGGCACATTTTGCCGCCTCGTAATTCTCTTCGTACTGTCTGCGCCAGTACACCATATCGTGTTCCTCTGTAGTCATCATATTGCTTCCTTTTTTTCGGTGTTTTTTTGAATGCAGACGAGATAGCGGCAATCGTTTTCTTTATGTTGACGCATACATCTCCCCTCAGCTTTAACAAGCATTTTGCATGTGATACAATACGCAAAAATGTATTTATGTTATCTAAAGAGTAACTGATTAACTGTATAATTGGAACGTTCTCTTATGAGCGTATCTAAGAACAAAAGGCACAAACATATCTGCAATTTTACGTACTTATTAGTTCGTAAGTTCAGTAGGAGTATAGAATGAGTAACTTCCATCATGGCAAAGTCATTAAAGAATATCGTGAAAAACACGGAATGACACAAGCAGAACTAGCAGGACGATGGCCTAAAGCTGATGGGGATGAGGGAGTCAACATACGATATGTACAAGATATAGAGTCAGGAAAGAAACATATTACCGATCCCACAAAGTTAAGAAAAATCAGCGATGTTTTAGACATCCCTCTCTGGAAATTTGGATTATCGGAATACGACCCTTTCAACCCGCAAACGCTACCAGGGCGTGGAGAGCGTATGTTTCAGGAAACACTCGATGTAGTTGAGTCTTTGATAGAACATACCTTGTCGATGCGTAGCACTGCTCCTTTGCCTGATGTCGAGAAGAACGCGCAACGCCTTCACAATATTTTCACCTACTTTTTGGCTGTCTTACCACCACCTTCACGATTAGAGAAACGCTTCCTACAAATCTATGCACAAGAACAAAGCCTCATTGGTCTTATGTATTACGAACACAAAAAATATGACCAGGCATTAGCTACGTTTGAGCAGATGTACAAAATAGCAACACAGGCAGAGAATCCCGCGCTCATTGTTCATGCATTACAAAAAACGGGCGTTGAACTTAATCGTGCTAATCAAATGCAAGAGGCGATTGATTGTCTGGAAAAAGCTCGTGATGTCTCGTTTCGTTCAAGTAAACATGTTGCAACCTTTGCTAATGCCTATCTTGCCCACATTTATGCCGATAGTGGAGACAATTTGCGTTTTGAGCGAGCTATCGAAACGGCCTTAGTTCTCGCTGATCCTATTAAAGAAACGTATGGGAATGGAACTGATTACATTCATCAAAGCATAAGCGGTATTTTTTCTATTCGTGCGCGAGGGTATGTGCGTCTACACGAACCAAAGAAGATGTTTGCATTGCAAGAAGAGATTCAACAGCAAATTGGAGCGGATAATAATTTGTGGATGAATTATCGACTAGCCCTTTATCGTGCAAGAGCCTATCTTTTGCAACAAGAAATTGAGGCAAGCGTCAATGCCGCTCGTGAGTCTTTCCGTGATGTGTTAGATTGGAAATCGCCGCATCGCATTGGTCAAGCGCATACCTTCCTGGTAGAAATTGAAAATGCTGGTTATGGAGATGTACAAGCAGTAAAAGATTTTCGTGAAGAGCTTTTATTCACACATGTGTAAATAGAAATGCTTAAAGTGGCACAGTTTGAGGTGGAGTTGATGCTGCTCGAACACCCGGATTTGGCGAGTTAGGGCATGTGGGGCGACATGACAGGGACAAGCCCTGTCACTACTATAGGCGCATCAGCGGCATAAACGGCGTATAGTAACGACAGGGCTTGCCCCTGTCATGCCGTTAAAGAACTTTTCAATTCCCCAAGATTAACCCCCCTCCATTTGCAATCTCCACAAAAATAGGATATCGTACACACAAAGTAACTACATTTGTTCGCTATACTTAACGACGTAGAGCATGGTTACAAAGAAAGGACGCCCTATGCAATCAGAAAACATATTTTCGTTTCCAAAGGCCATGCCAGGAATGCAAAAAGGCCGTATCACCAAATATCAGCCCTTTCCAACCATTAACCTCCCTGATAGACAATGGCCTTCACGCACCATCACAAGTGCGCCAACATGGTGCAGCGTTGACTTGCGCGACGGCAATCAAGCATTACCAGACCCAATGAGCGTTGCCGAAAAGCTTGAGATGTTTCAATTACTGGTAGCCGTCGGCTTCAAAGAGATCGAGGTTGGCTTTCCCTCGGCCTCTGATACCGAGTTTATCTTCATCCGTCGCCTCATCGAAGAGGGGCGCATTCCTGATGATGTCACGATTCAGGTTCTCGTACAAGCACGCGAAGAACTGATTGCACGCACCTTTGAGTCGATACAGGGCGTGAAAAAGGCCATTATTCATCTGTACAACTCGACTTCACCAATGCAACGCCGCATTGTCTTTGGTCTGGACAAGCCCGATATCATCGCCATTGCGACGCGTAGCACACGGCTTATCAAAGAGATGCTGCCAACCTTAGAAGGGACCGATGTCACATTCCAATACTCGCCCGAAAGCTTCGCGTTGACCGAGGTCGATTTCGCGCTGGAAATCTGTGAGGCGGTGGTCGATATCTGGCAACCCACACCACAGAAAAAAATGATTTTGAACCTGCCAGAGACCGTTGAGATCGCGACACCCAATGTCCACGCCGACCAGATCGAGTGGTTCTGCCGTCATCTGCGCGACCGCCAGAGCGTAATTATCAGCCTTCATACACATAACGACCGAGGAACGGGAGTCGCCGCGACAGAACTTGGCCTGCTAGCGGGAGCAGAGCGCGTCGAGGGAACGTTGTTCGGCAACGGTGAGCGCACTGGCAACGTCGATATCGTCACGGTCGCGTTGAACATGTATATGTCGGGTATTGACCCTCACCTGGAATTTAGCAATCTCGAAGCAATTCAGGCCATTTATGAGAAATGCACACGCATGACTGTTCCTGTGCGGCAGCCCTACGCGGGTGAACTGGTCTTCACAGCGTTCTCTGGCTCACATCAAGATGCAATCAACAAAGGCATGACGCAGCTAGACCCCACTCCCGACGCGTTATGGGAGGTACCTTACCTGCCAATTGACCCCAAAGATATCGGGCGTTCCTACGAGGCTATTATTCGCATCAACTCCCAATCCGGCAAGGGTGGTGTAGCCTATATCATGGAGGCAGAATTCGGCTATCACCTGCCAAAAGCCATGCATGTCGAGTTCGGCAAAATCATCAAAGCACTGGCGGATGAAACTGGAACCGAGCTTTCAAGCACACAAATTTACGCGGCATTCGAGCAAGAGTATCTACATAGATATACACCATTCGCGCTCGATACACTACGAACCGAAACGTCCGTTGACCACGAGGGAGCCAAGACTGTCGAATGCGTGGCACAGATTGCCCACAATGGCATCCTGCAAGAGGTACGCGCACAGGGCAACGGACCAATTGATGCCTTTGTCCTCGCCCTCCGCAACGGACACATCGCAGACTTCACCGTGCTTTCCTACGCTGAACACGCGCTTGAGCAAGGCGCGAACGCGCAGGCAGTCGCGTATATCCAAATACAAACAAACGATGGTGCAACTCTCTTCGGTGCGGCAACCGACACCAACATCACGCTTGCTTCAATGAAGGCCATCCTGAGTGCGCTCAACCGCTCGCTAGTCTATGGCAACAAGCGAGAAGACAAAGTGATGGTAGGGACCGATTTATCGCATCCTAATGTTTAAATCGATAATGCTATTAGAAAACGAGACACGGATATCTGTAGGGGTCATACTTCATTACGCCCTGGAAGCAATCGACCCATTAACAGGGGTTGAGGAGCGTCTTCAATAAAAGGAGTCAATGGGAACGAGGGCGTAATGAAGTATGCCCCTACAGATGTCCTTTGAAATAAAGGACCATTCTATGCACAACGACATCACCGATATTCCTGGCATTCGCGTTGGACACGACACCGACGTAGAGGCTGGCACGGGCTGTACAGTTATTCTCTGTGAACCAGCGGCAATGGGCGGAGTTGATGTGCGCGGCGGTGCCCCCGCAACACGCGAAACCGATTTATTGCGCCCGCTGCATCTCGTCGATTCGGTACATGCCATTCTGCTTACAGGCGGTAGTGCCTTCGGACTCGACGCCGCAAGCGGCGTGATGCGCTACTTGGAAGAGCAACAGGTAGGGTACGATGTCGGAGTCGCAAAAGTTCCGATTGTGCCAGCAGCCGCCATCTTCGACCTCGGTTTCGGGTCGGCTCGCGTTCGACCCGATGCAGAAGCTGGCTATCGGGCTTGTCAACAGGCCAGCACGGAGCCAACGGCACAAGGGAACGTCGGAGCAGGTACAGGTGCAACAGTAGGCAAGATGCTCGGTCCCGCCTTCGCGATGAAAGGGGGACTTGGCTCCGCCAGCACAACGCTTGCTGATGGCACAGTCGTCGGCGCGTTGGTTGTCGTCAACGCCTTTGGTAATATCATAGACCCAAAGACGCAGCAGGTTATAGCAGGTGGGCGCGACCCTCTACCGCCAGATGCTTTCTCGGAGAGTGCTAATCTCTTTGGCAACACCACAATAGCTGTTGTTGCCACAAATGCATCGCTCACAAAAGAAGAGGTCAATAAAGTAGCACAAATGGCGCACAACGGATTGGCAGAGGTCATTCGACCCGCCCATACGTTTTTCGATGGTGATACAGTATTCGCCCTTGCCCTTGGCTTGCGCACACAGCCTAGAGGAGACCTTGCAGCCAACGCATACTCAACAAGTATGATTGGTGCGGCGGCAACTAAGGTTCTTGCTCAGGCAATTCTAAGTGGCGTTCGTCACGCAAGCGACCTGCACGACATACCCGCAACCCGATTGTAGGCAACGTTTTTCGATTGTTTTTCTATTGCTGAAGCATCACAAATAAGATAACGCCTCCCCCAATGAGCATGAAAATAACGCATACAAGCACAATCATCGCAAGAGTATAGCTACGGGTAGAAGACGACTCATGAAAGTCGGGTGGTAACTCGGTTAAACGCCTATCTAGCCGTGTAGGAAACTCTCGTTTCGCGGTCAGCGTCTTTAATCCTCCCGTCGCAAGGTCCCAGGAGTGAATAGCAAAATCAATCGCGTGTTCGTATGCCATCTCAGATTGCTCAGTAGCGGGAACAGGGGTCGCAGGTCTTACAGGCATGGACGAATGAGGAAATGCAGAAGGGGTAGCAGAAGGAAAGGGCGTTTGCACAGCATCCGGCCCTCCCTGTGGCACAGAAGAGGGTATCGAGTGAGTCGGCGAAATAATTTGTGGTCGTCGCGGAAACTGCCTGGAAGGTTGAGCGTTAGATGTAGGCACGACTTCTCTCCACGGGTTGAGTATTGACCAACCGCAACTTCAATAACATATGGGGTACACACTACAAAGAACATATCTCTTGTCTTGTATTGTACTCCGATGAAAGTTTTTCGCAAGCCTCCTATGACTAATGGGTTACACAGTTCACGCTACTACACAGTCAAGCTTTATCTGACCACGTTCGTAGGGATAGATGTATCGCGTCCGTTGCGGAATTTATCACGCGAGATCGCTTCTAAAATGTCGTGCAGATGGATACGCAAGAATCTTGCTCAATTTATTGAGCAACGGACGCGATCAATCTGGTCCCTACTACACAGTCAAGCTTGATCTGACCATTTT
>CAXUHG010000115.1:9246-18582 GCA_964250805.1 uncultured Ktedonobacteraceae bacterium | reverse complement strand
AGGCCACCAGAGAGTGACATTGATGTAAATGTATACAAAATAGAGATGGCACAACGAGTTGTGCCATCTCTATTTTGTATACATTTACATCAATGTTAGCAGTGTCACCTTATTCCCTGCAGCAACAGCCAACTGATTTCCCTTTGGTGCCCACGAGATGCTGTGAACAGGCGTGTTTTGCTGAATCGTCATGGAGAGTAAAGGCCGCTGGCTCTGACCTGGATACCACAACGTAAAGATACCATCATTGCTACCGACGGCAAGAAGCTTGCCATCAGGCGACCATGCGAGCGCACGAACAGGTGTTTTGAACGCTTGCACGCGCTGTGGCACATCAACGCACTGACGCAAGCCGTTGACTATCGCCTGCTTTTGGCAGGTATCTGCATTCCAGAAGCGCACAATTCCATCTTCGCCACCAACGCCTAACGTTGCAACCGTAGGGGCATACTCCAACGCTCGCATACGGATAGCAGCATCCAGATAGTAGGCATGCAACTCTTGTCCACTTGCGCCGTTCCATACACGCACCGCTCCCCCCTGCGAAGACGATGCAATAGTTTGTCCATCGGGTGCCCAGGAGACACTCTCAATCGGTGTACTATGATGCGCAAAAACTGTCTGCGCACTATAGTTCGTCGTGTCCCACACAATAGCATGGTTATCTGCACCCCCTGAAACCACCTGTAAGCGCGGACTCTTACCAGTCCAGGCAAGAGTTGTTACGGTAGCCGTATGACGATGAGTCGAGAGCGCCAACTGCATACCTGTGTGAGCATTAAGGAAGAGAATCTGATTGTTTGAACCCGTGACCAGACGCTGACTATCAGGCGACCATGCAGCTGCATTCACCGCGGCGGGATGAGCAATCGTCTGGCGAATAGTGCCGTCGGTACCCCACACAAAAAGTTGTGAGTCATCGGCACCACTGGCAAGCATTGTGCCATCGGGAGACCATGCAACAACGCGCACCAACTGTTGATGTCCTGTAAAAACGACCCCCATCTTCGCCATCGTTGGAATCATAGGGGTTGTCGGTGGCAGCGGTGCCTTTGGTGCCTTTGGCATTCGTGCGCCCGTCATATTTGTCATGTTCAATGTACCCTTGTTAAAGCCACGCAAAGCTGCATAACCGGTACCAATCGTGACAGCACCAAGTACAACACCGCCAATTGCTAAAAAGGTTCTACGCGTCACTCGCCCTTTGTCACGCGAGGAGGATTGAGGCAGATTTCCCATCGCTGGAAGACCTGTCTTGTCATTAGCGGTATCCGATGAATGAAATAAGGCATCCGGGGTAGCCGCCGTAGTTTTCTCCATCATCGTCGCCACCGACCCGTCAACAATGTATGAGTCAAGCACAAGTTGCGTTCCCTGCCCCACGCCTGACGCTAACAACGTCTTCTGCTCAGGTAAGATACGCCCATTCAGGGCATAGCGCAACATATATACTAGTGGTTTGCCAAATATATCTGCCTTTGGTAGTTGCAATTCTTCAACTAACGCTGGCACGAGTACAGCAACAGGTGCATCGGCAACAATCTCGACAGGTCTTACTGACCCATGGACGTTTTCCTCTATATAAACTTCTAGTGTTTGCATATTTTCCCCCTATTACTATTCTTCTTTCCGTAGTGTAGCACGGTAGCTCTTTGTTGTTCACAGTTATGGGTAAAATGGGCTAGTGTAAAGGGAAAATTTATGATACTATCTGAATACGCAGCGCTATCGGAAAGGAGGATACCAATATATGACAAGCCGATTGAGAGGCATTCCTACACAAAAATATCCGCAAGCAGATGTCTTTCCTATACGCAGATATACGCAACGCTCTACGTTCTATAGAAAGGGCACTTGTAAGGGAATACCCTGGAAACGATGTCTGGTCTGTCTGTACTTCCTTTTTGTTGGCGTCTTCCTTCCAATAACTCTCACAGCACCTATCGCTCATGCACAAAAAGCCGACTTCCCAACAGTGAGTCCCGACTATATTTATGATCAACTCTACGCTATGGTGACACAATTCCAACATCGCGAAGCTGGTTATGGCAGTAGTGGACATTCTGGCTTTGCCGCTTATTGGACACAAGAGATGCTACACGACTTGCAAGGCTTTGGAGCGCAGGCGCGACAGGACCCCTTTAAGCTTCAAGGGTGGCAAGGCCGTCCCGCAACGACACCTGCTACTAACGTTGAGGTGACAGTTCCAGGTGCAATCCATCCCGAACAGATAGTCGTCATCGGCTGTCATTATGATGGTGAAGCGTTCTCGACACAATCGGCAAATGACGATGCCAGCGGGTGCGCGATAGAGCTTGGCATCGCACAAGCACTCGGCAATTACTGGCGCACGCATTCCGTCTATCCAGCACGCACGCTCCGTTTCGTGATCTTCGATGCGGAAGAGCAGGGGCTATTCGGCTCGTACCACTATCTCAATGAGACGCTCAATGGCGACACACACAACGTCGTTGCCATGTTTAATGAAGAACAAAATGGCATCGCTTATCCACTCCGCTATCTGGGACAAACCGCGAATCCACTGTTGCCGTTCTATATCGAAACCACACCCTTGCAAAATACTGACTTCTATCCTGCGCAAAATAAGTTATCACAGGCACAACGCACCAGCATTCAGCACTTCAACGACCTGATGCATCAAGCCGTGAGTGCAGTTTTCGCGCAATTCCAGGCTCTCGGCTATCAAGGACTGACCTATCACGACGAGAACAACGAGGCGCAAGCACAACCAATCTTCACACCTGACCAGACCAACAATGTCCATATAGAGGATGATTACTTAGGGAGTAGCGATCAAGTTCCCTTCACGCTAGCAGGTGCGCCCTGTGCAACCTTCGTGGGCAATGTAACCTACTACGGCAACAATCCTCCCGCATGGTCCTATCCCTATGACCAGCCGCAGGATACGATTCAACTCATGAACACCTTCGCTGATGGTAGCTCTAAGAAGGCACATGCGCTCACGCTCTCGCTTGCCCTCCCTGGCATGCTCACTACATGGATGCTGCATCAGCCCGATATCTTGGGTGAGTCGGCAACACCTACTCACCCGATTGTAGCCATCAGCGATATTGGGCGGACATCAACACATACGACACTGCACCTTGATGCGAATGCGTCGTTCGACCCACATAAGTCTGCAACACTGCTGACCTATAGCTGGGACTTTGGCGATGGCTCAACCGCTACTGGTATCAGCGTGACGCATAGCTATGCAAAAGTTGGTACCTATACCTTAAAACTCTCGACGCATTCGTCATCTGGCACTACCATTGTAAACAAGACTATTACCGTCTCTGACAAACCTATGAGCTACAATAACCCATACGGTAACTATCTCGGCAAAGGTACGCCTCGTAATAACCCACAGGTCAAGCTACCACAACCCAATGATGCACTTACCGACCAAGTAGTTAGTTTATCGCCACAGGTGGCTCCAGCCACGTCCCAATCACTCCAGAAAACGCATACATTCCTGCCACAACCGTTTGGCTTCATTGTGGGGGCGTTGCTTTTGCTTCTCGTGATTGCAGGTAGTGTCGGCTTCGCGGTATGGATCACGCGTAAACGAAATGCGTAAGCTGTTCGTTGTAAAGAATAACGGCCTCGTACAATATATATGTATAGCGTTTGACAGAAAAGTTCATAATATTATAAAGAATGTATAGGCGAGCATAGAGAGTTCTCGTTTTCGCCTCGCTTATCTAAGAAAAGGACACACAATGGCGCGACCAATCTATGTACTTGGACATAAAAATTCTGATATGGATTCTGTTGCCTCCGCATATGCATACGCAAAGCTTTTGAATATACAGGGCGAACAGGCGATAGCTGCACGCAATGGCGAACTGAAACCAGAGGTGAGCTTCGTCCTCGACCGCTTTCAGGTCGAGGCACCAGAGGCGCGCGACGATGTATACCTACAGGTGCGCGATGTGATGAAGCGTGGCGTCGTTTGCGCCACTATCGACCAGCCTCTATTAGAAGCAGGGCAACTATTACAGGAACACAATCGCCGCTCGATGCCCGTTGTGGACAGCGAGAACAAGGTACACGGCATTATTAGCGATGAAGATTTTGCCAAACTTTTTTTCAATGATCTCGATCCTCGCGTCGTGAATCGCCTTCCGCTTCAGCGCGACAACCTTGTCCGTGTGCTACGTGGGCGTGTTCTGGTCGAGGGACGCCGCACGCTCGGCAACCGCGTCATCGTGGGAGCGATGGAGGCCGAGACAATGGCTGACTACGTGGAGACGGGATGTCTCGTTGTCATTGGCGACCGCGAGGACGCACAACTCGTTGCGATAGAACGGGGGGCAGCGGCTCTCGTCATTACAGGGGACCTGCTTGTCTCGGAGAAGACTCTGCAGGCGGCTCGCAAGCAAGGCGTAATGGTGATTAGCACAGGTCATCACACCTTTACCGCCGTTCGCCTCATCAACCTGAGCATCAGCACACAGGATATCATGAGTCGCACCTTCGATTTTTGCCATCCCGAAGATTTGATGAGCGAGGTGCAGAAAACGTTGGCACGTCGCCGCTCGCTACCGGTGGTCGATAATGAAGGCAAACTAGTCGGCTACATCTCACGTTCCGACCTGCTCAACGCACATCCCAAACGCGTTATCCTCGTCGATCACAATGAGCAGTCACAAGCGGTTGACGGACTCAGCGAAGCCGATCTACTAGGTATCATTGACCATCACCGCATCGCCGATGTACACACCAACAAGCCTATTATGTTTCGTGCTGATCCCGTTGGTTGTACTGGCACCATCATTGTTGGACTCTATCACGAGGCGGGTATCGCTATTCCACGCGAGGTCGCTGGTCTACTGCTTGCAGGTCTGCTCTATGATACGCTTATTCTACGCTCTCCCACCTGTACGCCACGTGACGAGCGTGTAGCAGCAGAGCTAGCGGAGATTGCGGGTGAGGACATCGAGCAGTTCGGACAGCAAATTTTCGCTACCGCCGCTACAGACCTCAACGAGAAATCTGCTGAAGCCCTGATTACATCGGACTTCAAAGAGTTCACCATTGGCGATGCCAAAATTGCCATTGGCACCGTTGAAACCGCGAGTCCTGCCACTATCGAGAAACGCTCAACCGAGATACTCTCGACAATGCAACGAATCGCGCACGAACACAACTACTCATCGTTTCTCTTTATGATTGTCGATATCATCAATCTGCGCTGCACTCTGCTCATTTCTGGCGGTGAATCCGCGGTTGCTGAAGCTTTACGTACACCGTTGCAAGCCGATAGACATTCGGTCGTCGTCGAAGGTCTAGTGTCACGTAAAAAGCAGTTAGTTCCACTCTTGCCCCGCATTCAAGAGCTAATAAGCGGCAAAATCGGAATTGTGTAGCAATTTGCTAGCCAAGCAAGGACGCGCCATCTCTTAAAAGCGGATTGGGAACCAGGGCACCCGCAAGGGGATGCCCTGCTAACAACTTTGAAATGAAACGGCGGTTATGAAACTTCTACTTGTCATAGAACAAGGGCTATGTTACACTACGTTTCGTCTCAAAGCTATTGAGTAGAGGCGACTGTGTCCTATATTGAAGCAGTCACCTTTATTGTGGTTTCTTCACGATATTTGCTGCTTATCAATGTTGATTAGCTTATATCTGTACCTTCTACCTATTAAGGAGAGCGTTTTCTATCGTGAGTAACAGTAACTTTATCTGGGTGCCCGTTGTCGTAGCAGGGTTTGCTATCCTATTCGCAGCTTATCTGGCAATCTACGTCCTACGTAAGGACACAGGTACACCTGCTATGCAAAAGGTCTCGAACGCTATTTTCGCTGGCGCAATAGCGTTTCTCAACCGTCAATACCGCACTATTGCAATCCTTTCCGTTGTAGCCGCTATTGTAATCTCGATTATCTTAGCACTGCTAGGTCAAGGATCAACTGCGGATAAATTCTACCTTGCATGGCACACGGGCGTTGCCTTCCTCATTGGCGCCTTCTGCTCTGGCGTCTCTGGCTACATAGGTATGTACGTGGCGGTACGAGCCAATATTCGTACAGCAAGTGCCGCACGTAGAAGCCTCGGTGAAGCATTGATGGTGTCGCTACGTGGAGGAGCTGTTTCGGGTTTCCTCGTGGTTGCGCTCGCTTTGCTCGGCCTCTCGCTTGTCTTCATGGCGTTCGGTGGCTTAGGTAACGCCGCACAAATCGCGGCAACACCGTCTCTCATTGTTGGGTTTGGCTTCGGTGCTAGTTTTGTCGCTCTATTTGCTCAGCTTGGTGGCGGCATCTATACCAAGGCTGCTGATGTTGGTGCCGACCTTGTTGGTAAAGTGGAGGCCAATATCCCTGAAGATGACCCACGCAACCCAGCTGTAATTGCTGACCTCGTTGGTGATAACGTTGGTGACTGTGCAGGACGCGGTGCCGACCTCTTCGAGTCTACGTCAGCAGAAAACATCGGTACGATGATTCTGGGCGTCGCGCTTTTCAACCTGACACACAATGTTGGTTGGATTCTCTTCCCACTGGTGATGGGTTCATTTGGTATCATCGCCTCGGCGATTGGCCTACTCTGGATCCGCCCTTCGGTTGTCGTCGAGCCAGAAAATGCAAATGGACGCGACCCCGGCGCAATAGCGATGGGTCAACTGAACATTGGCTATTATATTACCTGTATCCTTTGCGTTATCGGTATCTTTCTGGGAAGTTATCTGTTGCTCAATGGCACAACGCTTGGTAACAACCAGCAATTAGCAACTACAGGGAATTTACCGGCGTGGGTCTGGTACGGTTTGGCGGGTTGTGTTGGCATTCTGCTCAGTATTGCCTTCGTATTCATCACACAATACTACACATCCGGCACCTATCGTCCTGTACGCGAAATTGCTGCCGCCTCTTTGACTGGACCTGCAACCGTTATTATCGCGGGCATCTACATTGGTCTTGAGTGTGTGGTGTTGCCCGTACTGGCAATCAGTGCAGCGTTGGGTCTCTCGTACTTCCTGGGGAGTCAGGTACCACTAGGCATGCATGGCATTATCAATGTCGGTGGTATTTTCGGTACAGCCGCCGCTACCGTTGGTATGTTGATGAGTTGCGGCTACATTCTCGCGATGGACACCTTCGGCCCTATTACCGATAACGCTGGTGGTATCGCCGAGATGGGCGGGGAGTCTGGTGCCGTCCGTGATATCACTGATGCCCTTGATGGCGTCGGCAACACCACAAAAGCACTGACAAAAGGCTATGGTATCGGTTCAGCCGCTCTCGCCGCCTTTCTGCTCTTCAGTGCCTACCTAGACGTTCTCTATCGACTACGAATACCGAGCGAACGTGGCAATGTCTATAACGTCAACCTCGCCGACATCACTGTCTTCATCGCCGCCCTCATCGGCTTGACACTGATCCTTTTCTTCAGTTCGCTGGCAATTCGGGCCGTTGGTGCTGCCGCGCAGAACATGATCGAAGAGGTGCGCCGCCAGTTCCGCGAGAATCCAAAGATTATGGCGGAGCGCGTGGAAGACCGAGTTGATCCCGATTACGCACGTTGTGTCGATATCAGTACGCGCGGTGCCCTACGTGCCATGATTCTCCCTGGCATCATTGCCATCGCAACACCGGTTGCAGTTGGCATCATTCTCGGTACCCAGGCAGCCGCAGCGATGCTCATGGTTGGTACAATGGGCGGCATCGTGCTTGCTCTGTTCTTCAACAACGGCGGTGGTGCATGGGATAACGCCAAGAAATATATCGAGGCTGGCTTCCTCCACATCAACGCGCGTGGAGTTGTTGATCCAAACGGTACTGTGCATGGCAAGGGCAGCGAGGAACACAAGGCTAGCGTCGTCGGCGATACCGTTGGTGATCCCTTCAAGGATACGGCAGGTCCATCGTTACACGTCCTGATTAAACTGCTCGCAACCATTACGCTGGTGCTTGCTCCACTCTACGTGTTCTTACACCCGTAATCGTGCTGTTAGTGTGAACAATAGGATGGGCGGTCACAAGGGTCGCACCCTACTTTATGACGGTTCTACGCGTCCCGCGCCTATAGTAGGGTGCGACCCTTGTGGTCGCCCGCTCATTCTCAACATAATGTCTGTATTTCAATTGTATTACAATAAATCTGATCCCTACGAAAAATCGTTACGTATACAAGGGGGACATAATGCACATTAAACTCATCGTACATAAAACAAAATATATCGCTATCATTCTAAGTCTTCTCTGCCTATTTCTCACCGCATGCGACGCCGGCATCTCTCTTGGCGGCGGTAACAACGGCAGCAATATCGGAAACCCAACCAGCAGTGGCCCCATTGGATCGGGAGCGCAGGGCGTAAAAGTATTCGTCGAGCCAGATGCTGGCGACTCACCTCTTACAAGCGCGATCACAGGAGCTAAAAAGTCAGTCTGGGTCGAGATGTATCTTCTTAGTGACCGCAACGTCATCAGTGCTCTGGAAGAGGCCGCACACAATGGACGCGATGTCCGTGTCATGCTTGAGCCACATCCAGTTGGCGGCGGTACCTCTCCCAAGCGTATTATCGACCAATTGAAAGCGGCTGGCATCCAGGCACAGCCGACAAGTTCTAGCTTTGCCTTGACACACGAAAAAGGCATGATTATCGACGGCTCAACCGCGTATATCATGACCTCGAACTTCACACGCGCAGCCCTCGGCGGCAGTAGCGGCGGCAAAAGTGGCACAACCAACCGCGAATACGATATCGTTGATACAAATTCACAGGATGTACAGGCTATCATCGCCATCTTCAACGCCGACTGGAACCATACCGACGCTCAATTCAACGACTCCAACCTTGTCGTCAGCCCAGTCAACTCGCGCAACGCCTTTACCACTCTCATCGGTAGCGCACATAAAACGCTTATACTCGAAGGCGAAGAGATGCAGGATAGTGACATCGAACAGGCTCTTGTCAATGCAGCAAAGCGTGGCGTACATGTCCAGGTTATTCTCCCAGCTGCAAAAGGCTCCGCCAGCGATACAAATAGTGATGGTATCAGTACAATCAAGCAAGGCGGCGTCCAGGTCAAAGAGGACCCACGCCTGTACATGCACGCGAAAATCATCGTCGTCGATGGACAAAAAGCCTTCGTCGGCTCCGAAAACATCTCGACGCAATCGCTCGACCGCAACCGCGAACTCGGCATTCTCGTCTCAGACGGCGGCGTGCTGAACACGCTGCAACAAACCTTCCAACAAGATTGGAGCGACTCGCGGAGCGTGTAAACATGTAACAGAAACACTGTGTTGTGGGGGGGGGGGGGGGCGGGGCGGGCACGGGCCCACCCCAAAAAAAGAAATTAAAAA
>CAXUHG010000115.1:0-9236 GCA_964250805.1 uncultured Ktedonobacteraceae bacterium | reverse complement strand
ATCCTCAAACATATTTGTTTGTTGGTGGGGGCGGCGGGCGGCCCCCCCCCCCCCCCCCCAACACACTATTTCTGTTACACACCTATTTACGCTGCAAGCCGAGATTTCTAGCTGTGATTTTATCCACCTGTCGCTTAGGCAACAGTAAGGGAAGTATCCAGTTGATGAAACGTCGTGGTACAACGGCATAACGCACGTGTGGATGAGCAACGGTCAACGCTTTCCATATCTCCTCACCAAGTCGCTCTGGTGGATACCCTTTGCGTCCACCTTCAATCATATAACGGCTGTACTTCTTGAGAGCGGATGCATAATCAGTTCCCTCATACTGAGAGGTGTCAACAGCTTCCGCCTTGTCCCAGATAGCAGTCGCAACCGCTCCAGGTCCAATGACAATGACATCAATGCCATATAACATCAATTCACGACGCAGGCTATCAGAGAATCCTTCCAGACCAAATTTTGATACATGGTAGGGACCAAGAAACGGCCCAGCCATTTTTCCACCAACCGAGCTGATATTGATGATGCGCCCTGGTTCTCCTTTAAGAGAGCGATCTGCTCCTAGCAAAGGTACAAAGGCTTGCGTAACAATCAAAGGTCCAACAAGATTTACCTCTAGTTGTTGCCTGTACTCATCTACAGATACATGAGTAAGCGGCCCTGGAACCGCAATACCAGCGTTATTCACCAACCCGAACAGCGTTTCGCTCTGTAATAGTTCGCGCACAAACAGTGCTGCTTTCTGGACGCCTTGTTCATCCGTAATATCAAAAACGAGCGGTGTAAATGCATCGCCTAATTGAGCGGCAATTTCTTTAGCATCGTCTGCCTTACGCACACTACCGAAGACATGAAAGCCCTTTTCTACCAGAACCTTTGCCGCTCCCCTCCCAATTCCACTCGATACTCCTGTGATAACTACGCTTTTCATGGTATACACCTCCTAATGAGTTCGACGGTTTTGTAGGGACCAGATTTATCGCGTCCACTGTGTGATTTATCACGCGAAATCAGGTTTGAGACACCTTGTAGACAGAGTTGATACAGATTTCGCTCAATAAATTGAGCATCGGACGCGATAAATCTGGTCCCTACGGTAAACTATCATAAAAACTTCGTTTCCACGAAAGTATACGATGTATACTTTCGTGGAAACAGTGTATACCTTCCCAATCGTGCTTGTCAAGGTGTATACTAGGTCTGTTATGCCATATCCCGCAAAAACCAACGCTCAAACAATTTTAACGGTTGCCATCGCCTATATTGAACAACATGGCATAGAAGCTCTTTCCATGCGCGTTCTAGCCAACCTGCTAGGCTTGACTCCTCATGCTCTCTACCGCCACTATCCAGACCGCGCTGCACTTGAGGCCGCTATCGCCAATGAGGGCATGCGTCAGCTACAAACAGCACTTACGACAGCAACGACCAGACGTGACGGACTTGATGCATTGCGCAATGCAGCCTATGCTTACCTCGACTTTGCACGCACTCATCCCGCGCTTTATAACATGCTCATGCAGCCGCACGAGGCACCAAGCGGCTCCCCTATGGCTGAACATTCTCTCTGGCTCTTCGTCGTCAACCTGCTTGCAGATAGAATAGGTTTATCTATCGAGGCAAGCGCAGACGCCGCTGTCGCGCTTTGGGCGTTCTTGCATGGATTTGTAGAGTTAGAACAAGCGGATGTTTTCGGGCGTCAAAAACCCCGAAGCGGCTTTGAAGCAGGACTCGAAGCATTTCTTACTGGCTTAGCAGCCGACAAAAGAGAAGTTAGCGATATGTAAAAGGGAGACCACAGTGGTCTCCCTGCGTTACTTGCTATGGCGTTGGCATCCCACCTGTAACGGTGAGCGTCTCGCCGCTGACAAAACTAGACTCAGCACTGGCTAGAAACACGTATGCAGGTGCTAATTCGGCAGGTTGAGCGGGACGACCTAGTGGCGTCTGCGCCCCGAACTGCGCCAACTTCTCGGTCGGCTGACCGCCACTCACCTGTAACGGTGTCCACACTGGACCAGGAGCCACAACATTGACGCGGATACCCTTGCTTGCCACTTGCGCAGCAAGTGACTTACTAAAAGCGTTGATCGCGGCTTTGGTAGTCGCATAATCAAGTAGGATTGGAGGTGGTTGGTACGCGACTACCGAGGAGGTATTGATGATGGTGCTACCAGCGGGCATATGTGGCAAGGCCGCCTTACACATCCAAAACATCGCATATACATTCGTCTTCAATGTTTCGTCAAATTGTTGTGTGGTAAGGTTTGCAATGTCGGAAACCTCCTGCTGTTTTCCAGCGACGTTGACAAGGATGTCCAAGCCGCCTAATTGCTGCACACTACTCGTCACAAGCTGCTCACAATAGGATTCGTCCTTGAGGTCGCCGGGCAAAGCGATAGCTTTCCGGCCTGCCTCTTGAATCAACTGCACGACCTCTTTTGCATCAGGCTCCTCGGCTGGCATATAGGACAAGACAACATCGGCACCTTCGCGGGCAAAAGCGATGGCGACTGCTCGCCCAATACCGCTATCGGCTCCGGTAATAATAGCCTTGCGACCCGTAAGGCGACCCGTGCCACGATAACTCTGCTCTCCAGCATCGGGCTTAACAGGCATCTTCTGTTCCAATCCAGGTCCTTGCTGGTATTGCTGAAATTCGGGACTTGCCTTAGGGTACTGCTTTGTTGGGTCTTGTAGAGTATACTGATCTGCCATATGTTCTCCTCAAGAATTTTATGAACATTCTCCTTTGAACACGAATAAAGAGATAGAGGAGTTACACGTTTCCTAAGTCCTCAACATCTTTCACGAACTTGCTTGAAGGGTGGACACGTATCACAAGTAACATCATCTCTCCTGCGCCGTACTAGAATCTACCTTTACCTCTACCGTACCGATTCCTGTAATCAGCAGAAATTTCTTAATCAGATAAAATCCAACCTCGACACATGGACCAACGCCAAAGGCGAAGATAAGTGTTCCCACACCAACGGTGCCACCGAGGAAAAAGCCTAAGGCTAAAGCAGCGCATTCGATGAGCGCACGAACGAGAGCGATACGAGCTTTTGTGAGTACGTGCAGACGCATCATCAGGCCGTCGCGTGGACCTGCGCCGAGGCGCGGACTGATGTAGAGCGCGGTACCAATTCCTGTAATAAATACACCCAGCACATCAATAAGTAAGCGCACCAATAACGGCATATTGCTGAAATCAGGTAGCCAGTTGAGGCGTAGTTGCAGGTCAACAAAGAGGCCGATGAGTACCATGTTGAGAATAGTGCCAACGCCAGGATAGAGGCGTAGCAATAAGCCAGCAAGAATAATTATGGCTCCAACTACAATATTGGCCTGCCCAAAGGTAATCGGTGTGTGACGACTAATACCAAGGTGCAACACATCCCACGGACCCAATCCCATATTTGAACGATAGGTGAAGACTGTACCAGTTGCAAAAAGAAATAAGCCAGAGATGACTATAAACAGCCGTACAACGTAGTTCCACAGCTTGCGCGAAGTAAGGGAGTGCATAGGAGCATGTCCTTTTTATTGTTTAGTATAGAAGACGGGGACACGCCGGACAACAGCCAATCAGGGAATAGGCATAAAGGCAATATGATAGTGGAGTTTAGGAATTATCCTGCAATCAATAAAGAATTGGCGCATGACGACATCTTTATGCTGTATGGTACCATGTAAAGAAAACGGAGGAACTATTATGGTGACAGAAATCGCGGTATTTATCGCAGCAGCAGGCAAAGAAGACGAGCTTGGCGCAGGCATCATAAAGGGGCTAGAGGTTATTCGTCAACATCCAGAGTGCATTTCGGCGAATGTGACTCGTTGTATTGAACAACCACAGCGTTATATGCTCAATGTGAACTGGACTTCGCTAGAGGCACATACCGAGGGCTTTCGCGGCGGTCCACTTTTCCCACAGTGGCGCAGCAACATCAACGGATTGTTCACGGGCACAGCGGAAGTGTTCCACTATCAGACGTTCTAAAAAGAATACGTTCTCTGGAACGACGATAGACTTATCTCCATTGAAAGGTTGTACATTGTATGTCCGACGCACACGCTAACGAAGCAGAACAGCTTGCAGATCATATTGCCGCGCTACGGCACCAGATCGAAGAGGCCAACTACCAGTATTTTGTGCAAGATAACCCGATACTGACCGATGCGGAATACGACCGCCTCATGCAAGAGCTACGACGAATCGAGCAAGAGCATCCAGAGCTACAAACGCCCGATTCGCCCACACAACGCGTCGGAGCTGGTCCTACTCAGGATGTGCCGCAACATCGCCATCCGGTGCCAATGTTGAGCCTTGCCAACGCTTTCAGTGAGGAGCAACTGCTGGCATGGCAAAAACGCGCCCAGGCCATTCTGCCCGATGCAAAGTTTAGCTACGTCTGCGAACTCAAGATCGACGGACTGGCAATGGCATTAACCTATGAGAAGGGCAAGCTTGCAATTGGAGCCTCACGCGGCGATGGTCTGATCGGCGAGGATTGGACGCCCAACATCCGCACTATTCGCACTCTTCCACAACACTTGCGCGGCGAGCGTATTCCTGATCGTGTCGAGGTACGTGGCGAAATTTATATGTCGATTCAGAGCTTTGAAAAGCTCAACGAAGAGATGCACGACAATAGACTCTTCGCCAATCCGCGCAACGCCGCCGCTGGTTCACTGCGTCAGAAAGACCCACGCGTCACCGCCTCACGGCACCTCGATTTCTTCGGCTACCAGATCGGCTACATTCAGGGCATGAATATCGACAACCAGTGGGACGCTCTGCGCGATATTCGGGAATGGGGCTTCCCCGTCAATCCCAATATTCATCTCGCACATTCGTTGGACGATGTAATTATCTTCTGTAAAAAATGGGAACAGGAACGCTTCAACCTTCCTTACGAAATTGACGGCGTGGTCATCAAAGTCAACGACTTTTTTCAGCAGCAGGAACTCGGCACCGTCGCACGCGATCCACGCTGGGCTATCGCTTTCAAATATCCACCAATTCAGGTTGCGACTCAACTACTCAACATCGACGTGAACATTGGACGTACCGGAGCCGTCAATCCGTGGGCGGAGCTTGAGCCGGTCAATATTCGTGGCGTCACCGTCTCGCGTGCCTCGCTCCACAACGAGGGCGATATTCAGAGGAAAGACCTGCGCGTCGGCGATTGGGTGCTGGTGCAGCGTGCAGGCGAAGTTATTCCACAGGTGGTCAAGCCCGTTATCGAGCGACGTACAGGCAACGAAGAGGTCTATCATCTACCGGAGCGTTGTCCGCGTTGTGGTACGCCGATTATTCGCGTGCCCGATCAAGCAATGGCTTATTGTCCCAACACAAAGTGTCCGGCACGCAACCTTGAGAGCTTGATTCACTTTGTCTCGAAGGGGGCAATGGATATAGACACCATCGGCGAAAAAATGTGTGAGCAACTTGTCGCGGCTGGCTACATCACAACTGTCGCCGACTTCTACACACTAACTCATGACCAGTTGCTTGCTCTGGAAGGTGTCAAGACCAAAAGCGCGGATAATATGCTCGCTGGTATCGAAGCGAGCAAACATCGTCCGCTCTGGCGACTGCTCTTTGGCCTCAACATTCGCTATATGGGCGAGAAGGCGGCACAACTTATCGCCAACGCCTTCCAGAATATCGACGATTTGTTGGCGGCGAGCGAAGAGGCGATTGTAGCGGTTCCGGGCATAGGTCCAAAGATAGGCCACAGCGTCTACTCATGGCTACAAGAAACCGACAATCAAGCCCTTCTTGAACGCTTACGCGAATATGGCCTGAATATGCAAGAGGAGCAACACACGGTAACGGGACCGCTTGCGGGTCAAACATTCCTCTTGACGGGTCGCTTAAATAACATGACGCGTCCTGTTGCGGAAGAGGCTCTGACACAGCTTGGCGGCACAATCGCGTCAGGTGTTAGCAAATCACTGAGTCATCTCATCGTAGGCGAAGAGCCGGGGTCAAAGGTTGCCAAAGCTCAGAAAGCTGGCGTACCAATTCACGACGAGCAATGGCTTATCGACCTACTCAAAGAACACGGAGTCAATTAACGTGCAAAGCAACAACAGAGAATTAGTAAACTTATTACCTATCTTCGATGGACACAATGATATTCTGCTCAATCTTCATTTGCCAGAACGTGGGAGCAACCGTTCGTTCTTTGTCGAGAGCAATAAGGGACATCTCGACCTACCGCGCATGCGCAAAGGCGGTTTCGGCGGTGGCTTCTTCGCGGTCTTCGTGCCAAATGCAGTAGAGATGTTCAAAGAGGAAGACATCATCAAGACCGAGAACGGCTACGAGTTTCCTCTCTCTCCTGCTATTGAATATGACTACGCGCTTCAAACAACACTAGCCATGACCGCGCGTCTCTTTAGAATCGAGGCGGAGTCAGAGGAACAGGTGAAGGTGGTACGTACCGCCGACGAACTTGAAACCTGTCTAGCCAATGGGACAATCGCGGCAATTCTGCATTTTGAAGGTGCCGAAGCCATTGACCCGGACCTGGATACGTTAGAAGTATTTTATCAGGCAGGTCTGCGTTCACTGGGCATTGTGTGGAGTCGTCCAAACATTTTCGGGCACGGAGTTCCCTTTCAATTTCCGCACGCGCCCGACACAGGACAAGGGCTTACTGAACTCGGCAAGAAGCTTGTTCGTGCCTGCAATCGCCTCGGCATTCTCATCGACCTGTCACACATCACCGAGCAAGGCTTCTGGGACGTGGAAAAACTCTCAGACAAGCCACTTGTCGCAACTCACTCGAACGTCCACGCTCTCTGCCCCTGTCCACGCAACTTGACGGATAAGCAACTCGACGCCATCAAAGCATCCGATGGCATGGTTGGTCTCAACTTCGCTGTATCGTTCCTCCGTAGCGATGGCACCAACGACGCCAATACACCGCTAGACACAATGGTATATCACATCGACTATCTCGTCGAACATCTCGGCATCGAACACGTCGGTCTAGGCTCCGATTTCGATGGCGCAACTATGCCACAAGACATTCAAGACGTTACAGGACTCCCAAAACTTATTGCGGCATTACGTACACACGGCTACGACGAATCGGCATTACAAAAAATAACACACGGGAATTGGATACGTGTATTGCGTAAGACGTGGCAAAAATAATAATAGTTATGTTACACTATACTCAATGATTGAGTATTGATGAAAAGCTCACGAGAAAGTCATGCCGCTTTCATAGTGTTGGAGGGAATGCTTTCATGTCTCACGATGAAGAGATTGCGGTACAAAGAACTGCTGCTATGTATCACGAGGGGGAGATTGCAGTACAGGCGCGCGTGGGTGTACGGCAAGAGGCTTCACGCATAGGCAATATTCTTACTCCGCTCATTTCTGCTCAGGCCAAAGACTTTTTGCAGCAGCAGAGCATGATTGTCGTCTCAACTGTTGACGCAGAGAACCGCGTATGGGTCTCGTTGCTCACAGGCGAAGCGGGATTTATGCAGGCCGTTGATAGCAGTACCATCGAGATCACAGCTTCTCCACGCACAGGCGATCCACTCAATGAGAACTTGCAACCTGAGCATTTCATCGGTATGATTGCCATCGACATGCTCAGTCGCAAACGCCTACGTATCAATGGCTCTATCGTGGCATCGTCTGAGAGATGTCTACGCATTCGCACAGAGCAAGTGTACGTCAATTGTCCCAAATATATTCAGCAACGCATTCTTACGACTCATGAGAGAGCAGAGCAGGAGCAATCTCCCACCATCTATCGCACTGGACAACTTACTGAGCATCAACAAGTATGGATACGTAATGCGGATACCTTTTTCATAGGTAGCGTTCATGCCGAAAATGGTGCCGACGCTTCGCATCGCGGGGGCAATCCGGGTTTTGTTCATATCATCGGCAAAGATTTATTACTCTTCCCAGATTACACAGGCAACAAGATGTTCCAGACGCTCGGCAATCTTGTTCTCGATCCTCGCGCTGGTCTGCTTTTCATTGATTTTGAACGAGGTTGGACATTACAACTAAGCGGCAAGGCAAGTATCATCTGGGATGAGAAGATTATTGCTTCGATTCCTGGAGCAAACCGTTTACTTCTCTTTGAAATTAGCAACGTCGTCGAGATCGAAGAAAGCGGAAGCATACAAGGAAAATTCCTAGAGTACTCTCCCTTTAATCCCTCTTGAAAAGAGAAATGATGAGCAACAAAAATATTACGGAACGTATGTCTTGCATGCTGAACAGCAAGCTCTTGAACGTCTGCAAACAGGCACGTTTCGCCATGCAGCCCAGTTTCTTTCGCTCGACCAAGAACTCGGTGGTGATGCTGCCGTCAATATCTACTTCCTCATTGACCTCGCACCCGTCCTGGCACACTTTGGCAATCGCGGATATCGCCTTGCTCAGTTTGAAGCTGCCATTACTGCTGGCAAAATGTATCTCGCCGCTTACGGCCTCTCGCTGGGAGCCACTGGCCTCACCTTTTTCGATAACGATGTCATCACCTTTTTCTCGCCGCATGCTCCCAATTCCGCTGTTATGTTCCTCATAGCCTTTGGTCATCCCACCAAGAAAAGAAGATAATAAGTTCATTATGAAAAGTTGCTTGTCACCTTGTATGTGACAAGCAACTTTTCATAATGAACTTATTATAACAATACAACTACTCTTGTGTTGAACTCGTGAGAGCCATCGCGTCAGCGATCCACTGTGTAAGCTGATCGACTCCTGGTGTGGTGTAGGCACTATTGCCCGTCGCCTGCGCCTCTTGTAGCGTCGTATAGAGATGCTCAGGATTGCGGCGACGCAGGTCCTTACTACCAGCAACGCCCGCCTCTTCAAGCATCGTCGCCACATCCGCATTCACGCCTTGAATACGCATGAGGTCGGCACGATCAGATAACGTTTTCAGCATGTGCGTGCTTATTCCTGCACTTTGAGAAAGCGTTGTGCGCTCCTCTTTCGTTGAGGTTTGGTCAAGCAACTGCTGTGGAGTAGTTATCCCTTGCGCCTCTAGCTTACTCTGTATTTCAGGCTCAATTCCTGGTATCGTGCTAAGCGAATTCCCTGTAACCGTTGCGGAAGAGGTCGTCGGCTGCACGTTTTGTAGCGACGACTGGGTAGTTGTTGCAGCACTCTTAGCCGTATCCTTTACGCTTGAAGCTGTCTTCTGCGTGGTATCTGCCACATTTGAAGCTGTCTTCTG
>CAXUHG010000114.1:0-18598 GCA_964250805.1 uncultured Ktedonobacteraceae bacterium | reverse complement strand
CGGACGCGATAAATCTGGTCCCTACGAATTTATGAATCGTGTTGATGTGGTGGACTTATGCGCCATAGGTGCAACCACTCCGCGATACTCAATGTTTCCGCACGGCGGCTAGCATCTATTCCTGCTTCGGCGAGCCATGCGCGTACTCTCTCATTCTTATAATGTAGTCCATGTGTCAAAGAGTTGTGTAGCTGTTTGCGGCGTTCGCTAAAACCAGCCTGCACAAGGCGAAAAAAGCTCTCGCGCTCATCCGCCGCTAACGGAGCATCTGTATGTACATCGACACGCAGAATTGCCGAGTCCACCTTTGGTGCGGGATAGAACGACGATGCAGGAACACGCGCCACGATGCGCGGCTGTCCATAGAACTGTATACTAATCGCCAACACGCTCAAGTCCCCCGGCTGTGCCACGATGCGCTCCGCCACCTCTTGCTGTACCATAACCACCAGCACACGCGGCGGATTCGCGCTCTCTAAGAAGTGACGAAAGGTCGGTGCCGTAATATAATACGGCAAATTCGCCACTAATTTGTAGGGTGCCTGCCCAAAGACTGTAACGGGATTGAGAAACAATAAGTTTCGTGCAATCAACTCTACATTAGGAGAGTAGCTTGTTGTCTTAGCCAGCAAAGCTAGCATATCACGCTCTAGCTCAACCGCAACGACGCGACGCGCCTTTTTCGCCAGTTCACGCGTCAACACACCCGTACCGGCACCAACCTCTAGTATCTCATCGTCGGCGTTGATGTCTGCCGCCTCTACAATTTCCTGTAAAACAGAGCGGTCAATCAGAAAGTTCTGTCCGAACCCCTTATTTGGTCGCATGTTGTGCGCATAGAGCAAATTACGCAGTTCGCGCACATTGGTCAGGTCAATGTCTTTATAGGGTTCTATGTGTAGCTCTTCTGCCGCCTCTTGCCCCTGTGGAATGCTATCCGTCACCTATCGCTTCCCCACTCTCGCAAATTTTGTATATATTTGTATTCTACCCCACCCACGCCTGTGAGAACAATGAAGCTCAAGCATCTTCCGGCACTCTGGCATTCCGGTAAATTGCTTCAACAGGGATACTAATATTGAGGCTACGTAATTCGACCTGCTCACCCGTACCAAAAAAGGCAAGTTCCCAGAACCTACTTTGACCACGCCGCCGCCGCACCTCGATTGATTGATGTTCTGTGTTGACCAGCACATATTCCTCAACCGTTGGACAGGCTCGATAGTAAGTAAACTTACGGTCTCGGTCATAAACCTCTGTACTTGGTAAAAGCACTTCAATTATGAGGCGCGGATACTGAATTGCATCATCCGTGTCTTCATCACGCTGATCGCAAGTAACGGTCACATCGGGCAAAACATAACGTTTCTCTGCCAAACGCACATACGCATCAGAGTCGAAGACATTGCACGAGCTATCGCGTAGTAAGTTACTGAGCAATACAGCAAAATTTAACTTGATGCGTGAGTGGCTCAATTTGCCCCTGGCAAGCATGTAGGCCATACCGTCTATATATTCGTAGCGTACCTCTGGATTGCTACGGTCAAGGGCTAGAAATTCCTCAATGCTCAGATGCAAGCGATCTGGTTGCGCTACCATGATACATACTCCCCTCATATCTATCGGTAATCCTGGTGGTCAATTACCAAGAGGGCTTGATAAATCGGTCCCTACAAACACATGTTTATACATACCAACGCCATCGTCCCCAAGGACCACGCCGACGGAACGGGCTAAATGGAAATGGTCTACCGAGGGCGGCGAAGATGATGAACAGCGCAACTAGCCCAACACCTAGCAGTAGCAATAGTCCAAAGAAGATGCTTGCAACAACAAACAACGCTCCTAACAGCAGTAATAAGGGCTTGATAAGCAGTGCGCCTAGCACTATAAAGAAGATGATACGTCCAGCACCTCTATTACGCTGAGGACGCGCCCACGGTGGTACCTGTTGGTTGTAGGAGTTATAAGGACGATAGCCTTGCTCGAACGCATCTCCATCAGGGCTAAAATTGCGACGTTGCTGCTGTTGCCTCTGCTGCGGTTGTGGTGCCGTATAGATAGGAGGCTCCTGAAAAGGTCTATCCTGAGCTTGATAGCTATAGGGCGGAACTGGCGGCAAGTCCGCCAGTGAGTCTTCAAAGTTCGCTGGATGCTCATTCTTGGGAACATTGCCCGTATTCGGCTTTGTAGACCAATAGTACGGTCGTGCTTCGCTTTCCTGCATATTTTCTTGTATTCTATTATTAGAAGGCCGTTCGTTTTGCTGCGGCTCAAATTGTTGGCTCATTGTGTCTTCTCCTTGTTCTCGCGGAACCATCACTTATAAATACGTTGCCTGGAAACAAGGGTTGCATGTGCCACGACGTATGCAATTGGAGCATGGGGCGTAGGGAATTAAAGCCCCTACAATTTGGTGTGGAAACAAGGATTGCATGATACATACAACTTGCATGGTAAAACAGGCATTTGTGCGTAGAGCCATATGCAATCAGAGTACTATGCATGTAACGATTAGAGACAAGTTTGCGTTATACAATGAAGATTGATGATAAGTATTAAATAAATTTGGCATGCCGTCGCGTGTGGGCGAGGTAGCAAAAGTATGAACTCCAACAAATTTCCGAAAGATAAATGAGCATCTCAGACCCGCGGGGAAGGATTATGTTTTTATGGATGAATATACACACGACACACAGGCGCAAGACGAACGCAACCTTATGCCCGTTGGTAGTGGAAGCTTGAGCCGCGACGGTTCGAGTGAGAAAGAAAATAAAGAATCCAGTAAAGAAAGTCAGGACGAGCGCGAAGGGTGGCGTTCAATCAGCCGATCCTTGTTGGCAATTCGACCTAGGAGGCCAGCAGTAGTTGCACCGCCTGACAATGAACTTGCGCTACGACGTGTGCGCGTGAATCGTATTATGATGCGCCGTCGTTATATCAGCCGTACTCATACAAAGGGCAATCTCGCTCCACGCCTCATGATTGCAGCAACGATACTATTTGTGCTGCTTGCCATGCTCGTCTCTGGCGGTACAGGTAGTGCGTATGCCTATTATCAGTCGCAACTACCCCTGCTCAATGGTATTGCGCAGCATTCACTCTTCCAAACATCGCGTATTTATGATCGCAATGGAAAACTGCTCTACGAACTCTACGATCATCAGCAGGATCGGGGGCGTCGTACCTACGTCAACTACAGCGATATCTCTCCTCTGCTCGTCAACGCAACGATAGCAGCCGAGGACCATACGTTCTGGACGAATAGCGGCGTGGACTATAATGGCCTTGTGCGTGCAGGTATCACGAACATACAAAGTCATGGCATTGTGCAGGGTGCCAGTACCGTGACAGAGCAGCTTATCAATAACCAGTTCTTCAGCAACCAGAAGGGCGATTATCAGGTTAAAGCTGATGAGGTTGTGCTGGCTACGGGCTTGACGCAGCAGTATCCCAAGTGGAAGATCATGGAGATGTACCTAAATACGGTCTACTACGGTGATCTGAACTATGGTGCTGAGGCTGCCGCCGAGAGTTACTATGGTATACCCCTAAAATGTTCTTCAGGCAAGTGTAAGCCAGCGGTCAGTCAATTAGACCTTGCACAGGCGTCGATGCTAGCTGGTCTGCCACAAAGCCCTTCGTACTATAATCCTACGACGAATAAAACTATTGCGCTACAACGTCAGACGTATGTGTTGCAGTCGATGCTTGAACTGGGTATGATCACACGCGATCAGATGCAACAGGCACAAGATGAAACCGCGAAATTCACATTTATGACCTATTCGCAAACGCACCATATACAGGCACCGCACTTCGTCAATTATGTGATCGACAATGTGCTGGTTCCTATGCTCGGCAATCAGCTTGCCGATGGTGGTTTGAACATCTATACAACGCTCGACCTTGGTCTTGAGAAGCAGGTCGAGAATATTGTGTACAGCAAACTGTATAAGCCGCAGGTTGACAACTACCTGGGCTATTATGGACCATTGGATGTTACGAATAATCTGCATAATGCCGCTGTAGTGGTGATGAACCCCAAGAATGGCGAAATCCTAGCGATGGATGGTAGCGCGAATTTCAACCAAAAATCGCCACAGATGGATGGTCAAGACAATGCAGCACTCGACCTGCGGCAACCTGGTTCATCCTTCAAACCAATCGTGTATGCGACTGCATTCGAGATGGGTTGGTATCCTGCGATGATCGTGCCAGACCACAAAACCTACTATCCAGTAGGTTGTAGTCAACCCATTGGCCCGACAGACTGTTACTCGCCACAAAACTATGATGGCACTTTCCATACGCAGTATCCCATGACCATTCGTACAGCGGTTGCCAACTCGTTCAACATTCCAGCAATCGACGCGATTGAGTTTGCTGGCGTGAATAACGTGGTGAATATGGCGGGTCGCCTCGGCCTCAGCGAGATTGCCAATCTTCCTGCAGATCGAAAAGTCCCATCAATGGCGATTGGTTCCGACGAGGTGACGCCGCTGGATATGACGGATGCCTATGCTACCTTCGCCAATCAGGGTGTACATATTCCGCCCGTCTCTGTGTTGGAGATAACCGACAATCAAGGCAATCCTATCTACAAGTATGATGAAAGCCATCCTAAAGGTACGCGTGCCGTCCGTGCGGATGTATCTTTCCTTGTCAGCAGTATTCTCTCAGATAAAACAGCTCGCTATCACGAGTTCGGTCCTGGTAACTACCTAGAGCTAGACCGACCAGCGGCTGCAAAGACTGGTACGACTGATAGCTTCCGTGACAACTGGACGATGGGGTACACGCCGTATACGACTGTAGGCGTATGGGCAGGCAATAGCAATAATGAAACGATGACGCAAAACACCATTGGTATCACAGGTGCTGCTCCTATCTGGCATGACGTGATGGAGCTTGTGTCACACAAGTACAACTATCCTGCTGCTGATTTCGTGGTGCCCTCCGACGTGCATCAAGGCACGGTGTCAGCCATCACTGGCTTGCAGGCAACCGGTGGCCCAACTGTGACCGACTGGTTCATCGACGGTACGCTTCCCACGACAACTGGTTACGGTGGAACCTACTACAATCCGCCTCCAACCTGTGGCTACTTCTGTCGCCCACTCTACCCCGGCTTTGGTCAATAAGGAATATACAAACACATAGAGCATGCGGCTAGCCGCATGCTCTATGTGTTTGTATATTCCTCCCTATTGCTTCTATGGAACATTTGCGCTATCATAGGGATGTCTCTGCGTTTAGACTCAATTCCGCATAGAGGGAGGACACCACATGGCAGACAAGGAGCCAAAACGCCAGCGTGTTGTGCCAGGGCTAGAACGTGGTTCGGCACGCGTCAGTAAAGCAGTGGTCGGCAACGCGAAAACGGTGCAGAGTACTCGTGTGGAACAACGCTCACAACTCTCGACATCAAGACAAAGTACGCGCAGTGGGTCCTCCAAATCCTCAACACGCGGCAAGAAAAGTCCACAGGGCACTACTCGAAAGTCGAAACAGCCAGCCTATCGTTCAGTTCCCACTCCTGCTCCAAATAATCCGAATGATACGCGTGCCATTCAGTGGGCTTATAATAAATGGAGTGATATGCAGCCACACCATCAGCAACGGGTGGGCAGTATTTTCCTGTTAGTTTTATCGTTGCTGTTGTTCGGGTCGCTCACACTATTTCATACCACACCTATTATTGGAAATATTGGAAATTTCTTCATCGTTGTTTTTGGCTGGTCGGCCTATTTACTCGCGTTAGGATTAGTCGCGTTCGCGCTAGCTCATCTCATTGAGGGCATTCGCAATCAGTCGTTTATACGCGGGTCAATGATGTTTGGCCTCATAGCCATATGGCTCTTGCTGTTGATTGAGAGTCGGTTGATTATCGGCAGCGATTCGGCTACAACAGGTGTGCTAGCTGGTTTTCTCGTTCGCCCTCTGCTTGGGTGGTCGCCAGCAGTTACGCATATTCTTGTGCTTGGAGCGATTGGGCTGCTATGCATCTTTACCTTTCGGATTACGTTTGGGCATGTGCTATTAGTCGGTCACTTTCTGCAAAATCTGATCTCGGATGAAAAAAGGCCACTTTTGGGCAACAAAAACGGTACTGGGAATCCTGGTCCTTCGCCATATCTTGGGCAACGCCCTCAATATAGCCGTTATGGGGCTGGTCTCGTGCAGAATCCACAGAACACGACACAGAATAGACGCTCTCTCCCCACTGACAATCTTGAGGATGATGAGGATGAGAACGTCAGCTTCGAGGCCGATTTCGATGAGGATTACGATCCACGCAACGATATCAATCTTCACAGGCAAGAGATTGGCACGGTACCGCGTGGTCCACGTCCTCCTGTGCCGCTCGATGTTGACGCCCATGCGAACGCGGTTCGCGGCGCGCGCCAACAACCATTGCCGATGAACGGGCAGACCGCCTCCGATAAGCTGATAGTAAAAGACATGGGGCAGATGGAAGACCTGATGCCGAACAGGAACCGCAACGCACGTGTCCCTGAAGTGCCTCAGACGCCGCAGCGCACACCGCGTATACCACCAAGCGAGAGCCTTTGGATTTTGCCACAAACGACTCTGCTCAATAGTCCTGATGAGGTCAAAATCCAGATGCTAGGCGACGATACGGAGACGTTGGCAAAGACCATTCAGGAGACGTTGCGTAGTTTCCGCGTCGATGCCGATGTCAAAAAAGAGGATATTAGCATCGGCCCCACCATTATTCGGCTCGGCATTCGCCCCACTGGAAAGCCTGAGATGAAGCCAGATGAAAAGACGGGTAAGCTCGTTCCAGTGCGTGATGCTGCTGGCAACATCATCTACGAGACGCGCACGCGCGTCAGCCGTATCATGGCTCTGCAAAACGATCTCGCGCTAGTTCTCGAAGCTAAGACGATTCGTATGGAGGCACCCGTGCCGGGACGCCCCTACGTCGGTGTCGAAATTCCAAACAAAAACAGTCGCCTTGTCACATTGCGCGAAGTGTTGGAAAGTAAAGAGTATCAACCAGCGAAGGCCAAGTCAAAGCTTGCGATTGCGCTAGGTAAAGACGTGGCGGGTGTGGTGCGTGTAGGCGACCTTGCACGTATGCCGCACTTGCTGATTGCTGGCGCGACTGGAGCCGGTAAATCGGTTATGATTAACGCGATTATCGCTAGCATCATCACACAGGCCACACCTGACGACGTGCGATTACTTATGGTTGACCCCAAGATGGTCGAACTGAATATGTACAATGGCATTCCGCACCTGCTCTCGCCCGTTGTGACCGAGGTGGAGAAGGTGGTGTCGCTGCTCAAAAATGGTATCTCTGAGATGGAGAGACGCTATCGCCTCTTCTCGCAGTTGGGAGTTCGCAACCTCGACGGCTATCGTAAAATGCGAGCCGAACGTAGCGCGAAGGGCGATAATTCGCTTGCCAATCTCCCCGCGATTGTGATTATTATTGACGAACTGGCGGACCTGATGATGGCGGCTCCCGAAGAGGTTGAGGGCATGATCTGTCGCCTCGCACAACTGGCGCGTGCGACAGGTATTCATCTTGTTGTCGCCACGCAGCGACCATCCGTTGATGTCATCACAGGCTTGATTAAGGCCAACATTCCAACGCGTATCTCGTTCATGGTGAGTTCAGCCGTAGACTCGCGCACGATTATCGACATGGGCGGTGCCGAGCGACTGCTGGGACGTGGCGACATGCTGTACCTTCCCTCAGACGCAGGCAAACCCGAACGCATTCAAGGCTCGTTCCTGGCTGATGAAGAGGCGGAGCGACTAGTAGAGTACTGGCGTGAGCAAGCAGTTCAACACGCTATTGCTGCCAACGGCGGGCAAGGGGTAGATGTTACTGAGGTGCAGACACAGGTAGAGCCTGGGTGGGAACTGAAAGAGCAAGATTCGGAGGATTTCGAGCTAGATGACGAATTGCTCGATAAGGCCGAAGAGGTTGTGCGCGAATACGAAAAAGCCTCGATCTCGCTGCTGCAACGCCGCTTGAAAATTGGCTATTCACGCGCAGCACGCTTGATTGACCTCTTAGAGGAGCGCGGCATCATCGGACACTCCGAACAGGGCGGACGCGGCGGACGCGAAATTCTCGGCGGCGGCAGAGATGAAGGTCATAGCATGGCTGATGAGGTTGCCGATATCGTGGCTGAAGAAAAGGCACGCGACGACTTCTTGAAAAAGCAAGCCGCCAACGGCAAGCCATCTACAATGCCAACGCCACTCCAAAAACCAGATGTTGACGACGACGAAGAATATCAACCTTTTTAGGGTAAGGAATGATTATATGCAACGACAGAAAATCGCAAGTGGCGTCCCCTACGAGTCAATCGTCGGCTATTCGCGAGCGGTACGCGTCGGCAATATTGTACATGTCGCGGGCACAACGGTCACGAACGAGCAGGGGGTGGTTGTTGGCATTGGCGATCCCCACGCACAGACCATTCAGATAATTCAGAATATCGAACGCGCATTGACACAGGTTGGCGCGTCACTGACCGATGTTGTACGTACCCGCATGTTCGTGGTCAACATCGCCGATTGGGAGAGAATCGGCACTGCACACGGCGAGTTCTTCCACGATATCCGTCCTGTGACGACAATGGTGCAGGTGAGCCGCCTCATTGATGAGAACATGCTAGTCGAGATCGAGGCCGAAGCGATTGTAATGTAACCAAGCAAGGGCGCCCGCAAGGGGAACGCCCCTCCCATACGCCGAGGTCGCCTATGGAGACGTTTCGTGTATGGGAGGGGCGTTCCCCTTGCGGGCGCCCTTGCTTCTCCTACACAACCTCCATCGGCTGTGTTACCTGCATACTCATCTCTTGTATGGGGAGAGTGAAGAGAATACGCGCACCGCCGTTAGGGTTGTTCTCTGCCCAAACCTTTCCACCGTGCGCCTCGACGATGGCACGCACTATTGCGAGGCCGAGACCACTACCGCCCGTTACCGATTGACGCGCACTATCGGCGCGGTAGAAACGATCAAAGACACGGGTCACCGACTCTGGCGGAATACCCTCACCTGTATCTGTAACTGAGACCAGAAGCGTATCACCATGTGGCACTGCATCAATCGTTACGCTACCTCCGGCGGGTGTGTGGCGAATCGCGTTGGCGCAGAGATTTGAAAAGACGCGTGTCAACATGTCAGCATCAGCCTGGACTACAGGCAGGATAAACGGAATAGCATTGTTCGGCTCCACGTCGGCACGCTCGAACTCAGGCGCTAGCACCGCCAGCACCTCATCGACAAGGGCGGCGAGACGTAGCTCTTTGCGCTGCGGTTGGAGCGCACCCGCCTCGACCTTCGCCATCACATGCAGGTCTTTGACCAGACGGCGCAGACGTAGCGTCTCACGTACAATGATGCGGCCTGTTGCCTCGTAGTCCTCACGGCTCTGCGTTACACCATCGACCAGCGATTCGCCAAGGCCAGCAATCGCGGTCAGTGGAGTTGCGAGATCATGTGTGATGCTCATAATCAATTCGCGCCGCCATAGCTCTTGTTCCCGCAACTCTTCTACGTCGCGGCTCAACTGTGCCCCCATCTCATTGAAACTATGCTCCAGTTCGCCAATCTCACCATAGGCATGGATGTCAACACGCGTATCGTAGTTGCCCAAGGCCATTACGCGCGATGCACTGGTTAGTTTTGCTAGAGGACGAGTGATAGTACGTGAGAAGATAATAGCAATAATAGCTGCAACAAGAGCGACAGCTAGAGACACAAAGAGTACAGATTGTGCTACCGATAAGACAAAGGATGGAAGTGTATTATCTGGCGTAATTATGAGCAGTACGCCAACGACAGGTGCGTTATGCGTTCCATCTGCCGTGATTGGTTCAACTGTAAATGGGCGAGGCAGGAAACGGCTCTGGCTAACCTGATCCGATGTGGGGTGATTCGCCTCACCATTTTCAATAGCTTGACATATCTTTTGAACATCGCTATCAGGAACATAGCATCGGTGCGCTGTGGCAGAGAGAATACGCGGTAAGATAGGGATTGCGCTGATATATCTCGTTGCAGGATAGATAAGCCGACCTCTCGCATTCAATACCATAAATTGATACTCTTCACCCGTGCGACTGTTTCGTAACAAATTCGTGTTGACAACAGATTGATGGCGTAGAACCAGTGCATTCGTCAGCGACTTTTGTAGCCGTCCAGGATGTGGATTAAGTACTGTAGGTGTGAGCTTCACAGACTGGTACTGCTCGCCTATACTCTGGGCATCATCAGCAGCAAAGCTGTGTAAGCTTGTTATTTGATCTGTATTATAATAATAAATAATGGCAACGATTGTCGAAAACGCAAGAATTGTAGTAGCCAAGAGTACCACTAACATCGAGCCGAGCGCGAGTCGCCATCGAATACTTTGCCACCAGCGCATACGCATAGTCTTTTTCCCTTATGATGACGGTATGCTGGTTGGGCGTGGCGTGGGCGTTTTCACTTCAAAACGATAGCCAACACGCCAGACCGTCTTAATGTAACGCTGTCCAGGTTCCAGCTCTATCTTCTTACGTAACGCGCTCATATGTACATCTATCGTATGCCCATCGCCTAGATAATCGTAGCCCCACACCTTGTTCATCAGTATTTCGCGGGTAAAGACGCGATCAGGCGACTTCGCCAGCAGTGCAAGCAGGTCAAACTCGGTTGGCGTCAAAGCAATCTCGACTCCATTCACCTCGACGCGCCGTGCAGGTATGTCAACGGTGAGACCAGGGAACCGCAACACCTCCTTGTTTTCAGCGGGTGTTGAATTGGAAGCAGAGGCAGTTGTATCAGTAGAGCCGCTACGCCGTAAAATGGCTCGCACACGGCTCACCAGTTCACGCGGACTGAACGGCTTGACCAGATAGTCGTCCGCGCCGAGGTCGAGACCCGTAATGCGGTCTTCCTCGCTACTACGTGCGGTCAGCATCAGAATTGGCGTTTTAGACCATGCACGAATGCGTTTGCACACCTCGAAGCCGTCAATGGCGGGCAGCATGATGTCGAGAATGACAAGATCGGGTTTTTCACGCGCATGCAGTGCCAGACCGTCGGCTCCATCTTTGGCAATCACAACGGTAAAGCCCTCGTTTTTCAGGTAGAGATTTATCAGGTGAATAATCCCGTCTTCATCTTCAATCAACAAAATCTTCTGCGCCATGAACCTCACTCCTAGAAATCTTCTTGCATTCAATAGTAGCATATACTATACGAGAAAATATAGCGGAGAGTATGCCATTTTCTGGCTTTACAAAAGTCTTGACACAATCTTGAGGATTATTCTACAAATTTTTGACCTTTAGGCAGTATCCTAGAAATGTGAGATACAAAGGTTAACACGATACACACTCTCTCTTCTCCTTCCGTTTCATAGAAGAAGGTCGGCATCATCCCCCGAGGATGCCGACCTTCTTCGTGTTCATCGTTAGTACATAATCAACTTTCATGTCTCTCTCCCCGCCAGAGGCGGGGAGAGAGACATGAAAGTTGATTATGTACTACAACGGAATATTCCCATGCTTCTTGGGTGGGTTCGTGTCGCGTTTGTTCTTGAGCATTTCGAGAGCATTGATGAGCTTGGTGCGTGTGTTGCTCGGCTCGATAATTTCGTCGATGTAGCCACGACCTGCCGCGATATAGGGATTGGCGAACTTCTCGGTGTATTCGGTGATCAGTTCTTTGCGCCTCTGATCGGGGTCGGCAGCCTTCTCAATCTCGTCTTTGAAGAGGATGTTGACGGCACCCTCTGGCCCCATCACGGCGATCTCGGCAGAGGGCCATGCGTAGTTGATGTCGCCACGTATATGCTTGCTGCTCATCACGTCGTAGGCACCACCATAGGCTTTGCGCGTAATCACGGTAATCTTGGGTACGGTGGCCTCACAATAGGCGTAGAGCAGTTTCGCGCCGTGACGAATGATACCGTTATGCTCTTGACTCACTCCGGGGAGGAAGCCAGGGACATCGACAAAGGTGATGATTGGAATGTTGAAGCAATCACAGAAGCGCACGAAACGCGCCGCTTTGTCGGAGGCGTTGATATCCAACACACCCGCCAGTGAGCGCGGTTGTTGCGCGACCAGACCCACAGAACGACCGTTGAGACGCGCAAAGCCAACGAGAATATTTCGCGCGAAACGCTCCTGCACCTCGAAGAATTCGCCGTCATCTACGATGTATTTGAGAATACTCGTCATATCGTAGGGCTTGTTGGGATTATCGGGAATGATGCTATCCAGTGCTGCCTCCGCACGCTTTGGGGAATCGGTGGGAACGATGCGCGGCGGATCATCGACGTTGTTCGAGGGGAGATAGCTCATTAACTGGCGCAACTGACGAATACATTCAGGTTCGGAGGGGCAGGCAAAATGGGCGACACCGCTCTTACTATTGTGAATATCGGCACCGCCCAGTTCCTCGAAGGTTACATCCTCATGCGTGACCGACTTCACCACGTTCGGACCAGTGACGAACATGTGGCTCGTCTCCTCGACCATGAAAATAAAATCGGTGATGGCAGGGGAGTAGACAGCACCACCCGCGCACGGTCCCATAATCGCGGAAATCTGTGGCACGACGCCGGATGCCAACGTGTTGCGTAAAAAGATGTCGGCATAGGCACCGAGGCTGACTACACCATCCTGGATACGCGCTCCGCCAGAGTCGTTGAGGCCGATTACGGGGGCACCGTTTTTAATCGCAAGGTCCATTACCTTACAAATCTTTTCCGCGTGCGCCTCCGAGAGCGAACCGCCAAAGACGGTGAAGTCTTGCGAGAAGACATAAACAAGGCGTCCATCGATCTGCCCATAGCCAGTCACGACGCCATCACCAGGAATTTTCTGCTCGCCCAGCCCGAAGTCAGTAGAGCGGTGTGTGACAAACATATCTAGTTCGTTGAAACTGCCCGGATCAAGCAACAGGTCGAGCCGTTCGCGTGCGGTCAACTTGCCCTTCTTATGTTGTTGCTCGATGCGACGTTCGCCCCCGCCAAGCATCGCAGTGGCTTTCAATGTATGCAGTTCCGCGATCTTCTCCTGAGATGCTGTGCCGTTTGTAGATGATTGTGAGCTACGCTGTTCACTTGTGGTCATATTGAACTTATCTCCATGAGATTCGTATATAGAGGTAGACAAGGTAAATCTGAAAGCAGTATAGCACATTCATACCCTGCAATAGAGGGCGGCTTCGCCGCCCTCTATTGCAGGGTATGAATGGAAGAAAAGCTTAGCTGGAAGTCCTACCCTTTGACAGAATAGAAGCAAGTTCGTTATACTTATAGTGACGCTTGTCATGAAGATGCCATAAACGACGTAGCTTAGCGTGATAGAGCAAAGAAAGCACTGCATGTGCAAAATCAGCCTGCATAAAAATGCTGCTAATCTATGTAAAATCGTTGCATTAAAAGTCTACTTACGTAGTAGTAAGTGCCAGACCCCATGCCCCTAAGCGAAACTACATGCTGTCCCCATCGGAACAGTCTCGCGTTCCTCATCCAGAACGCCGAGGACGCAACCCGATGATAGTACGCCCTTGATCTTTTCCAATTGAGCCGTACATATACCTGCCCTGGCAGCATTCGGATTCTTCCAATTCGAGCAGACCCATTCCAACTTCTTACTCCACCATTTTTGTAGGGAGATTATCGCGTGAACATTGATACAGTGCGCTTTTCACACCTCTTAGAGGTAAACGAACTCAACGACTTGAACTACTTCCTCTCTCACACTGCCTTTGTGATTTCACATAAGAGCGAGAGCCTGGAGACATTACTCAGCGTGCTTTGGTACCTTCCTGTGAATAGCCCCATCATTATCGTTACTAATTGTCCAGAAGAGGAGTTACAAACCATCGAGCGCGGCCTACGAGAAGGGCTTGCGGAACATAGAGATACCTACCTTGTGCATCAGAAAGATGCACTCATCACAAGTCTGCTCCAGAATAGCGGTGTACAACAAATTCTTGGGTCTGACGGAAAAGTGGTCAATGGCAAGGGCGAAGGCATGTATATTGGCACCATGTGCGCGGCGCAATTGGGCTATGCGGAATGGGTGATTTACTATGACGCGGACAACTTCGTGCCGAGTGCATTATTGGAATACACGGTAGCCATGAGCAAGCTGTTCATGGAGGCTCGTGCTGGTCAAGCACCAATCCGCGATGTTGTGAGCAACGAGCGACATACGCGCGAACGGGGCGTCCCCGACCTACACGATATTCGCATCTGCTGGTCCTCGAAACCTGCATTGGGCAACGCCAATCAAGATGTCAAACTGCTTGGTCGCTGTACACGCGTCGTCTCACCTCTGTTTACAAGCCTGCTAGCAGGTTGGTTTGGCATACGCGACTATCCCATCATCTCCTCGAACGCGGGCGAGCAGGGTATGACGATGGAGACCGCGAAGACTATCCGCTTTTCGTCGGGTTATTCCGTCGAAACATTTCAGTTTCTCGACCTGCTCTATCACGCCTCACGCTGGCAAAATGAGCCTAAGGGCGTGACCTTTCAGCAGTATCAATCCAAGAGTCCGCATTTTCACGATAAAAAAGACGATGCTCACATCAAGAAGATGATTGCCGATAGCCTCGGTGCATTCTTCCTATTCGGTAAAGTTCTGCCGCGCAACGTCAAAAAGCAGTTGCAAGAGGTATGTCGCACACTAGAACTGGACCCACGCACGCCCGAAATCTATCCAGCAATCAACACGCTTGCGCTAGAGCAGTTCGGCTCATTCGTGGACTACTACCGCCTATTCAGAAAAGAGGTTCACATCGAGCCTATCGCCGAACCCGTCTACAGTAGCGTCCTGCCCTACGGCGGCGAGGAGGAGATTTCTTGCGTCTCATTGTAGTGCGTCACGGCGAGACACTGTATAACACGGATCATCGCATCACAGGCCAGTCCGATATCGCGCTCAACTCAGTTGGCGAACAACAGGCCGCCCTCGTAGGAGCGTATCTAGCGAAGGAGACGATAGATATTATCGTCTCCTCCGACCTGCAACGTACCCGCGCCACCGCACGAGCCATCATGCATACACGCGACATACCTCTTTACGAAGACTCCGACCTACGCGAAATCGCAATGGGCGAGTGGGAGGGCTTCACCACCGAAGAGATCGTGCAACGCTTCCCTGATACGATAGTGCCGTGGCGCACCAATGCCATTGCCTACGGTATCCCTCACGGAGGCGAGAATTTGCAACAGGTCAACGCACGCATCACGCGTGCGCTCTTACGTTGGCAGAGCCAGTATGCCGACAAAACCGTCGTCTGGGTCACGCATGGTGGCTTCATCGGCCTCCTCGTCTGCAACGTCCTCGACCTCGACATTCGGCGTCGCTGGCAGTTCCGCCACGACAACGCCTCTCTCACCGAACTCTGGCTCAAACCTGAGAGTGCAATCTTAGCAAAGCTGAACGAGACGGCGCATCTGGTGGGGATGCGACATGTCGAGGGGGCGGAGGCGTGATACTAACTTTTCGTAGATACACATAAATAATTGTGGAATGATGTTATACAACATCGTTCCACAATTATTTATGTGGGAATTACCACTTAGGCATGTGTCCGGCAGGATAGCGTTCACCGTATGCTCCGTGCGGCAATATCTGATGTATGCGATCAAGATCGGCTGGGCTAAGAGTTACATCAACTGCAGCGACGTTTTCCGCTAGTCGATGTGGATTTCGCGTGCCGGGAATCGGCACAATGTCCTCGCCTTGGGCAAACAGCCATGCCAATGCTAACTGGGTCACGGTAATACCTTTTGACTCCGTAAGCTCGGTCAACTGCTTGATGGCCTTGACGTTGGCTTCGTAGTTCTCGCCTTGCCACCGTGCGTCGAAGCGGCGCATATCTCCTTCGGGATATTCGTTTCCTGGCTTGACGGTGGAGGTGAGGAAGCCACGCCCCAATGGAGAGTAGGCAACGAAGCCAATACCAAGTTCACGGATTGTCGGGAGGACAGCAGTCTCGATATCACGTTCAAAGATGGAGTACTCGCTTTGCAACACCGATACTGGTTGAACGGCATGGGCGCGGCGGATAATGTCTGGTCCGGCCTCACTGAGGCCAAAGAAACGAACCTTCCCAGCGTTGATGAGGTCCTTGACCGTACCCGCCACGTCCTCAATTGGCACATTCGGATCGACGCGATGCTGATACAACACGTCGATGTGGTCCGTCTGCAAGTAACGTAGGCTGTTCTCGACAACTTGGCGGATGTGTTCGGGTCGGCTATCCAATGCCTCATTCGGAATCTGGTTGTTGGACATATCGTAGCCGAACTTGGTAGCGAGTACCACCTTGTCGCGGAAGTCCTTGACCGCCCGACCGAGTAGTTGCTCGCTTGAGCCAGTTCCCCCACCGTAGAGTTCGGCGGTATCAAAGAGAGTTACGCCTAATTCATAGGCGCGGCGGAGCGTGGCGATGCTCTGCGTATCATCGCTAGGGCCGTAGACCATTGTCATCCCCATCGTCCCTAGACCAATGGCTGAAACGTTAAGGCCCTGCTGACCGAGTGTGCGATGTTTCATGAGTGTCTCCTTTGAGGATATATAAAAGCTTCGTAATCACGAGGCTACTAAAAGTAGCCTGGCTATAGTATGTAGCCTGAGAGAGAGTTTGTCAAGGGAGTTCGCCCCACGTAATAGTGATTTGAAAATCAGGGCGCCCGCAAGGGGAACGCCCCTCCTATACCACGAGTCCCCTTATAGAGACGCTTCGGGTATAGGAGGGGCGTTCCCCTTGCGGGCGCCCTTGCTCCACCACAGATTATCCTAACTCCAAGTAGCCAAGCTACCAAAAGTAGGTTTAATGTGCTATACTTTCTCTGTAAGGAGATTGGACCGATTTTAAGAGAAGGTAGCATAAACACATGGAAGCACAAGCAAGTAGTGAACCGCAGCAACAAGCAGTGGAAAGTCTTACAGTTTCTTTACCAGAAATGAAGCAGCTTGCGGAATTTTGTCCACAGTATCATCATGCAATGGAGATTATTGGCAAAAAGTGGATGGGGTCAATCTTACGCGTACTCATGCATGGAACACATCGCTATAACGAAATCCTTCTCACAATTCCAGGCATCTCTGATCGACTCTTAACGGAGCGACTGCGCGACCTTGAAGCGGAGGGACTCGTGGTACGTCATATCGCATCCACCTCGCCTATCCGTGTAGAGTATGAATTGACGGAGGCCGGTCGAGAGTTGGACCTGGCGATACGAGTCATCTCCATGTGGGCAGTGAAATGGCTGCCAGCTTAGGATGGAATGCTATCCAACACAATGAAAGTTCCTCTAGTTATTTAATGTAGCATTGATTTCTAGCCTCTTTGAAAATAGCCAAAAAGAGCAATGAAGAATCCTACAACCACAATAATAGCTGCGGTTATGCCCAATGAGTATTGTGCCTCCATCCCAAAGGTTTGCAGAGCTAATAATTGAATTCCTCCCATATTAACAACTATTCCAAGTAGTACAATGAGTACCCCTAACTGCATCGTTTTTGCTGATCTCATGTCGGGTATCCTTCCTAACATCGTTTCTAACGTAGATGATTTATCTACTCAATATAACGTAAGGAAGAGAAAAATATAAAAGGTATTTTTCAGGAAAGGATGTATTTCCATAGAATAACCTCCACAGGATAGGCCAGCGCGCAATATACCCAACGGTTCAGGGCTTGCAGTAGGTATCGGCAAAGGGTTGCACTTGGAGAGGCGTTCAACAATCTTGGAGTAGGCGTTGTGATTGGACTCGCGTTCGATCAAATGAATATACATAGGAACAGACCTCGACAATAGCTTAGAGGATAGGGAACACGTACCAATTGGTACGTGTTCTCTGTCCTCTATGTTACAATCTTTAACTCAGGTTGATTCATTTTGGCCTGATTGTATCACACCCTTGCACTCATTGATGCTTGCTCCGATCATTGAGGACGTGCTTCAATTCATGTATCATATCGAATCGCTCACAGGGCGTTATGAATAAAAGCCCCTACACGGTTCAATCCTGTACACGTTGCAGGAATTGACGACCTGTAGGGGCTTTTATTCATAACGCCCTCGTCCCCATCGACCACGTTTTGCTTCTCTTGAACCTGTTCCCAATATTCATCAATAGAGAACTTCTACAAATGAATTAGTTGCACCCCTCTCTCGGACACCGCACGCCATTTAGACATCATCACTCGCAACCGCATTCGTCTCGTCTCTCTTGAATTTCAATTCCTCTCGGACACCGCACGCCATTTAGACGATGTCGATATCGGCGGGGGACTCACCGAACGCTACCTATTTCAATTCCTCTCGGACACCGCACGCCATTTAGACTTGCATCGGCACATCGCAAAGAGCTAGAGCAGTTGGGTTTCAATTCCTCTCGGACACCGCACGCCATTTAGACGTGTCGAGTGCGGCAGCTTCTCTATCCAGAATAACGGTTTCAATTCCTCTCGGACACCGCACGCCATTTAGACTTAGAATTTTTGTATTAGCACTGCTCATTGTGGCATGTTTCAATACCTCACGGGAGGGTCGGAAGTAATTCCTAACAAGCAAGCAGTGATA
>CAXUHG010000113.1:8046-18794 GCA_964250805.1 uncultured Ktedonobacteraceae bacterium | reverse complement strand
GGCTTCCAGAGTTGGCAGGTCGTTGATAAGTTCGTAGTAGCGTTTCTGGATTGGCTCAAGCGTCGCCACGAGCTGGTCGGTAACGGCGGCTTTGACCGCTCCGTAACCACTGCCCTCGAACTCTGCCTCGATATCCTCCTGTGACTTACCTGTGAGCATCTCATAGATGGTGAGTAGGTTGGTAATGCCGGGGCGTTGCGGATCGAACTTCGCCAGTCGTTCAGAGTCGGTGGTGGCACGTCCAATCTTTTGCTTGATGGTCTTGGCATCATCCAACAGGTTGATACGTGATCCAGGATTAGCTGCGCTCTTGCTCATCTTACTTGTTGGGTCATCGAGCGACATAATTCTTGCTCCCACCTCCCGAATCTGCCCTTCTGGAATTGTGAATACCTGCTTGTTGTAGCGAGCATTGAAGCGTTGCGCGAGATCGCGTGTCAACTCGATATGTTGCCTCTGGTCGTCGCCGACGGGCACGTAGTGAGTCTGATAGAGCAGAATGTCACACGCCATCAAGACGGGATAGCAGTAGAGTCCGGTGTCAACTGAGTCGGCATGGTCGCCAGCCTTCGTCTTGAACTGTGTCATGCGGTTCAGCCAGCCCATTGGCGTGAAGCAGTTCATGATCCAGCTTGCCTCAGCGTGTTCGTGAACATGCGATTGTACGAACAGTTTGCAATAGCGTGTGTCCAGACCACAAGCGAGGTAGAGTGCCGCCAGTTTGCGCGTGTTGGTATGCAATTCTTTCGGGTCTATTGGCAGCGTAATGGCGTGCAGATCGACGATACAAAAGATGTTATCGTAGTCAGCCTGTGCCTTTACCCAGTTGCGGATAGCTCCGAGATAGTTGCCGAGGTGAATGTTGCCCGTCGGCTGCACGCCGGAGAAGACACGCTTCTTTACAGGTGTTTGTGTCTCCCTCGCGCTGAATTGTGTTTGTGTGTCGATTTCGACTGACATAGTTGCCCTCCATCATAGAATTGAGATGAGACAGGAAAAAGAGCAATAAAAAACGCCCCTCATCCACACAGGGACGAGAAGCGTGAAGCTTTCGTGGTACCACCCTCATTCAGACTACCCGTATCTAGCTATTTTCGTTGTACGGGTACTCTCTTCGTTTGCCGGATACACAACATGATCTACATTTACCAGATACATGTATATCCTGTCCTCGATAACGGGGGACGTTCCGATAAAGCACTACTTATTCTGATGAATGTTCGTCTTTCGCTCCCAGGTCCATTCCATAACCGCAATGGTATCGGTTTCCACCAGCCCGATTCTCTGTACCCCTTGTAAGGTTATGTACTCTTCCTGTTCGATGCGTTGTGTATTCAGTTGTATCTGTATTCAGTATAAAGCTGTTTTGCAAATGTGTCAAGTGTTTGAAAAACTGAACTTTTCAAAGTGGGTGTGGATAGCGGCTATGACCACTATCCACACCCACTTTGAAACATTGTAAGCGACACGAACAAATTGCTAGAATGTATTCATCAAGAAGAGAACACTACGGACGTAAGTCCAATTGAAGATGCCACGATGCATCACTCCCCACCCGCCTTCGTTGTAGGCGCTGATCACTTGATCGAGATTGCCGTGAAAGGTGTTCCAGAGCCAACGTAGATAAGTGGCACCGAGATTGAGGTTATCCCATAGCTTATAGGGGTCACGGTACACACGAGTCGTGGCGTTAATGCTCATGGCTGTGTAAGGCATGAGTTGCATCACTCCAATGCCACCATCGCGTGCAATGACGTGCTGTGTCCACCCACTTTCTTGCCAACCAATAGCCAGAACGAGATTCGCGGGTAGACCGTAGTTCCACGCTATCTGGCGCAACATCGCGGATACCTGACTCCGATTAGACCACTGCAACGCCCCATAGTTGTACCATGAGACGGTACCACTGGCGAGAACACCGCTCCCATTGCCACCAGAACCAGAGCCGCTACTTTGTACTCCGCCTGAAGACGCGTGAGGAATGCACATAAGTTGACCTGCAAAAATTAAATTGACATTTCCAATTCCATTCGCGCGAGCCAGTGCCCAAATATTGGTGTGGTTGGCATTTGCAATATTGGCAAGTGTGTCGCCAAAACGAATTCTATACCATGTACAAGTATTGCCAGCACCTGGATTTGCAGCATGCGCATTTTGTTCTACGCGTGTAAAGATAAAAGAACCTGACAACAGGACGATAGTACAAACAATTAGAATAATCTGTTTATACATATATGGCTTCAGACGCATCGTTTTAATCCTTCCCTGTGAGTGCGTGTCGCTTTTTGAGAGAGGGCATCCCTGCTTTAAGTAGTAATGAGGAATACACTCCTTCTTTCACTCTCACTATAAGCATTTATAAAATCGGTAGACTTTGATGTGTCCCATGCTGTAGAAGCGTCAACTGCGAATTGTTTTGTTGTGCATGTTTTTCTTGACGGTACGAGGGGCGCGTGTTACAGTAGTGGTGTACTGTTGAGACATAGCTACAAGGCACAAACATATGAAAACACCTGAATTACTAAGCGCAACCGTTGAAGAGTATCTGGAAACCATTTACAACATGAGCATGGAAGACGAGGTGGTAATTGGAGCGCGTCTTGCTCAAAAATTTGCTGTCGCACCTCCCAGCGTGACTGAGATGTTGAAACGGTTAGTGCGTGACGGCTATATCGAGATGGATCAGAGACGCCTGGTGACGTTGACCGAGACTGGTATCCAGGCGGCTGAGGCAGTGTTGCGACGCCACCGCCTGACGGAGCGTTTTCTCGTCGATATGCTCAATATGCCCTGGCATCAGGTGCATGAAGAGGCGTGTCGCCTGGAGCATTTTATCTCTGGCGCGGTAGAGGCACGCGTCATCGCCAGCTTGCACAATCCAACCACCTGCCCACATGGTAATCCCATTCCAGGCTCAGTCGATGCCCGCAACTACCTCAAAGATCATAATGCCTTACGCCTCTCGACGATTGCCGAAGGCGAAACTGTGACGCTTCTATGCATCTCTGAGGTGGTCGAAGATGAGGAGGGGCTGATTCGCTACTTCGAGGAGAAAGGCTTAATGCCAGGAATGCAATTGACGGTAGTTGCTCGTAGTGACGATAATACAGTAGAGAACTCCGAGAACGTGCGGCTACGTGTTGCTGAACGCGAGGTGTCTATTAGCCCTGCATCAGCGGCGAAGTTGTGGGTTATCCGGTAAGGTCTATAAAAATACGATATCCGCAAATTTACTCTGTAAATTTGCGGATATCGTATTTTTATAGACCTTACCATTGCTATTTCCATTTTTCTTAGGTACACTATACTGGTAGAAACAAGCGGTGTTATTCAACAAGAAAGGACTTTTTATGTTACGGGAACCTATCACGGTCAATCCCAAACTGATTTCAGAGATTATCGCACGCGAGGATGCAGATTTTAGAAAGCGCACTCCACGCTCACACGAAATTCACGAGCGTAGTATGGCATCATTGCCGCTTGGCGTCTCTAGTTCGTTCCAGGCTGTTCCTCCTTATCCACTCTTCATTAGTCGCGCCGAGGGCAGTCATATTTGGGATTATGATGGTAATGAGTACGCTGACTTTCATCTTGCCTTTGGTAGCCTACTCGTCGGACACTCACATCCGGTGCTGGTGGAGGCATTGCGCGATCAACTGGGCAAGGGTTCGTTATATTCTCTACCAAGTGCCGATGTGACCTTTCTTGCTGAGGAGCTTGTGCGTCGTTTCGCACCACTGGAGCAGGTACGTTTCTCGAACTCCGGTACCGAGGCGACGATGGATGCGTTGAGACTTGCACGCGCACACAAGAATCGTGACAAGATCGTCAAGATCGAGGGTTCTTATCATGGACACCATGATGCCGTGATGATGAGTACCAAGCCCTCGCGTGAGGCCGCTGGATCAGCCGAGCATCCAAATACGGTGCCAGCCTCAAAGGGTATTCCAACTGATGTGAAGGGCAATGTCATTATCGCGCCGTATAACGATGCTGAGGCTCTTGACCGCATTCTGACGGAGCATGAGGGCGAGGTTGCCGCCGTGATTACCGAGGCCGTGCTGATGAACGTCGGCATTATGCTACCGGACGAGGGCTATCTGCAAAATATACGGAATGTTACGCGCCGTCACGATGTGTTGCTCATTTTTGATGAAGTGAAAACAGGTGTGACCGTCGCCCCTGGAGGCGTGACAGAGATTTATCCCGTCGAGCCTGACCTGATTTGTCTTGCCAAGTCTATCGGTGGTGGTATGCCAATCGGTGCCTTCGGTGGGCGTAAAGAGATCATGGACCATATCAGCAGTGGCGAAGTTCTGCATCTGGGAACTTTCAATGGCAATCCAATGTCGATGCGTGCTGGTCTGGTGACGTTGACGCAAATCTTCACGCCAGAGGCGCATGCCCATGCCAACTCACTCTCGCAGCAGCTTGCCGATGGGTATACAGGTGTCATCGAAGAATTCGACCTGCCAATGCACGTCGCGCAAATTGGCGCGAAGGGCTGTGCTATGTTCCGCTACCAGCGAGCGCGTAACTATCGCGCATGGTGGGACATTGATATGGACCTTTCGTATGCTTACTGGCTTTTCCTCGTCAATCGTGGTATTCTCTTCCCACCAGGACTCGATGACCAGTGGACGATCTCTGTACAACATACACAGGATGACATAGACCATCACATGCATGTCTTCCGTCAGTTTGTGTCAGAAATTAGTCGCTAATAACAGTTTTCAATACTTCATGCGCTTGACAACTAGAGTACTCTTGGTGTCAGGCGCATTGATTTTAATTTTTCCAACGTTTTACCAAGTAGGGAGCCATAATTCATTGCGCCCTTGTCCCAATAGATAATGTTCACAAGGATTAAGGGACGGAATCAATGAATGAAAAGTGGAATTGATATGGGAGAAGGGCGTAATGAATTATACCCCCTACACCCTCGTAGTCCACAAAATTCTGCTTAAATCTCTCTATAGAGAAAATATATGACGGTACACACCAAAATGGACGTAGATACACAACATAAAAATGCTTTAGAAGCTCCCACAGAGCCACCCACTGATTACAGGCACAGAGTGGGAGTGCAGTTTTTTCCTTTCTGGCAGAATCGACTCGTAGAAGGGGGACTGATTTTATCGATAGCTCTCTACTATGTGCTGGGAAACGCGAATATCCATATTGGTCGCTTTGCATTTGCTCATGCACTCACAGCTCATCCATTATATACATTACCATTACTGTTCCTATTCGCGGCTCTATGTTGGTATCGTCTGCCCATTGCCGTTGCATTACTACCGCTTAGCCTGCCCTACTACGCACAACAGAAAGTCGTCTATGGTCATTATGCGTTTAGCCTTGTTGAGATTGCACTTGTAACATGCGTGGTTGTCGCACTACTGCAATTAGCTGTGCAACGACAACATTGGAACTATTGGCTCTCGTGGACACAACTGCGCGGTCGTATGGGACCGTTTCTTGTACCAATACTGGTATTTTTGCTTATGGCGGCGATTTCTATCGGTATCGCCTTCAATCATACTACCGCTCTGCGTGCGTTTCGTGAAGAGGTTTTTGATCCGTTGATATATGTGCTGCTCTTACTAGCATGCCTTCGCACACGTCAGGATATCACGCGCTTGGTCGGGGCGTTGATCGGAAGTGGGCTGATTATAGCCTTGCTCGGACTTGCACAAATCGTTTTTTTTAAGAACACTATTCCACTTGAGGATGGAGTACGACGCGTTCATGCGGTTTATGGGAGCGCAAACAGTATCGGTTTGCTCTTCGATTATGTGCTACCAATGAGTTTCGCGTTATTGTTGGCACGCGTATCATTGCGTCTACGCTTAATCGCTCTCGCCTGCTGTCTGCCAATGCTGATTGTGTTATACATGACGCAATCACTTGGTGCGGAGGTTGCCATTGCATTTGCTCTACTCTTTGTTGCAGCTCTCTCCGTTCGCAACCGAAAAGTCCTGCTTATCGGGAGTGGCGTGTTAGTTATAGCCCTTCTCATTGCAACCTTTGCATTCCGAACACAGATTGTGAATGTGTTTGTGAATCATCATGACAGCGTGGGTGGTAAAGGTGTTCATTCTGTAAGCACGGTCACGAAGCGCATCTATCTCTGGGAAAGTGCATTCCGCATGATCCATGACAGCCCGTGGCTGGGTTATGGTATGGATAACTGGCTCTGCTACTACAGCAGCAATCCCATTTGTGACTCTCATCGCCACTACTGGATCAAGAATGATCCAGTGACGCATAAGGACACTGGTTTACGCTATGAGCCAGAGCTATCACATCCACACAATATCTTTTTGCACGTATGGGTAAGTATGGGCATATTCGGTTTGCTGGCCTTTGTCGCTGTAATTGTACTATTCTTCTGGCTTCTGGCACGAATTTTGCGACAATTAGCCACAAACGCGTTCAGGGAAAACGAACATCTGCGCTGGACAACGGTGGGAGTAGGCGCGGCGATGGTGGCGGCTCTTGTACAGGGAATGGTAGATAGTGCCTTCTTAGAGCAAGACCTTGCCTTCTGTTTCTGGACATTGGTAGGAACACTGCTTCTGCTGCGGATTTTCACCAACACTGCATGGCGTGGCAAAATCCGTGTAGAGGCGATGCAGACTGCGAGTGTGGAATAATTCACTTTCATAGTGAGACTTTGTTCATGGTAGAGTTCTTCTCAACTTAGTATACTCAGCACAAAGTATAACAAGGGAGAACGTTTATGCTATCTGGGGTTTCCGCTTCTACGCTCTTAATTTGGCTGGCATGCCATTTTATTGGTGACTTTGCCTTTCAAAGCACCTGGATGAGTATGGAGAAAGGGAAGAGTTGGGAAGTAAATTTTTATCATTGCGCCACCTATACCGCAACATTTGTCCTCTTCGCGCATACCTCATTGTTGGCAACAAGCATTATTCTCATCACGCACTATATCGTAGACACGTTGAAAGCTCGCTATAAAGTGATCGGTCCCATCTGGCTCGATCAATTGCTGCACGTGGCGACGTTGGTACTGATTCTATTTTTCAGGTTCTGAAATAGATGTAGGATATAGAATTCATGCCGTCCCTGCGCTTGGCAGGGACGGCATGAATTCTATATCCTACAATAATCTTTTATTGTTGTTCTGGTTGCTCAGGCTGTTGCTGTTGCTCAGCATTTGTGCCATAGATCATATTAGACAACTCTTTGCGTGTGCGCTCGATGATGCTGCGGAGTTGTGCAAGTTGCTCTGGATTCTCGAAGGTTTTGCGACCAGCGAGAATGAAGAGGCGTGCAACCTCGGCTGCTTCACCACGAAGAGCTTGCATCTCTGGACGTGGGCCGCCGTGACGACCTCCTGGACCAAAGCCGCGTCCACCACGTCGATCTCCGAACTCTTCGCCTCTCTGCTGGCGTTCCGTGAGAGCGGCACGACCCGCATCGGTAATGCTATAGACCTTCTTGCCTTCGGTCTCGTTCACAGTGACGAAGCCACGATCTTCGAGCAGTTGCAGCGTCGGATAGACCGAGCCTGCACTTGGAGCATAGAATCCGCCGGAGCGGTCTTCAAGTGCCTTAATCATCTCGTAGCCGTACATTGGTCGCTCTTGTAGCAGGTTAAGCAGGGCAAATTTCACATCGCCGCGTCCGAAGAAGCGACGACCTTCAGCAGGACCCTCAGGACCAAAGGGACCCCCAGGACCGAAAGGACCCCCACCAAAGGGGCCGCGTCCACGTCTCATCTCGAAGAAACGTGCGCCAGGACCGAAGGGACCCCCACCAAAGGGACCACGCTGCCATCCTCCACGTCCAAAGGGACCACGTTGCCAACCACCATGCTCACCGTGTCGGTGATGTCCATGTCCAAAGGGACCGCGTTGCCATCCGCGCCCGCCACGAGGTTGCTCGTCATCTTGTAGCCAGGGGGGAGTCCAACCATCCCAGTCGCCACCTTGACCCTGAAATGCAAAGTCTCTATTCATTCTACCAAACATCAGTTTGTTTCCTTTCACTCTTCGATATAATGCGATATATCGTTATTGACAGTGTAACCGATATATCGCATTCTGTCAAGCCTAAATACGACCAGTTTTTGGACCTCACAAAAATTCAATCCTCCTATGTTTCTCCAAATTGAGAGCCGGACACGTTTAATTCGATATATCCCTTCGTATAGAGGAATTTCTTGAAAAAAGTATGTAAAAATGGAGCATTTAGGGGTGTCGTATGGCTGATTTAGAGGGTGTGATGCTGAGCGAATATCTGCTCACGCAATGTATAAGCAAAGGCGGTGTGGCGGATGTATATCGTGCTCGTGTGGTGAATGATGCGGATTCAGAGCGCAAGGATGAAGAGGCGTTTGAGGTTGCGGTAAAAGTATTTCGTTCTGGATATGCGCAACGAGAGGCGTTTCGCACGTATTTTATGACTGAGGCAGAAAAGATTGGACAACTTCATCATCCCAATATTCTGCCTTTGCTTGAGTATGGTGAGGGAGAAGATTTGCTGTATATCGTGACTCCCTTCGTGGTGAATGGGACGTTAGAGAATCTATTGCGCCGCGTGGGTGGGCGTTTTTCGCCAACACAGGCGGTACCCATCATGCAGCAAGTGTGCAGCGCAGTTCAGTATGCACATAATTCTGATGTGTTGCACGGCAATATCAAACCTTCCAATATTTTTGTCACTGCAGATGGACGTATGCTTCTCACGGATTTCGGAATTGCGCGAGGCTATGATGATAGCCAACAATCATTGACTCGTGTGGGTTGGGGGTCTGCTGAATATGCGTCTCCAGAGCAATCGCTGGGTGTTTTGCGACAGAGTAGCGACGTGTATGCACTGGGTATTTTGTTGTTTCGCATTCTTACCGGCTCTACGCCCTTTACCGGGCAGACACCTGTAGAGGTTCTGCTCAAGCATGTACGTCAGGAACCACCTTCCGTGCGGAGCTTTGTACCAACTATCTCGTATGCGGTTGATGAGGTATTGCAGATAGCGATGCGCAAGCGTTCCGATGCCCGTTTTGTCTCGGTTGAAGAATTCGCAAAAGCCTTCGCCTCTGCCGTGTACGTTGCACCGATTGCCTCGCCGCTCTCTCGACCAATTGCGACGGTAAAGTTGCAACCTATGCAGGAAGCAGCGAAGACGAATCAACTTCTGTTTCCGTCTTCGCCAGCATTGATTGGAAATCCAGAGACACCCTTGCCTCCACATGTTGAGCTGAATACATCCCTACCCGCCGCAACATCGCTTACTCGTGAATTTTCGCCACCTTCTATGACCACGCCATTTGAGGAGAAAGCTTTTGCTCCGCCAACAGCGGAGCCTGTAGAAAGAAAGGAGGAGCCAATGGAGAGCTTCTTAGATGACAACACTGGAGACTCCAATTCGCTGTTATGGACCGTCGATCCCACCGAATGGTCGCCCGTTGCTAGGGAGGAAGCGGAAGATGCAGTACCACATGTTCCACTTACAGCAACCGACTATGTGCAGAGCAAGCCTCTTATACTTCCTTCGCCAGAAGAGACAAAGCAGGAGCAGAAGAGTGAAACGTTCAATACTCGCTTGAAAAAGCTGTTACCACTATTGGTAGTAATTCTATTGCTGATGGGATTGCTTGGTGCCATGCTATCCGCCTTTCTCTATCCTATGAACAGGTCAGGCGCGAATAGTAACACGTATTTAACAAGAAATTCTATTGTTGTATATGTACAGTGAGAGAGAAGAATGACAGAACTTGCCGGTGTCCTTGTAGGAAATTATTTTTTATTAGAGTGTTTGGCGCGTGAGGGACAAGTAGAGATGTACCGCGCACGACCCACTATGAAGGGTGGTTACGACGTATTATTGCGCCTCTTCCGCCCCCCTTTTCCCGATCCCACACATTTCCGTACACATTTTTCAGAAGAGGTGGAGAAGGTCTGGCGGTGTCATCACGCGTCTCTTCAGCCCCTCTATGAGTATGGAACGGGAAATGATTTGCTCTACTGCGTGACACTTTTTCCAGAAGTAGAGACCTTAGCGCACTATTTGAAGCGACAAAACGAACGCTTTCTACCTATTGAACGCGTCTTACATCTGATTGTGCAACTATGCGATGCAGTACAATGTCTGCACGAAAACAACATTGTGCATGGCAATATTCAGCCATCGAGCATCTACTTGCGTAACGATCAGGATGTCCTGCTCACTAATTATGGTATGCGACGTGCTTATCGTGAAGGTGAGCCACTGGCTTCTCTACTCGACGAAGGCAACGCGCTCTATATCGCACCAGAGCAGAGCCTCGGTATGACCTATCCAGCAAGCGATGTGTATGCGTTGGGCGTGCTCTGCTATCGACTGTTAAGCGGCTCATTTCCCTATGATGGCATAACGCCGGAGGAAATTTCATGGCAACATACCAACGACCCCATTCCACCATTATGTGCAAGGCGTCAAGATTTACCAGAAGAGATAGAGTGCATCATGCAAAAGGCACTTGCGAAACGACCACAGCAACGGTTCAGCAGTGCAAAAGCTCTTGCGAATGCCCTACTCTCTACATTGACGATGATAAATGAGAGTGACGATTGCTCTTCTAATGTGGATAGTCCACAGCCACGTCGGTTGAATGTACGTTCGCGTCACACTCCGTTTTCACGCGCGTATGCAATGTCGTTGCTGGCACCTGCTAAATAGTCAATAACAATTATGAAAAGCGGGGGTTGAAAAGCGACCCCCATTTGCACCACGCGTTTTAT
>CAXUHG010000113.1:0-8036 GCA_964250805.1 uncultured Ktedonobacteraceae bacterium | reverse complement strand
CCCCCATGAAAAATAGAAAAAAAAAAATATCAAACGCGAGTCTCCAACGCCGACCGCTTTTCAACCCCCGCTTTTCATAATTGTTATTGACTATCTTTTACTCTGTCTCGTATTCAAAATATGACTTACTAGGATAGCGACGCTGCATAGCGGAGTGTTGCGAGGCGTGAGTAGTAACTATGATTGGCGAGCGTCAAGAGTGTCTGAAAAAGAGCGGGTTCGCGTCGCTCGAAATGCTTGAGGATCGTCTGTTGTCTCTCCGAACTTACTCCGCAAAAATTTCCATCGGCAGAAGTGTTCAAATCTCGTAAAGCTGCACGTAGACGTTTCTCACTGACGAGCAAAGACATTTTGTCGGTTTTGCCAGGGGCGAGATGAGTAAGAAAGGTGTCAATGAGATGGAGACTGGAAGGTGGAGGAAAGTCTTTATCGGCAGGAATAAGAAGGTCAATAAACGCATTTAATTGGTTACACTCTTCGAGACTAAGTTCAATTTTCTGTTTGCGAGTTAGCGGTTCTCGCAGAATCATGTTATTCATGAATGCTCCTGTCGGGGAATACTGGAAATTTTAGCTACCTCCAACAATGGTAACATATACCACAAGAGAAATGCAATAATTTGGCATAGAACTAAAAAATTGTTCTCTTTCAATTCTATATTACACCTTGACAAAAATTAACAATAAGGGAGAGATTATTGTGCTGCTTATACTCATGAAGGGATTTCCTGGAAGCGGAAAAAGTACGCTGAGTCGAGCCTTGAGTCGGCAACTCGCATGGCCTCTCATTGATAAGGATGATGTCAAAGATATTGCCGATTCGCATATACAGGGCGAGACAAATGGTTTGTCCTACGATATAATGCTGAACATCGTGCGCCGTCAACTGCTTCAAGGATTGAACGTGATTTGTGATAGTCCTCTGACGCATTCCATGACATATGAACATGCCAAATTGATCGCGGCAGAGACACATGCATCGCTAGTCATCGTTGAATGTATCTGCTCTGACGAGCAACTATGGCACCAACGCATCACATCCCGCAAGAATCGCAACCTGCCCGCTCATCACATGACAGACTGGGAACGTGTGCAAGCATACCGTCGCCAATTCGCCGTAGAAGCCAGCTATGCTATTACCAATCCTCGCATAGTTGTGGATACCGTGAAACCGCTTGAAGAATGTGTAGCGGATGTGGTTGAATGGGTACAGGTCGTGCTTTAGTAGGGACCCGATGTATCGCGTCCGCCGCGTGATTTATCACGCGATATCATATCTAACGCGCCTTATATAACGAATCCATAAAGATTTCGCTCAATTTATTGAGCAACGGACGCGATACATCGGATCCCTACGAAAATCGTTGAATCAAGATTGGCAGATGACTAGAGGTCAATATGGACACCAAACACTACTCAATGAATATCCAATGGAGCGACGAAGATCAAGCCTATATCGTGACAGTGCCAGAATTGCCAGGATGTAGAACGCATGGAGCAACATACGAAGAAGCTGTGAAGCAAGGACAAGATGCAATAGACAGTTGGATTATGGTCGCGCAAGAATTGGGACGCCCAGTTCCCCCTCCTAACAAGATAGCGGTATAGATGCGTGTAATTTGCTAGTGAAGATAGAATCAGTAAATACCGATGTTAGGGGATTAAACATCTATGAACAATAATACAAAGCCCATAGAGACAGGGTTTATCGAAACAGATGGCACAAAACTCTACTACGAAGTGATGGGCGTAGGGCATCCGCTTGTACTCATTCACGGTGGCTACATGGATAACCGCATGTGGGATGACCAGTTTGCTGCATTCGCCGAACACTATAAAGTGGTGCGTTACGATGTGCGCGGCTTCGGCAAAACAGACTTACCCCAGACTCCTTATACGGATAGACAGGACCTGTATAACCTGCTGACCTACCTCGGTATCTCAGAAACGTATCTGCTTGGTCTCTCGCTAGGTGGTGTCATTGCTCAGGATTTTACGCTCGAATATCCTGAAAGAGTTGATGCCCTTATTTTAGTTGGTGCGCCCATAGGTGGCTACCCCAATGAACTGATGTTTACGCCAGAACAGCTACAGCAACAGATGCAACGTTGGGCTATATTTGGAAAGGCTATCGAGGAGCGAAATAGACCTGCTATGGTCGAGGCCATAATGAATGACGCGACACTCGTTCCATCTCCTCAATATCCCATTGCTCGCCAAAGAGTGCGCGACCAGCTATCCGAATATTCGTTTGTGTGGGTGCTTGATCCCGCCTCACAACAACAACTCGACCCACCCGCATATGAACGCCTATCCGAAATTTCCGTACCAACGCTCATTATCACAGGAGCGGAAGACGAGCGGCAACTTCATGTAAGCGCGAACAGGCAAAAGCAAGATATTTTAGGTTCAAAAAGAGTCACTCTTCCTGAAACGCATCACATGCCAAATATGGAGAAGCCAGAGGAGTTTAACCGTATTGTTCTGAGCTTTTTAGAAGCAGTTGAAGAACAGGAGTGGGAGCAAATTATCAGCAAGCCCAATGTGCAACAAAAGCTTCTTGAGCTTGCCGATGAAGCAGGAAAGGAGCATGAAGCAGGTAAAACCGAAGAAGGCGGTTTTGCTTTTTAGCCATTAAAACACAATAGTCTTATTCTCATACACCAGCACCCTATCCTCCGTATGGAGTCGCACGGCTTCGGCTAGCACGCGCCGTTCGACATCGCGCCCCTTGCGTACTAAATCCTCGACGGTATCGCGGTGATTGCAGTGAATCACATCTTGCGCGATAATTGGTCCCTCGTCGAGATTTTCGGTGATATAGTGAGCCGTTGCGCCGATGATTTTTACGCCACGCTCAAAGGCTCGTGCATACGGATTAGCACCCACAAATGCAGGTAGGAAGCTATGATGAATATTGATAATCTGATGAGGGTACGCCTCGATAAAGAAGGGTTCTAAAATTTGCATGTAGCGTGCCAGAATGAGAAAATCGACCTTGCCTATGAGCAATTCCAGGATGCGCTGCTCATCCTCAACACGGAATTCGCGGCGCACAGGAATGTAGTAGTACGGCACATCGTACATACGTGCTAGCTGTTCCAGGTCGCGGTGATTGCTCACGATAAAGGGAATGTCAATCGCTAGCTCGCCACTCTTCCAACGCCACAGCAGATCGGTCAAGCAATGATCGAGCTTGGACACGAAAATGCCTACACGCTTTCTATGACGTGAATACGAGATGCTCCATTGCATCGTGAAGGCGTCGGCAATCGCTTGGAATGTGTTTGTAAACTCGATAGGTGAGAGTGTAAAATCCTCTTCATGAAAGCTGATACGCATGAAGAATGTGTTGTCAGGAGTCGAGTGTTGGTCTGATTGCACAATGTTGCCGGAATGCTCGAAGATGAAGCGCGAAATCGCCGCCACAATGCCGGGTTTATCGGGGCACGAAACCAGGAGTGTAATCGTGTTGTGTGTTGCCATCGAAATATAATGTCCTTCTTATAGCCTTTGTGTACATTTTTATAATGCTTCGCGCTATAGTAGGATTTCTCTTTCCCCTTGTCAAGCCGGTGAGCTTTGTTGGTCAACCTTTGAGAATTGTAATACCTCTGTCACGATATGGAGCTAGCGTTTGCTCCGAAACAGAGGCATCTGTCACAAGATGAGTTAGTTCCTTGATTGGCCCTACGATGTATGGGGAAGCTGTATCCAACTTCTCACCTGATGCTAGAGCAACAACCTCGGCGGAACTTGCAATCATGGCACGCTTAACATACAGCTCTTCCAGGTCGGGGATAGAGATACCAACATCTACATGTAAACTACAAATTCCTAGCATGCATATATCGGCTTTGAAGGTACGCAAACCCTCGACCGTCTCTACTCCGGTCGTGACAAGTGAAGCTTTATAGAGCTTGCCGCCAAGCAGAATGACTTCTACTCGCTCATGTTCCGCAAGCAAGGTCGTAATAGCAGGGCTGTTCGTGATAATGGTTGCATGAAGATCGGAAGGCAAGCGTTGAGCGACTTGATATGTAGTGGTTCCACCATCCATGATAATTACTTGTCCATTACGAACAAGTTGCATGGCTACCTGAGCAATTTCAACCTTAGCAGCGACATTTTGTTTCTGTCGAGTGATATAGTTTTCCGTAGTTGAGCGCGGTAATGCACCGCCATGAACACGCTGAATCACTCCCTTTTCAAAGAGGTCACGAAGGTCTCGACGTATGGTATCTTCTGAAACCTGAAGCGACTCACATAGCTCCGTTGCTAAAACTTTTCCCTCAACTCTGAGTTTGTCTACGATGTAACGCTGTCTTTCTTCTTTTAACATCATGTAATATTTTCGTCGTCTCTCAAAAATGCCTTGACTTTGCGTCTTTATGCGTGTATCATCTTGCTAGTGCAGTATAGAGCGGAAAATTGCATGTGTCAAGTGTGTACTTGGATTTTCAGATACTTCATAGGTTACTAGACTGGATATTTCTCATTATGACAACCCTTAAAGAGCAGAAACAAGTAGTTAGAACACCAGCTTTACGTATGCAGATTGCAGTAGCCTTTTTCACGTTCATACTTATTGGTGCCAGTGATGGTGCGACTGGAGTATTGCTTCCAAGTCTGCAAATTCAATATGGCGTCAACAAGGCAATTATTGGCTTGTTATTCTTCTCGTCTGTGTTTGGTTATCTCATAGCCGCGTTCAACAGTGGACCGCTCGTCGCAAAACTCGGTATTCGCTCATTCCTTTTGCTGGGTGTTGGATGCTTTCTAGCAAGTACGGTTGTGCTCAGCTTTATTCCACCTTTCTGGGCAACGCTGCTGATGCTACTACCATTAGGATTCGGACTTGGTACGCTCGATGCGGGCTTGAACTCGTATATTGCTGGTTTGCCGCGTAACACAGCTTTGCTCAACTATCTACACGCCTTCTATGGCACGGGGGCTTTACTTGGTCCGTTGGTAGCTTCGATAATATTAGCGGTGGGACTGCGATGGAACTTCGTCTATGGCACATGGGCAGTTGTGAGTGCAGTTGTGATTGTGTGTGTCTCAGTATTTTTCAGGAGTCGTACTTCGTTTGAACAAGAGAACGCTGCAAAAGCTGAGAAAAATGTTTTGACGGACACCCTTAAACGTAGAGTGGTGTGGATTGCTGCTTTATTTCTCCTCTTCTATGTTGGAACCGAGGTGAGTCTTGGCAGTTGGAGTTACAGCTTTTTGCTCGAAGAACGTCATGGCATTCCCCTGTTTTCGGGTTGGGCTGTAAGTGGCTATTGGATTGGCTTGACACTTGGACGTCTGGTATTGCCACAGGCAGCGCGACGCTTCGGCGACAGGCGGCTCATACAAGTCTGCCTTGTTGGTGTAACGATGAGTATTCTTCTCGTCTGGCTCATCCCCTTGAGTGGCGTGTCGGCAATAGGCTTATGCCTGACTGGTTTCTGGCTTGGTCCAATTTTCCCAACGACCATTGCCCTTATGTCGCAACTGGTACCATCGCGTCTCCTGGCGAGTGCGATAGGTTTTCTTGCCAGCCTCGGCAGCATGGGTGCTGCCCTCTTCCCCTGGCTTGTGGGCAACCTTGCTCAACTGCTTGGGCTATGGATCCTCTTGCCTTACGTCATCGTGTTGACTGTTGCCATGTCGCTGTTGTGGTTGACGATACAGCGGCAGAAGCCAGACGTGGATGTGGCGTAAGGGATAGTAAGCATGAGGAATGGTCATACTTTAGAGTGACAAGCGGCAATCGTCATCAGGAATAAGAAGCTTAACCATTGAATGCTTGAGAAACCATGAGAGAAGTAGATTGCTACGCACTGTTTTTGTAAACTGGGGGTCACTGTATTAAGCTGAAACTTCTACTTGAGCGTCTGTTCTCTTGACAGGCTTGTCAGGACGACTTCTTTTCATAGCAGAGGGCGTTTAAAGTAGAGTTCGACATGCGTGACATCAATATCATCGTGCGTGTCAGCGAGTTTTAGACCCGGGTGGCTGATTGCGTGCATGTGGGTTGGCAAGACATTGACCAGTTCCCAATACTGTTGTCCGTAGTCGTTGAGTGCTTGGAGGAGCCTGCTCTTGTCGGCTACGACCACGATATATTCCCACTTGTGTGCTTGCGGGAGGACAGCTTGTGGTTGCTGCATTGGTAAACCCCTTTTCTATTTGAAAACCATATATATAGCATACCACATTTTCGTGATGGTATTTTAAGGAGAAAAGATCTTAGCCTCTGTTTCTCCTGTCGCTCTTCGCGCCGATCTGCTCGCCGAGACCTCAAAACCTGCTCTTGTTTGATCCAATTTACCAGTAAGCAAATTAAATATCGTGTACAATCTCTTTCGGTTTTGCTCTTTCGCATGGATGGTGCCACGACTAATTTTGTATTATTAATTAGTATGACGAATGTTTTCGGGGCTACGCATCGTACAATTTTATGAAGCATGTGCTCTTACATTGTATACTTACATAGGTGTATTAAAGAGATAAGGTGAGAATTATGCAAGCATTGCTAGGTATTGATCTTGGTACGACGGGTGTAAAGGCCGCACTCTTTGCGGCAGACGGTGGACGTGTGCTTTCTGATGCATTTGAGGAATATCCTCTGTATCATCCACATCCAGGGTGGGCGGAGCAGAATCCCTCTGATTGGTGGCAAGCGACGATTCGCGCGGTTCGTACCTGTCTCGAAAAGAGCGAGAAGCATGGCGTTCAACCAGCAGATGTACTCGGTATTGGTCTTTCTGGGCAGATGCACGGCGTTGTGTTGCTCGATGAGGCGCATCAGGTGCTACGTCCCTGCATTATCTGGGCTGATCAACGCAGTGATGCACAGGCAAGGGAGATGACCGAAAAAGTCGGTGAGAGCAAACTTATCGAGTATGTGAGCAATCCAGCCCTGACTGGTTTTTCCGCGCCCAAATTGCTATGGGTACGAGACAACGAGCCGGAGATATTCGCAAGAGCCACCACCATGCTTCTGCCGAAAGACTACATTCGCTATCGCCTCACAGGAGTAATGGCGATGGAGATTTCGGATGCGGCGGGTACTTGTCTGCTCGATGTGAAGCACGGCGTATGGTCGCAAGAGGTGCTACATGCGCTTGAGCTTTCTCCATCACTCTTGCCACCTGTTATAGCTGCAGATGCGGTAAGCGGAGGTATCACCGATGAAGTTGCGGCATTGACAGGCTTGATTGTTGGTACACCGGTCGCGGGTGGTGGGGCCGATAACGCTTGTGGAGCGGTGGGCAATGGTGTTGTCGTACCAGGACTTGGGCTGGTCTCGATTGGTACGAGCGGCGTTGTATTAGCTTACGCCGAGACGCCGCAGGTTGATACCTCTGGTCCGGTGCCGCGCGTGCATACGTTTAATCACGCTGTTCCGCATGCATGGTATCTTATGGGCGTGACACAAGGTGCAGGTCTTTCGCTACGTTGGGTGCGCGACAATCTTGGCTTGCCAGAACGTGCGCTGGAACGTTGGACGGGTGAAGATGCCTACGAGCTGTTGGCGAAAGAGGCAATTATGGCTCCTGCAGGTAGCGATGGTCTAATTTTCCTTCCATACTTACAGGGCGAGCGTACACCACATTTAGATGCTCATGCACGTGGCGGCTGGATTGGTCTTACCGCACGGCATGACCGTCGTCACCTCATCCGCGCAGTGCTTGAAGGTGTTGCATTCAGCTTGAAAGACTGCTTTACCATTCTACGAGAGCAAGGACTTTCGATTGAGCAGATGCGAGCAACTGGCGGTGGTGCGAAGAGCGTCATCTGGCGACAGATTATTGCCGACATACTGGGTGTCGAATTGGTGACGACGAATGCGACGGAAGGACCAGCGTTCGGTGCGGCACTTCTCGCGGGTACCGCAAGCGGTGTCTATTCATCAGTAAAAGAGGCATGTGAGCAGACGGTTCGTATCATAGAGCGCACAGAGCCGCGTAGAGAAAATGAGCGCGTCTATGCCGAAGGGTACCAGACCTATCAAGCTCTCTATCCCGCCCTCAAACCAATTATCAG
>CAXUHG010000112.1:0-18864 GCA_964250805.1 uncultured Ktedonobacteraceae bacterium | reverse complement strand
GTCCACCACATCAACACGATTCATAAATTCGTAGGGACCAGATTTATCGCGTCCGAGGCGTGATTTATCACGCGAGATCATACCGAGATGCCTTATGAATGGTGTTCATCACGATCTCGCTCAATAAATTGAGCAACGGACGCGATAAATCTGGTCCCTACGAATTTGGCGACGGGGTTATGATTTATAATTACGCAAAAATATCTATTAGGAAATAAAGCTGTATGGCGGAACAATTTTGTGATAATTGTGGTTTAGCGAATGCAGAAACGGCTCGTTTCTGTCAACATTGTGCCGCCCCACTTCTCTTCAAACGCAGTACGGGTGACCTGCCGGAGCAAACCTTGCTCGGCAATCGCTATCAACTAGAGTCGCGTATCGGACAGGGCGGTATGGGTGCCGTGTACAAGGCAGCGGACACACGCTTCAACAATCGTGCCGTCGCCATCAAAGAGATGAGTCGTGCCGGTCTGACGCCCGCACGCATTCAGGAGGCTGAAGACGCCTTTGAACGTGAGTCGCGCCTGCTCGCCGACCTTGTACATCCCAATCTACCGCGTATCTACGACTACTTTACCGAAGAGGAACGCTCGTATCTCGTCATGGACTTTATCGAAGGCGAGACGCTTGAAGAGTACCTGGAACACAAGGGCGGCGGTCCCGTCACCTTGGAGCAGGCACTCGATTGGGGCATGCAGATATGCGACGTTCTCGGACACCTACACACGCATCAGCCGCCGATTATCTTTCGTGACCTCAAGCCATCGAACGTGATGCTGAGCAAGGGGCATGTCTACCTGATCGACTTCGGTATCGCGCGTATTTTCAAGCCGGGTCAATCACATGATACCGTTGCTTTTGGCTCTCCTGGCTTTGCCGCCCCTGAACAGTACGGCAAGGCGCAAAGTACGCCACAATCCGATATCTATAGCCTCGGCGCCCTGTTGCATTGTCTGCTCACAGGCGTTGACCCAAGCGAACAGCCGTTTTTCTTTCGCCCTGCTTCGGAACTGAACACCGTAGTGCCTACCGAATTGGAAGACCTGTTGAATCGCATGCTTGAATTGAAGGTCGAGAATCGACCCGCGAGTACACAGGAGGTGGCGAAAACGCTGCGTCACATCGAAGATCAACGTATCAGCGGTACATTAACACGACCCGCTGTAATACCTCGTGCCGCAGCGAAGACGAAGCAACCAAATGTGACCGTACCACCATATGTACCTCCAACTTCACATCCACAGATACGCGACGCGCGTGGCTGGCAAACACAGGGCACAACATACGGCATCAACGGACGCCATCAAGAGGCATTGACCGCGTTCGAGCGTGCGTTACGCATGGATAATACGCTCGTTGCCGCGTGGAATGGTAAGGGCACCGCTCTTAACATGCTGCGTCGCAATCAAGAAGCTCTCGCCGCCTTTGAGCAAGCCCTCAAGCTAGAGGCGGATAACGCACTCGCATGGAACGGCAAAGGTGCCGCACAGAACGCGCTTGGTTTACCAGAGCAAGCTCTGTTCTCGTTTGATACCGCCCTGCATTATGAGCCGCGATTAGCTCAGGCATTAAATAACAAAGGGCTAGTATTGAGACAACTGCGCCGCTTGCCCGAAGCACAACGAGCCTTCGAGCAGGCCATTATGAACGAGCCAGATAACGCCATATTCTGGAACGGGAAGGGCAATGTGTTATATGATCTTGGGCGTTTTCAGGAGGCGTTAGATGCGTATCGCGAGGCTCAGAAGCTCAACATGAACTACGCTCCCACCTATTATGGCATGGGCAACGTTCACTATGCGCAGCAACGCTTCAAGACTGCGCTTGAAAACTATGATAAAGCTCTTCAACTTGACAGTAACTTTGTGCGTGCATACGACAAACGCGGCAATGTCCTTGCAGACCTCAAGCGTCTGGTCGAGGCTCTCAACTCCTACGACTCGGCCTTGCGTATCGACCCGCGTAACGCCTCCGTTTTGAATAGCAAGGCGAGCGTTTTGAGCGAACTTGGTCAACATGAGGAGGCACTGCGAGCGTACAAAGCTGCTGTCCACTACAACCCAAAGGCACCGCTTGCATGGAATGGTTTGGGAAATGTCTACTATCATCTCCAAAAATACCAGGAATCGCTAGAGGCGTATGATCGTGCGACACAGCTCAACCCGCGTATGGCCTCCGCGTGGCACAACAAATCGCTTGTTCTCAAGCAACTCAAGCGCAATGAAGATGCATTAGAGGCGGCAGAAGAGGCGGTCAAACTCGCCCCCAACGACCCTGACAACTGGCGTCGTAAGGCTGAGGCTCTCCGCAAACTCACGCGTCGTAAGGCCGCCCGCGAAGCCGAAGCCGAGGTCGCCCGCCTCACTGGTGGCGCATAAAAATAAAGAGTACAAAAATGGAGAGAGGGCATGCCCTCTCTCCATTTTTGTACTCTTTATTTCAATCTTTTAGCCGCTGTATCGGTAATCACAACCGTACCTTCGTGATAGCTACCAACGGCATCGGCACCGAACGTTCTGCTATGCTTGCCTGTGCCACTGGTCATCTCGATACCTACAATGCGTAGCGTGATGGGTGACTCCGTGCCGAGCAGTACCGCGCTCACCTTGCCAACATCACTTCCACTCTCGCTCTTGATCGCGGATGATGTCAAGGCACTCACCATTGGTAGTGGTGGAATACGTTCCGCTAGCATCTGTGCGCTGGGAATAGCTACACCATCAGGTCCGATACTTCTAATACCTGTCACAGGCAAAGAACGCTCTCCAAGTAGGCGCAGACGCACCTTCAAAGCATAAATCGCGTTCGTATCGGGCTTAAAATAGCAATCTATGACTGTCCCAACCGTAATGCCCTCGCTAGGAATCACAACGGGCAAATTCTGTAGCTCCGACCATTTCATAATAGCCTTTGGTGAACTCATATATATTTAACCTCAATAGATGAATTATGATGTCTCTCATCTTTGAATACGAGTAAACGAATGAGTTTGTAACATACCCCCTACGGTTCGAGGCGATGAATGTCCCTCGGAAATGTTGTTGCTAGCTTGATGTTCGGAACGCCTGTCAACTGCATTAGCAGGCGTTCCATACCGATAGCGAAACCACCATGAGGCGGCATGCCATATTTGAACGTTTCGAGATACGACGTGAACGGCTCTAAGGGCAAACTAGCTTTTTCCAATGCTATGAGATAGTCCTCATAGCGATGGAGACGTTGTCCACCCGTCACCAATTCGGTGCCACGAAAGAGCAGGTCGAACGAATTGGTAAATGCTGGACGCTCTGGGTCTGTATAGGTGTAGAATGGGCGTTTGCTCGTTGGATAGCCCGTAACAAACAGGAAATCGCTATGAAACTCCTGTTTTGCCCATTCGCCGAGCCAACGCTCATCCTGTGGCGATAGGTCTGGCTCACCGCGCACATCTGTTTTATGCAGCGTGAAAATTAATTCCTGTGCGTCGGAGAAATGAATGTGTGGTATCGTTTGTGGCACCTCTGGCATCTGCACATTCAGCAGTGCAAGCTCCGCGCTATAGTTTTCGGTGAAATTCGTAAGGATACCAGCCAGCACGTCGCGCAACAGAGCCATCACGGTAAAGTGATTTTCGATAAAACCAAACTCCGCATCGAGGCTCACGTATTCGTTGAGATGACGCGTAGTGTCGTGTGGCTCGGCACGAAAGACGGGTCCAACCTCGAAGACGCGCTCGAAGACGCCAACCATAATCTGCTTGTAAAACTGAGGGCTTTGCGCGAGATAGGCGTCGCGCCCAAAGTAGCCAAGCTTGTAGACATTAGCACCGCTCTCCGTCGCCGAAGCAACAATCTTAGGCGTCTGTATCTCAGTGAAATTTTTCGCGGTCAACACACCGCGAAAACCAGCCATTGCCCCCGCACCTAAACGCAACAGGGCGCGACGCGCTGGATGACGGTTTATAACAACCGCATGATCGAGCAACGTATTTACATGAGCAGTAATCTTACGCTTATTGAGTGCAATAGGCGGAGTCTCTGTTACAGGTGTGAGAACTTCGACGCGTAGGTCGTGTAGCTCGACGCCGCCTGGAGCCTGGGTTTCGGCGACAACAGTACCCTCAACGGCAATCACGCTTTCCACTCCAACCTCAACAAGGGCGACAAGATCAGCTTCGTGTTCAGTGACGCATTGGAGCAGACCCCAGCCGTCGCGCACAACGAGAAAACTTACGCCTCCTAGCTGTCGTAGCGAATGCAACCATCCCTGTACAAACACGCGTTCGCCACTATGCGCCTGTACCTCTGTAGTCCGTAATCGTTCCATATGTATGTATCCTTCTCTAATTTGTAGGGGCCTGATTTATCACGCCCCAAACGGCATCACCTGTTGAAAAAGGGCGTGATAAATCAGGCCCCTACGGAGGGCAACAAAAAGCCCTCGTCCTCTACTATTGGAGGACGAGGGCGTATATGCCTGTCGTGGTACCACCACCATTCGTTCTTTGTATCACAACAAAGAACCTTAACCAGTAGGGGCCATAATTCATTACGCCCGAACCGTTACGCGCTAACGGGCGTATCCCGAAATGCAGCTACTTATTCTTTAGATAGGAAGTTCGCCGTTTGGCTCAAGGATGTCATTGCGGAAGGCCAATCACGATGCTTGCAGCAGGTATACATCGCTCTCTGTAGTTTCGGCGGACGGCGCAATATGTTCCTAGTCGTAGCCTGTATAGTTTTTGTTGCTATTGACTATACCTGAGAAGCAGGGGAAAGTCAAGCGAAGAATTGTTTCACGCGAATGGGAAAGTCTGGAACAACACGCGATGGAAGCGTATCTTCTCCACTGAAAACACCCAATGATGTGTAGCTATCATCCTCCAACACCAACACTTCAACGGTTTGAGCAAGTGGTTCGGCAATCCAGTATTCTTGCACACCTGCGCGAACGTAAGCGTTCCACTTGACTAAGCGGTCATAACTTTTGGTGCTAGGAGAGGCTATCTCGATAGCGAGATCAGGACTCCCAACAATCCCTTTACGCGTGATTTTGTGCAAGTTTTCGGCAAGAATGACAATCACATCGGGTTGTACCACAGTATTGAAGGCCAAACGCACGTCAAAGGGGCCAGCATACACTCTACCAAGTCCCTTAAACTGGACATGTATCGTGAGGTAGGTAGCAAAAAGATTACTTGCACCTTGATGAAAATCGTTTGGTGAGGGCGGCGGCATATACAACACTCCATCAACAATTTCGTAGCGTTGCCCATCATCCGGCAAAGCGGCATAGTGGTTATACGTCCACTGCCCTTGCTTCGGACCTGCAACATCATCAGCAGGTTTGACCGCTGTCTCTGGTTGCTCAAATGTTGTCATATATCATCCCTCCCTGCCTTTCTGTTATACATAAGACTACATTGATTTTACCATATTTCCCCTACAGATTCCCCCTCCTTCTGCCGATATGTACCACAGACGATATCAACGCTCGGTTGGTACACATGGTGGACAGAAGAGGGACATTTATATGGTTACTGCACATGATAATACGCTTCTCACCGACGAAAAAACTATGCATGCGCTGTTAGAGTTGATACCGGATTCTTTGCTTCATATCGATAGTGACGGTGTTTTGCTAGGGTATAAATTTGCAAACAACATGGCATATATGCCTTCATATGCCGTCGTTGGTCAAAATATGTTTGAGTCGTTGCCTAAAGCTATAGCGCAAAAACTCCAATTTGCTGTACAACAAGCCAAAAAGACACGAAAAGTACAGACGTATGAGTATCAAATACTTATTGGAGAAATAAATTACGCGCGTCGGGCACGTATTATTATGAGTGGCGAGAACGAATTTCTGTGGCTGATTTGTGATGTTACTGACAACAAGAAAACTGAGCAAACGCTGTCTGAAAGCGAAGACCGCTTGCGCATAGTTATCTCGAATGTACCAACTGTCCTCTTCGCACTTGATCGTGATGGTATCTTTCTGCTTTCGGACGGACGTGGCCTCAAAGTGCTTGGGCTTGAGCCGGGGCAGGTGGTGGGACTCTCTGTCTTCGATGTCTATGCGAGCAAACCACACGTCTTATCATCTATTCATCGAGCATTAGCTGGTGAAGCGGTAACATCTGTCAATGATATGGAAACTGCAATATTTGAAACTCAGCTTACTCCTCTTTTCGATGAAGCGGGACAACCAAATGGCCTGATTGGTCTCTCAATAGATATTACAGCGCGTGTGAAAGCCGAAAAAGCATTGCAGGAGCGCGAGCGCCGCTTCCGAGCGTTGACTGAAAATGCGTCCGATCTAGTTATCATTCTGGATGCGACCGGCGTGTGTCGTTACGCTAGTCCATCACATAAGCGCGTGCTTGGCTATGAGCCGGAGTCTCTTATTGGTGTAAGCGTACTCGATCTTGTGCCGCCCGAAGATTTGAGCGAGGTTGTCGCAGCTCTTGCAAGCCCTGAAGAAGACAATGAAGTGACGCGGCATCTTATACGAATTCGCCATGCGAACGGACTGTTTGTGACGCTTGAATATGTTGGTCTCAATCGCCTCAACGATGACGCGATACAGGGCTTTGTGATCAATGCTCGTGATGTGACGGAACAACTTGCGATGCAGGAGATACTCAAACATCAAGCTTCGCACGACGCCTTGACTAATCTGCCCAATCGCACTCTACTCCTGGAGTGTTTAGCGCAGGTGATTAACACAATAGGGCAAAATACAGATGAAACAAAGACTAGTGTTGCCTTACTAACAATGGATATCGACCGCTTCAAGGAGATCAACGATACGTTCGGGCATCATCATGGCGACTTACTCTTGCAAGAGGTGAGTAAACGTCTGCTGAATGCGACCGATGAAAGCGCGACTGTTGCCCGGCTCGGAGGCGATGAGTTCGCGCTACTCATCCCTGTGAGAAGTGTGGACTGCGTGCAACATGTTATCTTGAAGCTGGCAACGGTGTTTGAAGAGCCATACATCATTGTGGAACAGCCATTGCTCGTCCAAGCCAGTATTGGCGTCGCGCTCTACCCCACACACGGAACCGATGCCATAACTCTGTTACGCCGCGCGGATGTGGCTATGTATAACGCGAAAGAGGCACATCAAGGACATATGCTCTATGACCCAGCATATGATACCTATAGTCCGCGCCGTATCGCGCTCATTGGCGCATTACGTGATGCAATCACCCATAACGGATTAAAACTATACTATCAACCAAAGGTCGAGCTTCAGACGGGTAAGGTACACAGTGTCGAGGCACTTGTACGCTGGCAACATCCCGAATTTGGCTTTGTACCACCCGACCAGTTCATACCACTGGCAGAACAAACAGGTCTGATCGCGCCGCTTACACTATGGGTTCTGGAAACGGCGATTCGTCAATGTAGTGCGTGGTCTCAGGCTGGCCTGGAACTTAGCATCGCCGTCAACCTCTCGATGTGGGACCTGCGCGACGCGTCTCTACCCAATACCATCCATGCTCTGCTCGAACGTTACAACGTATCACCTCAACTTCTACACGTCGAGTTGACGGAAAGCGTGGTGATGAGCGATGTGGAACGCTCGCTTGATACGCTCAATCGTCTCGCACGACTTGGCATAGAGATAGCAATTGACGACTTTGGCACGGGCTATTCGTCGCTGGCGTATCTCAAACGTATGCCAATCAGCGAACTCAAGATCGACCGTTCGTTTGTGATGCACATGGCGGAGGTCGAGGTGGATGCGACGATTGTGCAATCGACGGTGAGTATGGCGCACAGCCTCGGCATAAAAGTGGTTGCCGAGGGCGTCGAGGACGAAAAAACGTGGCATCTGCTGGCAAATTTCCACTGCGATACGGCGCAGGGCTACTTCATGTCGCGTCCAGTGGTGCCGCAAGACCTCGAAAAGTGGTTGCGTGAGGCACACATGACACAAAAAGTGTAGAAATCTAGCCTATTCCCTCCTGTGGTACCATAGAAACAGAATTTCTTTCCGTTATGGAAGAGTTAAGGAAAGGATGTATATTATGCTACGCGAGGCGACTCTTCGGAAAATGCTTGTCGATGGAAGTCAGTGGGCAGAATGGCGGGGATATCATATGCCGATTAGCGATGCCTATGTCTCCGTCTGGACGCCGATTGGTACAGAGATGCATTGGAGGCCAGGGACATGGCTCTCGCACAAACACCAGATCACGTATCTCTGGTCCGATCAGTGGTACACCATTCATATTGGTTATCACGAGGATGGTAGCTTTGCCAGTGGCTACTGCGATGTTGTGTTGCCCACGCCCGCTTACAGCAACACCTCGCCCGAACTCAGCTACATCGACCTATATATAGATGTTGTCGTGCGTGAAGATGGCAGCGTCTACACAAAAGACCAGGAAGTGTTTGACCGTGCCGCTCTACGCTATCCGATTGTAGAGCAGTCGCGCAAGAAATCGTTCGAGGTGCTGGACTGGCTAGAGGCGCACGCAAAAACCTGGACCGGCCCCTTCTCGGTCATGCCGCGCCAATTGCCGCGCACCGATTTCGAGTCGTTAAGCGTCGAGCAGATACGCGAGTCGTTGCATGGTGCCTGAGCAGTTACAGCGCGAACTTGCCCAACATGGCATTACTCCCCTCGATGAAATCGCGCTCCGCGAGGCGTTGGAGCAGCGTGTCGAAACCTACACTCTCATAAAACTCGCCCCTTGGCCCGCTCGCCGCTGGAAATGCCACTATCGCCTCATGATGGGAGAAGCCATGTACGACGCCCAAAGCGTCGCCGAAGCGTATGCATTAGCGTTGTTAGCAATACTAAAATAATGTGTTAATGGTCAAGAGGCAAGCTGTCCAGCTTGCCTCTTGACCATTAACACATTATTTATAATCTGCCTAACGCGTGTATGTTTTTTTCAAAAATTCTGTCTTACGTGTTCCCTATTCGTTTGATGGCACGTTTAATATAGTACAAAGGGCAACGAGCGAGGCTCGTCTCTCAAGGAAAAGCTAAGGAAAGGTATTCAGTACATGCAACGCACAATGTGCAAAGGCAAAATTCACCGCGCCACCGTCACACAGGCCAACCTCAACTATGTTGGTAGCATCACCATTGACCAAAATCTGCTAGACGCCGCCGACATTTATCCTTACGAAAAGGTACAGGTGGTCAATGTCAGCAATGGTTCACGTCTGGAAACCTACACCATCGCGGGTGCGCGTGGCTCTGGTGTAATCTGCCTGAATGGTGCAGCCGCGCGTTTGAACGCCGAGGGCGATATCGTCATCATCATCAGCTACGGACAATATAACGAGGAAGAGATTCGTGCGCTCGTGCCACAGATAGTCTTTGTTGACGAAAATAATCAGATGACCGAGAAAAAAGATGTCCCTCTGATCGAAATGTTGCCAGAACTGCCCAGCCCTGAGTTCAGCGGAGTAGAGATGATGTACTCTTAAACTTCGCGGCAAGCTTTCATTCGACCTGTGCGGTTGAGTGAAATTTTGCTGGTCGTCTGCCTATCTAACGTTTGTTAGACTGTTTCCTCTCTATAATGTACGTAGCTAATTACTCCTCTTCCCGTGTGTCTCGTCTGAAGTATGAGCATTGTCCGCAAGTCGCTTCTGAAAAGCTAGCAGAGCCGCTATCACCTCTTTCCGCTCCTTTAATGGTGGTACCGTGCATTCTAGCAAGCGAATATAGCCAATAATGGCACTCCCTACCGCGATTAACTCTATCGGCGTTGCCTGTAATGTGACAAGCAAAGGCTCTCTTTGTTTCACCTGTTTCATCTCCTTCTTATGACGATAGCTCATATATGGGACCAACTACAATTGTACACTTACAAGGACTCTTTTGTAAAGGACTACTTCTACGTACAATACCTAAAAAATTATTGAGGGGAACATGGCTGTACGTTTACGAGTCAAAGAGATTGCACAGGAGAAAGGCATCAGTATGGGAAAACTCTCGCGTAACGCCGACGTTTCTCTCAACACCATAAAACGCATTTACGCGGAACCATTTTACATCACCACAACCGAAACTCTTGGTAAGATTGCGAAGGTTTTAGGCGTTCCCGTTGGGAGTTTGATAGAGGATGTATCGGATGATACAAAAACTGTATAACAAATATGGACCAGATATGATAAGGCTGAGAGTCAAAGAAGTCGCGGAGCAAAAAGGGTTCAGCATGGGAAGATTACAGAGAGATGCTGGTGTATCTTATAACACAGTGAAAGAAGTACTACTATTAACAAGCGCAACAAGGTCATAAAATCACCAATTCTTTCTAAGCAGGAGCTTGAGAAAGGTCTGCCCGATACCGCCTTACAAGACCATGCTTACTACAGCAAGCTTGCTTTGTCACTGGATGACTTCATAGAGCAAGAGGCGCAACACATCAACTTTGATCAGATATTGTTGCAGAATGTGATGTTGAGCAAGACCGACCTCAAAAAAGTGCAGGTGCTTGATAGTCGTCTCATAGCGTGCGACCTTGCGAATGCAAAGTGGTCGGAGGCGACGTTTTCGCGTGTCGAGTTGCTCGGTTGTCATCTAACGGGCTTTCAATGCGGTGAGGCTTTATTGCAAGACGTTCTCTTCAAAGAGTGTCGTGCTAGCTTCGCGCAGTTCGCGTTGGCGAAGTTCAAGAGTGTGCGTTTCGAGGACTGCGACCTGAGCGAGGCAAACTTCTTCGAGGCCGACCTTTCTGGCGTCACCTTCCTTAACTGCAATTTGCAACAGGCAGACTTCGCAAAGGCGAAACTGGTGAGTGCCGACCTGCGCGGCTCTAAAATCGACGGTATGCGCATTGGTCCGAGCGAACTCAAAGGTGCGACGATTGACCCGACGCAGGCGGTGGCTTTCGTGCGCGGGCTGGGTATTGTGGTGGATGTGCTAGGGTAGTATAACTTGTTATCTTGGCTCAGATTCTCTTCTTAATCCTTAACGAGATAAAGTTTTACCACTCTGGAAAATGTCCATAAGCTACCTACAAGAGCAAAAGAATAAGCGAAAAGTGAAAATTCATTGAGCGGCTGTGTTGTTACAGTACGATAAAGAAATGTACACCACACAAGAACGGCGAAGACATTACCAATGATGATAAACCACTTCCATACTGGATTATCTAATGAAAAAGCAAAGTTGAACGTTGCTGACTTCTTTTGAAACTTAGGTTCTTTTACAGACATAACGGATTTCGCTCCTATCTGTGGTCACAAATACATTGACCAGTATATTACAAATAGCTACGTTACAAAGACGCACTACAAGATAGCAAAACTTGCACAAACTGGGTATACCAGACAGAGAGGAAGAAGAGTTAAGCTTTGAAAAACTCTTCTTCCTCTCTATAATATCACATCTAAAATATATCGCTCTTTTTGTGCTGTGAAACACGATCACACTTATTTTCTCTTAAACGATTATCAAGACATGATACTTTTATAATGACTAGCAATGTGGTGATGGTATGAGTGCGGGATAGCCTATATAGACTCCTGCGCCATTTCCACCACAAACAACTTTGGCGAGATAGTCAATAGCACTAAGTGCGCCAGCAACAATAGCAGCAACTGTCCCTGCCGCTGGAAATCCAACTAGAACCGAAGCGATAATGCCAGCCGCACTTGAGCCAGCTGTCACAAGGCCGTCAAGTGCATTCTGGTCAAAAGAGATATCAGCAGCATATGGGACGCAGACAGGACCTACACACTGCAAATATATAGTAACGCAAATGTGGCCTAACTTACTGTTAATATTCTTAATGTAACATTGAAAGCTGTTAGGCTTCACTTGTACATTGGGCGACAACTGTCTAATTACTACATGTGTCGTATGCTGTTTCGACACTACTTGGTTTACGGTATGTGCAGAAGCTACTCCCGGATTTGCAAAGACTACAAATGCCATAAGGAAAGTAGCTAAAAGAATACCGCTGACTACCCGAACGATTGCCTTCATGATAAAGAACTCCTTCTGTAATTGGAAGTTGCACTTCCAATACCTAAAATCAAACGTTGACCAATTTGCTAACTAAGACTTCTCTAAAACTTGTAGCGATAGCATCATATTCATGCTGTACTAAATGCATGTAATGGCTTCTGCTTACGTCACCAAGCATACACATCAACATGCAGGTATGTCTTTCCTTTTCCTGTCCATCTTTTCTACCCTCAAAAGTTACCATTTGTTTATTATTCTCTTGTGAGTCCAATAAAAATACTCTCTTAAAAGAAAGCTTTTTTTTCCTTTTCCGTGTATTCTTGTTCTTGTAGTTGTGAAGTTACTATCCTTGTTTTTCCGACTGGGATACTAGTAGACATTATGTCTACAGGTTGACTTAACCACCACATGTACCTTGTTGAACCCATTAGTACGCAGAAACTGATCAATAGTTTTCTGCAAAAGAAAAGGAGTTACGTATGTCCCGTCAACGAGTTCTTGCTGTCCTTCTTCCCTTGTTTGGTTCGACTGTCTTTCTCGCAGCAGCTGTTTTGGGAGGCGATTTCGGCTTCATTTTGAATTTCCTTCACGTCTCCTATCAAACAGCCGTGACGATTGCCTATGAGGTTGCCAAGCAAAACTGGCCCTGGATCGCCCTGTTCTTTCCATCACTCGTTCCTTTTGAGTCGTTTCTCTCGTGGCTTATCAACACGCTCGGATTGTCTGCAGCGGTAACGTGGTAAATTGAGTCGCTGAGGCACTACTTTGTTTATTTATAAGTAGTGTCTCAGTGGTTTAAAGTGTGAGGAAGATATGATAAAATCGAAAAGTCAGCGTAATCGCCTACGTTCCAGCCTTCTTGTTGCAAGCGGTACCTATATACTTGGTTGGATGTTGGGGCTTTTCATCGCATTAACACTCGTTTCCAGATCAATAGCACAACAACTTGTTGTGCATCCTCAGCTACATGTCAGTCCTTGGTACTATATCGGTCATAATTTATCGGTAGAGGTAGTTTTGCTTTTAGGTGCCCTTACACTTGGCATAGGCACTTGTCTACTTTTATTTGGAAACGGGTTGCTCTCTGGCATTGTTGTTGGGGTTGTTGGAGAACACTACGGTTTTACATTTATCCTGATTGGACTTCTACCTCATGGCATACCAGAATCTGGTGCATGGATACTGGCAGGCACAGGAAGTATTCTGCTTACTCGCGAGTTTTTCTCTCTTCTTTCGCATCTTTTTTGGCACGATAAAACATCTACGCTTGACGTTCAAGTGTCAACGTCAGGTGTAGTACGATATCAAAGATGGAAGCTACAGTGTGGAACGTCTATCGTAGCTTTGACTGGGTTTGCCATGCTGTTGCTCATCACCGCAGGTGTGATGGAGGCATATATCTCACCACGCCTTTTACTTGGAATGTAAGCATAAAGATTCAGAGGAAAATTCTCATAGGTCCGCTCCAACCCCTTCCTTTTTTTCCTCTCCTGCAAAGTTTGGTATAAGTTGTAATAATCTTCTTGCATACTGATAGTTGTAGGATGTTCTCGTCCTAATATCTTTTCTTGAAGAGCCATAGCTGATTGATGCAAGGATACCGCTTGCTCGTACCGCTCCTGTTTAAGGAAAAGTAACGCCATACTATGCAGCGTTTGTGTAACATGAGGGTGCTCAGAGCCTACCGTTTTTTTGTGAATAGCTAATGCTTGCTGAAAGAAGTCCTCTGCTTCGCTCCATCTCTTCTGCTCGGTAAACAGCATAGCGAGATTTGCAAGCGTTATAGCTCTATAAGGATGCTCTTGTCCCAAATCTCGTTCGTAGATAAACAAAGTCTGTTGCAAGAAAGGTTCTGCTTCAGTGTACAGTTCTTGAGCCATAAAAATCTTTGCCAAGTTGTTTAAGCCTGCTGCAACTCTAAAATGATCAGTGCCGAAGATTTTCTCATTGATATGGAGTGAACGTCGGACGAAGCGTTCTGCGTCTCTATATTCCTGTTGTAGATAACAGATACGACCCAGATTGTTGTAAATGGTCGCAATATCCTTATGCTCTTTGCCTAAATACGTTTCTTGAATCGGTAGTTCATGCTCGAAAAGTACTTGTGCCTCTGAATATTTGCCCAATTCTATGTATAGCACCGCTAGATTATGAATTCCCTGTGCATAGAGAGTGTGCTCTGTTCCTACGAGCTTCTCCCAAATGGTGATTGAACGTTTGAAGAGCTGCTCTGCCTTACTATACTTACCCTGCTCACAAAAGAAAAGTCCGAGATTGTCCGATATTTGTGCGAGAGCAAGAGAGTCGTTCTCTTCTTGTTGTTCAATAGCTATCAGTACTTGCTGAAAAAGCGGTTCTGCTTCTCCATACTTTCCTTGTGCTTGAAGAACTAATGCTCGCTGGTTCAGAAAAATAGTCTTATAATAGACTTCTTGTTCTCCTCTCTGCTCAATCATAGCTAATGCGTGAAAACATATTTCCTCTGCTTTAGTAAATTCGTGTTGTTTATAATAAATATTCGCACGAATGTTGAGAATACGCATCGTTTCTCTCTGGTCTGTTTCATCTTTTCGCGTATACCACGTTTCTGCCTGGGTCAAAAGAACCTTTGCACGAGCGTAGTGCCCTATTTCTTGTTCATAATCAGCAAGCTTTATGAGCAACTGACCAGCCTCAAATGAGAGAACGATATAGCGTTCAATGAGCATGACACATGCTTGTGCATGAGGAAAGTAGGAACGACATTGTTGCCAAGTTGTTCCTTCCTGAACATCAGGAAACAGACTGTTGATAATCCGTACCGTTTGAACTGCCCACTGCCGTTGCCTCTCTTCACTCATGGTTGCCTTGAGAACGTCTTGGACTAGTCGATGCATTGATAGTGTTTTCGTCTCGGTATCTCGTTGAAGCAAAGAGTAGGTGCGTAGCGTTGCAATTGCGTCGTCGAATGCAAGAGGATTAGATGCCAGAGACTTTAGATGAGAGCCGAGATCGAATCCGTCCGTATGAAATAGCTCTTCAGGAATAGCATCAGGCGCGAGAAAGCTACAGAGATGGAGTACATCGTCTGCAACTTCATTCATGTGTTTCACTTTTTCAAAGCATAGCGAGAAGGTAGTACTTACAGAGTAAGGATGTTTTCCTTCTATTCTTCCACGTCGGTCTAAGAGTGTAACACCTTGTGTTTGATAGTATGTTTTATATGCTAAAAGTGTACATCCACTTTCCTCGATATAAGCTCCTGCCTGATCCAGTGCGAGAGGAAGTCCACCAAGTTCTTGTGAAAGTTCCTTTGCTACTCCTTGAAGTGCCTCTGATGCCTCTTCGAGTGTAGCATTGGGTTGAAGCAGTTTAGCTCGGCGCAGCAGCAGGAGTGCTCCCTCAACTTGCTCCATCTCTTTCAGGTCGAGGCGATGTGTAAAGGCTCCGGTTGCCTGCGACCGCGTTGTAAGCACAATATGCCCTTCGCCTCGTTGAGGAAGATACTGCTCTAGCAAGGTGAAATCTTCCACATTATCCAGAACGAGCAACCAGCCATTATGCGTTGTGAGCCACCACTTCACAGCTTCTACAATCTTATACTGATCCTGCTCGTTCCTTTCAGGAACCTGTAGAAGATCAGCGACAGAACATATATCACTAAAGAGCATTTCATGCGTCTCCGCTCGTATCCACAGAATGGTAGAATAATCCTCTCGAAAACGATAGGCATACTCAGCGACTGCCTGGGTCTTGCCAATACCACCTAATCCAGTGAGTGCTTGTGTTTGGATGGAAGCGACAGCATTTTCAGTATGAAAGGTGTTATGCAGCCGAAAAAGTATCTCTTCACGACCAGTAAAGAATGGGTTGCGTCGATAGGGAATTCTCCAAATCGATGAGCTATTTGGATGTAGGGAAGGAATATTTTCACTTTGTAGTTCTTGCTTACTATAGTGCGCTGCTAATATGGTTTGGTCTTCCTTGAGCAATCCTAGCTCTGCCGCGCTTTTACCGAATAACTCGCAAAGGAGCTTACGGAAATGAGGGCCAGGAGATGTGACTTTGCGCTCCCAACGGCTGATATTAACAGTCGTAGTATCTAAGCGAGATGCAAGCTCTTGTTGAGATAAATGGAGGTCAAGACGAGCATTTCGTAATAGCTGGTTGATACCAGTTTCATGAGTATCGTTTAACATCTTACATCTTTCTATGACCGCGGGGACGTTTCAATGGTACTATTATCATTATATGCCGTAAAAGATAACCTATGCGAAAATGATAATAAAATGATAACACATGTTATTCTATTTTATCACTGCTCTCGTATATACTTTGCTGTGGAAGAAGCTTTTGCATCCATGAACGCATTCTTCACCCGCGTTACTACTCTTTTTCGCTAGAACCATCTACTAGATAGGAGAGATTTACACATGACACAGCAGGACCAACATTCTCCACCTTCAGCCCCAGCTTATGAGCCATTTGGCAATGAACATGAAGTCAGTCGGCAATTAACTGTTCAAAGTGCCGAAGATATACAACCTATTGTTCATCTGCTCTCCTTTGGTCAGGTCTTTTGTAGACAGACGCAAAAAGATATTTCCTTGCTTAGTCAGGAGATAGTACTTTTAACGCAAGGGCGAGCACAGTTACATTTTCATCATCGACAATCACAAGCGAGATTATCAACCTCTGTACTTATAAGTGTGCCTGTGCAATTTGGTACTCAGGTTTATGGAACGCTCTGTGTCGTAGCAGATAAAACCGATACTCGGCAACCACCACTCTCTCTTCACTTCGCGCAGCTTTTGGCTCAAATCTGTGGATGGCTACTTTACACGCGCGAACAGGCAAAGTTTATTCAGGGTCAGTATCAGCAACTCGACTATCATATTCATGGTCCTTTGACCAAACGAGAACGAGAAGTTCTCCTGCTTATGAGTCGAGGGTACGATCAAAAAACTATCGCTGAGCAATTAAACGTTTCACCTTCCACCGTACATAAACACCGCCAACACATCTACTACCAGCTTGGTGTTCACAATGAACGTGATGCTCTTCTAGCGGCCTATCATACAGGTCTTCTCTCATTATCGGAGGAATGTCTATGAGTTCGGAATTTATTTTACAAACGCAACATTTGAAAAGATATTACAACAAGGTTCATGCGGTAGAAGATATTTCTTTGCATGTACGACGCGGAGAGATATTTGGCTTTCTCGGCCCAAATGGATCAGGGAAGACAACAACCATCGGGATGATTCTTGGCTTGATCTATCCTACTGCAGGGAGCGTAGAGGTACTTGGTCAGCAAGTCACACCGAAAAATAATCATGTGCTTAGACGCGTGGGTACGCTTGTTGGTGCGCCTTCTCTCATGCTAGCTTTTTCGGCAAGGCAAAATCTACAATTCTTTGCACGTCTTTATCCTAACATTTCGCCTAAGCGCATTGATCAGGTTTTGGAAATGGTGGGATTGCAAGGTGCAGCAAATCGTCCACCTCGTCAATTTTCTACTGGCATGAAACAACGTCTCGGTTTAGCATTAGCATTGCTTAATAGCCCTGATCTCTTAATTCTCGACGAGCCGACGAACGGCATGGACCCTGCTGGCATGCATGAGATACGAACGTTGTTACGTCAACTTGTCGCACAAGGCACAACTATATTTCTTAGTAGCCATCTGCTTCATGAAATGGAGATGCTTTGTGATCGTGTCGCTGTTGTTAAAAGCGGCCTCGTAATTGCTGAGGGAATTGTAAAAGACTTGTTGAACACGACCAACATTATACGTATACGTTCTACTGATATGAATGGAGCGATGCAAGTACTACAAGCATTTCCTGAAGCAACTCATATACATAAAAATGGCGCATACTTAGATGTGCAGGGCGTTACTAGTGAACATCTTATCGAACATCTTGTCGCACATGGTAAGACACCTAGTGAAGTGTTTATTTTCCGTCCAGACTTGGAAACTATTTTCCTACAGATGACTCAGAAGAGCGTAAAGGAGCAGTAACGTGTTTTGGAATATTTTTTTACTAGAAACAGACAAGATGTTTAAAAGGATGACGTTTTGGATAGAGCTTATCGTTCTTGCGCTCGTCATCGTGCTTATTGACCTTGCTCAATACGGCATCTCACGTATCACCCCGGCGCAGGCTTCTACATTGTTGGTAAAAGAGTTTACATGGCCTGTAGGATTGGTTAATGCTGCCTCCTTTGCTGATGCACACGCTCTGGGTGGGATTCTTCTTATTATTCTCGTAGGTGCTGTTACTGCACGCGAATATTCTTGGCGCACTTTCCATCTATGGCTCAGTCATGGTATCTCACGTCCGTTGCTGCTAGGTGCCAAATTTGTTGTTTCTCTGCTTGCAATAGTCATGATTGTTCTCACTTCGCTTTTAATAAGTGGATGTATTACAGCCATCCTTACCTTCGCTGTCGGCGCACCATTCCAGCTCAGTCAAATTGATCCGGGTGCCTTTTTTGTAAGCATTCTGATTACGTGTTTTGGATTGCTTCCCTATGTTGCGTTAACATTTATGTTGGCTATTCTCAGTCGCTCGGCTGCCTTAGCAATTGGTGTAGGTTTAGCCTTTATTTTCCTTGTAGAAGGTACGATGTATGGCGTGCTATCATTCGTGGGAGGAGCTACTACCGCTATTGTACAGTATTTGCCTGTGGGGTTAGAGAATGCTTTACGCTATCAAGGTGCTAGTATTCCTAGAGGGGGAACTTTCCCGCCACCTGCTATTGCAGTACTTAGCTTGGCCTTGTACACGGTGCTTTTTTGCGGTCTCGCAATGTGGAGATTTCAACGACAGAACTTCACCGATTAAATACAAATGAACTAATCAGAAGTGAAGCGTATTTGTCAAGCACGCCTCACTTCTCATTGACAATACCCACCTCTCCCTGATACCCTACACTCATGCAAAATTATGTCCC
>CAXUHG010000111.1:0-19179 GCA_964250805.1 uncultured Ktedonobacteraceae bacterium | reverse complement strand
TTTCCAGACCTCTTGCTGTATCTTAGAGTATTTCTCTTTTACTCAGTCGGTTCGCAAGGCCACAATTGGGTCCAAATGTGAGGCACGATAGGCGGGATAGAACCCGAAGACGATACCAACAAGGGCCGAGACGCCGAAGGCGATAAGCACAGCGAGCGGGTCTATCACTAACGGATAGCCGTTAAGTGTCGCGATGGCGAAGGCTCCAATCGGGCCGATGATGAGACCTACGATACCACCGAGCGCACTCAAGACAAACGCCTCGATCAAGAACTGCGATAGTACATCGCTTTGCCTGGCACCAATGGCGATACGAATACCAATCTCACGCGTGCGCTCCGTGACAGAGACGAGCATGATATTCATAATGCCGATGCCACCAACGATCAGCGAAACAGCGGCAACACCCACCAGCAGAATGGTCAACGATTGCGATGTTGCCTGCACCGTTGAAAGCACCTGCGAGGCGTTCTGGATAGTGAAGTCGTCGTTGGCAGAACTGGTGATATTGTGACGTTGCTCAAGGGCCGTCTGTACAGCCGTCTGCACGCCATTCACGTCGCTGCTGTTATCAGCAGTGAGGACAATGCTACTAACATACTGGCTACCGCTCAAGCGTTGCTGGGCCGTACTAAATGGCACATACGCAACATCATCGCTATTAGTAGCACCCGTTGAACCCTTTGAGGCCAGCACACCAGCAACCGTGAAGGTTTGACTGCCAATACGCACCTGCTGCCCAAGTGGGTCAACGCCAAGCGGTGTAAACAGGTTGTCTACCACCGTTTGCCCCAACACTACTACATTCGAGCCGCTCTGCTCGTCCGACTGTGTGAAGAAGTTGCCTTCTTGCATAGTCCAACTACCAATTTGTTGATAGCTGGGGTAGACGCCCTGAATGCTGGTCTGCCAGTTCTGATTGCTGAACACAATCTGGCTGTTGACATTGAGCGTTGGACTTACCGCGCTGACATGGTTCACCGATGTCAATGCGTCGCCGTCGGCTTGCGTGAGCGTTTGGAGTGTGCCCGCTCCACCTCTGACGCCACCGGTACTGGTGCTACCGGAGCGAATCGTCAACTGCAATGGGTTGAGCGTTGACAGACGCTGATTAATTGAGGCACTATTCCCTTCACTAATAGCAATCATAATAATCACTGCACCTACGCCGATAATGATACCAAGCGAGGTAAGTAGAGAGCGCAACAAATTGGCTCGCAATGCTTTCATAGCACTACCAGAGCTTTGAAAGATACTCTGTAGGCCGTGCGAGCGACGGTATTGTTGCGGCTGATAGCGTGCAACGGGTCTTCGTTGCGGCTGAGTAAGCTTTACCTGTTTACGTTCGTCACTCGTTGTACTCAATTTGTCACCTGCTCTCCATTGATTGAGGCTAAGCTTTGGGACGAGGTCTCTTCAGTTAATGTTGCCTTTTGTACCATTGTCGAGGTGATATGAATCCAATCTCTCATGCCTGTATCCTGCAACACACGACCATCGCGGAATGTAACTTGACGCCGTGCATAGCTTGCAATATCAGGTTCATGCGTCACAAGCACAACCGTCAGGCCACGTAGATTTAACTCCTGTAGAATGGCGATAATCTCCATGCTCGTCTTACTGTCCAAGTTGCCTGTTGGCTCATCTGCCAAGAAGAGCGACGGAGCGGTAGCAAGGGCGCGTGCGATTGCTACCCGCTGCTGTTGACCACCCGATAGCTCGGTTGGACGATGATCGGACCTCGACTTCAAGCCCACGATTGCCAATGCTTGATTAGCACGTTTTATACGCTCTACACGTGGTGTGCCAGAGTAGACCAATGGCAGTTCTACGTTGTCAAGTGCGCTCATCCACGACAGAAGATTGAAACTCTGAAACACAAAGCCAATTTTCTGGTTGCGAATGTCGGCAAGTTGATTCGCGTTCATCTTGCTCACAGGCGTACCATCGAGCAGATAATTTCCGCTAGTTGGACGATCCAGGCAACCGAGCAGGTTCATAAAGGTGGACTTACCGGAGCCGGATGGTCCCATTAATGCCACAAATTCGCCCTGATTCACCTCAAGATTGACGCCACGCAATGCTGACACCACGTTGCGTCCCATGTAGTAGCGTTTGGTGAGTTGCTCGACGCGGATAACCGCAGGTCGAGCAACAGAACCGTTTCTTCCGTCGAATTGCTTCTCAGCTTGCATAATTGTTTTAGCCTCCCGAACCGGAACGCGTGCCACCTGTACCAGTTCCGCCTGTGCCACCGCTACGAGTGCCACCTGTGCCACCGCCGAAGCCTCCTGTACCACCGCCGAAGCCACCAGTTCTGAAGCTACCAGTACCGCTAGAACTCGTAGAGAGTGTGCTGAATGCGCCACCCGTTGCGCTCACGACCACCTGATCGTTTTCGTTCAAGCCTGAGACAACCTCCGAGTAGGTGCCATTGGTCAAACCAACCGTTACTAGAACGGGAACCAGTTTGTTGTTTCGCAAGACCAGCACCACGCGGCGACTACTCACGCTCTGCTGCGATGAACTCCGTCCAGTCGAACCACCAATTTGTGTCAGAGAACTACGACTGATTACCCCTGCCTGTAGAGCCGTTGTGGTAAAGGTGAACGCGCTATTGTTGACCAGCGGTACACCAATTCGTTGACCTGTGGTAATGTTGGCGGTCGCAGTCATGCCAGCATACAGATGTGCGCTACCGACGGTACTCATATCAACCGTCAATACGACGGGATAGGTGACGACTCCAGAGGTTGTTGTACCAACAATGCCAACACTTGTTACGGTCGCACGAAAGGTCTGAGAGGGATAACCAGTGAGCGTGAAGCGCACAGGCTGGTTGACCTGCACAGAGGCGATATCGGCCTCATTGACGGCTGCTGTAACGGTGAACCCGCTAGTATCGACTAGGACAAAGGCCGCACTAGAACTCGTACTGCTAGTGGTAGTACTGTTACCACTACTAGCACTACCACTGCCGCTTCCACCACTGCTTCCACCGCTACTGCTACTTGCACCAACGTTTTGTCCCACGATATCATTGATCGAGGCAACAATGGCATTGGCAGGTGCCTTCAATGTGTTCGCGGCCTGATTGTTTTGCGCGGTCTGCAACTGCAATTTAGCCGTTTGCAGCGTATTGTTGTCGGCATCAATCGTTGTTTGTGCAAGGCCATTTGTGACGGCAGTATTGTAGTTCTCCTGGGCGTTGTTCACGGCGATTTGTGCCTGCTGTACCGCGATATCAAGTGCGGGCGAAGTCACTTTTCCCAGCACTGTTCCCGCCGTCACCTGCTGTCCCACATGCACGTCGATCTCGGATATCTGCCCAGAGGCACCGAAGCTCATGTCGTACTCGGCCTTGGGCTGAAGCGGCCCACTGGCAGAAACCGTCTTGGAGATATTGCCTACCGTGACAGCAGCCGTTGTATACTGTACCTTGGCGGCGTCTGCCCGTTGTCGTGAATAGAATAAGTAGCCACCAATGAGAGCAACAATCAGCAGCAGCGATACAACGATCAACCATATGCGCCCTCGCCGTTTAGGGGGTGCAGCATCCATTTCTTCATCGTCGTCCTGAAAGAGCGGCTGAAAATCATTAACCGGAATATTCGCGAGGGATTTATCTTCGTTAGTTTTTAACGTATCCGACATCCTATACCTCTCTTATATAGTAAAACAACGAGGGGGCAGGGAGACCGCAAGGGTCTCCCCTACAAATTGCGTAGGGAACATGTAGGGGAGACCCTTGCGGTCTCCCTGCCCCATACCCAAATTACTTGTCAACGTTCATAATTAGACCCCTACTTCACGCTCACAGTAGGCGTGGGTGCCGCATTTCTACGCGGAAAGCCTGACAAGACAGAGACGCTTGTAGCTGCAATCGTGCCAGAACTATTTGCAGTACCAACAATTGTGACAATTTGACCAGCTTTCAGGTCATTTGCAGTAATCGTTTTTTGTGAGTTGATGCGCGTCGTAGACGTGATAGCGATAGTATAATCGTTGCCGCTTGCATCCGTGAGCGTCATAGATGTACTGCTTATCTGATTAACGGTGCCACTCACGAGTTGACGACTCTGTGTACCACTACCGCCCGCTCCCGGCGTACCGGAGCCGCCACCAAAGCCACCGCCACCACGCCGCTGACCGCTGCAGCCGTTCGCGCTCCCACCTCTAGGAAAGCCGCCTTGTCGTCCACCAGCAAAGCCGCCCTGACTGATGGTCAATGCTGTGTAGGTAGAGTCGGCATTTTGTTTTACCGTGACCGCAACCGTCGAACCTGTCTGGATATCTGTAGGCTTCAATGTCGCTGGTTGAGTGAATTTGGTCGAGCTGGTGAACGTCGCTTGCACGCTCGTCCCAGTTTGCGTTGTGCCTTGTAACTGCGAGGAGCTAACGCTCGTGATGGTAACGGCGGTCGCGGTAGGACACGCTGTTTTCGCGGGCGTGTTGGTAGGAGCGGCTGTGTTGCCTGTAGTTGTACTACTTCCACAGGCCACAAGTAGTGTCGTAACAAGTACGAAGAGGAATGCAGGTATATACTTCCCCGCCTTCCATCTCAAAAATCGCATAAGACCAATCCTTTCAGGGTAACTTTATTATAACAGTGCTTTTCGATTACAGAAAATAGGACAAGCGATTGTTATAAAACACACAAACGTTCTTACCGAGAATGTACCTCAAGTTCGTATTAAGTATACGTGTCGAATAGCAAGGCTTTGGCAAAAATATGTAAGAAGAATGTAAAATATTGAGAAGGAAAAGTTTGGCTTTTTTGTATTTCCTGAATCGAAGAGAGACGCTATGGCAATACGGCGTGCGCGAAGAAGTAGCCCACAACAAAAAACAGTACAAAGATAAATATGCAGAGTGCTATCAGAATAGGAATACTCAGGCGTAGAGCAGGTCGAGCCTCTGTTTCAGGGTAGGTGTTATAGGGACGTGCAGTGACAAGTTTGGGCGCGGGATCGGCATTCATAGGTGAGAAAGGAGATTGAGGTGGTGTTTGTTGCTCCATCGCCACCAACGGCCCATTTGCCTCCGATTGCAGTGGAGAAAGTCCTCCGCCTCCCTGTCCCATCTCACGTGATGGAAGCGAGGTGACAAGTTTTCCAGTGCGCGGAGCATTGGGACTTCCTGGTGACACAAGAGGGCGTGACGGATACTGCTCTCTTGGTTGCACAACAGGACTTGGCGATAGCTCTACCGCCACCGGTTCAAGCGTCTCAGTCTGTTTCATGAGTTCTTCGTAGAGCATTTCTGGCGTGCTAATGTGTTGCGGATGCTGAAGTACAATGGCGCGTGCGATTACTTCGCACAGATCGACAGGTACGTTACGTAAGAAGCGCAAACGACCATCGGCTGGTGGCTCAACAGTTGTTGCCCCTGCCGCACGACCCGCTAGCAATTGATAAAGCAGCAGGCCAACGGCGCGTGTATCGTCGGCACTACGTCCCTCACTCATGTGACCCCAGGGCAGCTCAGTGCTGGCGGGCGCATTCCCAGCGCCACCAACCATGCTCCAGGAATGAAAATACTGCATGTCGCTAGGTAGGGCGAAATCGCTGACACGCACGAGGCCACGTCGGTCACGCACAATGGTCGCAGGCGTCAAATCTCCATGACATACACCTCGTGGACTAGCACCTGCATACATGAGAGCTTGACAAATCTGTACGCCGAGATCGGCTACCATATAAGGTGCAAGTTGTGTTTGCACCATCGCGCTAAAGGTATCGCCATCAACGTATTCTTGTACAAGATAGAGCATGTTTGCCTCTTGCACAAAGTCGTAAGTACCAATGATGTTCGGATGCGAAAATGAGGCGGTGAGGCGAATGGAAGATTTGTACACATTCATGTATTCGTTGGGGACAAGCTTCACGGCAACACTACGTTGCAGTACCAGATCAAACGCCTGGTAGACTGGGCATGCCCTTCCCTGCGCTATCATGCGTTGCAGTTGATAGCGTTTGTGAATAAGCTGCTCTGTATCCGCCATATATCCCCTCAAATTATATGTTCATAGCATATCGCGCTAGTTGTGCAGTGCTAAACGTCCCTGTCTTCGTGGCTCTTAGTGATGAAGTGTCCGCATATAGTGGCGGCCTTAGTATATCATAGTACTGAAAAAGCCGCAAAGCAACGTAGGACGATAGTAGTACACAGTCTCTCCCTCTTCACTCGCCTCCGGCGAGTGAAGAGGGAGAGACTGTGGCAAGGCAGAATTCATGGGAGCCAAGTTTAGCTATAAGTGCTGCATTTGGCTGTACTCTTTCCGCATGGAGATATGTTACGATGGCAGCATGTTATTTTCTTGCAAACCAATAAAGAATAGTATTACCAACTTAGATTGAAGGGCAATATGAGCGAGACCTATTCCAGCCAAGCGACTTCTGCACAGACACAAACCGTAGCGCATCCAACAACATCTACAAAGACGAATGGGAGTCGCTGGGGTGTCTTCATATCGCTCTTCGCCCTCTATGTTATCTGGGGTTCGACCTATCTAGGAATGCGTTTCGCGCTTGAAAGTTTTCCGCCATTTTTGATGGCGGGTATACGCTTTGTGATTGCGGGCGTATTGCTCTACACGTTCTTGCGTATGCGCGGAACAGTCGCGCCGACGCGCAAACAGTGGCTTGGCTCGGCACTGATTGGTATTCTGTTACTGGCAGGTGGTAACGGTGGTGTCTCGTTCGCAGAACAATGGGTTTCATCGGGCCTCGCGGCTGTGGGTATTGCGGCGGTTCCGCTTTGGGCTGCCCTCTTTATTGGCTTGCTGGGACGCTGGCCTAAACGTATCGAGTGGCTAGGACTAAGCCTAGGCTTCGTCGGTGTCATATTGCTAAACCTGACCAACGGCGTATGGGCAAATCCAATTGGGGCGATTGCGCTTCTGCTCGCTCCCATCTGCTGGGCACTTGGCTCCGCGCTCAGCGGGCGCGTCGCCCTACCCGCTGGTTTAATGGCAAGTGCATCGCAGATGATTGTCGGTGGCGTGTTTCTGCTCGTTCTCGGTCTATCGTTAGGAGAACGTATGCATGGTCTGCCGACAATGAATGCCTCGCTGTCAATGATTTTCCTTATCCTCTTTGGCTCGCTGATCGCCTTCAGTGCCTATGGCTACCTTTTACGCAATGTACGACCCGCCCTTGCCACAAGCTATGCCTATGTCAATCCGGCTGTCGCCGTTGGCCTCGGTGTCATTTTCGCGGGTGAGCATATCACGCTGATTGGCGTGCTGGCAATGGTTGTTATTCTTATTGGAGTAGGGCTGGTCTCGTTGGGGAGGGATCGCAAATAAAAATGGTAGGGACCGATTTATCGCGTCCAAAGCGCAATTCATTGCGCGAGATGAATTCTTGTATCTCAAGAAGAGGTGTTACAAAGACTCGCGTGCAAGGCACGCTTGTGGACGCGATAAATCGGTCCCTACCATCAAAACGCGTCTAACAAAAATTCATTTATGTGGTACTATAGCAGAGAAATATATAATACATAATCTTTATATGAACAAAGGAGCTTATCTTGACCTCTTCGATTCCTTCGATTACTCTAACGCCTGATGCCTCGGTTGATCTTCATATGCACACGACGTACAGCGATGGACGCTGGCCTGCGCAACAGCTTATCGACTATCTTGTGACGGAGGGCTTTCAATTGGTCGCCGTGACCGATCATGATCGCGTCGATAAGGTCGCGGAGATTCAGGCGTTGGGAGCCGAAAAGCATCTCCCTATTCTGGCGGGTGTAGAGATTAGCACCGATTGGAATGGCAAGATGGGTCACATGCTCTGCTACGGCTTTGATCCACAACAGAATGCCCTACGTGCATTGACCGAGAAGGTGGTACGTCTGCAATTGGAGAACACACAGGCCGTCAACGAAGAACTCCAACGCAAGGGCTATAGCTTTCCACGCCAGGAGGAACTACTCAAAGAGAACGGGGGCAAGCTACGCCGTCCCTCCGACAACGCCCTCTTGCTACGCGAACATGGCTATGCTCTTAACTGGCAGGCAGCGATGCAGATGATTACCGAGGCTGGTTTTACCTCACTCAAAGCTGACATGGCGGAGACGGTTAATGCCGTGCATGAGAGTGGAGCGGTATGCCTTATCGCGCATCCAGGAAGGCGCGAAAGCGGCTTTACCTTTTACGATCCGGCCTTGCTTGACCAACTACGTAGCGAAATTCCTATCGACGGCATTGAAATCTACCATCCCTATCACAATAAAGAGACCATCGCAACCTACCTTGCCTACGTAGAAAAGAACAACCTGCTCTATAGTGCTGGCTCAGACTCGCACAGCATTCCAGGCCGCATGCCTAACAAACATCGTGCGGAGATTATTCGCAAACTGCTTGAGCGGCTGGGCGTGAAAATTGCATGATATACGTCAATTTACCAGCACTCATTCACCGCCTTTGGCAGTGAATGAGTGCTGGTAAATTGACGTATATCATGATAGACCGAAGGCGTAGGGGAGCAGGTCGGCAATTGTGAAATCGCGGTCAATACCATCAATGTAGAGAACGGCATGAGGAGCCAAGTCAGCAATCCATTGACGACAGGCACCACAAGGTGTACGTTCGTTAGTAGGCGCATCGTCCGATGCGTCGATGCAGGCAACAGCGATATGCGTAATGTTGCTATCGCCTTGAGAGAGAGCAGAGGCAAGAGCCGAGCGTTCGGCACAGAGCGTGAGGCCATAACTTGATATTTCGATATTCACGCCAATATGAGTTTTGCCGTTGGCAAGAAGAGCCGCTCCGACGCGGAAATGCGAATAGGGACAGTGAGCGTTCTGCGCCGCTTTTCGCGCTAGCGCGAGCAAAGTATCTCGTTCCATAATTGTTACACATGCTTTCGTCTATATCTTATAATGAGTCATGACAATCCTGTCGGACAGTGCCAATGTGCCGATATATCTACAGTAAGAGCTATACCTATAGCCCAAATTGTATCATGATGTTACCTGCCTATGCTCATCGCGTTACTACTGATGAGAGAAAGAGAAAACTCGTGTCTCTCGTTGCATGGGTCGGCGAGAGATGTGATGCAGAATATATTGGTATATAGACCGATAGTATGGATAGTAATGCAAACCCATAGGAGGAATGCTCGTGAAAATCATGGTGGCGGATGATGACCGTGACATGGTAGATATGTTGAGCTATTGGCTCAAGGGACATGGCTACGATGTGGTACGCGCTTTCGATGGGGAGCAGGCGGTCAAGCGATGGCGCGAAACGCTTCCCGATCTCGTAATTCTCGACGTTCAAATGCCTAAACTTGATGGCTTCGAGGTGTGCCGTCAGATGCGTAGTGAAACAAATTCTATGGTGTTAATCCTCACCGCACATGATCGAGAAGACGACGAGATACGTGGCCTTGAAATGGGGGCAGATGATTATCTGCGCAAGCCGTTTAGTCCGCGACAACTTCTGGCGCGTATCAAAGCCGTAATGCGGCGCTCTAGCAGCACACGCGGCAACTCGAACTCATCGTCTGTGACTGTTGGTCCCATCACACTTGACGCAATGCGTCACGAAGTTACGAGAGATGGAACCAAAGTGCGCTTGACTCCAACTGAGAGTCGTCTGCTACACCTGTTAATCACACATACGGGGCAGGTGTTGACCACAGATATGATCATCGAACGCGTCTGGGGTTATGATGAGGTTGGCGATTCTGGTTTGGTGAAAACACACATACGCCACTTGCGTCAAAAGGTCGAACCTGAACCTAACTCTCCGCAGTACATCATGACTGTTCCTGGTGTTGGCTATACGTTTACGACCACTGTTAGCATAGAACAATAACCTATAGGGGTAACTGCATTTTCCTGTTTCATAGCGGAGAAAAGTAGCTACCCCTCAACCTTCTTATGTACATCTTAACCATAACGCAACCGCCCACCTATCCTTTCCTCATGATTTCCACGCTATACTTTCTATAGGCAATTTCGCCAAATCTAGCTGGAACAGAGTCAGAGATGAATACGAGAAGAAAAGATTTTAGCTCCCACTCAAACGAGGATTCTCCAACATCTGAAACAACGCAAGCAGTTGAGAGGGAGTCTTGTATGTGCCCTCCCGCTTCTTCGTTGTGTCTGTTACCAGAGTATCAGAATCGTACAATGCAAACATGGAACGAGGAGCAATCCTCCTTTCTTCCTGTGCATGAGACGCTCAATGCAACACTGCGTTTCCATTTACAAACGTTATTTCCATCGGTGTCCTTTTTCAGCGTACTGCTGTTACACATAGCGCAATTGGAACACATACAAATTCCGCTAGAAACAGCAGTAGCAGTAGTACACAGACGCCAACGCTATCATGCTTCTGCCTCCATTTTAGAACAAGTCATGGTCAACGTTCGACGTGCGATACGAGGCGAGGACCTTGTGTATGTTGACACGGGACGAGGAGCAGCAATTATCTTTCCCGATGTGGATGTAGCGGGGGCACACAAAATTATCGAGCGCGTCTATAATAACGTTAATCTGCTACAAGCCGAGACGCTTATTCCACCACTTACACATGAAACAGAAATTGTACTTGGCATTGGCAGTTATCCAGAACAGGGTGCGTCACTTGAGCAACTGCTCGCCAGTGCGGGCTGTGTATTCTATCGTCTCACTCTCCGACGCGCGATTACTCCTCATCTATGGGATACAATGCCACCAGCCGAATTTCCTTCCTCGACCGAGGATGACGACTTGCAGACCACAAATGAGTTCGATGATGACGGGGAGATATCGATAGACAACACATCTTTGATTACAGACTCATCTCTACAAGATTTCAAAGCAATACCATACCTGCAACTTCCAAATACGCTCTCTACACGGTTGAAAAGTCTTATCTCATACGATATAGCCTCGCGCTTTCGCTGTGTGCCGGTAGGACGCGACCATCAACGACTCACGATAGCCATGGTGGACCCGACGGATACAGAGATCATTCAGAAGCTCCACGAAGCCACACATATGACCATCTTCCCCGTTTCCTGCGACAGCAAAGCTTTAGATCGGTTACTTGAAACAAAATGGTAAAGCTCATTCATAGATAGTTATGAATATCACACCGGCACTCCAACAAAATTAACCATATCTTAACAACATCTCAATGTCTCCGTGTGCCACCATTAGCTATCATAGTATGTAATGAAACAATATGTTGTGCTCTATAAGGTTCTGCAACACTTATATTGTCGAACTACATTCATGTATACACATTCGTTGCTGGCAATATAAGCATCTCATTGATTCATCTATAGTTTATTGAATGTATTTTCTAGTAAAAAATACTGAAGGGGGAAGCACTCATGGTTGTACAAATGGTTCAAGATGATGTTCTTTTAACGTTCAAAGAGGCAATGAGCTATCTTCGTGTGAGTCGCTCAACGCTGTACCGTCTAATGTGGTCAAATCAGCTCACGGGTCATAAGGTTGGTAGCACATGGCGTTTCTACCGCGAAGACCTCCGCGCTTGTGTCGCAAGCGAGATGCACGCTCCTGCAGCACAGAATGGGCAATTTGCCAGCTAGCAGATTTGCTTGTTTATCCATTTATATATATACGTAAAGCCATTTATCTCAATACGAGCTATATATGCAATAATCGACATATGTAAGAGAGGCAGGAAGACCGGAAAGGTTTTCCTGCCTTGTCTATTTACTCTTGAACTACTTCAAGCTGTCGCTCAAAAGATTGGCGAATCAGGTCCATTACGTTATCGATCTGCTCTATAGACGTTACGCTTATCTCCGTTGTAGCCTTGCCATAGTGTCCTCCTGATACATCTTTACAGAGGTGGTGAGGATCATTGACCTCGGCACAAGGCATATATAGTGCAACGATTAGTCGCTTTTTTTGCCCAGTGATGGCGACGAAATTCAAGGACAATTTATAGGCAACGTATCCTCTGTGTACTACCTCGGTTACACCCGCATCCAAGTTAAGAATACGTTTGCGTAGTTCCTCAAACGTAACATTCTTCAACAACGAAGGGTGATTATTCAACGTTAGAGCGTTATCTTCATTCGTATTCTCAGCAAGAAGGGAAACGTTCTGTTCCTCCCTTTCAACATCCTTTGTCACTACATCGCCCCCGACTCCCAGGGGCATCTCATTTTTGCGATGCTTTTCCCGTACCCAGTTACCGGCATAAAACCATGAAATCGCATACCAGGGCTTCTTGCCATCTCCGTACTGTACCCACTCGTTATCAATATTTTTGAAGAGGTAAAAACGCTTCTCAGAAACTTGAATGAGCTTAAACTTTTCTGGCACAAATCCCGCCTGTTCATGTTCGACGGGGCCAACAACTTCTACCAGAGGCACTTTCCGATTTGCCCTGTCTATGTTGTTCATCTGTTCTTCGGAAAGTGTTGGCATTGCCCAGAGCTTAACGGCTTGTTCGGCGAGCAGAGCTGCACGCCGCTCAATCTGGTCTTTGTTCCAATGCTCAACGGACTTGAGACTCTTATTAAGACGTATAGGACTACTTAGAAATCCTTCTTCCATTGTGCGTTTCTCCTGGAAGGGGCGGTCACTCAGTTTGGAGTTGTATCCGGTCAGCGTGAGGTTGCCAATAGTATGCAGGTAGCGATGCTGCACCGTTTGCCAATCGGCTCCAAGTTCCTGTTGCCATTGTTGCGATAACCTAGGATTCTGCGGCATGATATGTTCGATGGTACAAGCTTCGACATTTACGATTTCCTTTTGTCCAGTGTTCTCAAGTTTTCTGAGCAGATAATTTCTCAACCGAAAATTGTACACATCTTTGATGACGAAGGCGGACCGAAACTCATCGTCGCGCGGAAAACGTCGATAGGAGTCTTTTTGGAGCAAAGCTGTTTGCACACTTTCAATGTAAGAATTCTTATCAATCTCTTTCGTCAGTGCAGCGAACACCTTGTTGAGCGTGTTAGTGGGAATACCACAGATGGCACGACGAAACAGATAGCTCTCAATGAGTTTAAGAATTGCAACAAAATCTTGCTGTGTAAGTCGCTCCACTTTGTAGTCGTGATAGACCTCAAGCAGCAATGGATAGATGACATCTACTTTTATCGTGCTGAGATCATTGAGTATATCCCTCAATTCACTATTTTCTTCACGTAAGAAGAACATGTTGACGTAATAAGTAGCATACTGGTAAATATCGGCGACAAGCTCAGAGATGGAAAGCGCATCCTGGCTCTGGTGATAGGATTTGAAGCTGGCGTATACCTTGTCCATATTAGGAATGATTCCCTGCTTCAATGTGAGGTAGTCACGCATGAAGCGATCAAAGGCGTCCCCATCATCGGAGAGAGGAAAGAGTTGCTCCATTGGATACCAGTAGTTAAGGTATAACCTCGACTGCTCTTCGTTGTTCAAGCCCATAAGTACATAGTTGCGAATAAGATCGGCTTGCGACAAATCCATTCCTGTTGAATTCAGGCTCTCGAAGATCAACTGTGGATTATCATGTTCGCGCTCTAAGACAATTTCGACGATAACCAGTTTGTTGATACCCTGATAGAGCGTGGCCAGATCGATACCGCTCTGCCGTATCTGCTCCTTGAAGAAATGATAGTTATCGGTCAAACGTCCCTCTGGTCGCTTAATGCCATGTATTGGCTCAAAAACCGTCTGGTTTCTGCCATCAAGCAGATAGATTAGCTCATGCTTATCGCCTTGTGTGAGCAGCAATTTGTAACGCTGTATGTCGTGCCCATGTTTATTCACGAGATACGATTCATAAATCTCTTCGTGACTTACGTTGGAGTTTTCGTCGGACTCCTGAGCGGCTCGTGCTAGAGCCAATAAAAGGAGCGAAAGTGTTGTCACACGTTGCTGCCCATCAATGACAAGACATTGAGGGATTGAGGCAAAATTAAAAATGCCATCGTGAACATACACGATTGAACCGATGAAATGTCCACTGATTGCAGAGTTTGTAGCTACATTAACCACATCGCTCCACAATTGCATACACTGCTCACGTGTCCAGCTATAGGTGCGCTGGTAAATTGGAATAATGAACTGTTTCTTCCCATCAAGAAAAGAGAGAAACTGACTTTGTGCAGCTTTCACTACCTGTCCCCCTACTATACTACAAATTCAGTAGAAAAATAGACATATTCATGTATATGCTAGATGCAGTATAGCAAAATATCACTGCATTTGGAAGTAGCAAAAAAGTACAAACGCATTTGGTTATGCAAGTATACTGATAAGAAGAGAAGAAAATTTATATGTATGCTGGCTATTGCCATACGTGGAGGGGGAGAGTTAAGACCATGAGAAAGGAATCTCGTCAAGCATTTGCTACATCATACTTTATATATGTATACATCTTCATACTGAGTTTAAGCCTTATACTGGCTCTGCTTGGACAGTTCCTACTACAAGACGAACTACAACGGTCGGCTAATGATGCTCACATTGTACACAGTGTGAACCAGCAACGCACACTAAGCCAGAAAGTAAGCACATTCGCTCAGAGCGTTGAAGCATCTATACTTTCTACGGACTTCCAGACGCGGCAGCATTATAAAGAGACGTTGAGCATCATACTCATCCAGTGGCAACAGGTACACGATAACAACACTGTTCATAAGAACAACGGAGAGACAATTCACCTTCTTGGCTCGCTGGAACCACACTACCACACCTTGCTCAATGCGTCGTATACCCTGCTCGCTAGCATCAATACTCCCTCATATACCTCACACGCCATGATTACGGCTCCTGTACAAAGTATTCTGCATGAGGAGCCAACGTATCTTCGTCTCGTGAATACGCTCATAACTCGCTATCAACGAGAGGCGGAAAATTCCACGAGATACCTCATATACATTGCTTTTATTGCTTTTGGTGGCACGGCAATAGTGGTAGTGGAGAGTTTCTGTCTTCTTTTTATTTGTAGGAACCGATTTATCGCGTTCTTGTGGTAATCAATCGCCACAAGGACGTGATAATGCTCTTTAAAATTTTAATGTGGTAACTCGACGGACGCCCACGAGGGGCTACCCTACTATACCGAACGCGCTTCGCGCGTCCACACGTCGTATAGTAGGGTAGCCCCTCGTGGGCGTCCGTCGGTTTTTCGATTCCCATTTTATTTGCTTAAACAGCATAATCGGTCCCTACGATAAACACAATAATGCTTAGAGCATAGGTTTTCTCTAGTATTATAAGCTTAGAACATGTTAGACTCCTTTTGAGAAGCAAACGAAGGAAGGCAATGTGTTATGCTAGCGACAATATCAGAGCGTATTCCTCTCTTGAAAGTCCTACAATCGAGAGCTTTCTCGCTGTTGTGGACGGGTCAATTCATCTCAATTGTGGGAGACAACATCTTCACAGTGGCATTGGCATGGCAAGTTCTTATCCTTACAGGTTCCGCCGAAGCGATGAGTGCGGTTGTAATCGCCAAGCTTATTCCAACAATCATTTTTTTACTTATCGGAGGCGTTACAGCCGACCGTCTACCGCGCCGCGTTATTTTATTGTGTTCAGATGCGGGACGTGGACTGGTCGTAGGAATAATTGCTGCTCTGAGTGTCTTACATAGCTTGCAATTATGGCACCTTCTGGTTCTCTCATTCTTTTTTGGTATTGTTGATAGCTTTTTTTCGCCAGCGTATCAAGCAATCCAACCACAACTCGTACCGCGCGACCTGTTACAATCCGCAAACTCATTGACGCGTTTTGCAATGCTCATGGGTGGCATTATTGGTCCGGCAATTGGTGCGCTCTGTGTTGCGTTTACTGGTCCAGCGAGTGCCTTTGCGCTCGATGCATTCTCATTTCTTGTCTCAGCTACCTGTCTCACAATTATGCGCCTCCCAACAACGCTACCATTATTAAAAGCCAACTTTGAAGATGCGGCATCGGCTGAAGTTGAGGCTACTCCTAAATTAAAGGGTTTCCGAGGGTTGGTTGCCGATGTACAGGAAGGATTAAAGTACATCACCCGTTCGACGTGGCTGTGGGTGACGATCTCGATTGCATCTCTCGCCAACATCACTTTTTTTGGCCCGATAGCAGTAGCCTTACCAAAACTGGTACACGACTTTTATCATCAAGGTGCGTGGTTGCTCGGCTCGATTGATACCGCCTGGGCAATCGGGGCAATTGCGGCAACACTGCTTATGGGTCAGCTAAAGCATATTCAGCATAGAGGACTACTTGCGTACTTTGCCCTACTACCCTGTGGACTCGCTATAACACTACTCGGATTACCGTTGCCTTTGAGTATCAAGCCTATTTCTGCAATCTTTGCGGGTACACTCGCTGGATTTAGCATTGGTATCTTTTCCATTCTCTGGATTACACTGCTACAGGAACTTGTACCTGTCGAGAAACTGGGACGTGTCAGCAGTATTGATCTGATGGGTAGCTATGTTTTTCTTCCTGTGGGCATTGCTTTTATTGGTGTACTTTCAGATCACATTGGTCCCTCGCCAGTCTTCATAGCAGGAGGACTCATTACAATACTTCTTGTCTCTATTGGTCTGTGTTTTCGCGATATTCGGCGACTAGCATAGTTGCTTATTTTTCTCTGCCTGTATGCTAAAAGCGAGTACAATGCAGAGTTAGAGAGAGAATCGACTATGGGGAACAGAGAAAAAGGTTTTATACGAGAACAGCAACAAGCCATTGACAAGGAACGGATTCGGATTGCACGCGACTTACACGATGGCACGTTACAGACGATAACGCATATCTCACATAAACTAGAGTTTGTGCAGCGTCTGCTAGAAAGACAGGCAGGCGACCGTGCAATAGAAGAGCTTCAAAGAATTCGCGCTATTCTTAGCACATGTTTGCATACTCTACGCCATGATATTTCGTCGCTTATGCAGACATCGCTTGACCAACAAGACATAACTAACGCATTATTTAGCCTCGTAGACAATTTTAAGATGAGTGAACCGACAATCACGCTCACATCTACTATTGATGCTCTCGATTTGCTGCCACCTGCGTTTGCTGAACCACTCTTTCGCTTTGTACAGGAGACACTTAATAATGTCCGCAAACACGCACAAGCAACGGAGGTGCGCTTGAGTGTACGTCTTTCGTCAACACAGCTTACAGTAGAGGTGTGTGATAACGGTATTGGCATGTCATCCGAGCTTGATGCTATCAATAGCCAAAAGCATATGGGGCTACGTATATTACGCGAGCGTGTGCAAGAGGTAGGAGGCATGGTGATAATTGAAAGTAGCAGGGGCAAAGGGACGTGCGTAAAAGCGAAATTTCCTCTTGCTACTCAATAAGCACATAGCAATAGAACAGTTAAGCAGCAACATCAATAACAATAGCCTGTGGATGTTCGCGCTCTTCTGGTATCGGTTCGCCATCGGCAGCAAGCACTTTAAGATGAAGTTTTATCGCGTCTTTCGCCATTGCGATTGCTTCCTCTAATGTATCTCCTTGTGTGATACATCCAGGCAATGATGGCACGGTAACTGTGCAACCACCTTCTTCGGGATCGGGATGTAGGATGATGGTGTAGCGATGGATGTTCATAAATATCTCTTCGCCTCTTTTACTGTCGAGTATACCACATGGTAAGATAGAAATGGGAAGTCTCTGTCGTTTACTCACAACGAACGCCCACAAGGGGCTACCCTACTATACTCTGACGCTCTTGCGTGCTTCGCACGTTTTGATGAGTGTAGTAGGGTAGCCCCTTGTGGGCGTTCGTTGGTCTAAAGAATGGAGACTCTCAATCTAATGTCATTTGACAATCCTACTCCGCAAGGGCTATCATGCCAAGTACAGATACTTCGCCTAATGCAGCAGGGAGGAAACACCAGATGACAGAAGCTATCACAGCGAATGAGGCTGTGTTTTATACGCATCGTTTGAGCAATGGTCTACAGATTGTGGGACAGCCAATGCCGGATTTTGAGTCGGTTGCCGTGTCCTATCATGTCAATACGGGGTCGCGCGACGAGAAGGACCCCAAGATTGCGGGCGTCTCGCACTTCCTGGAACATATGGTGTTCAAGGGCACAAAGACGCTTGATTGGCAAGAGATTACGCTTGCCTTCAACAAAATTGGTGCCGAACTCAACGCCTTCACCTCGCATGAGTCCACCGTGTATTACGCTCGTGTGTTGGGTGAATATCTCGATACCGCCGTCTCGCTGCTCAGCGATATGATGTATCCACGTCTCGCCGAGAGCGATTTCGAGACCGAGAAAGAGGTTATCGTCAACGAGATTGCGCGTTCGGAGGATCAGCCGTACAATATGGCCTATCGCCGTCTGATGCAGACCTATTTCGGCAATCATTCGCTTGGTCATGACGTGCTTGGTTCGCGTGAGAGTATTCGCGCTATGCACATTCAGCAGATGCGTGACTACTGGCAACAACGTTACGCCGCCAACAATCTGATTCTTGCCGTTGCGGGCAATTTCGACTGGCAGCATATCGTGGAATTGGCAGAGCAGCATTGTAACGACTGGCGTACAGGAGATGCAGGGCGTGACCTGTCACACTATGAACCAGCACAACCTCTCAACAATGTTATGGTCGATACAAAGCTCAAGCAACAGATTATGCTTATCGCTATGCCTTCCGTCGATGTAAAAGACCTTGATTACTATGCTGCAATTATGGCAGGCAGTATTCTCGGTGATGGTGATGGTTCGCGTCTCTTCTGGAACGTTTATCAAAAGGGACTGGCTGAATCCGCTAGTGCGGGTCTATGGGCGATGGAAGGCACTGGTCTCATGCTTATGGAGGCCAACACCACGCCAGAGGAGGCACCACACGTACTGAAACTGTTGCGTGAGGAACTCGATAGCCTACTCAACGACGGCGTTCACGAGGATGAACTACAACGTGCTAAGGACAAGATGATCAGTAACATGGTGCTTAGCAGTGAGTCAACCTTTTCGCGTATGCGCTCCCTCGCTAACGATTGGATGACCGAGGGTCGTCTCATCAGTGTCGAGGAGGAGATAGAGCGCGTCGAGAAAGTGACGACCGAGGATGTGATGCGTGCGCTACATCGCTTCCCAATGCGTGAGAAACAAGTCTTAACCGCGCTCGGACCTCTGAGCGAAGCAGAATTATTGGCATAAAACAAAGGAGTGTGGGGGGGGGGGGCGCCCAGGGGCTGGGGGCCCCCCGCGGGGTTGTTTGTAGGGGGGGGGG
>CAXUHG010000110.1:6998-19309 GCA_964250805.1 uncultured Ktedonobacteraceae bacterium | reverse complement strand
CGCAACTCTTCGAGAATTGACTTGATGCGTTGCTCGAATTGTCCTCGGAACATTGCACCTGCAACCATGCCACCGATATTCAGCGAGATGATACGTTTGCCGCGCAGGTTAGCGGGTACATTGCCCTCTTGAATACGACGGGCAAGTCCTTCGACAATGGCGGTCTTACCAACACCCGGCTCACCGATCAGAACAGGATTGTTCTTCTGACGACGACCAAGCACAGTAATCATGCGGCGCATCTCACGCTGACGACCGGCGGCGGGATCAAGTTTGCCCTCAGCAGCCTCGGCGGTCAGGTCGCGCCCAAATTCATCGAGTGTAGGAGTTTTACTATTTTTAGCCGTGCGCTCTGCGGTGGCAGTATTGACGCCGTTCGCGGAGGAGGCGGATTTGTTGTTATTGGCGGAAAAACCAAAGGGAGCACCGGACTCAGGCTGACTCTCGTCGCCCATTGAATTCATAGCACCCATCAGCTCAGTAACGCACTGCTGGCAGAGAAAATGCTGCTCGCGGCGTCCGTTGACCATCTGGTCAACGCGCACACTGGCGGGGTTCTTTTGACAACGTTCGCATTTCATATTCTTAAATGCTCCTCATTCTATTCTGCATGGATGTCAAACATCCGATTTAGCAAACAAATCAGGTGACTGCTAAAGTATAGCATACTCGTTCGTTTCTGTCTAGCAGTCTCGGTTCGTGATTGCCAATTCACTTACTATAACGTTCATGAGAGGAAAGTTATTCCGCAAATCGCTCCGTATCTGTAGGAAATTTAGCAATCTCGTTTGCTTATTGCTAACTGCCATACATAACAGGGCCATAAGAGGAATTATTCCGTTGCTTTTTTCTATCGGCACTTTTTCGGAGTAATTACGTTTGATAATCTGAATTCTTATGCGTTCTATAAAGTAGTGACGAAGATATGAAACTCTATACTTGAGTTTTTCGTGTAACAAGAGTCACTGGAAACAATCGTGTTAATCGTGTATTGTACGTATTAGTAGGAAGATAGCTTTTATTTTCCCATGAAAAGGAGTTTTGTATGGCAGCTTCACCTCGTAGTGGTAATCCAGGCGTTCAACAAGGTCTCATCTTCGGTGTGATTCTAGGCATAATCAATATTATTAGTAGTTTGATTACCAACCTTGCTCATCTCACTGGTATCACAGCTACTATCGTTGGTGTCATTTTCTTCATCATTGTTGTCCTCGGTTACGGACTAGCAGGTTATCGAGCATCGGCGATTACAGGAAGAGTTGGTTCAGGCGCAATAGCAGGGCTTATCGCTGGTATCATAGCCGCGATCATCAGTGGCATTCTAACAATCATCCTTATCGCACTAGGCATCAGCGTTATAGCAACCACTGGCGCACACGTTGCGACTTCGATTCTCATCGTTGGAGCCATTATCGGTATAGTTATTGCTCTTGCCGTTGCTGCTGGTATCGGTGCTGGCCTTGGTGCTATTGGTGGTGCCATTGGTAGAAGCCGCGCACCACAGGCGGCTCCATATCAGGAATCGCTTTATCAAGGAGGCGTAACACCGACATCGAATCAGGGAGTTCCACCAGTGCAGAACTCGTATCCAACACAAAATCCACCTCCACCAAACAACTACCAATAAAGGATAGCATTCAGCAAACAACACATGGGCTTCTCGGCATTGCTGAGAAGCCCATGTGTTGTTTACTAAGCATAAGATATAATGTGGTATAGTCACAACAGAACGACGACTAGCACCAATGGAGGAGCTGAGACATGGACTTTGCCTATTCAGAGAAGATCAACGATTTACGCAAGCGTGTTAATGCATTTATGGATGAGTATATTTATCCTAACGAAGCCACCTATGATATGCAGATTGCCACCTCTAGCGACCCACATCATCATGCCGAGATTGTCGATGAGTTGAAGGTAAAGGCAAGGGCGGCAGGACTATGGAATCTCTTCTTGCCAGATAAAGAATACGGGGCAGGACTCACCAACCTAGAATATGCGCCGCTTGCGGAGATCATGGGACGCATTGGTTGGGCATCTGAGGTGTTTAATTGTTCCGCACCTGATACTGGCAATATGGAGATTCTGGCTCAGTTTGGCACGGAGGAGCAAAAACAGCAATGGTTACAACCGTTGCTCAATGGCGAGATTCGCTCGGCCTTCGCAATGACGGAACCTGATGTTGCCAGCTCGGACGCCACGAATATTCAGCTTTCAATCACGCGTGAGGGCGACGAATACGTTCTCAATGGGCGCAAGTGGTGGGCGTCTGGCGCGGCCCGCGAACGTTGCAAAATATTTATCGTGATGGGCAAGACCAACCCGAATACGCCCGACCGTCACAGACAACAGAGCATGGTGCTTGTGCCTAAGAACACTCCTGGCGTTACGGTTGTGCGTAATCTCACGGTGATGGGCTATATCGATAACGAGAGCCATTGTGAGGTCACGTTCGACAATGTGCGCGTGCCCGTGAGCAATCTTCTCGGCGAAGAGGGCGGCGGCTTCGCAATTGCGCAGGCACGTCTCGGTCCAGGACGTATTCACCATTGCATGCGTTCCATCGGTGCGGCACAATACGCCCTCGAATTGATGTGCAAACGGGCTGCCGAACGCGTGGCCTTTGGCAAACCACTCTCGGAGCAAGGCATGGTGCAGGACTGGATCGCGCAATCCAAGATCGAGATTGAGCAGACGCGCCTTCTAACGCTCAAGGCGGCGTGGACAATCGACACGCTCGGTAAGAAGGCGGCTCAGGACGAGATCGCAATGATTAAGATTGCCGCCCCTGCTCTACATACGAACGTCGTTGACCGCGCTATTCAACTCTTCGGCGGTGCTGGCGTTAGCGGCGATTTCCCGCTAGCCTCGATGTGGGCACATGGACGCGTCATGCATATTGTTGATGGACCGGATGAGGTACACAAACGCTCGCTGGCTCGCTCGGTTGTGAAGCAGCTCAATTCGTGAGAGAAGAGAACAATTAGGAGATTTCGTAGGGACCAGATGTATCGCGTCCGAATGCGTGATTTATCACGCGAGATCATAGTTGAAATGTCTTGACAGAATTTGCTACGATCTCGCTCAATAAATTGAGCAACGGACGCGATACATCTGGTCCCTACGAAATCTTTTAATCAAGGTTGGAGAACTAATAGGAATTATATATGAACACTAACGACCCTTTTTTGTTGCGGCGCAGTAATGCCGCAGAACTATTTCTTATTCGACACGGCGACGCCATTCCAGGCGCGGAAGAGATCATTCCCAGCGGCGTTTATGACAACCTGCCTTTGAGCAAAACGGGACGAGAGCAGGCGCAGGCACTCGCTGAACGGCTCAAAGATACCTCCTTCGATGCGGCGTACAGTAGCCCATTGTTGCGCTGTCAGCAGACAGCCGCGCCACTGCTCGAATACCTCAAGCTACCACTTATGATAGTGGAAGGCATCAAGGAGATTCGCCTCGGCAACGTCTCTCCCCTACCAGAGGTCAAGGAGGGCGACGACCTCACGACGCTCAGTAAAGCACTACAGGAACGTCAGGTCGAGATTGTGCGTAAAGCTGGTGCGGAGGGCAGTTGGAATGCTATTCCTGATAGTGAACTCTCGCAGGAGTTTCGCAAGCGTGTTGTCGCAGGCATAGACGAAATTGCCAGCAAGCATATCGGGCAGCGCGTACTAGTCTTCGCACATGGCGGCACCATCAACGCCTACGCCGCCGAAGCCATCGGACTGAAACGCGACTTCTTTTTTCCATGCGCCAATACGTCTATCACGTTGATACACGCCAACGGCGATCACCGCGTCGTATTTGTGTTGAATGATGTGGCACATTTGAAGCTGCAATAAGTTTCTTTTAGAAAACAGGAAGACTGCAAGAGTCTTCCTGTTTTCCCAATTATTTTCTTTCCATTCAGTCTATTAAGAACAAATCAGCTAGTTCTTTGATTTTCACCTCATTAGGCCACTTTTTCCGCCCCTCTTTATACACATGCATCGCCTCTTCACGCCGTTTCTGGCTCCCTAATGCCTTCGCTCCCTCTACTCCCATTGTCAGATAATGGCAAAATGCATCACGCTCTGATAAAGCAAGCGATGCCTCAGCCTGATAATTCATAATTTCAACACGGGTGCGCTCTGATATGGTTTCTCCCATTTGACTAGTCTCAGCAAGGGAAAGAGTCTTTTGTGCCTGAAGAGCATACGTGTTGGAACCATCATGAACATGTCTTGTCAAAGCAAGGTTTGCTTGTCCACGATTCAAAGTAAGGCTAAAATCGGCATATAAGAAACTGGGGTCGTTTTCAGGATGTTCAGGATAGAGTTCTTGAGCTAGAGCTAGATAACGTAATGCCTCTTGCTCTTGTTCTTGTTGCGCATAGGCAGTAGAACCAATAGAATATAGCTTTGACAGCATTAAAGGCGAAATGTTTCTTTCATGAAGCAAAGCTTTTTGACACACTTCAATTGCTCCTGCAGGATTTTGATTATAGCGAAAAGTTATTGCCAACGTTGCAAAAGCAACAGCCTGTAAATTCGTGTCCTCAGATAAACCGCCGTAGTACACTGCTTGTTTACAATAAATTTCGCGTGCATGAAGATTTTTTGTATGAGTTGCTAGTATTCCATACAGCCTATAGACTTGTGTTAGAAGACTTGCCGCTACCTTTCGATAAGCAGATGAGTAGACCAGCGAATGCAAGCGAGGCAGATAGGTCGAAAGTACCTGTTCGATCACCGCAAGCTGGTTGCCGCGCATAAGATACCAGCATGCCGTCACACTCGCACCACATTGGATCAAGAACTCTTCGCGCTCCGCACTACTTATCGTTCTGTCTTGCTTGTGTGCAGGAGTATCCAACGCACTTTCAACGGCACGTAGCATATCATACATCGGTGCTGTCACGATGAGACCGCCTGCGCTGAGTACTTGCTGCAGCATCTGGCGACGTAAGGTATCCATTTCGTAGCTTCCTGGTTCTATCGTCAAAGATGGTATATCGTCTCTTAGCAGGAGAACATCTCTGCTTTCGTCTGACTCAAGAGACAAAGATGAATGTACGGGTTCTGCCATCAATTCGTAGATTGAGCATTTTAGATAACGAGCAAGCCTTCTGATGATGTCCCTCGGCACAGGCCGCTTGCACGTCGTGTAATCTGTCATGGTGCGACGGGAGATACCAACTTTGTCGGCAACTCCCTGAATGGTATAACCCTTGTACTTGATCACATGCTTAATGTAGTTGGGATAGGAATTCTCCTCGGCCTGTTTCATCATGCTACCACCCCTTAACAACACGTTTTTATTCTTTTGTACAAAACACTCAACAGCGCAAGTATAGCATACAATCGGCACAGAAACGAGAAGAAAATCCCGACTACAACCGCGTGGTTTTGTTGCTACTCTCGATAATGAGCGTGAGATAGCTCAAAACTTGCTCAAAATTTGCCAGCAAGTAGCATTTCCATTCCACAATACCGCACAAAGAGAACTTCTGTCATGTGTCACTCAACTATGAGGCATCTTGTCTTTGTTTACGACAATAAAACGTGCTATACTATCTCCATGAACCAGAGTCTCTTGAACACAAACTACACACAACGCACTCCAACCACACCCTACCTGCTTGCTGCTGGGTAGCGACGCCTCTCCATACCCTCTAACAACCCTTTCACTCACTTTTTATGCAATATTTTGCCGCTCCGATGTGTTTTACTCTATGAGAGTACATAGAGACAGAGAATTGCTATACACGTTCTGTCGGGCGGACTTTCGGGAGGATTTATACAATCATGGATTTAATGGATAAACTGGCAAGCCTGGCACAGCGTTACGAAGAACTTAACAACCTGATGGCACAGCCAGAGGTGCTAAACGACCTGGAAACCCTGCAACGTTACGGGCGCGAACACGCGGACTTAGAGGATGTTGCCAACAAATATGCCGAACTTCTCACTACAGATAAGCAGATCGCCGAAATGCAAGAGATGTACGATAGCGAAGACGGCGAGATGCGCGACATGGCATATGAGGAGATGCAGCAACTCAAATCTCATAAAGAGCAGTTACTTGAAGATGTCAAGATCATGCTGCTCCCAAAAGACATTATGGATGAGAAAAACGCCATCGTGACGATTCAAGGTGGTGCTGGTGGCGATGAGGCGGCATTGTTCGCGGGCGAACTCTTTCGCATGTACACACGATACGCGGAAACGAAACGCTGGAAGATTGAAATTCTCGACATCAACGACACCGAACAAGGCGGTATTAAAGATGTAACGTTTGTGGTCAAGGGCAAGGGTGCGTATAGCCGCATGAAATACGAGGGCGGCACGCATCGTGTGCAGCGTGTTCCCGTGACCGAGGCTAACGGACGTATTCACACCTCTACTGCGAAGGTGATTGTGCTGCCAGAGGCCGACGACGATATCCAGATCGATGTCAAAGAGAGCGATCTGCGCGTCGATGTCTACCGCTCAACGGGACACGGCGGTCAGAGCGTCAACACCACCGACTCAGCCGTGCGTTTGACCCACTTGCCAACGGGACTTGTTGTGACCTGTCAGGATGAGAAATCGCAGTTGAAGAACAAGCTCAAGGCTATGACCGTGTTGAAGGCGCGACTCTGGGATATGGAAGAGGCTAAACGGCAGGAAGAACTCCGCAAGACGCGTCAATCACAGGTGCAGACGGGTGATCGCAGCGAGAAGATTCGCACCTATAACTTTCCGCAGGATCGCGTCACCGATCACCGCATTGGACTCACACGCCACAATCTCCCCGGCGTGATGAACGGCGAACTCGATGGCTTTATCGACAACTTGATTACCGTCGATCAGGCCGACAAACTGCAAAATCTGTTTGAAGAGGTCAAACGATAAGTGCTGTAGAGAGAGGATAGTAGGGAATGCAATTCGAGCAACCGCAGTCGATACGAACCATCTTCTTCGATGCAGGTTTCACATTGCTGCGTCCGACACCATCGGACGCAGAGATTTGCCTTGAAGTTTGCCAGAGTCTCGGCCTCCATGTGCAGTTGAATGCAATGGAGCAGCGCATGAAAGAGGCCGACGACTATTATTTCAGTCAGGTACGCCTCAATCGCCATCTATGGAGCGACGAGCAAGCCATTTCCAACATGTGGGTTGGCTACTTCAAAAACATGTTACGCCCGCTGATAGAGGAACAAGACGAGGCGCGGCTACATCGGCTTGGTAGCGCGATTGCTGATGCGTATGGGGAACCTAGACGTTGGGATACCTACTCTGATGTACTACCAACACTTGAGGCATTGCGTCGCGTAGGCTATACAATGGGCGTCATCTCTGATTGGGGCATTGTACTTGGCCCCATTCTACGCCATCTGAACCTGATCCAATATTTCGAGACAGTCGTCATCTCCGCCGCCACACGCTATGCGAAACCAGCACCACAACTCTACGACCTTGCATTACAGCGCACAAACAGTATCGCCGACTACTCTATGCACGTTGGCGACACCTACGTCAACGATGTACTTGGTGCGCGTTCCGTCGGCATGGTCCCCATATTACTTGACCGTCCTCATCGCGTTGAGAAGAGCATGGTCGATTGCCTACTCATTCATGCACTTGACGAAGTATTGGATGTGCTAGAAGTATCAAGAGTTTAGAAAACAGTAAAGACATTGTAGACCCATTCGGGTCTACAATGTCTTTACTGTTTTCTAAACCTCATCCACTTGGGTGGGCGGTTATCCAACACGGTTTCACGCCAGATCAGCTCGCCTTTTGCGTTGTACAGTTCAGCTTGCATCGGCAACTGTATTGCTTGCTCCTGAGTAACGGCGAAGAGGACGAGGCTATCCTGTACAGTGTCCTCAAAGACTTGCCCATCCTTACTGATAAGGCGCACGCGCGTCACATCAAAGCCGTTGTCAAGAATTTCACCATGCGCAACAAGTTCATACTTGCTAGCACTATCATTTGCATATGTTGAATTTACTCCTCCTCCGAAAGAAAGTAAGGGATGATCGCGCACTGGCGCAAGATATTTCTCCACCCCCTCACGAAAATTCCCACTTGATGAACTACTTTTGAGTCTCCACTGCCCATTTTCACTTTGCTGTAGAATCCAGACCATAGAGTGTTTTTCGCCGTCGATCTCTTCAAAGCTTCCATAATACATTTGCCAGCCAGGAATGCTTTTCTCACGGAGAAATTGCACTGTTTCCATATTGACTTCGCCTAAATGAGAACGTTCATCATCGCTTAAATTGTCAAGAATGAGCTGTTTGGCCTGGGTATCAGCAACGATATGTACCTTGGGACGTGGAGCTACAATTTGCACAGGTTTGCGCGGGTATATTTTGTACATCGGCTTTGATACGTCAGGACTACTAAAAGGCGAAAATGTATAGCCAGTTTGTTTTTGACGCTGTGTCGAGCCGTTACTAGTAAGTCCTGCCGCGACATCGAGAACGCGTTGCCGAAATTCCGCCACATCTGGCTGGTCCTCTGTCACGGTCATGACGATTGATATCGGTAGTATCAGATAGTCGAGGGGTTGTGGATAACTTACAAAAAGAATTTCCAGCATCGGCAAGAGCGAATAATATGGTTGTAATTCATCATACAGCCTCTTTCCACCCTTCTGCTCTTCTTTTGTCATTGCTCTCGAAAACTTTATCTCTCCTTTGTATCGTTTGCTGGAAATAGGTCCATACTGCTCCCACAATTCGGCTAATCGGCTCCCTATAGTAGCATCTCCTCTCCATGCCATAGGAGGATTATGAACTTCGGGTATGAAGAGAGAACGAGGGTCTATTTTTTGCATATTAAGTGGGTCTTTCAACACGCGTTTCATATTCGTCTGTCGCTGCTCGTATTGCAAATTGACGACACGAATCAGCCACGATTGCCAGCCCTCTGCATTCAGACCAACGGCACGTAGCGAGCCGTCGCCATCGGGATGCTGATCGAATGGCGTCACCTGTAAACCGTCCGTTTCCAGAACCCAGATACAGAAATCGACCATCATATTGAAGCCAAAACTATACGTGAAGGTGTTGCGTGAACCAAGCAGGTGCATGATAATGTTTCTCCTATAAAATGATGTGTATTGGTAAATTAAATGCGTCTGTAGGGGTCTAATTCATTACACCCTGTGAGCGATGCACAAGGCTCAAGGGGGTTGAACCACATTTTCGCATCCTCTACAGGGTACGTCGCCAACAGGGTGTAATGAATTAGACCCCTACCTCCCAAATTATTTCGTCCATGCGCATTATCAAGTCTCATCTCTTTTACTCTAACATATACCCCTTCGCACTTCTTGCAATAGTTCGCGTAAGTCTGTATAGTGAGATGTATGGAAAGAAACGCTGAAAGCAGTCAACATCTCTTAACGCTTGCTCATGAGCATGGCTACAACGTGAGTATGCAGCAACTTGTACGCTGGCACCGTGCAGGTCTCCTGCCACGCCCTAAGCAACTGGCATTGGGGAAAGCGCAAGGCTCGCAATCGCTGTATCCTGCTGGCACAAGTGAGCAATTCCTCCTGCTTTGTAGCTTACGTGTACGAGAACGGCGGCTCTCTCATCTTGCATGGCAACTTTGGTGGGCGAGCTATCCTGTTGCGTTTCCCATAATCAGAGAACATATAGAGCATGCGGCAATCCAGCTTTCGCAATTTGTCCAATTTCTTATCATGCTAAAAGCTTCTGAAGAGATGAGGTTGGAAGAACCATCAGAGGTTGAGAGGGACAGGGAGACCGCGAGAGTCTCCCCTACATATATCGTCAAAGGAAAATGTATGGAAGACCCGCGCGGTCTCCCTGCCCTTATAGATATCATTGAGCGATTCGCGGTTGCCCGTCTGGATTATAAACCACTACGGCATGCACGTAAGCGCATTGGTAAAACCTATTTTCCCACCTTTATACGTCTACTAATAGATGTGATATCTGGCACATTTGAAGGTTACGATGAAGCTTATGATGACGCGGAGGTGATGACGGAGTTACGCATCCTGGCAAAGGGTATGGGTTTACACGCATTATTCATTAAAGATAATACGAACCTCGATCACTTTATTCGCAAACGTTTCACGCCATTTTTGAAAAATGTAGGTCTCTGGATAAGGACGTTACCCTGGGAAAATGCGGTGCGAGAAGCAACCAATTTTGAGTTGATGCAGGCACGCGACGACATACGCAATGCGCTTTTGCGAAGCGAGCATCCATTCTCGCACCCGACCTATTTGCTACGTACCTATCCCACACACGGCATCGCATTACGTGAAATTTTGCAAACTGCAACAGTCAATGAGCAAGCGATGTTACTTGTGTTTTGGTTAGCGGTACGTATGGATGCATCTTCATAATACAACTTTAGGATAGAGTAATCTCCTTCACAACCTCGATTCCATTCAAACGCATATGATACAAAAACAGCAGGTGTAACACGTCACCACTATGTGGGAGAATGCCGAGTTGTTGCGCCGTTTCGAGAGGAGTATCGAAGGTCTGCACGGCGTTCGCGGGCACGATGACGCGCATTTTTCTGTCGAGGGCGTTAGCGTAGAGTTTGAGATGCATCGCCATTTGATGGACACACAGGTCGGTGCAGTCGCCAACAACGATAGCGACGCTCAGGTCGCGGTGAATGTCCTGCCATGCTAGCAGTTCCGTCCCATGAAAAGGGTTGAGCGAGTTTTTGGGTATGATGGTGAAGAGTTCCGCAAAGGGCAATTGCGCCAGTTCGGGAATCGTCTCGGCCTCGCTTGTGCCAGCGATACAGTGCGGTGGGTAGCTCTCGAACTCAACCGCATCGGGTGTGTGAGCATCCTGAGCAAGAATGAAGTCACGGATACCAGCCGCGTATGCCTGCTCGAATGTCTGTGCGACTGTTGGCGCAATCGCCTGAATGCGTGGACTGGATAGCGGTCCCTCGGTACAAAATCCTTTAATCATATCGACGCTAAAGAGCGCGACACGCTCCGCCTCTATATCCTCATGTAAACTGTCCCAGGAGATAGTAGGTAGTTGCTGCTCCCACGCGACAAGAGCCTGTAGAAATGCTGAACCTTGCTCGATGATCGATGCTGTTGGTGTAGTCATGATATTTCCTCTATCCTTAGTACACGGGGACAAGGGCACCCGCAAGGGGATGCCCCTCCCATACACGAATCCGCTCCCTATCGTGATCGTCATATGGGAGGGGCATCCCCTTGCGGGTGCCCTTGCCCTACCTCATCACGATCATAAAGAGATGTTACAACTTCGCCTCGGCCTCTGGATTGAAACGATAGAGCCGCGCGGGGCGATGCGTGCCTTCCATCTTCTTGGCACCAGTATCTTCTAAGATGCCGGTTGAGAGAATTTTCTTGCGGAAGTTGCGCTTGTCGAGCTTTTTGTGCTGGATAATCTCGTAGACGCGTTGGAGTTCGCGCAACGTGAATTGTTCTGGTAAGAGGCTAAACGCAATCGTGGTATAGTCGAGTTTGCCACGTAAACGGTTGAGCGTGTAGTCAAGTATCTGGGCGTGGTCGAAGGCGAGTTGGGGTAGACTGTAGACGGAGAACCAACCTACGTCAGCGGCGTCGCTGGCAGCACGCACCTGCAAACGCTCTGAGTCGAGCAGGGCAAAGTAGACAACCGTGATGACACGTGTGCGTGGATCACGTCCAGGGTCGCCGAAGGTATAGAGTTGTTCCAGGTAGACATCCTGTAGACCCGTTTCCTCTTGCAGTTCGCGCTTCGCCGCCGTCTCTAGCGACTCATCCATATTGACAAAGCCACCCGGAATCGCCCACATGCCCTCATAAGGCCATGAACGCCGCTTTACCAACAAAACTTGCAGGTCGCGCTGGCGTAGGCTCATCATCACTACATCTACTGTGACCGAAGGCCGCTCGTATTTACTGGCGTCGTAGTGGTGCGCTTTAGCCTCTGCCGTTTGTGTACTACCGTGGGAATTACTGTTTTGCTGTTGTTCTTCCATAGAAAACCCTCCTTGCCTTCGAGAAAATTGATGATATTTTTCATTGCTGTGTATGGTGCTATAATATAGGTAAGATAATAGCGTAGTTCCTCATACCATTATCAAAATTTATTGGAATTTTTCAATTAGTGTACTTCTTACACTAATATACCTTATATGGCTACAGGTGTCAAGTGCAATAGCATTACCAACCAATTCTTATCATATCTCCACGTTTGGTTAGTGCAAATAATAGTGAATAGCTTAGCCTAGTTCCTAAGGAAATATTTTGTTTCCAGAGCAGTGTACATATTAATAGGCACAACAAAAAAACAATCAGAGTTTGTT
>CAXUHG010000110.1:0-6908 GCA_964250805.1 uncultured Ktedonobacteraceae bacterium | reverse complement strand
GCTCTGTTGGAGTGCCGCTTAATATGTACACTGCTCTACATAGCCCATTTTCTCCATTGACTTTCCAACTTCTTATACTTTATACTTCTCTTAATTAGTTCGTTGTTACCCGAATCAAAGGCGAAGAGAAGGAGACAACATGGGCTTTTCATTGAAGGATGCAGTGACGCATCATCTATTGCAACACTGGTATAGCCGCCGTAGCTTTTTGAAGACCACTTTGGCTGTCGGCGTAGCAAGTTTAGGAGTGCCAGGGCTGGATTTCTCGCGCAAGGCGTATGCCGACACAACTGTTTCGGCTGATAGGATGCGCCAAGTGTACGAGGAGGTCAAGACGCCGTATAAGTATGGCATGATTATTCCTCCGCCCAGCGATGGACACTATGACTCGCCGAGTGTGTTCCGTTATAACAACACATGGTACATGATCTATGTTGTGTATCATAATTCGGGCACACAGGGCTACGAGACGCTCCTGGCCTCAAGTAGCGATCTCCTACATTGGACTCCTATAGGCACAATTCTTCCCTTCCGTCCCAACGCGTGGGACTCCGTGCAAGCTGCTGGCTATGCAGCACTGCAAGATATGACGTGGGATGGCTCCAAGCAACTGCTGCAACAAAATCAATCGTACTGGCTCACCTACATCGGTGGCTCCGATAGCGGTTATGAGGCTGGAGAGCTAAGTATTGGTGTTGCGAATGCCTCTGCTCCGAATCAGACGACACCGTGGACGCGCTACGATAATCCGGTTTTAAGTCCAACAGATAGTGACGCTCGCTATTGGGAGCAGACGAAGCTCTACAAGAGCAATGTGATTTACGACTCCTCCAACTCGCTTGGTGCCCCGTATGTCATGTACTACAATGCAACAACCAATGACAACACGGCGAATAGCGGCGTCGAGAATATCGGCATGGCAATTTCGCAGGATATGTTGACGTGGAAACGCTATGGAAACGATCCGGTTGTCTCCCCCGATAACACCCCGTACCCGAACCGTGTTACTGGCGATCCACAGGTCGTCAAGATTGGCGATACGTGGACGATGTTCTTCTGGGCACGTTACAATGGTGATACAGGTACCGATGTCTTCAACTCGTTCGCCTGCTCCTACGATCTTGTCAACTGGTCAAAGTGGCAAGGGGAGGTCCTCATGACCACAACACAGCCCTACGAGCGTTCGCAGGCGCACAAACCCTGGATTATCAAGGACAACGGCGTTGTCTATCAGTTCTACGCAGCAAATGGCGATCAAGGCTTTGGCATTGGACTTGCAACATCAGTTCCCCTGAATACGCCTGCAACGAAGATATACGCAGGTGCCTCCTACACATATATTAGTGATGATCCGCAACAAGCTATTGATGGCACCATTTCATATGCGGTATCGCCCTCGAATCGCTGGACAGGGTATTTGTCGCCAAACGCAGCGGACTGGCTGCAAGTACAATTTCCAAGCAGTCGCACTATTACGGGCATTGCGCTGTACATCTATGACGACAAAGGTCATGTGCAGCCGCCGAGCAACTATAATGTCGAATACTTTGACCCCAACGCACAACCCTTCCAATGGAACAGTGCGCCCAATCAAGTTAGTACGCCCGCGACTCCTGCCGACGGACTGAATGTGACGACGTTTGACGCCGTGAACACGAACACCGTGCGCGTCTTTTTTAATCACCAGGGAAACGGCGTCTACGCAGGCGTCACCGAACTGGTCGTGATTCGACCTGTCTACGAGGCGGAAGAAGGGACTGTCACGGATGCTGATATTCGACAAAGTTCTTCCGCCTCTTCAGGCTATTATGTTGGTGGCATCAACAACAGCGATAGTAGCATCACATTTCTCGATGTCTACGCTCCTGGCGATGGCAATTATAACCTGAGCATCTATTACGCTAACGGTACATCCGATACGTCCACTCACAACCTTTCAATCAACGGAGGTTCGTCAGTTTCGGTGAGCTATCCCTCGACTGGAAGTTGGGGACAATTCAGTAGTAGCAATGTTGTCACACTTTCCGTTCCCTTACAAACGGGAGCGAATACGCTCACCTTCTTGAAGGGAAACAACTGGGCTGAACTGGACTATATTCGTATAGGGTAATTCCAAGACGTTGGGCATTCCACGCGGAATGTCCAACCTTTTATTGTTACCATTGTTACGACTAGTTTCCTATGCTATACTGCACGTACACAAACAAGTGTTCGTATTTTTGGGATAATGGAAGCAGGAGAGCGTAGAGACGATGCCGGACGTAGAACTTGAGCATATTGGCTCGTATACTATCAGCAACACACTTAGTGTGAGTTCTACGAGCAGCCTGTATCAGAGTAAAGCAGGGCGCAAAGACGTTATTATTAAGCGCGTAAATGTGCCGTTAAAGTCGCCACAGGCGCGAGAAGCATTTCTCAAACGCGCAGGACATCTCAAAAAGCTCAAGCATCGTAGCATCGTGGATACGCAGACCTTCGACTTCGATGGCGACTTTGGCTATCTGGTACAGGAATACAAAAAGGGCGAGACGCTACGGCAGCATTTCACAGTGGGAAAGCAATATCTACCAGCCGAGCTACGCCCGATTGTCTTGCCAATTGCGGACGCATTACACTACTCACACATTCAAAATACTCTGCACGGTAATCTTTCTCCTGGTAGCGTGCTGGTTGACGAACGCAACAACCCGTACATCACAGACTTTGCGTTGAGTACGCCCGAAATGACGCTCGACGACGTGGAGTTCGCGCTCCCTTACATGGCACCCGAACAGCTACAAGGACTTCCCGTCGCAGCCAGCGACCAGTACGCCCTCGCCGTCATGATTTATGAATGGCTCTGCGGACACCGCCCCTACGAAGCAAGCGAACGCGAACTTCTATTAGAGCAGCAGACAAAAACAACGTTTCCCAAGCCGAGTAGCATCAATAGTAACATCTCTCCAATTGTTGAAATCGTGCTGATGCAAGCACTAGCACACAAACCTGAAGAACGTTTCGCAACGATACACGACTTTGGCGATGCTTATTTGAAGGCACTTATTGGTGTTGCAATGACTCAGGCACCAAACGTTCATTCTGTGCTTGCACAACGCAAGATCGCTCGCCCTCCCGTTCCCGTCGCAGATGAAGACGCAAGTGCTGTAGGCGCGAAGTCTATCGAGCCTGCTGCGCCGCTGATACAAAAGCCCAAAGAAGCTCTAAAAGTCGCAGTACAAGTTGCTAAACCGGCTCAATCCGAAGTGTCGCCCTTTGTCTTAGAGTCGGAGCGACCTAAGAAACGTGTCGCGCCTGTAAGCGATTCGCGCTTGCAAGCGATTGTCGAAGCCGACCTATGTCAAGGTGGTGTGCTTTCGCAGAAACTTCCTGGCTACGAAGAGCGACCAGCACAGGTAGAGATGGCGAGAGTAGTTGCGAATGCATTAAACATGAATATTCCAGCTATACTCGAAGCCTCAACCGGAACGGGCAAGTCGCTTGCCTACCTCGTTCCCGCTGTGCGCTCTGGCAAAACCACGATCATTAGTACGGCGAATAAGGCGTTGCAGGAACAGCTTTTCTATAAGGATATTCCCTTTGTGCAGCGCAATATTAAGCATTTTGAGGCGGCACTGGTGAAGGGCGTTGGCAACTATGTGTGCCTGGATCGTATGGAGAGCGAGCGGACGGGCATGCAGTTCTACGCCAAAAATACCGATTTCAAGCGGTTGGTAGATATTACAAACGATCCCGACGCAGACTTTACGGGCGATTTCGAGACATTGGGCTTTCAGCTTTCAAGCGATATTCGCAGCAAGGTGGCAACGGACAACGATCAGTGTGCATGGAGCAAGTGCAATTATTTCTCGGACTGCTACGTGCGGCAGATGCGCGAGAACGCGGCTCTGGCACAGGTGATTGTCGTCAATCACACCCTGTTGCTGCTCGATGCGGCTATCGGTGGCTTTCTGTTGCCCGAACGCGATGTCGTCATTCTCGATGAGGCGCACCACTTAGAGGAGGAGGCGACGCGCTCGTTTACCATCACCATCGGACCAATGCAGATACAGACGTTGCTCAACCAACGTATACTACGTAACCACAGTCAGCTTAGTCTGCAACATGACGCGATGGAGCAATCAAATCTGGTATGGGCGCGACTGGCGCAGGTTGCTGATCCAGGTTTCAAGGGGCGCGCCAACCTCGAAGCTCCGTTGGAAGAGGGTCTCAAGCTCTCGACTATCATTGCCGACCTCGCGGACTCGCTACGCAAACAACGCCCGAAAGACCTGCCCGACAAAGAGGGGCAGTTGTATGATAAGTTACTTAAACGCACACAGAGTCTTGCTGATAATATTCGTATCGTGTTCTCGGTAGCTCAACCAACGAAATTTGTGTATTATGTCGAGCGTACACAAACATCGGGACAGCGTGGCGGCATTCAGCTACAGGTTTCCGCCGCTCCGCTCGACGTGACAAGCTGGCTACAAGAGAAGCTATTTAAGAAATGTAACGTCATCTGCACCTCCGCGACACTAGCGACCATCGGCCCCAACCCGATGCATCCAGAGGAGAAGGGACCGAACTTTGGCTATTTCCGTCGTCGCGTGGGACTCGAAAAGACCGCTGACGAGCCGGACGAGGTACTAGAGCGTATTCTGCCCCTCACCTTCGACTATGAGAGCAACGCACTGTTGTATGTGCCGCGTGACCTGCCAGAACCAACATATGGTGCTGGCTCCGATGACTACATGAAGGCCATTGCACGCGAGATGTACAAGCTGGTCAAGGCGTCGCGTGGTCGTGCCTTTCTACTCTTTTCCAGTAAGCGCATGCTGGAACGCGCCTACGAGCTGATGTCACCGCACCTCCCCTATACACTGCTCAAACAGGGTGATATGACGCGTCTCGAATTGACGCGTCGCTTCCGCGAGGAAGAGGACTCCGTTCTCTTCGGCCTCAAAAGCTTCTGGGAGGGAGTCGATATCGCGGGTGATGCCCTCTCACTCGTCGTCATCGACAAACTGCCCTTCGATCCGCCCGACGATCCAGTACACGAGGCACGAGTAGCCCAGATGAAGGCGGCGGGCGAAAACTGGTTTGGCACCTACGTCTTGCCCCAGGCTGTCCTGCGTCTCAAACAAGGCATCGGGCGTCTCTTGCGTACCCGTGAAGACCGAGGCGTCATGGCGATACTTGATACGCGCCTGTACACAAAAGGCTATGGCAAAACGGTACTGGACGCGCTCCCTCCTGCTCGCCGAACTACGAGTATACGCGAGGTCGAGCATTTTTTCGCGGAGGATGAGACATAATCAATGGCATAGAATGACAGCGGCGAACCGTTGTCATTCTATGCCATTGATTATGAATAGTAATTACTCGACGAGCAATTAAACACGCTCAAATTTTATATCGTCGAGTAATTACCTCGCTTTTACGGCAGTTTCAAAACGCGTTTTAGTGGCGTCTGAAACTCTGTTGAGAGGCAATCCATGATGATTTCGTCGTAGAGTTTGCCACCCCAACGATTGACCTCACGGCGGCGACCTACAATCTGAAAGCCTGCACGTTGATAGGCTTTGATGGCACGTTCGTTGTAGGCGTAGGTCTCAAGTGTGATGTTGTGCAGGCTCAACACCGAGAAGCCATAATCAAGCATAAGTAGCGTCGTCTCCGTACCATAGCCCTTGCTCCAACAATCCTTCTCGCCAATAAGGATGCCAAAATCGGCGGTCCCATTACGATAACTGATACGGCGCAATTCGGTCAAGCCAATAGGTCGCAGCGTCTCCTTCTCATAAATAATAAAGTCTACGCGATCACGCGAGATCTCACGACTACTCTGCTCAAAACGCGACTCGGTAGTCGGGGGTGGAACAGAGCGTATGGGATCGCCCGAAAAGAAGGATACCTCGAAGTCGTTGTCCCACTTGGACAACAGCGACACAATGCCGTGATGAAACGGCCCCAGAGCCACCTTTTCGCCCGAAATATTAAGAATAGGTTCATTAGTCATATATGTGTTCTCCTCTTACTGTCTCGACATCATAAGCAACCTGCTGATTGTCGCATACCGCTACTAAAGACGCAACCATATTATTGTTGTTGCTTTATCTCGTAAATTTCGTAGGGACCAGATGTATCGCGTCCGAGGCTCAATTTATCGAGTGAAATCTTGATACAATCAGTATATAAGCCGTTTTAGACACAATCTCGCGTGATAAATCACACACGGACGCGATACATCTGGTCCCTACGAAAAATCATCAAATGAAGAATTGAAATCTCCGAAAATAGCTATCGTCACAGTTATATGATAATATCCCCACAGGACGTTTAGCATTACTAGCAGGGAGAAAAATAATGGCAGCCCATATTTTAGTGGTCAACGATACGCAAGATATCCTAGAAATATTTCGTCTTCTGTTGGAGGATGAGGGTTATAAAGTTACACTATCTTCGTTTCCACTGCAAAAAGTTGGTGAGATCACCCGTCTCAATCCAGACCTCATCATCCTTGACGTTGTGTTTGGTGAGGAGAAACTGGGTTGGCAAATGCTGCAATTGCTGAAAATGCAACCAGCAACCGCCTCTATTCCTATCATCATCTGTACAGCAGCAGAGAAGGCGGTACGTGAGATGGAGGGGTACCTCGTCTCAAAGGATGTGATTGTAGTCTACAAACCGTTTGAATTGCATGACCTGCTCAACGCCGTTGCCCAAGCATTAAAAACATCACCCCAGAAGCTATCGCAGGTCAATAAAGAGACAGAGGAACAGCAAGATAAGGGGTAAGTGTGTATAGTGATATGACATGGGCAAACCCCATAGGCGTTAACGTAGCGGAGCATTGGGGACCAGGGCGCCCGCAAGGGGAACGCCCCTCCCATACGAGATCGCTTGTGGAGACGCTTCGTGTATGGGAG
>CAXUHG010000109.1:6208-19344 GCA_964250805.1 uncultured Ktedonobacteraceae bacterium | reverse complement strand
AGGAAGGACGCTTCATCATTAGCAAAACGCAAATGTAATCGACCTCCATTCGTAGGGACCAGATTTATCGCGTTCGCCCGTGTGATTTATCACGCGAGATCATTCCTGAAACGACTCGGATTTATGGTTCGTCAGGATTTCGCTCAATGAATTGAGCCAACGGACGCGATCAATCTGGTCCCTACGAAAATTGTCGAATCAACTAATAGGATTTTTATTCATTGGACGTAATTATTTTTATCGGACTACAAGGTGCAGGCAAAAGCACCTTCTACCGCAACTACTTTGCCACAACCCACGTCTACATCAGCAAAGACCAATTGACGCGCAATAAGACAATGAATAAAGACGCGAAGCAAAGCCAACTGCTAGCAGAGGCATTACAGGCGGAGCATTCTGTTGTTATCGACAACACAAACCCAACGGTTCAAGATCGTGAGCAACTTATCCGCATCGCCCATTACTACAACGCTACAGTGATTGGCTATTACTTCGACGCCTCGGTTCGTGAGTGTCTTGTCCGCAACAAAGAACGCTCTGGCAAGGCACAAGTGCCCGACAAAGCCATTTACATTACCGCTAAGAGAATGGTGCTACCGACCTATGAAGAGGGTTTTGACGTGCTATTTCGCGTGTATACGAAGAGCAATAATGTATTTGAGGTCGCTCCATTTTCGAGTTAAACAACAATTATCGTGGCTAACACCTCTTGGACTATTTGCCTTAGCTCTTTTTTCCTTTAGAGGATGGGCTAGTAGTATTGCAATTCACCAGTGGTTTGTGAGGTGGTGTGGACATGCTGTTCTTGTAGCGCTCGCACAAAAAGCTGAACATTGTTTGATGGCTTGCGCGGATACAGCATCCCATATGGCATCGTATACTCCCAATCTACAGGAATAGTGACCAGAGAGGGGTGGACATCTTTCCAGCCGTCTAACGTCAGCAGAACTGCACAGCCTTCTTCACAGCGGTTAAACACATCAATATCATACTGATGAGGCGCATCCTTAATCTGGATTTCTGAGTGTTCCGTGACTACATATCCCCGTATTTCGTCAATGAGCAGACTGGTGCCTGGTTGTAGCATGACCAACCGTTCTCCATAGAAATCGGTCACAGAAAGCAGTTCCTTCTTAGCAAATGGATGTTCCCTTGAGACGGCGACACAGAAGCGATACTCCCCCAACTTGAGAGCCTGAAAAGAGTCCGACTCATTCGCTCTCTCATAGGCCCCGACCATGACATCAAAATCCTTCCCCAGCGTTCGATAGACCGGAGGCCAGGACGCAAAATTGTCATCCAAGGGAACAAGCTTCATTTTGAACTGGGGATAGGTATGGCTGATGGTGTGCCATACATCTAAGAGGACGTTACAAGGGTTCAGCATGGAAGTTCCAATACGTATAACATACGGATCACTATTCGCGGTTTGACGCGCTCGTACCATAGCTTTTTCTGAATACTGTAGCAGAAACTTTGCATCATAATAAAAGGAATTTCCAGCATCGGTGGCTCTGATCCCATGATTGGTGCGTATCAAAAGTTGCACACCGATTTGTGCTTCTAATGAATTCATTTGTTTCATGAGTGCCGTTGAGGAGAGATATAATTTCTCGGCAGCCTTTGAAAAGCTCCCAGCATCGATGACTTGGATGAACGCATTGAGTAAGTCATTTCCCATACTATTTCCCTTTGTATAAACCTGTGGTTTATACCACTATAACTTTTTTATTCTTCCCTGTCAAGCGAGGAGAGAGTATACTTTCATTGGAAAGAGCAATCCACTCCAAGAGATGGAGGATGCCATCGATCTCCAAGCATCAACTTAGGACTGAACAGGAGTTCTATGGTACGTCGTGTCTTTTCGCTAAAAAACACCGGAAGGCGAATAGCTTAGCAAACTACTCCCGGACAAGCTTCTCGTTCAAGAGAAAGAGGATTTCTTCTTATGGATATTCAGGATAAAGTCGTTCTCATTACGGGTGCATCTGACGGCATTGGCCTAGCTACCGCACGTCTCTTTGCTCAGGAAGGAGCAAAGGTCGCACTTGCGGCACGCTCTACCGATACCCTTACTACCATTGTCAATGAGCTTCATGAGCAACATCGCGAGGCTATCGCGGTTCCCACCGATATGCGTAACAAGGACGCAATCGAGGCTATGGTGGACAGCGTTTTTCAGCAGTATGGACGAATTGATATTCTCATCAATAATGCAGGACAATCCGTGCGTGGCAACGTCGCTGATGTAGATATCGATCAGTTTCGCCAGATTTTTGAACTCAATGTGCTTGGCCCTGTAGAAGCGATGCAGGCTCTGATCCCAAAGATGCGTCAAAACGGCGGAGGTCTGATCATCAACGTGAGTTCGAATGTTTCAAAAATGCACCTGCCCGCCATTAGTGCATACGCCGCTACAAAGGCTGCCCTCAATATGATCTCTGATACTGCACGAGAGGAGTTAGCTTCAGAGAATATTCGCATAACAACGATGTTTCCTGGTCAAACGGCAACGAATTTCGGCAAAAATAGCTTGGCAACTGCAAATACAAGTCAGCAGGGGCCGCGCCTACCACAAGGTGGACCAGGACCCGATAGTGCTGAAGATGTGGCCCATAAGCTGATCGAGGCGGCACGCAATGAGCCGCACGATCAATATATGGATCGTTAAAAGTAACCTTCCCATCAGCAGTTTTTCTCGGACTAGGATTCCTGTAAAAATTTATCACAAAGCAATTTGTGATAGATTTTTACAGGAATCCTAATACCAGTAGTATGAAGCAACTCGATAAATTGTGTTGGCATACGTTTCTCTTCCCTGATTGCTAGCTTAGCAAGTTCATGAAGCATAGTATACCGATATTCATAGCTGAAAACAGGAAGGAGTATTACAGACTTTGGGAACATCTTTTGCTATACTAGTAGCACAACGTGAATATGTTAAAACTGCTTTTCTGTTGATGGGAGTCTATCATGACCTTACAGAGAAAAACACAAGTTGAGTCGCTATTGACATCGGCAACGAATGAAAGCCAACCTCTTCTCGACTATCTTGAGAAGAGGCACATTCCAGCCGTGAGTATTGCTGTCATCAACGATTATCAGATCGAGTGGGCATCCGCATATGGATTTCGTGAAAAAGGTCAACCTGAGATCATTGATACCCAGACCCTCTTTCAAGCGTGTTCCATGAGTAAAGCAGTGACCTCTGTAGCCGCGCTTCGTCTGGTCGAACAGGGAAAACTCGACCTGGATGCTGATATTAACACTTTTCTTACCTCCTGGAAACTCCGGCCTCAACGCTCCTGGCAGCCATATGTGACACTTCGCCAATTACTGAGCCATAGAGCAGGAACATCTCCCGCGTGGTACCCTGGCTATCACCGCGATCAGGATATCCCGACACTGCACGAGATATTAGACGAGAAGCAACCAAGCAATACTCCTGGCGTTCGTGTCACTACTCTTCCTGGAATGCGCTTTCACTACTCAGGAGGAGGATACTGTATCGTGCAACAAGTCCTTATGGATGTCATGAAGAAACCTTTTCCCGAACTGATGCGTGAACTGATTTTTGATCTCGTCGAAATGCATGAGAGTACCTATGAACAACCATTAGCGGTGAAAAAGGAGAAACATGCAGCCACGGGACATCGCGTAGGAGGTAAGCCCATTCCAGGCAAATGGCATGTTTATCCAGAGATGGCTGCAGCAGGGCTTTGGACAACGCCATCTGATTTTGCACGTTTTGCACTTGACCTACAATTGACACAAGCAGGAATGACAGGGCAATTGCTCTCTCCACAGATGCTCAACGAACTCTTGACTCCACAATGCCATGCTGGAGATCGTGGAGATATCGGACTAGGAGTATTTCTTCATGGAACAGACGAACAAGCACGTTTTGGGCATTCAGGCGACAACACAGGCTTTAACTGTGATTGGCTTTCACTTCGGCATCAAGGACAAGGATGTATCATTATGACCAACTCTGATGAGGGCTGGAGAGTCATAGACAAATTGGAACGCGTCATTGCCCAGGTGTATGAGTGGCCTGTTCTGAAATCCGTGAAGCAACAGCACTATGTAAAAGAGAGTTTTCACGATGAGCTTGTGGGAGAATATGAACTCCGACCAACCTTGCATCTCTCTATTCGCAAGAGTGAGAGTAACCTCTTCTTGCATGTTCCACAACAAGCACCACTTCAACTTCTACCAATAGCTGACAGAGTGTATTGTATAGGAGACCTCGAAGACACCATCACGTTTCTTAGAAACGAACAAGGGATGATAGATATGCTCATTTTGCAAGAAGAGGGAAGCCAGGTAGTAGCCAGAAAACGTCGTCTTCACGTCTGAGTCTCTGCTGGATCGACGCCAGGCACAGGACGTTCCCACCACGGCGTCCCACGTTCTCCGAGCGCGACTTTAGCACGATGAACACGTTGACGTGCATCGGCTTCCAACGTTGCATCGTCTGTGCGGTGAGCGTGAGCAATGTCACGTCTCGCCTGCATCAAATCATTCACGAGCCTTTGTCGTGTTGCTTCATCAAGGCGTGGGTCTGTTGTGCGCCAGCGTCGCCCATTGACGATGATATAACGTCCGTCTTCAGTAAACGTTCTTGCTTTCTTCATGATTCGGGAGAAGCCGCAGATGCCAATTGTTGAGCCATCGCTGCTCCAAGTGCCTGAAGTCCATTTGCCGGTCTCACCATTACCTCAAAGTCGGCGATCTGACCTTCCGCATTCAATTGTATAATGTCTACGCCTTTCACATTTAGTGAACCAATACGAGCACTAAATTCAAGAACGATTGCATTGTTGGCAACAAACTGCCGTTGATATGTGAAATCCTCCAAAATGCGTGCCGCACTGCTCAGGTAAAGCAGTGCTGTTACCTTGCCCTCTTTAGGTTTCCAGATAAAAGGCGAATGAAAAAGAACATCATCGGCTAATGCTTCAGTTAGAGCTTGCTCGTCCTGCTCACTGACAAATTTGTGCCACTTTGCAAGACCATCTACTTTTGTACTCATTTCACGTTTTCTCCTTGTATTGTCGTACCCAATGTAGGTTTACCCACGCATTCTTCTCCCCTACACACTTTGTTACAACCTTCTTTCATAGAGCATAGTTTACTATGGAGCAAAGTGCAAGGGGAAATAAAATAGCATTATCTCACTGGATTGTCCTATTTACTTTACTCCTATGATAAGCTTTTAAGCAAAATAGAAAGAGAATTAGTATGGTTCAACTCATAAATTCAACAAATAACATACCTGCCGACAGAACACTACAACAACTGATAGAAGCATTCGAGGCCACTTTTCCTACACGTATTCGTGCCTACTACATAGAGGGTAGCTACGCCAACTCCACGAACGTCGCTAGCAGCGATCTCGACGTTCTACTCATCTTCAAGCATAAATTTGCAGACGACGAACAACAACAAGCCGAAGCACTAGCAAACCAACAAAGTGCTACCTGTAAGCTCGAACTCGACATCGAATTTGTGGATGAACAGAGTCTCATAGGAGGCGTCTCACCTACACTCAAATTCGGTAGTACGCTGATCTATGGAGAGGATACACGCGACTCGTTACAACTTGTATCGCTAGCTGAGTGGACAAGAGATAGGATGCATAGTTCGCTATGGCGCACTGTCCATCTCTGCCATCGACCCACCATTATCCGTTATCCGCTTACATATCCAGACCCGCAAGACGAATTTTACGGCTATACCACACGTCTTCTACGTCTTCCCAATGGGCAAGAGGTTCCTTGCACACGCGACCTCATCCGCCTCGTCGGTTGGTCCGCAACTGCAATTCTCGCCTTTCAAGCCGGAGAATACGTCCCAAGCAAAAGCGAGTGCCACAAACTCTACTCAGCCTGTTTTTCCGACGAATGGGGTCAACTATTGCAGGATATCTATGAACTCTGCCGCGGCAAATGGAACTACCTCATTCCCAAACAGCAAGAAGAGCGCAACATTCTAAGAAACATTTGCGAACGCACACTAGGCTTCGAGAACCACTTCCTACAAATATACAAGCAATTTGTATTATCAGAACTACGCAGTAGCGACACAAAAGGCGTGCAAGACGTTTTATCAGTAGCAAAAAGAATCGTTTATCAAGATGAAGACATCGAAGCAGCCATAATCAAGCTGTAGAGACCTGATTTATCGCGTCCACGCACATCTGTAGGGGCCTGATTTATCACGCCCACGCACGAGCGAAGCAATGGGCGTACCCTTTTATAACACACCAATACATCATTAAAGATGAATGGAAAGAGAAAAAATCATGGTTGAACCAAACAATTCCACAACACTTACTATGAATGTTCCCCCACCACCCAATGTGCATGTTTCAATTAGAAGATTTTTCGCCTTTCTGCTTGATTGCTTCTTTTTTGGATGTCTACAAGGAATCGTAAGTATAGGTTTTGGCGTCAATAGATACGTGGGAAATTTACCAATGATATTTGGTAGTCCCACCTTCAACAATTCAGGGCTAGCCACACATGCGGTTACGACGACGGTTGACTGGCCTTGGCTCGTGCTAATCACCTTTCTCTACTTTTTTCTACAAGAAGCAGCATTCAGTACCACCCTCGGCAAAGCCATATTCGGCTTGCGCGTGGTCGATCTAAACGGAGGACATATCTCATGGCGTGCTGCCCTGATACGAAACATATTGTTGTTTGTCGATGCTCTACTATCGTTGCTTGTCGCCGCTATCTCAATGGCTACATCACCAAATCGACAACGCGTCGGTGATCGCTTTGCTCATACGCTAGTAGTTAGCGCGGCGACAGCACCATACGCTGTCTATCCACAAAAAACATTCTATCGACGCTTACAACTTTTCGTGGTCGGTTTCATGCTGCTCCTTGCCATCTGTTACGCCGCCTCATACTACCTTGGACCTATACGTGTTCTCCAAGGCTGGAAGAACACCAACGAAGGCATATTCGAGAATAAAACAGTTTCTTCCTATGACTTCGGAAATCCCATCTGGAAAAATGATATAGTAGTCTATTCAATCAAATACACAACACAACCAAGCGGGCAACGCTGTACCGCTAATGTGACATTTCGCCATGTTGCTATTGTGCCCTGGGCTTGGCAAATGGACGACTACCAGGATAATTGTCCTTCGTAAAGCAACAAACGAGTGAGTGAGATATGGGCAACACGTCGCCCATATCTCACTCACTCGTTTGTTGCTTTACTTACTCTCTATTGCGCGAGCGACGATTTCGGAGATGTCTTCGACCTTGATCTGCTCTTCGGCCTCGACACCCTTAACGCCATCCTCGAACATAGTGATACAGAAGGGACATGCGGCAGCGAGAACATCAGCCTTCGTCTCCAGAGCCTCATTGACACGCGTCTGATTGACGCGCTTGCCAATCTTCTCCTCCATCCATGCACGACCACCACCACCGCCACAGCAGAAGCTCTTGTTGCGGTTGCGACGCATCTCGGTGATGCCTTCGCTGTTGAGTACAGTCAGTACACGACGCGGCTCATCGTACACATCGTTGTAGCGACCAATATAGCACGGGTCGTGATAGGTCAACTTACGCTCATCGAACCCTTGGGGCAACGTGATTTGCTGATTGCTTAGCAGCGAGTCGATATACTGCGTATGATGCACCACTTCGTAATTGCCACCAAGCTGTGGATATTCGTTCTTGATGGTATTGAAGCAGTGCGGACACGCGGTAAGCACAGTACGCTTCTTCGCGGCAACAGCAGTATGACCATTGCTTGCGGAATGCCCATTATCGGCAACAGCAGTATTGAAACCGTAGCCATTGAGCGTCTCAATGTTCTGTTGCGCCTGCATCTGCCACAAGTATTCGTTGCCGATGCGTCGCGCTGGATCGCCTGAACAAGACTCTTCGGGGCCGAGGATAGCGAAGTTGACGTGTGCCGCTTTGAGTACCTTCGCTACTGAGGTTGCGACGCTCTTATTGCGCTGGTCGAACGAACCCATACAGCCAACCCAGTACAGCACATCGGCTTCTGGATTTTCGGCGAGCAATGGAACATCCATACCAGCCGCCCATTCCGCACGCTTGTCATTGCTAATCTCCCACGGATTGCCGTTGCGCTCGATATTGTTGAGAACCGAAACGGTCTCCTCCGGGAAGTCGCTCTCTTCCATCACAAGGTGACGACGCATATCCACAATTTTCGGGATATGCTCAATCGCAACCGGACATATCTCCATACAGGCCATACAGGTTGTGCATGCCCAAAGCGCGTCATTCGAGATAATGCCGCCAACCATCGGTTTGTAGTGATCGGAAACCTCTTCTGCCGTCTCATCGACTTTGACGCCTGCTACACCAAGTTTGCTATACAGTGACTGCTCACCGAGAATCGCGGGACTCTCCACAAAAAGAGCCTCTTTGACGCCCAGGATAATCTCTTTCGGGAACAGTGGCTTACCCGTATTGCTTGCGGGACACACAGTATTACAGCGTCCGCACTCAGTACAGGCATAGCCATCGAGCAATTGTTTCCAGGTGAATTGCTCCGCCTTCGAGACGCCATAATCTTCGCGCTCTTCGATGTTTTCCAGCAGAGGTAGCGCACCCCTCGGCTTGTAGTTGCGGAAGAAGACATTGAACGGCGTCGCCATCAAGTGCAGGTGTTTGGAGCGCGGCAGGTAAATCAGAAAGCCAAGCACTGTCCCAATATGCAGCCACCAGAAGATGCGATACCAGATGATGTTTGCCTGTGTGCCCAGCCCAGCGAAGAGCGGTCCAAAGAGCGCACCAATAGGCGTCCACGCCGCACCATTGCTTGCTGCATACTCGAAGCCCTCGACCAACGCCAGTGTAATAACCACCAGCAAAATCAGACCGAGAATGATAAAGCCATCCCACGGACCATGTAGGCTACTATTCAACTGTCGAGGTCGCACAATACCACGCCGGATTGTAAACACAACTAGCGCGAATATGACGAACACAACGAAAATGTCGAGTACCCACGCAAAGATGCGATTGTCACCTAACAGGGGCAGAGAGCCATTGAACGCTCCAAGTATAAGGTTGAGGAGTCCAAACTGGATGATGATAAAGCCCCAGAAGGTGAAAAAGTGTGCAAGACCAGGAATTGGATCACGTAGCACCGCGCTTTGCCCAAGCACAACCGTAAAAATCTCGCCGAAGCGGTCATCGATGTGATCGGTGCGATTCTCTCGTCGCGCCTTTGCCAGCAACGTCACCAGCATCCCCGCGCGAACGCCAAAGAGAACCAATGCTCCTACAAACAGAAGCACAAAGAGAATAGTGCCAAATAATCCCCCGGTGGGTGAAATAACAGGGGGTGTCATGTTAGTCTCCGTTCCAAATTACCACTGTTCAAGTGAAAGTTCCGAAATCCAAGAGAAATGATTGTCTCGTGCAATCAGAGTGAGGTCATGCTGTAAAGCAGTTGCAGCTATCCAAAGATCGTTGTCTGGAAGCATTTGACCTTTCCTTGCTTGTATATGCTTAATTTGTCCGTAGATTCTCGCAGTTTCGCTATCAGTTATCAAGATCGTCGAAGTTTCTATGAGACTGTCCACTTCTATGAAGCTTTTTTCTACATTAACAGAGTGTTCAGCACCATAGCTCAATTCTCCCAACGTGATTGCCGACATATAGGTTGTCGGCAAATTGTCTAAACGTTGGCGGATGTCGCTATTAGCTTTTAACGAGAGTATAAGCACACTTGTATCTACCAAGTAGCTAACACTCATATGGCTCTATCCTCTCGCAATCTTGTATTGCACGCTCCATTGCTTCAGCATCTTCGGGTGATAGCGTAAACTTTGTCAAAGCAGAACCAGGAGTACCTGGCGGCAACTTTGATACACGTCCGGTCTCTCGATGTATTTGAGACAACTCTTCAATCAAATCTAGAACCTGTTGTTGATCTTGAGGTGAGAGTTTTTCAACGAGTGTGCGAATTTTCTCAGTTGTGTTTGACATATACCATCTCCTGTCTTATCGGAATACTCTGCGCCTATTATACATCAGGTTTTGTAGGTCTATGACCCTCACAATCTTCACTGTAAAGGTAATTCGTAGGGACCAGATGTATCGCGTCCGCAGCGTGATTTATCACGCGAGATCGATTATTACACCCTTATACATGATCGACAAGAATCTGGCTCAATAAATTGAGCGACGGACGCGATACATCTGGTCCCTACGAAAAACCGTCACGACTTGCGTCGTTTCACTTCCTCCGTCAACTTAGGAAGAATAGCGACAGCATCTCCAACAACACCGTAATCAGCTACGGCGAAGATGGGAGCATGTTCGTCCTTGTTGATGGCGATGATGTATTTGGAGCCTTTCATACCGGCGAGGTGCTGAATAGCTCCACTGATACCAGCCGCGATATACAGCGTTGGCTTGACGGTCTTGCCCGTCTGCCCAACCTGATAGCTATATGGCAACCAGCCAGCATCGACGATAGCACGGGTCGCGCCAGGGGCACCGCCAAGCACCGTCGCAAGCTCTTCGACATAGTGGAAGTTCTCAGCCTTGCCAAGACCACGACCACCACTGACGATAACGGCTGCATCTTCCAACGCTGGTCCATCGCTAGCGACATCGACGCTCTCGACAATCTTGATCGACTGTGCCTTCGCGCTCACGGACGCGTTGATTGTCTCGATCTCTGCGGTACGTCCCTCGTACTTCTCTAAACCAAAAGCTTTAGGCCGTGTCAGCACAATGCCTGTCCCACCATGAGGATTTGTAGCGGTAACGACGGTTTCGCCACCCCACGGCACAATCACTTTGACACCATCATCTGCATAGTTAAGATCAGTGGCATCAGTGATGAGTCCCAGATTGTTGCGAACATTAAGACGTGCGGCAATATCGCGCATATCATAGGTGGTGGCGAGCAACAGAATTGAGGGTTGATGCTGCTGAAGCAGGTTGCTGAGCGTCTCGACCGCTGGTAGTGTTAGATAGTTATCGTAAGCGGCGTCTGCGTGTACATACACCTTCTCCGCACCGTATTCGCCGAGCGTTGGCGCGACCTCTGCGGCGGCTGCACCAAGTACAACGGCCTCGGCTCGTCCCAACTTTGCTGCTTTACCTAGCACTTCTAGTGATGAGCGAACAGGTTTGCCGTTATCCAGTTCGATCAGTACCCAGGTTGTATTTGCCATGTTTTTTCTCCTTGTGTGTACTAGAGCAACTGATAACGCTGTAGGAAGTCCGCGATGCTTTGCGCGGCATTGCCATCATCCTTGACGATCTGCCCAGCGGCGCGAGCCTCGGCAGAACCAATCGTCAAGACGCGTTCGCGTGCCCCTGCCTCGCCAACCTGTGACGCGTCGATGCCGAGATCATTTAGTGCAAGCTGTGTAAAGGGCTTTTTCTTGGCACCCATGATACCCTTCATCGTCGGGTAAATCGCCTCGAACGAACCGCTGGCAATCGTCACAACGGCAGGTACAGGCGACTCGACTGTCTTATAGCCAGTTGGTGTAACGCGTTTGATAACCGCTTTAGAACCTTGTATCTGAATCTCACGAGCAAAGGTCAATTGCGGTAGGCCGAGAAACTCAGCGATACCAGCGGGCACCATACCTGTATAGCCATCGGTACTCTCAGTCGAACACAGCACGAGTTCGGCACCCTCTTTTTTAAGGACTGCTGCAAGCACGCGTGCAGTACCAATTGCGTCGGAGCCAGCCAGTGCGGGGTCTGTCACCAGAATGGCACGATCAACACCCATCGCAAGGGCACGGCGCATCGCCTCTTGAGCTGACGCTGGACCCATGCTCACCGCCGTAAGCTCGCTATTACCAATCGTGTCACGGAGCTTGATGGCTGCGGAAATAGTGCTTTCGTCGCCGGGGTCAAGAACAAGGGAGACACCGCTACGCACAAGGCGTTTGGTGTTGGGGTCAAGTTTGCTAACCGTCGTATTTGGGTCGGGAACTTGTTTTATACAAACAAACATCTTCATCGAATTTGCCTCATCTTCTGCGTATATGCGGGACGTTGGGAAGTGAGAGAAACCACACAGTTTCTTATACTATCTCTTATTGTATCTGTCTGAAAAAGGGGGTGTCAATGTTGCTAGCTAACGGCTTTGGTGTGTTAGCTAACAAGGTGCCCTTAATGACATTTCGTAGGGACTAGATTTATCGCGTCCGACGGCGCAATTCATTGCGCGAGATCATTTCATGATCTTTAAACAATATGTGCGATAAATCGCTTTCGGACGCGATAAATCTAGTCCCTACGAAACTATTACATGAGGCTTGGTGGACTAGAAGGTATTGTTTTATAGGAAAAGAGAAAAGGTTAGAAGCGTTGCCTTGCCTTGCTTCTAACCTTTTATGTAACAAATTTGTATATCTTAGGACGGTCTCAAAAGTGAGATTATTGTATCAAGTTGTTTTCCCATATGTGTCATTTGCGTCTCGATACGTGTCACTCGTTCCTCGATACGCGCCAATCGTCCCTTGACATCATCCATATCTTGCCGTAGTTCCTGTGTGATGCCTGTCTGCTCTACGATAAGTCCCTTCACCATTGTCAATTCATACGCGAAGCCTTGTAAGACTGGTCGGTATTCTTGAGTTGTTCGCTCTAACATAGTGATGCGCTCTTCTTGTGCGGGCATACGAGGGCTACCTTTCTCTAACAATATTTGTTAGAAACGAGTATACCATATCGAAGAGTAAAAATCTAGTATAATCACTATGTTTTATTCGGCAAATTTTAATTCAAAGCTACCATGTATTATGCTCCCGCAAACTGCTTCCCTAGCACTTTCGTTAAAGTCTGCATGATGGTGCTATTCTTCCCAACATACAGCACAATCACCCGTCCTTGCTTATAGAAATGTGGTGGTGCTATCCAATCTACAGCGGTACCATGTGTACCCATGAGCGACTTGACTGTGAACGTACTGCCATCAGGGGAGATATGTGATACTTGCGTATCAACATCTGAGGTAGTGGCATACTCATATACCTGAACCTGCTCACCTTGTATCTTAACGACATGCCCCTGTTGAGCATCCATGAATGGTTGCGAAACATCTTCGGCAGGGACAACAGTGGCATCCTGTGCCTGTAAAATCTTTAGTAG
>CAXUHG010000109.1:4212-6108 GCA_964250805.1 uncultured Ktedonobacteraceae bacterium | reverse complement strand
GTTGCACGTTCCAGAACGAACTCACTCCACCACTCCGGCAACAATGGACATGCTGCGAGAGCTTGCGCCATCGCTACATCGCTATTCCTTGAATGCCCAAAGTCGTTGACTAGAGCAACCGTCCACTGAGGATAGGGACGGTCAACGAGCGTGATGTTCATGCCAGCTTGAACCATGCCCTCTTGCAGCACGCGACAGTACCACCCTGTGCGCCCTGTCTCAGCCACTCGTGCCGTGAGTCCAGGGATTTGCCAGCGTTTCTCAATCTTTGTACAGGGATAGCGCGGCCCCGTTACCTGAATGCGAGCCTCGCCAATGCCATAGATATCACCGATACACGCACTCTGCTCGGTCAATCCATCTACTGTGAAATTCTCGCCAAAACCACCTGCGTCAATATCTTGTCGTCCCAACTCCTCTTGCCACAGTGGATAGTGTGCGGCGTCATACAATAGTATCGCTTGATTGAGTGTGCCATGATTCTTCGTATCGGCCTGAGCGTTTCCCTCTAAATGTGTCGTATACAACCAGCGCGGTTGTGCAACTGGCGTGCGAACAAAAGACGTTTCAAATCGCCGCTTCATCACATCCTTTGCGCCCACCGTCCCATAGCAATGCGGCGTACCTACTTGTATTGATTGAAGTGTTGCAATGTTCATGAATGTATTCCTGGTATTTACAAAACTTGTATGTATATCATCAATCTATTGTAACATTACAGTCGAGTGTATGAGGACGCCCACAGGGACGCGTCCGTCCTCATACACTCGACTGTAATGTTTGCCCTTCCCCTCCCCCATGCGATAAGATAAACCCAACGAGACCTTACAAAGAAAGTGAGCGTGCTTACGTTGGAAGAGCGACAGTTGAATGTGCTGGCGATTGGCGAGACTTTGATTGACTTCATTTCAGATACGGAGCAGGGGTCGTTGCTGGACTCGCGCGCCTTTGTGATGTATCCAGGGGGGCAGGCAACGAATGTGGCACTGAATGTGGCGCGACTCGGCGGCTCCGCTGCCCTCGTTTCGCGCGTAGGCGATGATTCTTTTGGTCTGTTTCTACGGCATCATCTAGTTACGGCTGGTGTAAATGCCGATTGCTTGCGTGTCACATCTCACTCGCCGACAACGATGGTCGTGGTGACACGTCATCGCACCACGCCAGACTTCGCAGTCTATCGTGGAGCCGATGCCGAGATGGTGCCCGACGATATGCCGCTTGCCCTCTTGCCTTCGACCTCACTTGTGCATACGTCGGCCTTTGTGTTGTCGCGTGAGCCGTCGCGCTCAACCATCCTGGATTTTGTCGTACAGGCACATAACGCTGGCTGTTTGATTAGCTTTGATCCCAACTATCACCCGCGCCTGTGGGAAACGAACTACGATCCACTCTCAGTCTTCAAAAAAATCTACCCCTACGTTACGCTGACAAAGCCATCGCTAGATGACTGCACACGCCTCTTCGGTGCTGGCCTTACACCAGAGGCATATGCATCGCGTTTCCTGGAACTTGGTGCAAAGAACGTCGTGTTGACGCTAGGCAAGGCAGGTGTCTTAGTTGCCACTACCGAAGGCGTTTCCTACCAATCGGCAAGTCAAGTCGAGGTGGTCGATGTGACAGGTGCAGGTGACTCGTTCTGGTCTGGCCTAATTCTCGCCACACTAGATGGCTACTCTGTCTCCGACGCCGCACGCGTTGGGCAAGCGGTAGCCTCGATCAAGATACAACAGGTGGGGCCACTCTCGCACATGATTGACCGTTCATCTCTTTATGCACAGTTAGGACTAGAAGGGTAAAACTATTGCTTATAGGTCAACGGACGCCCACAAGGGGCTACCCTACTATACTGTCTTGCGCTTCGCGCACGTCGTGTATAGTAGGGTAGCTCCTTGTGGG
>CAXUHG010000109.1:0-4202 GCA_964250805.1 uncultured Ktedonobacteraceae bacterium | reverse complement strand
GGGGGCGGCCCCGCCCCCCCCCCCCCCCCCCTAGTCCCCATTGAACCTTTAAGTTAACGCGTATGGGGTAGCCCCTTGTGGGCGTCCGTCCAGATACAATCCACCAATGTTCGTCTTATTTGAAGTGTATTGCCCCTTGTGGGCGTCCGTCAGCCTGTAATCACCCCTTGTTATATGCACTGTCTCTTCTAAGCATGTAGCCGAGCGAGATAGCGACGAGTCGCATAACCGCCAGCAAGCACTAACAGAACGAGTGTGCCTAGTGTCCACGGCAACATGGGCTGTGTATTTTCACTAGTCACATTGGCATTGGGATCGCTACCAGTTCCGGGCATACCTGGAATACCTTTTACTTGTGTCGAGACAAACGCTAACTTTGGCACGCCATTGATCTCGCCGATGGCGAAGACGCTGGTAATTGTCCACGGCTTCAAGTTTGTGGAAATTGGCACTGTTTGATTTGGTATGGCTGCGTTCAATGTGTATGAGCCTGCAGGAATGTCTACGTAGTTGCTTGCACTCTGGTAGGATAGGCCGTTGACAACAGAAGTAGAGCCGTTTGTGACATTGACCGTTCCAGTTCCAGGCGAAAGATGATACACGCGCACTTTCGCGTCATTGTTGCTGACAACATTGTTGTCGGTGAATACCGTGAGAGAGAAGCCTGTTGCCTTTGTGCCCAGAGCAGCAACGGTATAAGGTGTGTTCGCTTGTACCGTAATTGATTGCGCGATAACGGCTGCTCCAACTCCTGTACCAATCAGCGCGATTTGCACATGATGTCCACCTGCTGGTAAGGGTACATACGGTGTAACTACTCCAAATTGGAAGCTACTCAATAGCTTGTTGCCATCCACGAACACATCGACCACGCCAACATCTGGTGAAGCATGAATGACGCGAATATAGGCCATACCCTCTGCACGGGTGTGTGTTGCGGGGATGCTAAATGCCGCAAGTAGTACTGTTGTACAACATAGTAGAAAAAGACCAGAAAACTTTCTAAGGTTACGCATTGCCAATCTTCCCTCTCTCGATATATAATCTTGCTATAGCAGACTACGCAATATGTATTTCATTGGATTACAGTGCTTCAGTTGTCTTACTAGAGAGGTCTATTGTGTATCAAAGTGATCTGGTTTTGCCTTGTATACGTATTTATTGATGCATGGCAAAGCATGTCAGCTAAGTATGTTGGGTTCCCCCCACAACACAGAGGTGCAGTATGCAAGATGTACACTCCTTCCGCTCAGCGGGAGATGTCATACAAGAACGTTTCGTCGTAGAGGATTTACTCGGCAAAGGTGGCTTTAGTGCCGTCTATCTTGTATGCGACTCTCAGGATAATAACAAGAAATATGCCCTTAAAGAACTCATCAATCCTGATAAACTGGAACGCAACAAGTTTGTCTTTGAATGCGAAGTTTTACAAAGGCTTAATCATCCAGCACTACCTCATGTAAAAACTATTCCTGGCAATAATGAAAATTTGTCCATGTTTATGGATTATGTCGAAGGTCCTAACTTAGAGGTTCTGCGGCGGCAACAACCCGATGAATGTTTTCCTTTATCACAGGTATTAACACTTATCACTCCAATTATGGATGCGGTAATATATTTGCATAGCCAGGAACCGCCGATCATTCATCGCGATATCAAGCCCGCGAACATTATCGTGCCAACTGCTAGTGGACAATCCGTACTTGTTGATTTCGGTATCGCCAAGGAATATACCTCTGATGCCACTACGAACGCTGTCCGCTACTGCTCCCCTGGTTATGGTGCCATAGAGCAATACAGCACAGGAACAGACCTGCGTACAGATGTATACGGACTCGGAGCAACGATGTACGTTATGCTTACAGGTATCGTTCCTGTAGATGCGCTACAGCGTGCAACTAAATTAGCGAGCGGGGACACTGATCCGCTCGAACCTTTACAGGGTTTTGTGCCATTTCTGCCTGAACATATTGCCCGCGCAATTCATCGCGCAATGGCTATAGATGCTAATTCCCGTTTTGCCTCAGTACAAGAGTTTCGGCAAGCTTTACAAACTCCGCTAACACTACCGGACTATGATGATACATCGCTATCCAATAAAAACGCTGGCACATCAAAAAAACACCAGAATGAAGAGCGTTCTACCGATCCTGTTGTGCTACCATCACAAAAGAAATTTCTCACAAGCAGGACGGAGGTTGCGCTACTTCTATTCCTCGCAATCGCCGTTGTGCTAGCTGTTTTCCTGGGTATCGGCTACTATAGAAGCACGTTGCCAAGCTCCGCAATTGCTCCACAGCAACACAACCCGCCCGTCGTCGTGAGCAATCCTGCTCCAACGCCAACACCGAGCATATATCCAAACATTACCGAGCAGTATAGTGGCACGATTCACAATATTGTGACCAACCAGACAACGCCTATGTCGCTGACAGGTGTCTCCCAGAATGGTAGTAGTGTCACTGGCTACTTTATAGGTTTGAATACAGAGGGACAATTTACGGGCGTATTAGATGTATCACACCACTTTCTGTTTACCGTGCAACGCAACTCACAGTTGCCTCTCTTCTTTGATGGCGTAGTACGGCAAGATGGCAATATTGTAGGCAATTATTGCACGAGTGATAAGGCGGGGCAATGCGTCGGTGAGTATGGTGTGTTTAGTGTCAAAGACGCTCAAGGATTGTAGACAACACAAAAAAACATGGGCAACACTTGGAGTTGCCCATGTTTTTTTGTGTGCCAGTCGTGTACAATAATGTGTAATAATGGATGAAAAGGTGAGGACATTCCATGAACACGAATGAAGACATTTCTCCAACTAAGGACGAGGCATATCAACAATCTCTGGCATTGCTCCATCGCTGTCTCACACCTGCTGGCTTTGTTGCCTCCCCAGTCGATGTTGACAATTATGCACGCATATGGGCACGCGATGGTGTTATCACAGGTCTAGCTGCGTTGGCAAGCGGCGATGCTGCACTGATACAAGGTATGGAACACACCTTAGACACGCTAGCAACATATCAGGGACCACATGGCGAGGTGCCAAGCAATGTGAGCATTGATGGCTCTAACGTGAGTTATGGTCGCTTGACTGGTCGTGTCGATGCTCTCCTATGGTACATTATTGGCGTGTGTGCATACCTCGATCAGACCAAACACTCTTCTCAGAAGGTGCGCTACTGGTTGAGCATCGAACGCGCTCTTTTCCTCGCTGCGTGCTGGGAGTACAACAATCGTAGCTTAATTTACACGCCTATCTCTGGCAACTGGGCCGACGAGTATATTCAACAGGGCTATGTTCTCTCCGATCAGCTTTTGTACGAGCTGGCTCTACGTAGCGCGGGCCTTGTCTTCAAGAACAAGGATTGCCTGAAAAAGGCCGACGAGTTGCGCCAGAGCATAGAGGTAAACTACTGGCCTCAAGCCTCTTTACTCGATAATCCTCTCGTCTATCATCCTCAAGCATACGCTTATCAAGTTGAGCAGCAAAAACAAGGTATTCAACATTGGTTGCTCTCGTTCTCACCTGTGGGTTACGTAACCTACTTTGATGGCCTTGCCCACGCTCTTGCTCTGATTACAAACATAGGAAGCGAGGCGCAGCAACAGCAGGCGGAGACATACGTACAGGGACTAGAGGAACAGATTGGCAATGCACTTGTACCCGCGTTCTGGCCTGTTATTCAGCCCGACGACGCAGACTGGGCGTCACTACAGGCGAACCATCTGTATGGACAAATCAAGAATCAGCCGTATCATTATCATAATGGCGGTCTATGGTCAATGGTGACAGGCTTTTATGCCATAGGCTTGGCGCGGCAAAATAAACGAGAGCGTGCGCAACACCTGCTCACAGCTATCAATGCTGCTAATGCTCAGGGACGCGAGAACCGCCAGTGGGAGTTCGCCGAATATCATTCTGGACAGACGCATGAGCCGCTGGGCACGCCTGAGGTAGCATGGAGTGCCGCAGCAGGCATATTAGCACATCAAGCCCTTTCGCAAGGACACATTCCGTGGCCTTTGTAGGGGTTTAATTATGCACATTGAACAATACATCTGCTAATCATCCCAACGGACGCCTCAAGGGGCTACCCCATAGGCGTTAACTGTAGCCCAAAGAGAGGTCTGTGGTGAGGCAAGGGCGCCCGCAAGGGGAACGCCCCTCCCATACTCGATGACGGTCGTGGAGCGAG
>CAXUHG010000108.1:15971-19394 GCA_964250805.1 uncultured Ktedonobacteraceae bacterium | reverse complement strand
GTTCCGATATTCGTAGGGACCAGATGTATCGCGTCCGTTGTGTGATTTATCACGCGAGATCATGTCCGAGACGGCTTATATACAGGATTCGTCAAGATTTCGCTCAATAAATTGAGCCTCGGACGCGATACATCTGGTCCCTACGAAATTATGTAGAGGTGACGATAGAAGAGAGTAGGAATGGAAGGTAGTGCTATTTGATTGAAAGGGAGAATGTATGTTCTGGTCACGTTTCTTACGTATGTGTGTGCTTGTGGGAGTATGGGCCGTCGCCGCTTATGTGGCGTCGCACTCGGTACTCGCGTTTTTTAGAAGGCGTTATGGAAGTGGGCAGGCAGGGGTACCTGCTCTTCCGGCTGCATCTTTGTCTGTGAGAGAGGGACAGCAGGGCAGTAAGAAGACTTTTCTATCGCCCAAGGTGCAACGCAATGCTCTCCTTGCTGTAGTTGCTTTACTGTTACTCGGCGTACTGGGACAGGCATTGTTCGCCGCTCATGTGCCGTTTCTGAATGTGTTCTCGGCTGGCAACAGTGCGAGTGCGAATGGTGTGACGTTTGTTACACAGGCACCTGCTAAGACGGTAACGCGTACACAGCCATTTGAAACTGGCATTGTAACTCCGCAGTGGCAGCAGCAAACGGCCTACGGTCCGCAATGGCAGCAGAGCCTATCGGATATTCACACACAGACAGGGGCACGCTGGATTGAGTTGTCACTGCTATTCTCACAACCAACTTCGACCTCGACAACCGTGCAAACAACTCAGAGTACGCCGTTAGTCTCGTCGTTTGCCGCAGGAATACGCGCGGCACACGCAAAAGGCTTGCATGTCTTTGTTGTGCCTCTGATGGGTGTACGGGAAGCAGGCGGCTGGGCCGGTAGCATTCACCCATCATCACAGGCGCAGGAGCAGGCGTGGTTCGATAGTTACTGGAACACCTACAAGCCCTATGTAGAGGCGGCTGCTCAGCAAGGTGCGGACCAGATGGCAATTGCAACCGAGTGTTCATGGTTGCAGCAAAATGCTCCTGCATCTATGTGGAACCAACTTATTAAGCGCGTACATAGCGTCTTCACGGGTACATTGACCTATGATATGAACTGGGATATGGCTAATAAGCCCATTCCTACATGGCTCACTAACCCGAATATCAATATGATTGGCGTATCATCGTACATTCCTCTGATCAATGTTTCGCAACGTGTCGAGCCAAAAGCTATGATTGCCTTATGGAAGAGCAAAATCAATTCTATTCTCGATACCGTCTCGGAAAACTCCGGTAAGCCTGTCCTCATCTCGGAGATTGGCTATCGTGACAGTGCCGATGCTCTCTATCACTCCTGGGAGCAGAACAGCAAGGCACCCGTTGATCCTGCTGAACAGGCAGGAGCATACGAGGCAGCCCTTGAGAATGCATTGCCAGATCAGCGTATCGCGGGCATCTTCTTCTGGGGCTGGGAAGATGTTGGTATGTTCACGCTCAAAGGCCAGAGCATGACCACTGCCGTCCTGCATAAATGGTATACCTCGGCATCTTAAAAACGCTCTGTATAAACAAGAAGAGAGGTGTCACGCATGACACCTCTCTTCTTGTTTATACATATGCCCTTGCTTCGGTTGCCTTGAAGGTTGCATATACAAGCGAGCCTTCGTGCAGGTCAAGACGTGTTGCTGATGCCTCAGTAATCTCGGCTGTAAGTGGAGGCGTTGCGGTGTCGATGAGCAAGCTTACGCGCAGAATGCTCTCTTGTCGCGAAGATATCGTGCTGCCACCCACAGGTACTATCTGTATGATCTTGCCATGAAAGGTGTTGCGTGCGGAACTAGTGGGCGGCGTTGAGTAAAGCGTGATGCTGCGAGGCTCGACAACCACATATGCGTCCTCGCCAATCGGCGGTCGCGTAGCGTTCTCATCTTGCTCAGAAAGCGTGGCGAGAATCTCAACAGACTGAGTGCCGTTATGAATTTGCAGGGCGCATACGTTGGGTGCTGCGTAAGATACGATGGAACCGTGAAAAAAGTTGACACCGATTAGCTCAGCGACATACGACGAGCGCGGTTGCTCTAGCAGGTCACGCTGACCGCCCTGCTGTAGCACATGCCCCTGTTCCAGCACAAGAATATGTTGTCCGAAAAGCAATGCTTCAAGATAAGTATGCGTCACCATGACCGTTGTAACATCGACCTCCGCCAGAATATGCCGCAATTCTTGTCGCACCTCACGTCGCGTCTGCACATCGAGCGCCGAGAGCGGTTCGTCCAACAGCAGAAGTTGCGGCTGTAGTGCCAGGGCGCGAGCAATAGCTACGCGTTGCTGTTGACCGCCAGATAGCTGTGTCGGTTTGCGTTGTTCCAATCCAGGTAGATGCACCATGTCCAGTGCCTCCCCTACGCGCTGTCGTATCAGTGAACGTGCAAGATGTTGTGCCCGTAGACCAAACGCGACGTTCTCGAAGACGCTAAGATGCGGAAAGAGGGCGTAGTCCTGAAAAACGTAGCCAAATGGCCTCTCCTGCGGTGGTACGGTAATTCCGCGTTCGCTATCAAAATAAATGACTTTACCCAACTCAATATGACCTTTTTGCGCCGTAAGCAGTCCTGCAATCAAGCGCAACACCGTACTCTTGCCCGCGCCGCTCTCACCCAGTAGCACCGTCGTCTGTCCCTCTGGCGATGAGAAGTCTAGCGCGAGATGGAAGGTGTTGAGATGTGTTTCTAATGCGATGTTTAGCATTAAACGTCTCCTCTATAGACATCATTATATCTTGATAGTCCATTTTATCAAAAACACATTCTAACAAAAAGTAAGTAACAAGCCTTGCGATAGTACAGGAAAATATGTTATACTATTGAGTAAATACACTCATCTATTATTACACAGACCCCTATAGCTCTATATGCAAATGAACGAGTCGGAAATGGCAGGTTTATGATGGCAACGAAGCCAATAGAAACAGTAGAAAAGAATAGCGCACTTACACAGATTTGTCCCAGTTATGAACACGCCGTACAAATTCTCGGCAAACGCTGGACAGGTTTGTTGTTGCTCGCTTTACTGGACGGTCCACGTCGTTTCTGTGAGTTAACCGCTCTCGTCGAAGGACTTTCCGACCGCGTGCTGAGCGACCGTCTACGCGAACTTGAACTTGAGGGCATCGTCAAACGTGTTGTCTATCCGCAGATTCCTGTGCGCGTGGAATATCAACTGACCGAGAAGGGTAATGCGCTCAAACCGGTTGTCGATGCTATCCATATGTGGGCTGAGAAGTGGGTACCAGGAGAGGCAGAAACTCACGTTGTGCTACCTGAGGCAGATTGCACAAATTAGTTGATATATAAGGGTTGTTGCAAATAATCGAGATGAACAAATAACGTGGAAATTGTATCAACGGCACCCGATGGTGGGAACAAATGAAGAGGCC
>CAXUHG010000108.1:0-15871 GCA_964250805.1 uncultured Ktedonobacteraceae bacterium | reverse complement strand
CCGCTGGTATTGCTTTTCGGATGTGAGGAAAGTTATGGAAAATCTATGGGCACCCTGGCGTATGGCGTTTATCACTCCTAAAACGGAGCATGAACCGGGATGTATTTTTTGTACGCAGCCAGCCGCCAATCGTGACGACGAGTATCATATTCTCTATCGCGGCGAACGATGTTTCATGATGCTCAACAAGTATCCCTACAACAATGGACACCTCATGATTGCTCCCTTCGAGCATGTCGGTAGCATCTCGCTTCTCGACGCCGAAACATTGGCGGAACTGATGGCACAGGTACAGCTTGCGCTTAAAGCTATACGTTACGCCATGAAGCCCGACGGTTTCAACATGGGTATCAACGAAGGCAAGGTTGCCGGTGCGGGCTTTGCCGACCACATGCATTATCACATCGTGCCGCGCTGGAACGGCGATACCAACTTCATGCCTGTCATTGCCGATATCAAAGTCATGCCCGAACACCTCGACAATGTGTACAAGCAATTAAAAGATGCTCTGGAAAAAGTTCAGGAATAGACTGGAAATAGGTACTAGTAGCTTGCAAGTTCAGCCACTAGTACCTATTTCCAGTCTATGTTATAATGCACCTCAACAAAGCACTTATTTTACATTACTTTGGAAGTGGTTATGAGCAATATTTTCAATGTATACTGTGACGAAAGCGGTCACTTGCAGAATGACAACTTGCAAGTCATGGTGATTGGAGCAATATGGTGTCCATTGGAAAAGACTCACGAGATTGCGATTCGCTTGCGCGAGATTAAGCAGCGACACGGACTCTCGCCTTTTTTTGAAATCAAGTGGTCAAAAGTTTCTCCGGCCCAACAACTATTTTATATGGACATTGTTGACTACTTCTTTGATGATGACGACCTCCATTTTCGCGCGTTGATTGTTCCCGATAAAACAAAGCTTCGGCACCAAGACTTCGAGCAGGATCATGATACATGGTACTACAAAATGTACTTCACCTTGCTAAAGGTTCTACTCTCACCTCATGCAGAATATAGAATTTATCTGGATATCAAAGATACTCGAAGTATGAACAAGGTGGCGGAATTACACGAAATCCTCTGCGATAACATGTATGACTTCGAGCGCAAAATCATTACGCGCATTCAAACTATACGCTCTCATGAAGTAGAGCAGTTACAATTAGCCGATTTGCTTATAGGGTTAGTCGGATATGCCAATAAATCGTTAGAGACAAGTACAGCGAAACAAGCTCTTATAGAGCGTATGCGACAACGCTCCCATTACAGCCTTACAAAAACAACCTTGCTTCGAGAAGATAAGGTGAACTTATTTCGATGGGAAGCGAGGTAGCCCTTTTAATGAGTGATGATACCACCTGGCTTCCACCTCTTATTATGTTTGAAGATTACAACAATAATTGGGAGTATTACTTAGAGGTAATCTACAAATTTTTCCGTCAAGATTTTGTGTATTCCATACCCAGCTTTAAGGGTAAAAGATTTGCGCTGAAGCGACACCCAATCATACGTGAAAAAGAAGCCACCTTCTGGCACATTATTAGCGAAGGTGAGCAAGAAAGTGAACGTACACCAGATTTACGGCGTTGTGAGCGAATACGTTGGCCTCGTCCTATGATCGAGGGTTTAGAATCGAACAATGTTGTGTGGTGGAGGAATGAACGAAAAGGAGAAGGTCGAATACTGATTGCTTTACAAGATTTCAGTTATGTTGTTGTGCTGGCAGACCGTGGTGAATACATACTACTATGGACCGCTTATTGCGTTGAAAAGGAACACCGTCGTCGAAAGTTACGCAGAGAGTACGAAGCGTTTGTTGCCACAAATGGCTAGTGCCGCCCTTTGAGGACGGCACCGTTACTCCTTCCACACATGGTGGATGAGCTGTTCTAATTAAATTATACATAGGTAAAGCCAATAAGTCAAGGGTGCAAGCTCATCTGTTCATCTTCTCAAAACGAAAAGATAAAGCATACTATACTTTATCTTTGCAACCTCATTATGTATATATCGACTCAAAAAACGGATAATGGTATACTGCTACCAATGTCTAAACTATTTGGTGTATGTGACGATAGAACATATCAAAGAAACTATGTGGAATGGTGGACGGCTCTATTTTGTGCCGCTCACAACAATGTAAAAGAGGACTTCATGACTATACCTATATCATCTATACAGAATCGTCAATCCGTTTCTTCGTCGGCCTCAGTAGAAGGCGAGTCACAAGAACTGGTGGATGTCCTCCAGCAAATTGTTTATAACGCGGGTGCCCTCTTAGAGGTTCGCAATTGCTCGATTGCGCTACTCGATTCCAGTGGTTCGGCTCTAGTAACGCTTGCTGCCCTGCAAAAGAATGGACGCAGGCCACGCCACACGCGTTTTCGCTTGAACGAAGGCGTCGCGGGCTGGGTCGCGGAAAATTGTGAGCCGCTCGTTATCAATGATGTGAGTCTTGATCCCCGTTTCAAACGCTTAGGCCGTACTCCCATCGGCTCGATTATGTGCGTGCCCCTCATCGACAATGATACCTTTATTGGTACGCTGACCGCGAGCAACCAGGAGGCGAACGCGTTCGACGTGAAAAAAGGTAAAATGATGATCATTTTCGCGGAACAGGCAACGCTGGCAATTTCTCATGCACGCCAGGCAGAGTTAGCGCATCGTCAAGCCAATCAACTTGAGATGTTGATGGACCTTTCGCGTGGCATCACCACCAGTCATGAACCGAACACTCTCTATCGCTCTATTCTCGTTGATGTGCAGCGTCTTGTCCCTTGCGATCTTGCGACTCTATACATGTATCAAGAGAGAACTCAGGAGCTGCATCCTATCGCAGAACTGTATGGGGCAGATACGGTTATGGGTGGTACACAAGAAATAAATGCCGCCGAAGTAAGAATGGTCGATCTGCAGCAAGAGAAAGTGCGTCTCTATGATACGCAGTCTGTTACAGCGTGGGCTGCAGTCCACAAGCATCCCATGCTACGTACACCGCTGGCAGAGGCACATGCCAAACCGGAGGTAAATGAGGATATGGCGGAGCTAGCGGCTCCACTTGTTTCCAAGCATGTTCTCTACGGTGTGTTATCGCTTGTCCGCGTCGAAGCGTTTAGCAGTGAGGAACTCCGTATTGTACGAAACCTCGGTAATATGGCGGCGGCGGCCCTCGAAAACGTCGAACTCTTTCACAAAGTACGCACAGACCAGGAGCAGTTGCGTGCGATTCTTGCCTCAAGCTCCGACGGCATCGCACTACTCGGCGTCAACGCCTGTTTTATAGAGGCTAATGAAGCCTTCGGGCGTATCTTTGGTATCGAGCCAGAGCAGATCGTGGGTATGGAGTGTATCGAGTTGCTTGGTTGCGAGGAAGAGGGCGGGAATGAACAATGTCATAATCTGTGCATGGTGCATGCCGCCCTTCAACAGGAGGAGTCGTTGCCTTACACGGAGGTTGACCTGACAATCAAAGGTGCCACTCGCTCCGTTGGCTTGAGCATCACACGCGTCTCCACCAAAGGCCAGCCAATTTGTCTGATGATGGCACGCGATGTCACCGCGATTCGTGATGCAACGCGTATGAAGGCGAACTTCATCTCCATGATTACGCACGAATTGCGCTCACCGCTTAACGCTATCAACGGCTATCTCGACCTCGCACTGTCAGGAGTTGCGGGCGAGTTGAACGAGCAGCTCAACGAGTTTCTACGCCGCTCGCGTGCTGGTAGCGAACAACTGTATGCGCTCGTAGAAGACCTGTTGTTGGTCTCACGCGCCGACGCGGGCCAGTTGCGTTTGAGTCGTGAGGTTATCAGTCTCAACGACGTGATCACCGATGCTATCGAAGAGTTAGAACTGACCGCGACCGATAAGGACATCGCCCTTAGTGTGGATATCGCCCAGGACTTTCCGCAACTCTACGCTGACCCTGTGCGAATGCAACAGGTATTACGAAACCTTGTCAGCAACGCCCTCCGCTTTACGAGTACAGGTGGTAGCGTTACCGTTGCCGCAAAACTAGAGTATGTCGAGAACGGAGACGAAGAGACCGAGGACCGCGACGTGCGCCGCGCGAAGCTGACGGTTACTGATACAGGTCTGGGTATCGCGTCGGAGTATCAGGAGCGCATCTTTGAGCGTTTCTATCAGGTGCCACAAACAACGGCTCGCACAACTGGTCAAGGTTTAGGGCTTGCCATCGTCAAAATGATTATTGAGTTGCATGGTGGCACCGTCACCGTCGAAAGCGTCGAAGGGCAAGGTAGCACGTTTACATGTGTGTTGCCCTGTGTGCTGTCATAATACACCATCAATCTTGATGTATCAGGAACCAGGGCGCCAAGGGGAACGCCCCTCCCATACCACGATGACGCATGTGGATACAAGTCGTGTATGGGAGGGGCGTTCCCCTTGCGGGCGCCCTGGTTGGGATTGCATTTAATACTGTGGATTCAGATAAAACCAGCTAATAACTCCACGAGGATAGACGTATCCACTCCAATCGCTACCATCCTCATGAACACCATCGCCGAAACTCTGCGCGGATTTCATGTTGTATGCAAACGCTGTGTTGACCATGTTCAACTGTTTGCAGGTTGTACACCCATTATGCGTGTATACGACATCGGCGACGATGCCGGAGAGCATGACTTTGCTGAACCACTCGTAGCGGCGACAATGCCCTGTGCTACATTGGCTTCCCGTTGCCGCTGTCGAGGTCATCGTAATCATGCCAGACGAGAGTGTATTGGCCTGTACATCGGCTGGATATTGTTGTGCAAGGTCATGAAGTAGCGTCGCGTTCATGGTTTGGTCTTGTCCGATCAGATGTAGGTAGAAGAGACTCTCGCCCAGTGTAATAGTACGTCCACCGCAATTGCTAAAGGTATTGCTCGCCGCAATGGGAAGATAGCCGTGCGTATTATACGCCTGCACCATTGCTCCCTCGATTTTCGTGGCCTCTGTATTCCACGCTTGAGCAGTAGTAGCATCGCCGCTAAGCGTATCAAGGTAGGCTGTAGCGCGATAGCCCGCCGCTTCTTTGAGTCCCAGATAGTACTGGTTGCCTGCCCCTATACCGTTGTTGCCGAGGCAATCGCTGGCGGCATCGTAGGTTGTGTTGGTGTCCTGTCCGTTATAGGCAATACCTGTGTTGGGATCGCCCACACGCTGATTGTGAAGCATCGCTGCATTCAGTTGTCCACTGTATTGCTGTACGAAGGCTGTATCCTTCGTTGTAAATGCATAGTACGCTATGAGTAGCGCGACATTCGCGTTTTCTTCGGTGGGCATAGGTGCGTTATAGCATGTTGCACGAAGGGTAGGGACGCCGTTGCCCGGAGTCGTGCAGTTGCCGTTGCTATCGACATCGCCGCCTTGATCGTGTTGAAAGTAGGTGCCGAACGTGTCGCTGGTAGCGTTTTGCAAGACCTCCGACATCGCTGCTTTGAAAAACCACGGCACATGCGTAATCTCGAAGTAGCTATACTCGTGCATCACATCGACCGTACTCAAAAAGCCGAACGATCCCTCGTACACTGCTGCATCATAGCCCCCGCCCGCGCAACTTTGACGAGCCATCAGCCAGCTATCGGCTTTATAACTGCGTAGCGTATCGCCAAGCAACCAACGTTGTGCGGAGCTAAGCGTGTTATTCTGAATAAGAAGATTCTCCATGCTTTGCGCTCGCCCCAATAAATTATCGTGGGTCGAGAGGTTGTCTATGGAAAAATCGACCAGTGCAGAGAGCGTAGGCCACTCTTGCGCTGCATACAAGCCCTCGTTCTGGCACCCTGCTGGCAAACTTGTATTTGCGAACAGGTGCGAGTTCGCGTTCCAACCACCAAGAACGAGATATGCAGTATTCGTTTGACCTGCTGCCACGCTATAGTTCCAGGAAAGCCCTGCACGGTCACTACTCGTTGTAGCGCAATTCCATTGTACCTGTTGACCGGCAAGAAACAGCGTACCGCCTGTTGCGTCACTACTGGGATCGTAGGAGAGTGTAGTAACAGGAATGCCGCTCGAAGTGATATGTGCTGTACAGGCGTTGTTCAACGGCAGAGTACGATTGCTACCAAAGAGAAAGCTACCAGTATTAGTAGCCTTACCAGTGTTACTGATAGTCACACCAACAATCAGGATAGGCGCGGTATCATCCTGTACTGCATGCATGCAATTGCGTATATCAATACAGCCTGCTTCACCTAGAAAGGGAGAAATCAGATCGACTGTGACATGCGTACTGTTATCATCGGGTGTATCGCCTTCCCAACGCGTGGTATCGAGTCCTTGCGTCTCATGCTCGTTTGTGAGATAGGCGTCATTAGTATTGAGCGTCCCCATATGAAAGAGAAAGCTTCGTTGCTGCCCACTCGGTGTAATGCCGACGATGTAGCTAGCATTATTACCGTGATAGACGCCATCGGTTCCACTGCTAACCGATGCAGTGCCAGGGGAAACGGCAAAATCGAAGCGTGAACCGAATGCCGTATTGATGTTGATGAAGTTGTTCTGTGCGACACCTTGAATGGGTAGACGTGAGTCTAATCGAATTGTTTTTGCGGTAGGGGAGTTTGGCGTAGAATGTTGAATTTGTGTAGGCGTGGCTGATACAGACATAGAAAGTATATCTGAGCAGACAAGCGCGATAACAAGAATACTTACATAGTAGAAAAATATATGAGGGCGTACAGAACGCATGAATAGCTCCCTTGCTTGCACTCCTCCTGAGAGAAGCTAGCAATACTTTATCATCTTGTGCGAACGTATTTCAAGTATGCCCAATGTACTGATATAAAAGCAAGCAAGGGGAGTTGTAGTGTGGTTGAGGGTTGGTTGTGGTTTTTCGTTTGTTAATCGCAGACATAGTAGGTCAACGAAATTATTCAGTACGACGAACAAATACTAGACTCCTTTTTCGTATATTTTCTTCATTCTACAGTGAATGCCAAAGTACTCTCAGGTTGCAAGAGAGTTATGAAATCTACTTTGGAAGACTAACAAATAAAAAACCTGATGCTAGAAGTCCTGCTAAAATCATAAGGTATCAAAACATGAGCAAGAACCGAAAGGATTCCTCTTCTTCAGTGTGCAGCATCTCGTGAGCGGAGAGGGCCGCTGTCATACCCGCTCAACATGCGTCTTTTGGTGCTCAGGAACCAAGCATCTTGCCGGAAAAACGTAAGGGGTATTTGGATTCTTCATCCAGTCGATGAGCTTGATGATTCCGATGTAATTAAGAGCAATCCCAAGGACAAAGCCAACGATCCAATCGAGTGTCGAAGCGACGTGATGTTGGACGACCCAGGAAAAGAAGTATATGGACAACGGCAGAAAAAACACGATGGCAGTCAGCAGGCCCGGGTTATACAGCGTCTTGCCTTTGATGTTGAAAAGAAAGGTATGGGCGAGAACGTTGCCAACGGAAACGAGGATGGCGGCAATGCCTAACCAGACCACGGTTTCGCTGAAGACAGCGGCAAGAAAGTACACCAGCCAACCCACCAGCACATTCACGATGAGTGAGGTCTGAGCATTGAGGGGATAGCGATCAGGTTGCCGACTGGAAAAGAGAAAGGAATTTATGATGCCAGGGAAATAACCAGGGTAACGGTATTCCTCAAATTGATGGAGGAACAGCGTGATCAAACTGAGCCAGAGGAGCAGAGCGAGTCCCGTAGGATGGGTGATAAGTATCCCCACGCCAACCACGGGGACCAACGCCAAGCCCAAATCGAACCAGTGCCATCTCAAGAAATTCATAGTCGTTTCCTTGTTTCGTATGCTATTCTAATGGTTCCTCAACCCCTCGACGCGCACAGCATTTACATGCTCCAGAAGGAGTATACCAGATGTGGAGCAATTTTTCCAAGAACTATTGTACCAATGCTCATATTGGAGGGCATAAGCTTTGGTGAATGCCACTGCGCGAGTGGCATCAGAGCAACGATAAGGGGAATTATCCTACCACCTCTTTATATACCTCAACCAAGATACTTGTAGCCTCCTGCTCTCCCACATGCGGTTTGAGTTCTTCGCTCAGTCCCTGTAGATTTCTATAGCGTGCCTCTATCGAGGCATGCGATGCCACCATAGCAGGTTCCTCAAACACCCGACGGATGGCCTCACACTCTCGCTCAATCCGTTCACGAAGGCGTGCCACCTCGCTCTTATTCTCCACGTCTTACACCCTCCTCTCTCACGGTAACAGTTGCAGGGATATGCTCATGCATAATTGTTAAACCATGCTCTCGCCTTTCGACTTCCAACAAGCGTTGCCCCTTCGCGCTCGTCGAGGCAACGACTGCAATGCGCTGATGCAACTCCGTTTCCTCTCGCGCATAGACTAACGCGAGATTGTCGCACAGATATCTCCCCTGATCGTCGCACCGCTCGAAGCGGAGCATGTACAACTGAAAGTGTCCTGGCTCGGCATCTTTGTTCGCATTCAGCCCTCGTAGCATCTCCTCGCTCACCACGATATGCAGCACAAAACCCGCAAGCCACGTATGTTCGGGAAGGATTTCGAGTGCAAGCCGTGTCGCCTCGTCATTTTTCTCCAAGCCAATCTCATAGGCGATCTCGTTATAGACGAGTACACTGCCATCAGGCAAGTGCAAAAATGCTGGTACCCCCTCAACGAACGCATGCAATTCAGACGCGGAAAAGAAGGGTGCAGTACGGGGCGTGACCGTTGTATGTTCGCCGCGTTCAGAAATACAGGTTGCCATTGCTCTCTCCTCCTTCTCATCGTGCTGCAAATGCAGCCGCAAGTTCACTATTTTTGAGATGAATGCTCTGCATATCATCAAAGTGGACCGTATAACGCGCGTAATGCGAGAGTGCAGCAAGAACACGCAACGCAATTGAGAACTCGATACGCCGATTGCAGTCCATCCGGTACACAAACAGGAGGTGAACCTGAGCCTGAGTTGCGATATCGTAAATGCTCACGTTGTAGCGCGTGCGAAATTGACGGAATGTCGGGCGTGGGTCGTGTATGCGTGTGAGGGGAAGCGTGTCTTGCTCGGAAATCATTGTTGTTTTCCCCCTTCCGCCATCTCCGCGACCAGCTTGATGACCAGTGGGTCCAATTTCGCGTGCTAGTTCTCTGTGCAACACGCTTGTGTACATGTTACTTTCTGTCATTCTTGCCTCCTTAGATGTTCATAGAGAAATTTCTTTTCAGATGTACTATACCTGCACTTTGTGGACAAAAGAATGCGAGACTATGATCAAAGTCTTGCGGAAGAATGGACAGGATGTTATGCTATAAAAGCCTCAACGGGAACCCTTTGAGTGTTAGTGAGGTACCAGAGGAAGCAAGCGATATGACAGAGACAAAGCCGAAAGAGAAACAACCCAATGACCATTTGCGGCGCGAACGAGAGTTAAAGGGTTGGTCACAACGGATGCTCGCCGAACGTCTTGGGAGCAATGAACATGTTATCAGCCGATGGGAAAAGGGCTTGCACACCCCTAATCGCTACTTTCAGACTCAACTATGTCAATTATTCGGTAAGAGTGCTGAAGAGCTTGGATTTATGGTGTCAAAAGAAGAGACAACTCAGCAGAAACATATAGATGAGGAACAATCCGTGAAACGTCGTGACTTCTTGTCTTTGTCAGGATTTGTAAGCACTACTCTCACCAATCCCTTTCATAATGAAATATTTCAACAGGTATCGGCATTATTGGATACTCAGCCTTTCACACTTCAATATGTTGATGAATATGCAGTAACGTTATGGCAATATCGAAATAGTGCGGCATTGTCAATAGAGGTACTCTATGCCCAAGTAGTGAACTTCCTTGACAAAATCAAAGGACTCCTTGAGTACGCATTCCTCCCGTCTGAACGGGTACATTTATGCGACATCATCAGTCGTACAACACTTCTTGCAGGTGCCTTATTGTATGATATGGGACAGTATTCTCAATCACGTCAGGTTATGTACGTAGCTCTTCAAGCAGCAATAGAAGCCAACAATCCTACTGCTCAAGCCATTATCTGGACGTGGATGAGTTTTTCTTGGACGTATACAAAATTTGTACCTCTCGCTCTTCCTTGTATCCTTGAAGCAAATGCTTTGGTCGCACAAAACTCTGATAGAAGAGTAAAAGCATGGATTTATGCAGTCCAAGCAGAAATTTATGCATGTCTTGGTCAATACGAAGAATGCAGATATGCACTACAACAGGCGGAAAAAGATTATGGGGATCAAGGGAAAGAAACCTATTACCTCTTTAGTTTTGACGCCATTTTGCTAGACGGATACAAAGGAACGTGCTTGCAATATTTCTATCACAAGTCTAATCCTAACACGTATAGCTATTTGTCGGAAGCAAAAGAAGCATTAACGCGTGCTTTAGCAAGTGACGCTCCCGCGAGAAGAAAGTTGTATTACTTAGGGGACTTTGCTCAGGCGGAAGCTCGTCAAGGCGAAGTGGAAGCAGCGTGCGAATATGCACTTCAAGTTATCAAGAGTATGGGTCAGATTGAGTCAAAAAGCATTCAGAGGCGACTCACTGATGTACGCCAGCTTCTGCAACCATATGAAAACACAACTTATGTCAAAGAGTTGGATGTGCAGATGGTATCTCTTCTTCATTGAAAATGGGAACGAGGCAGATGCTTTAAGCGAGAAGTTCTGAAAGCGAATGAATAATTCGGTCTGGATGAACAGAGCTATCCTTTGGCAATCCTTTTTGTGATGGATCGAACCAGACCGCAAAGATACCGAGTTGTTGAGAAGCGGCAACATCAAGCATCAGATTATCACCAATCATCCAGGCTTCATGAGCAGCAACATGAAGGTGGTCAAGAGCAGCAAGAAAAATTCGTTGGTCTGGTTTGGCAACACCAAACTCCTCTTCAATGAGAATCGTGTCAAAGAAAGAAGCCAGACGATATCGCTCTATTTTCTGCCTTTGATAGCTCGCATTGCCATTACTGATTAGAGCGAGAGGTATATTAAATTTTCGGAGTTGTTTGAGTATATCAAGTGAATGAGGTGTAAGGTGACGATGCTCGTTTCCAAGAGTTTCATATGCGTGAACCATTGCAGTCGCAAGGGCTATATTTTCTTTCCCAATGCGTTGTAAGCCACGTTCAACAGTTTCTCTTCGTGTGGCGAACGGCTCAAGTCGATCTCTTCGTTGCTTGTCAGAATCGTGTTCAATCTCTCTTTGATAAGCTTCACGACTTTCGCGAAGAGCTTGTTCAAGAACTTCTGGAGCAATATCGAGTACTGGTGCAAACTGTTGACAGACTTGTTGCCAACTTTGATCAGAACGTTGTGTTGTGATCAGTAAAACACCATCCATATCAAACAGAATCCCCTGTGGAAAGGGGGAAGTGCTATAATTCATGACAGAATTATAACACAAACAACTCATTTGACGTGTTACCCTCCCATCACATAATGGTGAAATGTTTCGGCGTACTTAAACTTATGCTCCACGCCAGCACTATGCGCTCTTTCAAGAACCCACGTCTGTATATCTTGATGCTCGGTCTGGCTTGCATGGCAGCGTAGTGCCGCTTAATGCTAACATAGCAGATAATTCCTTTGTCAAAGGAGTTTGGCGTAGCAAAAATAGACCAGTCAAAGGAGTTTGGCGTAGCGAAAATAAACCAGGGGAACAGGGAGACCGCAAGGGTCTCCCCTACATGTTCATGCCCCTCTACATGTAGGGGAGACCCTTGCGGTCTCCCTGTTCTCTTTCCGCACTTGACGATCCGTCATTTGCGTGCTATGCTCAATTCATTCCTATAAATTCTTGGAGTAGCGGAGAAGAGGTAGGAATGACGCGAACGCACAAGAACAAGAGTAGCCAACCTGTACAGTAGAAGGAGACAACTTGTGGGAATGCTAAGAATTATGTCCCGTCGTGGCGACGACCGCGTGACCTGGGATACCAATAAGGCAGCGGCACACGACGCAGAGGCAGTCGCGGCAGTTCAGGAGGCCGAGCGCATCTTCAATTCAGAGCGTGCGAAGGGTGCCACCGCCTTCAGAGTCGAGTCAGGAAAAACTGTAGAGCGTCTCGAAAAGTTTGATCGTACCGCAGAGCAGATTGTGATTGTACCGCGTGTTGTAGGGGGCTAGGAGGACAGGTACGCATGAATATGGTGGAAACGCTGTGCCTGTTTCTCGGCATCTGGCTATTGTTTCTCTTGCTGGCGGTCTACTATCTGTCACAGTCACAGGATGGCGGTGTCGGGCGTTTCCGCGAATCGGTGAGCGAGCATCTTTCAGCCGAGAGCCGTGCGAAGGTTTTATTACGCGAAATGCTCTCGGAGAACCAGTATCAGCAACTAATTAAGTACGGCTACTTAGAGGTCGTGAGTCCCTCGTTCGACCAGCGTGTCTATCGCATTCCTGGTGCCGGTGGCCTGGTAAAAGTGTACGAGCGTGGCTGTGCCATTATGGAACTCTGCCTGCAACCGGCGGAGCCACTCCCCGACGGCGATGTCGTCGTGATGCACAAATTGATGATTGAGGCTAACGAGCAAGAGTATTTGAAGCAGGCGAATCATTTCGCCCCCGGCATCATCTCGCTGCGTTGCCAACACCTCTAAAACATTCTACAAGAGAATACACAAGATGCGGTTGTCGAGGCAAAGCCCCGACAACCGCATCTTGTGTATTCTCTTGCCATCTTCCACGATTTGAACTTTTCGTGTATGATTACGTACATATGAGTGAGAGAATACAGCCAGACTTGCCTCTGTAATGTGCGGGCTACAACAATACACTCATCTGAAAGGGAGGGCAGAGCGACATGCAGTGTCCTTATTGCAATGCAGACAATCGGAATGGTGTGCGTTATTGTGGCAAGTGTGGTCAAATGCTCAATGGAATGACTCCCGCACCCCTTGCAACGGGCGGAAATGGCGGTGGCACAACCTATAACAATGATACACGTTTCCAGTCCCCTGGCTCTCGTTTACAGGGTGGTCGCTACGTAGTGAAAAGAGTACTTGGACAGGGTGGCATGGGTGCCGCCTTGCTTGCGACCGATATTCGCCTCGATAACAAACTGGTGGTTATTAAGGAGTTGGTCTCCGATAGCACCGATCCAGCTCGTTGGCAGGATGATGTACGCAATTTCAAACGCGAAGTAGCAACGCTTGCCCATATCGACCATCCTCTGGTGCCCAACGTGACGGACCACTTTCAAGAGGGGCCGCGCTACTTCATGGTACAGGAGTATGTTGAAGGGGAGACATTGGAGGAGCGCCTGGAGCGGTTGCATCAGCCAATGCGTGAGCGTAATGTGTTAGTCTGTGCCACGGAAATACTCGATGTGCTGGATTACCTCTCGCAACAGACGCCGCCCGTTGTGCATCGTGATATCAAGCCGGCGAACATCATAATTGGAGCGAAAGATAGACGGGCGCATCTTGTGGATTTCGGCATCGCGCGTGCGGAAGAGGCGAAGAATGCGCAACGCCAACAGACCTCTGCCCTCGGCACTCCTGGCTATGCGCCCCCGGAGCAGTATCAGGGCAATGCCGACCCGCGTTCAGACCTCTATGCACTGGCGGCGACCATGCATCATCTATTGACCAACCGTGACCCGCGCAACTATCCGCCGTTCGCGTATCCGCAAGTGCGTACTCCCGATCTCCAACTGTCGCCAGACATCGAGAATGTGCTGACGCGGGCTTTGCAAAATGATATTCAGCAACGATACCAGAGCGCGGCAGCCATGAAACGGGATATCGACGATATTTTACTTAGACGCTTCGGTATCTCCGGTCAAGTCAATAGTTATGTATTGGGTAGTTTTGGACCAACGAAGGACGAGACAACGGCTGTAGCTAATACGAGTGGAACATATCCTGCCATTACTACTCAGACAACAGGGGCAACGTTTCCCATGCAACACTCGCCAATAGGTGTAGCGACGCCAAGCATGCCCTTACAACCACTGACACCACAGGGGTATACTCCTGCACTCCCGCTGCGAAGAAGTCGCACTGGTCTCTATGCTATGCTAGCTTTGTTGTTGCTACTGTTGATCGTTGGAAGTACATTCGCGGCCTTCAACTTTCTACCGCATGCACAGACAAGCGGGAGCAAGGCGACTCCGATTGTTACTAATAGTAGTGGCATCGGCGTAACAAAAGTTGGTAGCGACTTCATCGGCATCAGCGATGGCTCGTTTATCTTTGATAGTAGACGGAGCGATGGACCGATGAAACAGCAAGCGGCGGATCGCTTCAAACAGAACGATGGCGATGGCGTAATAGCCGCGTTAAGCACGGCACTTGAACAGGAACCGAACGATGCCGAGGCGCAGATCTACCTTGAGAATGAACGTGTGATCAGTTCTGGCAGTTCGTCTTATATAACGCTTGTTGTGGGTACAATGCTCTCGCCCGACAATGTTGGCGTGGGGCGTGACGACCTGCAAGGTGCCTACGTCGCGCAAAAAGAGTTTAACGACGGCTCGAAGCTGCCAGCTAGCCTCAAAGTTCGCCTCTTAATTGCCAATTCGGGCAGCAAAGCAACTTACGCTGTAAACGTTGCACAGCAGATCGTGCAACTAGCGCAACACGATAAAACGTTCGTTGGAGTAATGGGTTGGCCTTTTAGTTCACGCTCGCTTGATGCTATCCGTATTTTGAGTGAGGCGCACATTCCAATGGTTTCACAAACATCGTCGAGCGACGAACTGACGAATATCTCGCAATACTTTTTCCGCGTCGTACCTTCCAATAAAATTCAAGGAATCTCTGGTGCCCAATACGCAGAACAGACGCTACATGCGAATAGTGCTGCCCTGTTCGTCGATCCTACCGACTCCTATAGCCAGAGTCTAGCGAACGACTTTGTGACGCAATTCGAGCATGATGGCAAACAGATTGTTGCTAAAGAAGAGTATACCGTTGGCAAAACAGGCAATTTTGCAACACTATTGCAAGACGCCTTACGGCACAACCCTTCAATTCTTTATTTCTCTGGCTATGCCGCAGATATCAGCACCTTGCTGACGAATTTGCCGCCAGGGAATAACATTCCAGTGATGGGTGGCGATGCATTGTACGAACTAAATGGATATCAGAGCAGTGCGCGTGCAGGCTTTACACATCTGCGCTTCACAGCCTTCGCGTATCCCGACGAGTGGGATATCCTGGGGCAGACAGCCCGTAAACCACCGTTTTTTGCCGCATATTCTCAGGCGTTTTCGGGCGGTGGCACACACTCTGGTTATGGGTATACCCGCCCTGATAACGACGTAATACTATCATATGATGCAACCATCGCTCTTCTCAATGGATGTAATGCAGTGTTGAGTAGTGGGAAGACGCAGATTTTGCCAGAAAATCTGCGTCAAGCATTGATAGAGACGACATTTCAGGGGATAAGTGGTCAGATAGCATTTGGACCTGACGGCGACCCCATCAATAAAGCGATAGTGATTTTATCGGTTGACTCGCAAGGTCGGATTCACATGGAACTTCCGGTAGAGGGTCAATTTTTTAAGTGAGTAGTAGCAACGATAGGCAGTAACATATGAAATGTCCTAATTGTGGAACAAACAATCCGGCGGGCGAAGATTTTTGTATAAATTGTGGGGCCTTCCTGCAAAATTCTCCTACTGGTAGTATGCCAACGGTGACAAGTGTCGCGAATCCGGTAAGTTCGAGCGGTGCAACAACATTTGGAGGAAGCGGTAATACTGGCACCTCACGCACGTTGACGCCAAACGAGAAACTGCAAAATGGTCGCTACGTGATCGAGAAAATTCTGGGTCAGGGCGGTATGGGTGCGGCTCTGCTGGCGAAAGATTCGCGTGTCTCGAACAAACTGGTGGTCATCAAAGAACTGATCTCCGACAATACCGACCC
>CAXUHG010000107.1:0-19469 GCA_964250805.1 uncultured Ktedonobacteraceae bacterium | reverse complement strand
TGGTGGAGATGAGGGAGAGTCGAACTCCCTGTCCAAACGTCCCTACTGGAGAATATGCTACAGGCGTAGTCGATGCTTTGTTTGACACTTCTGTCTCCCATCGACAGGATACGGTAAGTGCTGGTCCTCTAGTCTTTTATGACGGTTAGAAGGCGGTTGCCGTCATAGCATCCTATGTTTTTGACATCCACATCCAGTCCCATAGGCTAAAACTGGGGAGATGACGACTCGACTACTTCTTAGGCAGCGAGAGCGTAGGTTGTTGCTGGTTTTGCAACTATTTTTTGTCGGTTGTTTAACGAGACTGCTTACCGACACCTCGGCCTGCAAATCTTCAATCTGACCGCCTGTCGAAACCCGACATCCCCAGATGAAGGTGATTACACTCCAACAAGGCTATTTCCTTGTCTGAATGTACTTGAAATTATATCATTTTGGTTGACAAATAGCAAGTTGTCACAAAAAAAATATTCCTGCGATGTTCCAGGTGAGCAATTTCTAGAATGCGCTTGTTTGGACAGAGGATATGTAATGAAATCACATTTAGGGAAATATGACGCGGAGGGGGCGATGCCGACTGCAGCGGATAACTCTCTCTCGTCTGAATTATACACTGCTTATGCGGCGAAGCTGCTCTCCTATATCTCAAGGCATGTACGCCTAACCAGTGATGCCGAAGACCTGCTTTTCGAGGTGTTTCTGGCGGTGATCGAGCGCGAACGCGACCTCGAAAATATGCTTGAAGATGAGCAGAGGGCGTGGCTGTGGTCTGTGGCTCGTAATAAGGTCGTGGATTTGCACCGACGGGCGAAACGGCGCGAAGATGTGCCGCTGGACCATGTGGCGGAGGTGCTGGACGATGCCTTACTGCCTGAACAGGTGACGCTACGCCACGAGGAATATCAGCTTCTCCGCACACACTTGCAGCAGCTACCAACTCTACAACAGGAAATTCTCTACCTACGCTTTACGGCTGGTCTGCGAACCGCCGAGATCGCGGTAGTGCTACATAAGAGCGAGGCCGCGATACGCAAGATGCTTTCGCGCACGCTCAACACTTTGCGTACCGTCTACGCTCGATGAGATGGAGGATATAAGAATGGACAATTCCGAACAGTTTACCCCTGAAACGGTTGATGAGGAGATCGAGCGGATTCTTATTGCCAGAGAAGGCACTACGCCCTCACAACAGACCTTACAGGCTCTACACGGGCAACTCTCGGCGCGACACAATGAGCCAGCGTTGGACCGCGTATGGACCCGGCTCGCACAGCACCGTATGGCGCAACAACCATCGCTTGCAGACCGCTCTTTCATAGACCGAAAAGTGGCGATGGCACGTCATCGAAAGGAACATCAGATGTCAACATCTTCTCATAAAACTAGCAGAGTAGCTAGCGGCTTTACCTTTTTCGCAACCGCCGTCTTCCTCGTATTGCTACTAGGAAGCTTGGCGTTCGTCTTCCAGCTTGCCCGTCAGCAGCATAGTATTGCACATACTAGTGGTACGACTATCGGTGCATTGCCCAAAGGTACGCTATATACCTTGATTGGTAACACCGCTTATGCTCTTGACGAAGTTACACACAAACCCCTTTGGGAATATCAATTTCCTATAAAACCGTCGCAAGGTATGCTGCGCTTGTCGCACAACCCCATAGAGGTGATCAACGGCGTCTATTATGTGTGGTGGAGTGATAATAACATCTACGCACTTAATGCAAGCGATGGATCGTTGTTATGGAAATACAACGGTGATATTCGGGAAGGAAAATTGTTCGTCGATGCCAATGGTGTCTATTTTATGGATGCTACATTGACATATCATTTTACCCTCAAAGCTCTTGATCCAATGAAGGGCACGTTGAAATGGCAAAAACCTTTTAATACGGGTATAACCGCTTTGCAGAGCATCTCGGATGGCAGGCTGTATGTCTCTGGTCAAGCCTTAGGCAAAAGCGTAAACACCTATGCGCTCAATACGAAGAATGGCTCACAGATTTGGATGCAAAGCCAAGCAAATCGTTTCGACGAAACAAGTGGCTACGTCGCCGATGGTGTGTACTACGCATCCATACCTGATAGCGATGTCTTTCCCGGTGTTGCCAGTGTTTATGCTTATGACGCGGCAACTGGGCAACCAAAATGGCATAAGCACTACAATACTGACGTAGAAGTCTCTAACGTAAACAATGGTATTCTGTATGTGAGTACCTCTACCGACAACAACACACGTACTTCTGATGGCATTCACGTCCCTGATACGATAGAAGCCCTTAGTACGCAGAACGGTACGCTGCTCTGGAAATACACTGCTTCGTCACCGAACGGCGTCTCTGATTCAACGGTAGTCGATGGAACTGCATATGTAACTCTTGTGAACGAGAAGGAAAATAATGGTAGCGTTGTTGCCTTAAATGCAACAACTGGCAAAGTACGCTGGACCCATAGCCTTGCCGAGAAACCCACATACATTGCGCCAACAGTGGTACAAGACACCGTTGCCGTGGGAACCGCTGGCGGCAAAGTAACTCTACTACGTCTTTCAGACGGAAGCTTCACAAGCACAATCAACAGCGTACCCACCCAACAAGATACAACGAATGTAACAGTTGGACAGTAAAAACAAGGTTGGTTGTCAAAGAAAAAAAAAAAAAAAAAAAAAAAAAAAAAAAATAATCTATTTTTATTTTTTTTTTTCTGTTTCCCCCCATTTGACAACCAACCTTGTTTTTACAAAGATTTATTCTCTCCAGCTAAGCGGCTCAGAAAGCGTTCAAGCTGGACGATGTGGCGTTCGTGTCTGCCCTCACCAATTTTCTGGCGTTCGTCGTATGCCTCGACTTTGAACACAAGGCGCCGCCCGTCAACCTCGATGAGTTCGGCCTCGGCACGGACTTTCTGACCAAGTGGTGTAGCTCCGAGGTGACGAACATCGACAACGGTACCAACCGTGACGTAGCCTTCGTCGAGACCAGGAAGAACAGCTTGCCACGATGCATTCTCCATGAGCGCGATCATCATAGGTGTGCCAAATACCTCGACGCCGCCCGCTCCCACCGATGCCGCCGTATTCTCATGCACAACCGTCGTCGTCGCCTCCGCCTTCATGCCAGCAGTGAGTGTCATACGATATTCCTCGCTTTCTGTGTACAAAATAGTGTTTTCACTATACAACAAAATATGCCTATGAATGGGGCGTTGGCGGTGGCGCGACATGATATGATGAAGGTGCAAACCTGCAACACTCTTATGGAGGTATCGTTTTTCATGTCCACTCGTTTCCAACGTGTCGCGCATCGGGGCGGCTCCCTGCTCGCCCCTGAAAATACACTTGCCGCCTTCCGCACCGCCCTCACGCTCTCCGTCGATGCTATCGAACTCGATGTGCAGATGACGCGCGACGGACACGCCATCGTGTTTCATGACAACACAGTTGAACGACTCACTGATGGCACGGGCAACATCCTCGATCTCGATTTCGCCTATCTCCGTTCGCTCAATGCTGCTGCACACTTCAAAGGGAGTTGGCCTGAGCCGCAACGTATCCCGACGCTACGCGAGGTACTCGACCTTGTGCGCTCACGAACGCATGTCTATCTCGAAATCAAAACGAGCAAACGCGATGGCGTCTATGGTCGCTATCCCAATATTGTCGAGGCAGTCGTACAGGACTTGCGAGCCACAAACATGCTTGATAACGTTCTCGTGATGACGTTTGACGTGACGTTGCTGCCGCAGGTCAAGCAACTCGCTCCATCCGTGAAAACCGCCGCAATCATCTCCGAAAATATGTGGAAGGCGCAAGGCGACGACCCGTTTGAGTCAATTGTACAGCTTGCCTCATCGCGCGGAGCAGATTGGATCAACGTCTATCACGAACTTTTGACATCGCCGATGCCAGCACTAGCACGTAAACGTGGTCTCAAAGTCGGATGCTGGACGGTCAACACGCTCGAAGAAATGCGTCGCCTCGCCGCTATTGGTGTCAACTCCATCACCTCGGACCGTCCCGACCTCTTCACCGCTGTGGAAGACGAAACAAAATTTACGCCCTCTTGACAGATTCTTGAAGTTTACTTGCTATACTAACAAACGAATGGTGGTAGTCTTACCGTCTTCGTGTGATGAACTTTCGTAGGGACCAGATGTATCGCGTCCGTCGCTCAATGAATTGAGCGAGATCGTTGCGAATCTTGTCTATAAGTTGTTTCGCCATGATCTCGTGTGATAAATTTCGTGTGATGGTAATTCGTAGGGACCAGATGTATCGCGTCCGAGGGCGTGATTTATCACGCGAGATCAAATTCAAACCATTACGGGATCATCAAGAATCTCGCTCAATGAATTGAGCAGTGGACGCGATACATCTGATCCCTACGAATTATGGTCGAAGATAGGAATATTGCGTAGCATGTGTCCTTTTCTCATAGTCAAGCGTTCTATAAAGATGAAAGAAACGCAGATGGTACCACATATTCTGATTGAGAAATGGTGTATGCTATAATGTGCTTTGTTCAAAGAGCAGCAATGTAATACGTTCTATTTTTATATGACTATGAGCGGAGAATATTTGGAATGCAGCAAATAAAAATTCCTGTGCAAACAATGGAGCACGACGCAATCACTCCGATTCCTGAATCGGCGGAGGTGGCTATCTCTATCGTTGTGCCTGTAATGAATGAGCAACAAAACATACGCCTTCTCTACGAGAAGCTATCGGCACAACTCGACCTTCTTGGAGAACGCTACGAAGTAATCTTTGTTGATGATGGTAGTACCGACGGCACATTCAAAGAGCTGAAAGCATTGCATGCCGAACATCGAGGCGTGGTGCGTGTCATTCGTTTTCGGCGCAACTTCTCAAAAACGCCCGCGCTCGTGGCTGGTTTCAGCAAGAGCCGTGGCAAAGTTGTCTTCACAATGGATGGCGATTTGCAGGACGATCCAGCGGAGATTCCCAACTTTCTTGCGAAATTGGATGAGGGCTATGATCTCGTCTCTGGTTGGAAGTTTCCGCGCCTGGATCCTCTCTCCAAAACCTTTCCTTCGCGCATCTTCAACTGGCTTGTAAGCAAGATGACAGGAGTACACCTGCACGACATCAACAACGGCTTCAAGGCGTACAATCGTGAAGTCATTGATGACCCTTATATGAAGCTCTACGGCGAGTTTCACCGCTTCATACCCGTTATGGCTCACTGGCGCGGCTTTCGCGTCACCGAGATTAAGGTGAAACACCACCCGCGTAAATATGGCGTCTCGAAATACGGCGCACGTCGCTTCGCTCGCGGCTTGATTGACCTGCTCAACGTTCTGTTTCTGACGACGTTCCTACGTAAACCTCTACGGCTCTTCGGACCCCTCGGTTTTTGGACGCTGCTGATAGGCATTATAATCGACGCCTATGTTGTCATTGAGAGCCGATTCTTCATACACGAGCCGATTCATAATCAGCCTCTACTCTTTGTTGGTATTCTCCTCATGATTTTTGGCGTGCAATTTATCCTGACTGGTCTACAGAGCGAGATGATTCGCAACTACGCGTTCCAGCCCGGAGAAGAGTATAGTATCAGGCAGGAACTCGACTAATGCAAAAATCTACAGTTATAAAAATTGGCAAGCGTATCCTGCAGATAGGCTTGCCGATAGCCATATTGGGCTTTTTTCTTAGCTTCATTATTACTCAGTGGAAGCAGTTGGTGGCGCATCCATTTCAATGGAATCCTTGGCTTATCGCCCTTGCATTTTGTGGCTTTGTGCTACAAGAACTTTCATATGGTTTGATCTGGCAGGCGGTGTTGGCACGTCTGGGGGCGCATCTCAATCTACGTACCTCATTGCGTATCTACCTTGCCTCAGAATTCGTGCGCTACATCCCTGGTAACGTATGGCATGTGCTTGCTCGTATTCTCTGGGTCGGCAAATACGGTGTCTCGCGCCCCATCGCCTTTGCAAGCATGACCGTCGAATTGACTACAAAGCTCGCTGCAGGAGCTATTATTTTCGGGTGTAGCCTACTCTTTTGGGGTAGTCTTGGTACCGTCAGTACGCTTCTCGTCGGCAAAACGCTCGTGATTGCTCTCGGTGTTGCTCTTCTTATTTCGCTCTTTGTCATACTGCATCCGCGCATTCTTGGCGGCTTGCTCAATATAGGGCTACGTCTACTCAAGAAAGAACCCATTTCGTTGACATTGCGTTATAGCGATATTTTACTTGTGACCGTTGCATGGTGCGTAAGCTGGATCGTCGCTGGCACAGCCTTCTATATTTTGACGCTGGCTCTCTGGCCTACTCTGCCAATTGCTGCGTTGCCTATCTGTATTGGTATCTATGCTATTGCGTGGGACATAGGTTTTGTCAGCTTTATTACACCTAGCGGTCTTGGTTTCCGCGAAGTGACGATTGGTGGTCTCTTCGCCCTCTCTCTTTCGATGTTGCCACTGACACTTGGTTCTATTATTGCGGTTCTCTCGCGCGTTGTTTCGACACTTGCGGAACTCGTATGCGTCAGCGTTGCCTATCTAGCGGGACGCAAACAAATGAAAGCCATGCAACAGGAGCAAATCGCTCAATCTGCCGATCCAGTGGCGGTGGAGAGGAGCGTATTGCATGAATAACGAAGGCTGGCGTAAATCCGTTTCGGTCTGGCTCAACCGTCTCTATCTCTTTCCTTCGCCTGAACCCAAGCCTCACACGCGCCAATTCTGGATTGCGACTGCTGCTGTGGGATTGCTAGTGACTACATTCGGCGTCTTTTTTGGACTCTTTGTCACTGCTCAACACGATGCCTTTCTTACGCATGGCGAGGACCTCGGTATCATGGATCAGGCAATCTGGAGTATCTGGCATGGACGGCTCTTTCATCAAACTATATGTAATAGTGTGAGCGACACCAACTGTTACAAAGATTTGAACCTTACAGGTATTTCGCGTTTCTCTATTCACTATGAACCAATTCTCTTTCTGATATCGTTGCTCTATCTCGTTCTTCCGAATCCAAAGACGTTGCAGGTATTGCAGACCGTCGTGATCGCACTTGGAGCATTCCCTGCATTCTGGCTAGCGCGATTACGTCTACGGAGTGAATGGGCAAGTGTTGGTATTGCTATCCTTTATTTAATGTATCCAGCATTACAATGGGCGGAGATATTTGATTTTCACGCTGTGACGCTTACCGCGTCGCTGCTCCTATTCACGCTTTATTTCATGTACACGCGCCGAACTGTCCTCCTCTTTGTGTTCGCAATTCTCTCGATGGCTTGTAAAGAAGAGATTCCTGTCATCGTCGCCCTTTATGGCCTATGGTCGATTGTATTTCAACGTCGTTGGCGCACAGGCTTAGCTCTCATCATTGTCGCTGGTATTTGGACGGGTATAGGCTTATACGTTGTGCATCTCGCTAGCCCAACAGGTCATTCTCTTTTGGCCTCACGCTATACATATCTCGGCAATAGTCCTATACAGATTCTTAAAACGTTCCTCAAACATCCGCGCCAGATGCTCAATGAGCATGTGTTAGATCATGACCATCTCTTCTACCTGCGTACTTTGTTTGCTCCAACTGCATATCTGGCACTGCTCACACCTTGGATATGGGTACTAGCTCTACCAACACTCGCACTAAATCTCTTTAGCAGTTACCCGAACCAATATAGCGGCCTCTATCAATATGATGCTGAGATGATTCCTGTGCTAATCTTCTCAACTATCGAGGCACTGGTTCTCATTATATGGCTCGCGCAAAAAATTCTCGCATGGCTACGCACACGCCGTGTACGTGCTGAAACAGGCGAACTATCTTTGCCAGAGAGACGTTCCCGCTGGATAGCCTATAATGGCCTCTTGTTGCTATTGCTGTGTAGCATTCTGTATAGTGTATATCATGCTGATTATGAACGTGGCGTGGCCTTCGCGCAGACCTTCAAATGGCCTGTACAAGAGGCGCATTATGCAAATGCACAACCCATTATTGCGATGATTCCGCAAGATGCATCGGTCTCGGCACAGTCTAATCTGGTGCCACACATTAGCCAGCGTTCACATATTTATCAGTTTCCGTATGGTGATAGTATTGCTGATTATGTTTTTCTGGATGCGAGTGGCGATATTTCTCCGTTTGGCAATACGTATGATTACATTAGCGAAGCGAAAAGTGTGATGGTGAATGGACACTATGGGGTAGTTGTGGCACGCGACGGCTATCTACTGCTGAAACATGGCTTACCTGCACCGGGAATCTCAGTCCAGTCACCTGTAAAGCCGGGTCCTTATGTGAGCGACGAATCGGTTCTCACGAACTTGCCAGAGAGCTTCTGTTCCTATATCAATGTTGCACAGAGCAATGTCCATAATCGCATGAATGTAGCGTTCTCCGATGCTAAAACAGCTACAGATACTATGAATCTTATTGGCTACGATATCGATGCTCCTGTTCCTTTCAGTGTCAGCGGGAATTCACTGGCGGTGACAACCTACTGGAAAATAACAGCACCAACAAGTGTACCGTTGCAGATACTAACGTTTATGACAGACAAAAATGGGAAAGAGTATCAGGGAACATCAGATTTTCCGGCGGTTCAATGGTGCCAGACACAGACATTGCAAGCTGGTGCGCTAATACAGTTTACGAGTCGGTTATTTAATGTATCAGGCGCACATGTTCCCGCTGGTATAGCCCATGTGTCCTTTGCCCTTGTACCTCTGCTACTGAATGGGCGTAAAATAATGGATGTGAGCATACGTATACCATTGCATATTGTAGAGGCCCCATCGAGTGTCTCGCTGACAAATGGTACGAACGCAGTACAGGTTATGGCACTACCAACTGTTGCATAGTATATTTAGAAATTTCGTTACCTATGGACGGGTAGACGTAGTACTAGAATGAAAGAGGTTGAGGTGATGGGTATTTATTTGGGGCAACTCCCACCAGCCGAGGTTGCGCGTTTGAAGGCGGAATTGGCGGAAACGATTATCGCTAATTTTTGTTATCCGCGCTTCTTCGACTATCGCACCAACTCGCTACGCATGCGTCCGGTTGACCGGAACAAGCGGCAAGAGGTCTGGCTCTACCTAAGTTCAGTCGATTTTACCGCCTGGAATCGGATAGACCTGATGTCGAATGATTTTCAACGCTCTATTGAGCGTCTCTTCATTCAGTTTGTACAGCGCAATCGAAGCTTCTTCGGCGAGCAGGGACGCAAGCGCATGCCCGATGTACGCATGCTGATTACCTCCACCTCGACAACGGTTGTGCAAGGATTGCGTAACCACGTTACTGGTCAGCGGCAGGACCGCCAGAACTTGCCTTCTTTCGGCAGTCCACGACAGGCGATTTCCTGGTCTGCACAAGGCAAAGGACGTTCCGAACTTGCATGGGAGCAGATCGCTACTACTACTACACTATTACAACAGCAACTGCAAGAGGTACGTGGTGAAGTACGTTCGCCGCAGGTAAACGATGGTCCTGCCGTCACAAGCAGTCCATCGCGTCGCGGTAGTCGCGCCGCCTCAACACGTGTCGAACAAAGTTCATCACCAGCTCCACTACCCGTTAGTAGGTCCACTACACAAAGAATCGTACCCAATAGCACTGCCCCTTTACAGGGAGCAAAGGGAACAGAGCCGCTCAATCCAAATGCTGTACCAAATGTAGCCGCCCATCGTCAACCTACTCCCGTTGCGCCTGCAGCGTCTATGGCACCCCCAACACCTGCGCCCGTTCATAAGCCTGAAATGATGTCTCTGGCGACGCCTGCTGTAGATATGCCTCTGACATCCATGCCTAAGAGGTCTAGCGATATTTCTCATGTAACTACCTCTGGAGCAGTAGCCTCTGTCGTAACGACGCTGCCACCGCCAAGTCAGGCTCCTGCACCACCTATCGAGAATGATAATGAGCTAGCACAAACCACTACTCCTACACTACCCGTCCCGACTGCTCCCGCGACTTTGGGTAAACGAGAGAGTTCAATCATGCAGGTTGGCGATGAGGACATTGCGATCTTTGAGCAACTACGCCATCAACTCGTGATCTGGTTGCGCATCGAAGCAATTCACCTGGGACTAGAGATTACAGATCAAAGCCCTCCTCAATTGCTAGAACTCTTGAGTCAGCAGGAGAAGTACGATGAGACACGTCTGCAAGTCGTCTCAACTCTGTTAAATCTTGCTAATCAAGTAATCAAGAATGGTCGAGTAAGCGTACTTGATTATAAGCAAGCCCTCATGTTTCATTTGATGCACACTCGGCGGTAACATTTTGAGGAACGGACATTGCTACGCTCGTCCGAGGGCGTGATAAATCAGGCCCCTACATTGCACGAAACATTGTAGGGGCCTGATTTATCACGCCCATTCTACGAAGCCGTTGATGAGGCGGCGGTTGTGATTGCGGGCAACAAATCTTGTAACTGAGGCAACCAATTCTGTCCTAACAGACGCTTGGGAATGCGTATCACTCCTTGCTGCACGCGTGCCTCGTTGCGGAAGCGTCGATAGAGCAGAATACGATTGGGCACAACGGTTCTCTTGACTGTGAGAATAAACTCGTTGTCCTTCATGGCGATAGACTCGAAACCTAGCTGAGACGCCTCCACCTTCAAACGCACCATCGCAATCAAGTTCTGTACTGATGGCGGCGGCGTACCAAAACGGTCGTTCATCTCAGCTACCATCGCCTCGACCTGTTCAGGCGTACTCAGGTGTGCCAGCCTCTGATAAAAATTGACCTTGAGCGTGCGATCACCAATATAGTCATCTGGCAAGAAGGCATCCAACTGCAAATCTACGGTGGTGTTAACGGTGGCAAGCTCGTTCTGTTTTCCCTGCATTTCTTGAATGGACTCCGCGAGCAATTTACAGTACAGGTCGAAGCCTACCGAGTTCATCGAACCCGACTGCTCCGCACCGAGCAGATTGCCCGCGCCACGTATCTCCAAGTCTTTCATTGCGATACGGAAGCCTGCACCTAGTTCTGTTGCCTCGAAGATCGCACGTAGACGCTTCTCCTGTACCTGTGTCAGTTTGGCATCCTTCCCGTAGAAAAAGTAGGCATAGGCTTGCTGGGTAGCGCGTCCCACACGACCACGTAACTGGTATAACTGTGACAGACCAAAGAAGGCAGCGTTGTTGACGATAATCGTGTTGGCGTTGGGAATATCCAGGCCATTCTCGATAATAGTTGTTGAAACCAGCACATCGTACTCACCATTGGAGAAGTCGATCATCACACGCTCCAACTGCTCCTCATTCATCTGTCCATGACCGACTATGACACGGGCTTCTGGTATGAGCCGCTGTAGTTTCTGTGCGATAACTTGAATGCCCTGTACACGGTTGTGAACGAAAAAGACTTGTCCACCGCGATCAATCTCACGTAGAATCGCCTCGCGTATCAGCGATTCGTCGTACTCGCGTATAACGGTGCGAATAGGCAGACGTTCCTGTGGCGGTGTTTCGATAACGCTCATGTCGCGCAAGTTGACCAGTGCCATGTGCATCGTGCGTGGAATCGGCGTCGCGGTCATGGTCAGTACGTCAACCTCGCTTCGCAACTGCTTGAGTCGCTCTTTATGTACCACGCCGAAACGCTGCTCCTCGTCAACAATCAGCAGTCCCAGGTTGAAGAAAACGACATCCTTTTGCAGCAAGCGATGTGTGCCAATGACGACATCAACTTTGCCAAAGGCGAGGTCTTCCAATACCTGCTTCTGCTCTTTTTCGGAGCGGAAACGGCTCAACAACTCGACGCGCACTGGATATGCCTTGAGCCGTTCGCGGAAGGTGTTGTAGTGTTGTAGGGCAAGAATCGTAGTTGGCACAAGAATAGCAACCTGTCGCTGATCCAGCACCGCCTTGAACGCGGCACGCAATGCAACCTCCGTTTTGCCATAGCCAACATCGCCACAGACAAGGCGGTCCATTGGGCGCGGACGCTCCATGTCTGCCTTGACCTCTTCGATGGCTCTCTCCTGGTCGGGCGTCTCGGCATAGGGAAAGGCATCTTCGAGTTCTTGTAGCCAGGGCTGCTCTGAGTCGGGTGGAAATGCGTGCCCTGGAGCCGCTTCACGCGCACTATAGAGACGCAGTAGGTCACGCGCGATATCCTGCACATTCTCTTTTGCTTTGGACTTGGCGCGTGTCCATTCTGTAGTGCCCAGCTTGCTCAAAGCAGGTACTGCTTCGCCCATACCGATGTAGCGGGTGACGCGATCAAGCTGATCGGTTGGAATATACAGACGGTCGGTTCCCGCATAGTGAATGAGCAGGTATTCACGCTCAACTCCCGTCATGTTCATCTTCACCAGACCCTCGAAGCGACCAATACCATGCTCTTGATGCACCACATAATCGCCGGGATTGACCTCGGCAAGAAACGAAGCCGGGGTGACAGGTTTACGCCGTTGTGCATTACGCCGCTTCGACCAACCGAAAATCTCCGTATCGGTGTAGAGCGAGAAGGCAAGAGAATGCGACTGCCAGCCCTCTACGAGTTGCCCTTGAAGCAGAACAAGTGTACCTGCGTCGGGCAATTGGAGTATGTTTGTACCCGCACTGACATGAATGGCTCGCTCGCCAAGGATGCTCTCGTCGCTCAATACCTCCGCTAGACGCCGCGCCTGCGCCGTCACAATCACTACACGCTCACGGTTATCCAACGCCTTACGACAATCTTGTACAAAGGCACGCAACCGTCCACCATACGAGTTTGCACTGCTGAACGGTGGCATGAGGTGTTCTGTACCGCCGTGTTGTTGTGCATCAAAATCTCCCTCGGCGGCGGAAAGGGCATCCGCGAACTGTAGCAGCCGTCGTTGTTGTATCTGTGGCTCTAGCTGGTTCCAACCAACATAGGGAGTACGTAGACGCGTTGGATTCTCATGCTCCTGCTCCATGCGCTCTTTCATCTCATGTGCTTGATCCTCAAGTTCGCGAATACGATTCTGCGCGTTAGTAGGATTGTTGAAGATGAGTACCGCGCTGCGCGAAAGATAATCGAGAACAGTTGCCGGAGCATGAAGATAGGGAAGGTAGAAGTCGATATCATCAAACGAATGCTTCTGGCGCAATTCTTCTATGTTCTGTTGCCAGCACGCTTCGGCGTCGCGGTGCAGCATAGAGCTATCGAGTTCCACCAGTGCCTTTGCCGCCTCTGGCCCACGCGTTGGTAATGCCTCGCGTGCAGGACCAATGATGCAGGTCGAGATAGGATTGAGCGAACGCTGTGTCTCTTGATCGAAGGTACGTAGTGACTCGACCTCATCGCCAAAGAACTCTACACGAATTGGACGCGGCAACGTTGGTGGAAAGAGATCGACGATACCACCGCGATGACTGAACTGCCCCGGCTCCTCGACCTCCGCCACTGGTGCATAACCGAGGTTGTATAGCTGCTCTAGCATAGCGGACAGGTCTATTTCTTGCGCCGCTGTCAGAGTAAAGAGGCTGCTTGATAGTTCTTGCGGAGGAATGACCAGTTGCGTCAACACACGCGCAGAGCAGACGACCAGCGGTGTGCGATCCTTCTGTACAAGGGCGATCAGTGCTTGCATACGCTCCTGTGTTGTGGTCGTGTTGCTCATCAAGCGTTCGTAGGGCAGGGCATCGCGGTCGGGCAGGTAGAGAATGTCGTCGGGATTGGGCACGAGCTGCTTGAGTGTTTCCACAATCTGTCGTGCTTGTTCTTCATCCCCAACAACAAAAAGGCTCGGTTGCTTCAACGTCTGAGCGAGTGCCGCCACAATATATGGATGAGCTGCTTCATTGATTCCTGTCAAGGCGGGCAGACCCTCCGCATTGCGAATCTGTTCTATCAATCGTCTATATTCTGGTCGCTGTGTTAGCAACGCGAGTAGTCCCTGTAGGGTCACATCTTCCTCCAACAAACACAAGGCAATAGCATATGCCCCTATCGCTAATAGCATAGGGGTGAGAAATTCTTTTCAGTTCAAACCGTTTTCAGTATCATACCGTATCTACGCCTATCGTGCAATGGATACATGCCATGACAGGGGTAAGCCCTGTCACTACTATAAACGTAGTAACGGCATGAGAGGTGTATAGTAGTGACAGGGCTTGCCCCTGTCATGTAAACTTTTATTGCCCTACACGTCTCACTCTACCGAAAGAAAGGCAATCGCTGCAATCCCCAATATCAGCCCAATCACTTGAAAGGGCGTCGTTTTCTCATGATATACAAATACGCCAATCAGCACCGCCCCTATACCAGATAACACGGAGAACAAAACAGCTCCCTTGCTCAATTCGGCACCTGTTCGCAAACTGATAAGCCAAGCGGTATTTGCAGCGATAAAGCCAACAATTGAGAGTATCGCGAACACGTATTTTCCACTGATAGCAAACTGTTTTGCCAATATGTCGGCGATTAACTCGAAGACAACGAGTATTAAGAGGTAGTAGAACCACTTTGGGGGCAGCATAAAAACGCCTTTCTAAACGTGGGACACTCAAAATAATATCTATACAACATATTTCGTAGGGACCGATTTATCGCGTCCGAGAGCGCAATTTATTGCGCGAGTCATATTTATAAGTCCTTTAAGAAGGCATAACTCAAGACTCGTGTGGTAAACCACGCTTCGGACGCGATAAATCGGTCCCTACGTCGTTACTACCGTAACAACGCGTTGCTTCACAGGGGTAGAAAGCACCATCGAGGTCGTAAGTTGACCATGTACCGAGAGTCGGTCGAGCAACGTCTCCAAATGTTCGACCGACGAGGCCATAACTTTCATGATAAACGAGTCGCTACCCGTCACGCGAGCGCATTCCAGTACCTCTGGCGTATTCTCGATAGAGGCGGTAACAAGTTTACAGCGTTCACCGGCAGGAGGTGTCACACGAACGATAGCCGTGATGGGATAGCCAATCTTCGCTCGATTGATTTCTGCATGATAGCCAGAGATGATGCCTGCGTCTTCCAGCCTGCGTACACGTTCTGCTACGGCAGGTGCGGAGAGACCAACGCGTTGTCCAAGCTCGGTATAGGATAGCCGTGCATCTTGTTGCAATTCCTGTAGAAGTTGACAGCCTGTAGCGTCTAAAAGCTTCTCGATTTCTAAAGTCATACAGCATTTTCTCTTTGATATTATAACTTTTTTTGCAAAACGCCTTTCTTTTCCCCTTCATTATACCACATCCACAGGCTATACTTTAACCATACGAACCGACAATAAATGCATGTAGAGCCTCTCCTAAAAGAGACATAAAACAGCAAGGAGAAAAGAGTATGTTAACCGTTATCATCGTAGTTGCATTGTTTATTGTCTTAGATGTAGCAGCCCTGCGTTGGGGAGTCGATAGTAGAGAAGCCTTTGACAGCCCTGAGTGGGAGCGTAGATTACACTGGATACGCTAGACAGAAAACAGTGTACGAAGTCCTTCTATTCCCTGTGCGGTAAATGTCATACGCCAGGAACCAAGGTACTTGCAAGGGAGAGGTTTTTGATGAGTGAAGTACCTGTAGGGGTCTAATTCATTACACCCTGTTGGCGACGCACCATTTGAGCGGGCTTGTAGACATGGTTCAACCCTCTTTGACATGCTGCGGCGCCAACAGGGTGTAATGAATTAGACCCCTACTTTTCCCCATCAAATCAAGATTGGTGGACTACTACAGACGTTTCTATTATTGTTCTCTAAATAAGTCTTTTGAAGTAGATTAAATCAGGATCACCCTCGTCCAAGTTTTCAATGATACCACTACGAATATATCCTAGTTGTTCACAGAGTTGTTGCATCTCCTTATTAGATTCATTTGTTGAGGTGAACAACTTACCAGGAGTATAGATAGGCTCTATGTGTTGCATCAAGGCGGTTCCGAATCCTTGACGGCGAAAAGATGGATGCACAATGAGTAACTCAATGAATGGATGCTCAAAGAAGTGATGTTGCATGAGCAGAAACCCTACCATTTGCTCTTGACGAGCAATATATGCTTGTTGTAATTCAACTATCTCAGCAATTAAATTCTGTCTTCTAGTACTTCCAATAATTAAATTATCCAGCGTAACTATTTCATCTATATCATTCTCTTGCGCTATATCAATTTGCATGTGTGCCTCCTCCTTACTCTTCAAGTGCAACTGGAGCAGACACTTTACTCAACATGTCTAATATCTCCTGCGAAGGTTGTGTTAGCTGTAATGTCTTGCAAAGCCACATCGCACGATCAAGACGGGCTTGTGTACTAAGTTCATGATCACAGTTGTCGTACCAACTGATCTGTTTTGGCTCACTCGCTACATCAAAATAGCGTTGTCCCTCTTCTACTGAAACAAAACTATCGTCTTGAGCAAACTGAAAAAAGAGATGCGAAGGTGCCGCATGACCTATGTAGTGCAGAGCATCAAGGGGAGCCATAGCTGCTAGATAGGCATCAAACTCTTCTTTCGGAGCCGTATCGCGCTCTTGTACTATCGCCGGATTTGTTGAAGTTCTCATTAATTCTGAAAGAGCATACCAGCCCGCCATCAAAACATATGCCTTAATTCTGTGTTCAACAGCAGCAATTGGACCTCCAAAGGTTGCGCTATAGCTATGACCAACATATCCCAACTTCTCAGAAGGTAGCGAGAATTGCTCTTGCAGCAAATCGACTCCACGACGTACATCGACAATCCATTGTAATTCAGCTTGTGGTGGTTCCTCCAATTTTGGCTCATATTCAGCAGGACGCCGATAGGGAGCATCAAGACAGAGCGAGACAAAGCCAAGATGCGCTAAGATTATGGCTTCGTCTACAAATTCATCACGGTTTCCCTCGCCCCAATGTCCAAAAATAAGACCTGCCTTTGGTGCTTGCTGTAAGGGAAAAATCAGATAGGCAGAGACTTTTCCACCGTGAGGGCTAGCATAGCTGATATCTTGAATAGCAACTCCGTCTGTTTTTCTCTCTGAAAGGGTTGTATATGCGATTGGCTCTTTCGAGTTGTAAGCAAAATAAGACTGATCAAGCATAAGCCTTCCTTTCTAACGTTACGTATTTCCCCCTAATTATATCCCCTCAATTTTCACGCGGCGGTCCGCTACGAATACGCTCCCCAAACTCCGCTAATTCCCAACCTAGCCCTTCCTCTACCCACCATGTTGCTCCCGCCTCTTGAAACGCGCGTACCTTGTCTATTCCCTGTTGATGATCATTTGGCGTCTCTCCACTCATAACAATATCGAGTGGTGTGTCCAGTGTTCGCTGTTCCCGTATATAGGCAACACTAGTGCGAAAGTCGTCGAGCGTGAGCCATTTTTGCTTCTCTACGTTTATTGACTTGAGGGCTATTCCATCCCATTTTGCGGCACGGCGCAACGGTGCATGCTTGGGCCAGCCACCCGCGACCCAGAGTGGAATGCGCGGTACTTGTACAGGCTTCGGGAGCAGAGACACCTTATTTAATGTGTAATATTCCCCTGTAAAAGAAAACGTGTCCTGTGTCCACAAACCATCGAGAATTTCTAGCCCTTCATCCAGTCGCTTCGCACGCACAACCGAAATTCTCTCTTCGTTAAATGCTACGAACGCCTCTTCCGAATGCCCAAGCCCAATAGTGCAAATCACGCGTCCCTGCGAAAGCTGATCGAGGTTAGCAAGCCGTTGCGCTATCAGATAGGGACGATGGCGTGCCAGCGGCATCGCCAACACACCAATTTTGATGTGTGACGTTTGTAGCACAATCGCAGTAAGCGCAATCCACGGATCAACTGCATTGTTATTATGGGGTAACACATCCCATATAAAGAAGCCGTCCCAACCAGCATTCTCGGCATCTACAGCCAGTTGCGCCAATACTAGCGCATTCCCATAGTCGCCTGTTGTTGGAACATCAAGCCCAAACTTCATAATCAAAATCCTCTTTTCATCATAGAGATGAGTATTTAGGAGCTAGAATACAACTTCTTATATGACATCCTCTGTCATATATTATTGAGCTTAATCGTACTTTGGATGCCATAAGTATATGCTAGAAGCACTGCATTTTTGGAAACCAATGCGACGATATATTTCAATTCTTATTTCTAAATAGTTAGATTTGCAACTATTATAAAATGTTAATGATCGTATTATAAATGAAACCATAATAACTTAATTGTCGTGTTACTTCTAACACTGAGAATATTTCTCGGTATTTTATTGGAAAGAGTGTCGGTGGATATCATTGTCCACTGTCTCTTGAGAGTATTAACTCTTGTGCCCACAAGAGGACAAAGGAACACTCGATGAAGGATAATACGTTATTACAGAGCGTAAAACCCGCTCTGGCTGAACTCGTCGGAACATTTTTTCTGACGCTAGCCGCTTTAATAAGCGGAACTCCCTATGTCGTTGGCGTCACGCTTGGCATCTTTGTCTATGCTATTGGCGCAATTTCGGGATGCAATCTCAATCCCGCAGTATCGCTTGGTCTAATAGTGACGCGTCGTCTCCCACTGCTCGTTGGACTTCTCTATATCGTGGTACAGATTGTGGGAGCAAGCCTTGCACTGCTGGCAGCAATGTTCAGCGGACATCTCGCAACACAGTATCATGCGGCAAGTCCGCTATTAGAGTTCTTGGGCTTTGGTTTCTTGATGGTGACAGTAATTGCTGTCTCGAATAAAATCGTTCCACAGGCAGGAAGTGGTATCGCAATTGGCGGAGCATTGGCGGCAGGATTGGTGACAAGTGGAGGCATTCTAAATCCAGCAGTGGCTATCGCAATGGGACAAGCCCTCTCACCAGCTACCTGGGCAACACTTCTAAGTGCAGTGATTTTTAGTTTCCTCGCCTCGCTTTATATTCCTGCTAAGAAATCTCAGGAAGATGAGGATGGCGAAGAGCAATCTCAAAGAAATATTCCGCTAAGTAGCAAGCAGAGCTTTGTGCGTAGCGTTCCACGCGCAAAGTAAAAAATTGTGCAAGTTGCTTGACTGTACAGCAGGTATATGAAAAATAGAATCGGTAAATTGTAGTAACGTAGCAGCCTCGCAATAAGGTCGTATAAACGAACCCTATTGCGAGGTTGCTGTGTTTTGCAGCAAATGAATTACTACGTCCACTGCAGAAATTGCTCAAGCAATGCCACCAACGTTTCGGGCTAATCTTCAACCTCGCATAGCAGACGATTTACGCCAAATATATTCAAAGCTCTTGACTTTTCTCTTTCTATATATTAGTATTTTAGTAAATGCTGAAATGCTGAAATATTGGTAGAGGCAGTAATCTTCAATTGCCCTTTTTCGTGGGGACCATATTTATGGCGTCCGTTGCGTGATTTATCACGCGAGATAATGTTTGATATGACTTGTAGACAGGTTCGGTAAAGATTTCACGCAATGAATTGCGCCTGGACGCGATACATCTGGTCCCTACTACACAGTCAAGCTTGATCTGACCATTTTCGTAGGGACCAGATTTATCGCGTCCGAGGCGTGATTTATCACGCGAAATCATGTCTGAGATGTTTTACAGA
>CAXUHG010000106.1:0-19487 GCA_964250805.1 uncultured Ktedonobacteraceae bacterium | reverse complement strand
AGAGGTTACACACATGACAAAAAGCGAAGTCGCTCAATTCCGCGAACAACAAGCCCTACAAGAACAGTCTACATACTGGGGAATGTATGGACCTGCTATTGTTGCCAATCATGCCAGCATTACCGCGCGTCTGCAACGAGGGGCAAGTCGCATCTTAGACCTTATGCAGCAAGGGAAAGAGCAGGAGGCAGTAGCGATGATGGCACAACCCGATTGGGGTGCGGACATGGAAGAACGGATGACACCTGTTTCAAGCAATCAGCACGAGTAGAGGAGGAGACTATGGCTCATCACGATGCAAACAAGTACTCTTGGCAACGCTGCCGCATAGAAAATCAGACGACGCAGCCCTTACCGACTGGCAACCTTCCCTTTCGCATGTATTTGTCTGCTCATCATCTCACGTCGCTCGATGCAGCGCGACTCTCAAAAGTCCTCTATGTGACGACCTGGAACATCGAACAGAATAAACCTATCCATCCAGGACATGCCGCATTAGTACGGGCTGCTCTTCGCCACGCAACGGGTGTTGCCTATACAGGACCGATTATCGTGCATACAGACAGACAATTTCTCTCCAGACCACCACTGAGAGATGGAAGGCGACACAATGAAAGCATATGAGCCACACGACGACTTGCCACGCCTCGGCCTGTCGTTGCATGACATCACAGCCATTGCTACGATTATTCGGAGCTATCTGACGTATTTACGGAAAGCTATTCCCTCAAAGCAGCGCGATGAGGAGATGAGGGTGCTGGAAGGTCTTCAACAACGCGTACTTGCAACGGTGCCAACGGAGGGTGGAATCGTGCCATTAGTCTCCGAGGAGATACAAGCGTTAGCGAATGCGATGCAAGGTTTCACACAACTGGCGCGGCAAATGGTCGCGCCAACACCTGAACGAGAGGAGTTATTTCAACAAATCGCTGAGATACGTGAACATCTGTTGCGTATGCTGGCGGGGAGAAACAATTGAGATGGTCAATTTCCAAACAAAAAACATTGAGCAGCGAGACCGCACGGTCTCGCTGCTCAATGTTTTTTGTTTGCTTTGTACTATTCATTTCCCTCATCTCTGTTGTATCATAAACTCAAGACATAATACTTGTTCCCATTATCACGCCTCCTCGCTCCGTGTGTGATAGTGCGGTATCATAGCAGAGGTTCCCACTACAGTTAAGAGGGTGTTTCCATGTTGCCATTCTACATGTTATTTTTGTTGCGTATTCTTGCCTTTGGTGTGGGATTCGCTCTAGTGGTCTACGTCATGATCTCGGTTATTCGCACGTTTGTCTTACCCCGTAGCGCACCCGATCAATTGGTGCGCGTCGTCTTTCTTGCGATGCGCAATGTATTCGATTTTCGCATTAGTTTAGAACGCACCTACGAGCGGCGCGACGAGATTATGGCCTTGTACGCCCCCTTCACGCTGATTGCACTGCCTGCGGTCTGGCTTGTCTGTGTGCTGAGCGGCTACATGGCGATGTTCTGGGGTACAACAGGGCAACCATTGTATGCTCTTTACAAAATCAGTGGATCGTCGCTCTTTACTCTCGGTTATGCCACGCTCGACGATGTTGTCACCACCACCTTGATCTTTACCGAAGCTGCCATAGGTCTCTTTCTCGTCGCCCTGCTCATTGCCTATCTGCCGACCATGTATGCCGCGTTCTCTAAGCGTGAGGCATTGGTGACGATGCTAGAGGTGCGTGCTGGCTCTCCACCTTCGGCTATCACGTTGCTGACGCGCTTTTATGAGCTAAACCGTATGCACATGCTTGATGATCTGTGGACGGTGTGGGAGCTATGGTTTGTGGACATTGACGAGACTCACACCTCGCTTGCCGCCCTCTCCTTCTTTCGTTCGCCTCAATCTGATCGTTCGTGGATAACAGCCTCTGGCGCGGTGTTGGACGCTGCCTCACTTGCTGCCTCAGCACTAGATATCCCAAATAATGGTCAGGCCAACCTCTGCATTCGCGCAGGTTATATCGCCCTACGCCACATCTCCGATTTCTTTGGCCTTCCCTACGACCCAAATCCACGCCCCGATGATGCTATCAGCATCACGCGTGAAGAGTTCGATCAAGCCTATGATGCGCTGGTTGAGGCAGGTATGCCAGTCAAACAGGACCGCGACGACGCGTGGAAAAACTTTCGTGGCTGGCGCGTCAACTACGACCGAGTACTTATTCATCTCGCCGGCTTGACGATGGCTCCTTATGCTCCCTGGTCTTCTGATCGCGCTGTGCGCATCCACGCCTCGTTTCGGTTGGGCAGGAAGAAAGCGTCGTAAAATGGTAGGGACCGATGTATCGCGTCCTCGGTGGGGTTGGGGATGAGGGCACATGTGGGCAACGATTCTTGGTGGTGACGTGTACCCCGCCGCCCCACCCCTCGGACGCGATACATCGGTCCCTACCAATCAAATTCGTGCAATCACGCCGTGTAATACGGGTGTTTGCGCGTGGCGAGCCATGCGCCGAAGAGACTAATGAGGCCACCGATAAGCGCGGATAGAAGCAGAAAGAGGAGCGCGGTGCCTATCGTGGCGATGTTTGTTGCGCCACTAGTCGCTGTATTGCCTGGATAGTTGGGAATGTAGCGTACCAGGAAGCTGGTGAGATAGGCGATGGCTCCGATCAACATACCTGCTAAAAAGCCAAGCCGTCGTCGCACCGAAATTTTGCCTACGATATAGCCTGTGACAGCGAAAATAACTATGTTGAGAAGTAGAGTGAGACAGAGCAAGACAAAGACAGTTGTCGCAGTACCGAGGGTAAGAACATTACCCTCTCTTACCATCTGCTGATAGGTTGTGCTGTTCGAGAGCCTGATAGCGATATTGAGAAGTACATCGAGAATACCTGCAATTACGCCAGCAATAAGCGCATAACTGAGGCCGCGTTGTGGGAGTAGCGATGTCGCGGAACGTGTGTATACAGCGCGTCGTACAGGTCGTCGGCTCTGTGTGCGCGAGGCACGCGCCGGTACCTCGCTTGGCTCATTGACTACAACCGTGTCATCCAGCTTGTCACTTGGTAGAGAGTTGCGTTGCGGGAAACGTGACGGATATTGCTCCTCTGATTCTTGCATCCCAAAACCCTTCTTTGCACCAAAACTCTATTCCTGCTACGAACAGGAGCCGGTAGCGGTTGTAGTGGGTGCTTTGATTTGCGAATAGACCGAGGAGTATGTGGGTATGATCTCCCATTTATTGATGGGCCAGTAGATCGCAACCGCTTTGCCTACCATATAATCTTTTGGCACGTAGCACCAGTCGCGTGAGTCATCGCTCACCAGTCGGTTATCTCCCATCACAAAATAGGAGTTCGGCGGTACTTTCCAACTGATGCCACTAGGATTGTACTTCTCAGCAATATACGGCTCGTTCAGCTTTACACCGTTCACCCATACGTCGGCGTTATCCGTCCGAATGATATCCCCTGGTAGCCCAATCACGCGCTTGATGTAGTCTTTACCAGTGTCACGAGGTGCGTGAAATACGACGACATCGCCACGCTCTGGAGGGCGGAACAGATAGGCTGTCTTATTCACCAGCACGTACTGATCAGTTGTCAAATTCGGTTGCATGCTTGGACCTTCAACGTGGTAGCTTTGCAGCACAAAACGAATGGTCAAAAAGATCAAGATGGTCAGCGCGACCGTTTCAACTATTTCCCTTGCTAGATGTGAACGTTTCAATGTAAAAACCTCGCTGTATTTTTCCAGGCACTCTACTACCCATGTTTGCTGTCTCATAATATGTCATTTAACATTATAAACGACACATCAACGGATTGCATTCTTTTCCCGTACCAATGGGCATATTGTCTATTCGATTGCACCAAATTTTCGTAGGGACCAGATGTATCGCGTCCGTCGTGCGATTTATCGTATATAATTCTTTCGCTCTTCCAACCTATATCCGATAAACCGGCCTCGGACGCGATACATCTGGTCCCTACGAAATATCGTGGAAGCGAGGTTAGCGAACAAGTATTATTTTTCAAGGACCCGTTTATATATCTCAACGAGCCGCTTTGTATACTCGTTCCAGCTTGTTGTTGCCTCTAACGCCTCTCTGTCTTTGACGCGTAGACGAAACTCGTTGTTCTGTACATCTAGTAAAGCTTTTACGAATGAGTTGCGATTTGTGGGGTCGTATACCGCAGTCGCACGCGGTGGTAGCATACCACGAAAACGTGGTAGGTCGGGGACGATAATACGGCGTTCAAACGAGAGCGCAAGCATCGCCGTCTCTAGCATCCCTGCATTGTGCTGTGAGTAATGCGGTAGCACAACTGCATCGGACGCGCTTATAGAGAGCGCGGTGTTCTCTGCCTCTTCGGGAAGGAACAGAATTGTTTTGTTATGCGCAACATGTTGCTCTAGCGTTGATTGCTTATCCTGTGGCGCACCGACTAAGAGAAGATACGTACTCGTGGTAAGCGAAGTTTTTTGGGACTCATTGAAGGTATCGACGAGGAGCAGCAATTCGCGTTCGCTATGGTAGCAAGCGAAGCAGAGGTAGACGTAGTTGGATTGGGCAGGAAGTCCAAGTTGGACATGTGCCGCTACATGTGTAGGTGTACTAGGAAAGATGCCGCGAAAGCCGGGATGAGCGAGACTACGTACACGCCGTCGTAGGCGTTTGTCAGGATAAAGTTGATCCGGTTGACGTGTAAACGCAAGAATAATATCGCTTTGTCTTAGCAGCCGACGTTCAAAGATACGATGTGGTAGTGCATGCGCTCCTGATGTACTTTGCCACCATCCGCCCGTATCTGTTGTCACGATGCGAATTCCCCAGCGCTTTGCTAGCCAAAGGAGAAACCAGAAGCGTTGACGCTCGCCGGAGCTAAGGCTAAACGCGCCAGGTCGATAGAAGTGGAGAATACCGATAGCCTTGCCCTGAACGGCGCGATGCTGCCAGAGCCATGAGAGCGGAATATCGACGATGCTTGTAGTGCAACGCACACGCTGAGTCTGTAACGCCTGTGCTAGTAACTCGGCTGCTCTATCATGCGCGGTGGGGTACACAAAGAAGACTGAGGGCGTGCTTAACTCTGATGGAGCGTGTTCGGCGAATTGTAGGCGTTGCTGTACGTTACCCCAACTACGTGCCTGCGCCATTGCCGCAAGCAGTCGCTCGCTCGAAGGTTTGCCCGCAAAGAACAGCAGAGTGCGGTCAATAAAGGCCAGATGCGCCGCCTCTCGTACCTCTGGTAAAGTAGAGCGAAGCAGGTCTGGTAACTTTTGTTGCATCACAGCTTGATGTTGCTGCGTATCCGCATATTGAGCCACAACTTCAGAGCGACCTTGCCAGTAAGCACGTCCCACGAAGTATGGGCGCGTTAGACGCGCCGCCAGCACACGATGTTCTACGACCGCTTCAGGCTCGTACCATAAGGTGTAAGACGCTGCATGGAGACGACGGCATAGATCAGCTACCTCCATGCTGATTGGTGTATCGCTACGCTTGTTCAAGAGTGGTGAAAAACGTCCTATAGTCATCAATACTTCGTGTCGAATAGAGAAGTTACAGCCACTACCCTCCATAGGAGGTTGTAGCTGGATGCGTTCTTTTGCAGGCGCGAAATACCCAAGGATGTCGAGTAGGTCATCGCTTACCCAGTGGGGACGCGTTGCCTCCCAACGTAGTTCAACACGTCCGGCTATTGCATCAGCTTGTGTTGAGTCATATGCCGCAAGCAACCGTTCAAGAAACGTTGAGGAGGCGATAGTATCATCATCGAGAAATACGATAATCTCTCCTTTCGCCGCCTGTAAGCCTGTATTGCGCGCGTAAGAAAGTCCGTTCTGGGCTTCTGTGAGACAGCGAACGCGCCATGTAGCGGTGGGATTTCGTGCTGCCATACTCGGTCCAGCGTGGATGTAGGCGTTCACACTAGCAGTGGTGCCATCCCGTGAGCCATTATCAACCACAAGAACCTCGAATTGCTCATATGGCAACGTTTGACGACGCAGAGCAGCTAACGCTGTCAGCACAAAGTTGCGACGATTATAGGTACAGAGAATGATGCTACAGCGCGGCTGTTTCTCTGTCGATATGTCTTTGTTTCCCTGTCGTGTAGTACGGAGTAGCGTCACTTTCTATCCTTTTCCTGTTTAGTGTTGCGAGAGGAGCCGATAACAAAGCCATGTTGTTCCCAGAGTGGCGGTGATGTGAGCGATTGTGCTAGCAAGCGCAGCTCCTACGATGCCCCATAGGAGAATGCAGGGTAGCGCAAGGCTCATATGTAGCAGTGCTACGCCAATGCCGAGCCATGTCTGCTCTCGTTTGTGTTCGTTGTGTGTAAGGTAAGTCAGGCTTACTGTTGCAATGATGCTAAATGTTGCTCCAAGCAGCAGAATACGTAACGGTGTAACCATTGGCAAATACGCCTGTCCGAAACAAATGCCTATGATAAGAGGGCAACAAATGCTTATGAGCATACAGAGCGTTCCCGCGAACAGCGCAAGTGAGTAAGACGTTTTTATAAACGCGTTATAAAGACTCATAGATTGTCGTGGAGGAAGAAGATGCGACATCATGGGAAGCCAGCATGAGACAAAGAGTATTGGCACTCCCTCAACCAAATGAGTACAAAGCAATACGCTGAATGTATAAAAACCAAGCGTTGATAGTGTATGCTGTGTAGTGAGTAGCAGTAGCAAAAACAGGAGTTCACGCCAAACAACAGTGTCTACTACAAAAGATAGGAGCGCAGGTCGCTGGCATTGCTCAATGCGCTCTCGTAGTAGTGGTCCCGGCTCAACTGCCTCGCGCAATGGAAGAAATCGCGTGATGCATACGAGTGCAATAGTCAACGTCAGGATGCTCGTGAATGCAGGTACCAGAAGTAGCAACCCGATTATACTGCCATGTCCTCTTGTGACAATACATACCAGACACACATTAAGTAGTGTGCTAAACAGGCGTAACGAAGCAAGCAACGTATTATAGCGTAGCCCCTGTAATGTAGTGGTTGCAATACTGCTGAGCAGTAGCGCAGTTGCGGCTATACCTGCTACGAGAAAAAAGGAAAGCGCAACTTTTCCGTGAGTAAGCAGTGAAAGGATGCAGGCCAGTGGCGCATAGATGACACAGTAGAGGAGGATACGTCTGCACTGTTGACGCCAGCGTAGATGAAAGATACCCGCTACAGTATAGCGGGACTCACTGTATTGTAGGTCAACAACGCGGTGACTAGCGAGCGGCGTCATATCTATACCTACTAGCGGCAAAAGTAATGTCGCGGTCCATTGCACAAAGAGTAGGACGCCGAAATTTTGCGCACCCAGTGTGTGTGCTATCACCATATATGTACATAGGCGAACGCATAGCGAGCATCCTGCCATACCTGAACGCCAGAAGCTAGGGCGTATTATACGTCTCTTTGCCTGGTATGAGATAAACATAGGTCCTCCCCACCCAACATCGACAATGCTATGTTCATACCCTACAAATTATACAAATGCGACAAATTCTACCATTGCAGGAGACACAATGCAATCGTCTATATCCTCAGAACTGCTCGTTTTTTGTGCTTGCTCTGAAAGTGCTATAGTTTCCCAGTCGGGTGCAGGAAAAAATCCGAAAAGCTGGTTAGCGGTAAGGAGGGATGTATGAGGGGCACTTTCTGGTGGTATCATTTCTTGCGGAGGTAAGAGAGCCGCGCTCCATGAGATATTCCAGCATGTAGTATTCATCAGTAGAACTTCCCTTCTATCTTCAACCCAACAACACTCTGTTCAACCCATTCCATTTTATAACACACTGTGTCAAATGTATATGCGTTTTACGGTGATAAACTGGTTGTAGTTTCGTTAAGAATGCTGCATGCGGGTGAAGAATAGAGAAGGGTAGATATACTTCATCATGCTTTTATGCTACTGAGGAGGCAAGGTGTGTAAAAGATGCGCGACTCGCCATTCCCTCGTCCATATCCGCGAGATATATTATATGGCGTAAGTTATTGAGCGCAGCCTGTATGCGCTTCTTGAGCGTATTTTCAGATGTATGAAGCGACTGCGCCATTTCGGGTAACGTCATGCCGTTGTAGTAATGTAATACAATTACCACACGTTGCTTGAGCGGTAGATTTTCAATAGTCTGCGCCAAGTCCCAATCTCGTTCCAAGCGACCCTTGTGATGATCGGCAATCTGTGCCGTCAAATCAATCTCTTGCTCGGAGAGTGCCTGTCGCACAAAGTTTGTTGTGCGCGTAAGGCGTCTCTTGAAACTAATACACTGATTGACAACAATACGCATCAACCAGGGACGTAGTGCGCCAGCCTCGCGTAAGTCAGCCAAGTGATGCCACGCCTGGATAAACGCATCCTGTACTACATCCTCCGCGATATCGCGATCTGCTACTATCATGGTTGCTGTTCTCAACATCAACGCACTATACTGATTGACGATATCGCTGAACGCATTTTCGTCACCTTGTAGTGCCCGCATCACGAGCATGCGTTGTTCGTTCTGCTCTGGCTTCTCTTCAATCGTCTGCTCTACCGCCATTGTCGTAGTGTTAGCCGAGGCCAACTGAAATTCTCCCTGTTCGCTTTCTGGCTGTATAATAATTGGTGCAGCAACTGTGGGCATGCTCTTTATCCTCCAACTTTTCCTTGTACAAACTATATACATAGTTATAACATAGCTTGCGTGTAAAAGAAGGTGTGCCAACTCACCGTTTTTGTCATGAGCAAGAATTGAGCAAATAAGATTGTACAAAGGTTGTACATGAGAAGAGAAGACAAGAAAAAGCTATAGTTAGAGTATGCTCTAACGATAGCTTTTTCTTGTCTTCTCTTCACTAATAGGCTGGGGTGCAGGGATTCGAACCCCAATCGGCCGATCCAGAGTCGGCAGTCCTACCATTGAACGACACCCCAATATGTCTCGCTCATTCGCAATGCCTATGATACTGTATCGGTGCGGAGATGTCAAGCCTTTGTTTGCATGTTTCGTAGGGACCGATTTATCACGTCCTTGCTAGCAATTGAGACGCCAGCAAGGACATGATAAATCGGTCCCTACACCGCTAAAGCGAAACATAGACATATACCATTTTGTTACTTCTGTATTCTTCCTATAATGTCGAGTGAAAGGGATAGCGTAATATTTGCATTTGTACAGAGGTTGATATGTAGCCTTTGCTGTTAGAAGACTTATTTTCTCTGTTTATGGCATGTATTTCTACCGCTTTATACTCTACATCAAAAAGTGTGTATAACGTATTTAGGAGGTTTTTGTGAGTAACTTAACAACGCAGAAAGTACGTCATATCAAAAGACTGGCATGGCTTGTTGCACCATTGCTACTTCTTGCTGTCGCTGCCAGCAGTTTCACCATCATCATGGCTCATGCGGCTCCAGCAGTACTCTCACCATTGAGCGGAGAGTACAAATTTCAGGGTGTCACCACTTCTGGGCCTAAAATCGGTCTTGGTATCTCTGGTCGCATAGAGCTGCTTGTGACGAATACGAACGTCAGCGGTCACATGTGTGGCTTGAACTTTACCAATAATAGCAGCCACTGCACCACTGTTGCAGGCACTACTGATAGCACAAATGTGAATTTCACCATTAATGCTTTTGTACAATTTCCCGCGCTCCATGCCACTGGCAAGTATGTCACTAATCTTATACACAAAGGTGCATCAGGCTTCACTGGTACATACACCATTGGTACTGGTGCGAGTGCATCAAGTGGTACCTGGACAGCAGTCAGTATGACGACACCTTCCATCGCTGGCACCTGGAACTTCTACGCCATTGTACAGCAAGGCAAAGACAAAGGGCGTCAGATTCATGCAGATATTACTCTTGGCCCCGGTGCAAATGATTCCTACACGGGTACCTTCTGTATGAAATCACAGCCATGTGTCGCCGTTCACGGGCAGTACCTTTATAGCTATATCCGTCTCTACATTAGCGAGACACCTGTAATGGTTCTACGCGGAACATATACCTTTGCTGGTACACACGTTGCAAGCGGTCAATTCTATATGCAGGACATGAGCGGCGACAAAGGCTATTGGCTTATACACTAAAGTTGTCTAGCGCATTATTCGCTCAATAAATCATTTGGGATGCAGAAATGCTGGTTATTTGTTTCTGCATCCGCTTAATGCTGAGACAAATGTACATTTTCGCTGTAAAAAATTCTTAATACATATCTGATGAGGCGGTGGGTTGATGCAGTATAAACCAAACGAGAACAATCGGCAACGCTCAGGCGTACCAGGGTTATTTTTACCACAAAAAGAGCTACCAGAGGTCAAATTGGTATCGCCTCTGCCATCCTTACCAAAGTGGGCAGAGCCGAAAGAGGAGACTCCGCTATCTACTCAGTCTTCCAACAATGTTCCTGATGAAAACGTGCCTTCGGTGGCACCGCAAAGACAAGAACGTCTCTTGACAAAGCGAGGTATCGCTATGAGTGTCGGCAGTTTGTGCCTGATTCTACTCGCGTTCTGGTTCACTTCGCGTGGACCAAATATTGGTTCATCGAATAACGATCAAAGTATCCGAAGTGATATCGGTGGCAGTGGAATACTCTATCCTAACCAGGAACTCGTCATCTCTTACCCAATGTCAGAACATGTCATGAATGTTCTGGTCAAGCCAGGGGATACAGTGGTGCCGAATCAACCGCTTATTCAACTTGATCCAGCGCAACTAAATTCTCAAACGACGCAGGCGTACAACGATGTACTCGCAGCACAAAACTACCTACAACTTGTAACCGCGAAAGCCAACGCGTTAACTATCGCATTGGCACAACAAAAGTATAACTACGCAAAAAACAAATACCAAGCTCTTATCACACAAACATCATCGCTTACACTACATAACGGCAACCTGATCTCGCCTATGCGCGGAGTCATTACATCGGTCACGGTCAACCCAGGTGACACGTTCAGCCCTGATGATGCCCTTGTCACCATCATGGATGAAACAAAGGTGATCGTTCATGCAAAGATTCCTCTTGTTGCTATTCATAAGGTACAAATTGGGCAGCCCGTCCTTATAGTCCCGTCAGCTGATGTTTCTAAGCGTTTTATAGGAATTATTACCGCTATTATTCCTCAAGCTGATGCACAGACAGATACCTTCGAGGTATGGGTTGAAATTCCCAACACCAATCACTTACTGCTTCCAGGTATGAGTGTCTATGTGCATATTCAAGGCCCATCGAAATCGTAATGCTCTATATTCATGTAATTTGCAGTACATGGTCAATCTTTGACGCCTTCAGCAGCGAAGATTGACCATGTACTGCAAATTTCTCTCCATACTGCCGATAGTATTTTGTAGTCCCACTACATAGTCGTTTCTTGTTCATTCGTCTATCTACATTCACTTGGCTCATATGGGAGAATCGCTTTATGCGTCGAACAAGTCCAATCTTTAAAAGAGGCTTTTTTCTGTTTCTGACCGTTGTCTTTCTGAGTTGTTTTCTTAGTATTCCTACCACAAGTGGTGCAGTATGGCTACCAATCAAACATCGTCCCGTACATTTGCAAGTTAAAAATACGATTGTAACATCGCCAACCATTGATTCAATAACGAATCAAACCTTAACTAACATAGAGCAGCACGGTTGGAACGCACAAGCTATGACACACAGCACCGTCACCGGCGGTCTCTATATTAACTGGGAGATGAGCAATCCATCCATCACCAATATCACAAATCCCGGCGATGATGGTGACGTGCAACACAATCACGACCCACAGGTTGATCTGCTCTACCTCGAATCGCTCGCCGAGTATCAGCAACTACATCCCCAGGATCATACCTTCAATAGCGAAGTAACCAAGGCTACTGCTATGGTGATCACCGATTTCCAGAACTATAGTATGCCTAAGGGCTGGGTCTACTTTGCTCTGTTGAAGTCAGGTACGCTTCTCAACAATATGACTATTGTCAATATTGCTCACAATGTGGCGAACAACTTCTACAAAAAAAGCTACGATAGCAAACTTGGCTTTGTCTACGATCAAAGTTCAAAACCCGCTGTATACAATGTCGATCATACGGTCATGTGTGGCGCGGCATTGATCGATGCTGGCATTCGTTGGAATAATCCTGTTTGGGTCAATGCTGGCACAAGCACGATAAATCACACTATCGCCTCAGCCCTGAATCCGCAGTATCACCTGTTTTACCAAGAGATGACTGTGAGTCCTAACGGACATGACATCATCAGTAACTACGAAGCGAAGTCGGCAACGCAGGGACAGGTTATTGATGGCCTGTTGACCGCTTACAGTCTAGTTCATAATCAGCAGTACCTCGATGTTGCCACGCAGATGGTGCAGCAGATGACGAACCTGTGGGATGCCCAACGGGGTGGCTACTACTTTGGGTTCGATCTCAAGGCTGGTAAACTGCTCAACTCCTACAAAGAGACGCGTGGTCAGAGTCTGATGTTGCTCGCCCTTCACCACTACAACGCCTTAATGAATCAGCAGTATGCAGCGCAAGAGCAGCAGGTGATAGCCGTACTCACCAATAACTTCTACGAGTCTACCTATCATGGCTACTTCTATCGCATGACACCCGATTTCCACATCGTTGTCACGCATTATGGCGTCGAAGATGTCTTCACAACTGAGGCGATGGGCGGCGCAATGGACGCCCTACAAACTACCGAATTGAGCTAAGAGACACTTTTCACCTACAAGGGTATACAATAAGAATGGAGCAAGATACCTTGCTCCGTTCTTATTGTATACCCTTGTGCGTTAGTATAGGTAGAGGTATACTGATGCCCCAGGAGGTCTAGAATTATGCATGCCCGTCTACCTAAATATATATCGCTTTTCTCCGTTTCTATCTTTCTATTATTGTGCTTATCTGCCTGTGGTGGAGCGTCTAGCAATAACACAACCACCGCTAGTAAGGTCGTTGTGACCGATGTAACACCAACTGTTGCACCACAGCTTGGTACACAGCCATGCCCAGCCGTTGTCAGCGAGCCATCACATTGGAGTCCAATTCTCAGTACCGATACAGGGCTGAATACGGTAGTGAGCGTGACCTGTGCTGAAATGACGAATGATACGTCGCTACAAGCACTGGTCATCTCACGCTACGAAGGTGCAGGTCAGACAGCAGATATTTATGTCTTCACGAATATTACCAGCCCTAGCCCCAAACAGATTTTCAAGTTGCATGGCCTCTATAAAGGTGACGCCAAAATCAGTGCCTACAATACGCTACTTACAGCCGAGGTTGACCAGGGGTCGAGCATCAATGCTGGCAATCAGACCGCCGAGAACTATAAACAGGACCTTTATCGTGAATTCAAGTGGTCTAGTAGCGTCGGTACATTAGTACCCGTCTCCTTCCCTGGCATCTTCCCCGATTTGACGCGCTATCAGGCAGAGAATAGCCAGCAACAGGTAAATCAGAACAAGCAAACGGTGGATAGTCCTACACAGGTAGCAGACAAACTTGCCGCGAAACTGCTTGACTGGCCCGCAGATGCTCCTACTACGGTTGTGAGCGGTGGTAATTCACATGACAAGGATGCCGTAATCATGGTGAAAAATGCGGGTGGAACCATCAAAGTTACTCTGAGTCGTCTCGAAGGCAACACGAATAATGGTATCTGGGAGGCGACCTCCGTCACATCCGACGGTTTGACGATTACAAAACCAGAAAGCCGCGACCTCCTCAGCGGCACAACAACCGTAAGTGGTACAGCACCAGGAGGCACCAACAAAATCAAAATCCTCGATCACCTCTACAATAGCATTGGCACCGCCGATGTCAACGGCAACTTCTCGACAAACATCTCTTACAAAGCCAGCTTTAAAGGTGGAGCGCAAGAGGGTTTGCTGACTCTGTATAGTTATAATGGGAATACCATATCAGGTGCCGTCATATTCAAGGAACTATTGAACGCGTGACATTTTCGGATTGTATTTTGTAGTCGTGTCTGCGTTATCATTACTATAGACGATGTATCGCTAAAGAACAGGCGATGGATCCGATGTATCCGCCAAAGAACAGGCGTAGGGGTCCGATTTATCGCACCTCGGACGAGCGAAGCAGTGTCCGTTCTCTCGATGTATTTGATATAATGAGAATTCAAGTAACCAACGAGGCTTATAACCGAACGTAGCAGTCAAACGTAGTAATGACAGAAGTAAGTGTTTCCTTTGAATGGTAAGGAGAAAACCACGATGTGGTATAGATATAGACGCGGCCCACGACTGCGCCACCTTTGGTTTCTGGTTATTCCATTGTTTTTCTTTGGGGGACATGGTGGATTTGGCATCATACTGGGAATCGCCTCAATCATTGCCTTAGCTTTGATTGCAAGAGCTGTATTCGCAATGATGAGTGGATCAAACACATGGAGTATGACGCAGAACTCGTGGTATCAACCGCGTAATCAGCAGCAGTATTATCAACCGACGCAACAGCAACAACAACCATATTATCAACCGACGCAACAGCAGCAACCATACTCATCATATCAGCAAGGCTATCAGCAGCCATACTATCAGCCGCATGCCGACTCGAATCAGCAGACAGGGCAGCAACAGTATGAAGCGCAGCAGCAAGCATATGACCAGTATGAGCAGCCGCAATCTGAATACCCACAAGAGCTACCGCCAATGCAGCAGTAGAAATATCTATGGGAACAACAAAATGGAGCTTAGACTTTTCAGCCTAAGCTCCATTTTGTTGTTCCCATAGACATTTCTACGGAATAATATTTGTATCTTTGTCTATCGCTAGCACAAAGCGAGACAGCACATCCGCTATCTGGTCGATATCGCGTAAGGACACAACCTCCGAACCGCTATGCATGTAACGACATGGAATACTCACCAATCCTGTTGCGACTCCACCTCTTGCGACCTGAATCATATCCGTATCGGTATATGTGCTTCCAGCTTGCACATCGAGTTGCCACGCGATACCAGCAGCATCCGCAGCCCGCGTAAGCATCTGATAGACGCGTGGATTGACATGTCCACCTAGAGTGATGACGGGGCCGCCGTTAAGCTTTACATCGCCTAGTTCATTCTTCGATGTACCGGGGTGATCTGACGTGAATGTGACATCAACCGCAATAGCGATTGACGGCTCGACGCTATATACGCTGCTCTGTATGCCGCGTGAACCAACTTCTTCCTGCACCGCCGATACAAAATACACGCCTGCCCTGAGCTTTTCGCGCTGTGCGGAAATACGTCGCATCGCCTCTATGACTGTGAATACCCCGGACTTATCATCCAGCGCACGAGAAACGACCAGATCGTTGCGCAAAGTTTCCAGTTGCGCCGCACGTGTCGCAACGCTACCAGGAGGAACAAGTTTCTGTGCCTCTTCCCTATTCGCCGCCCCAACATCAATCCACAAATCGGCTAGCTTTGGCATAGCGTTACGCTCATCGCTGCTTAGAAGATGGGCTGGCTTTCTGCCGATCACTCCTAACACCGGACCATCAGATGTGTGTATCTCGATGCGACTACCTGGAAGTGTAGCGGGATCAAAACCACCAATAGGAGCAAAATAAAGAAATCCATCGCTGTCAACGTAACGCACTATGAAGCCAAGTTCATCACAATGCGCTGTCAGCATAACTCGTGGCAGTCCTTCAGGATTGAGGGCGGCAATCACATTGCCGTGTACATCTGTACGTAGAGTATCGCTATACTGCTGAATCTCGTTGCGAATAACCTGTTGGACAGGTTGCTCGAAACCAGAAGGACTGGGACTAGCAACCATGTGACGCAACACTGAGACACGGGACTCGTCCATAAAAAACTCCTTTAATGCTTTACAAGCGTATAGAATAGGCAGGAACAAGACAGAGCATGCTCTGTCTTGTTCCTGCCTATTCTATACGCTTGTAAAAATGCTTTTAGCGCACGAATTGCTTGAGTACGTCATCGACGCCGGGATGCAAGCGGTTGAGACGCAAATCTTCGGCACCTGTTGCATCAGTTTGCACCAACAAAATACCTTGCTGAATACATGTATTGAGCAATTCACGAGCGGACTCACGTGTAAGCCGACCGCGAAAACGGTTCTTGGGATTGAGTGGGTCGCCAATAAAATTCGAGACACCGATAATGGTACGCCATGACCAGTTACGGTCAATATAATCAAGAAATTGAAGAAATTGCGGGTCCAGAACGTCCATTACAGGAGTCCCAAAGGGAGGCTGCTGGAACTGTGTGCCAGAGGAACTGTTGCTTGCTGGATAGCTAATCGCGGGCATCGGTGTCGTGTTTCCCGTTGGCGTACTGGGTGGCACGGTTACGCTACTAATACTGGGAAGCGTACCTGTGTTGCCAGAAATCAAGCCAGTGTTTCCGTTCGGTACAAGTGGAACAAACTGGTTCGCACTACTGATTAAGTCTCGGCTCACGGTTCCCGGTATTCCAACAACAATAACAGTTTTATTTAGGCGTAACTTTAGACGGGCACTAATGCGTGTAAAATCTTTATCACCCGTCATCAGAACAAAAGTAGAAATGGTAGGGCGATCAAAAACAGTTTCGATAATATCCATCAACATATTTAGGTCTACAGTACTTTGTACAACCGTGCTTTGTACAACGGTGCCATTGTTTGTATTCCCATTGATCGCGGGCATATGACCAGTGTTTCCCGTTGCAGGGTAGGCTCCCAAAGGTCCTGTACCATTTTGTCCAAGCGGTCCTGTAGGAGGCTGACCATAAGAATTTTGATAAGATAAAGATTGTCTATATGATTCGCGCTGCTGATATTCGGCGGAACCATAATTTTCATCTTCTGGTAGTCGCTCATCAAGTGAAAGCAGAGAATCATCTAGGCTTTCTTGCTGGTTAAGAGGCGACTCTTGCTCAGAAGGCCACCCGTTGTTCAAGTTTTGTGAATTGAACGCAGGAAGAGGTCCTGAATTGCCTGTCACACTACTAGGCCATTGGCGTGGATAGGGGCCACCGGCACCTTGTTCCGCGACATAAGTAGGAGTGCTAAGCGCACCAGTAGAACCATTTCCAGAAGTATAGTGAAACGTTCCCATCCGAATACGGTCACGTTGCTTCGCTGGGCAATCAACACGGTCAATCATCGCAGCCGTCAAGCTGCCTTTGAAAGGTTCGGGTTGACGCGACCAGTCTGCGTATGCTCGTGCCACCATGACAGTACCATAGCGACGAGCGACAGCAATAAGTTCCTGTGGATCAGGCTCTCTTCGCTGAATATTCAGCATACTGTATCGAATGTTCTCAAAGTCAATGAATAAAGCGATATCTTCAGGCACAATATTCTCCTCTCGTGGGAGAAACCGCGCAGGTCCGAGCTTTATGATTGTTCAGGTGCTGCACTACCTCCACATATGAGCTTCTTAACAAAAATGTGTAATGACAGCATTTTTGTCGAAGCGAGAGGAAGTAGTCCCTTGTAGCTATGAGCATATCATACTTTGTTAATAAAGTCGAGACTCTACGCTATACATTTGCGTAATTACAGAGTATAACCTATGAAATATGCAGAAGAAAGAAGCTTTCTCCTATGAGAGAAGAACCGGAGGTATTGCTCCTCCGGTTCTTCCTCTAACTGCTTACAAGCAATAGCGTATTATATTAGTGTGTTGCACCAATCAACTCACGCTCGTGGCTAGCGAGGAAGCGATGAAGGGTGCCATCATCTTTCACTATACTAAACTTTTCCTCATTATTTTGTGCGCTATTTACAAGATCATATAAGCTAGCGATGTCATAGCATCCTTGAACCTGAAGCTGACCCTCACCATCGAAACCTTCGACGAAAAGTCCGTCCTCTTCCTCGCGGATTGAAAAGCTCTTGACACCAATTGAATCCAGTATTTGACCGACAGCATGCAAGATGTTTGCATAGTTGAACGTGGTCGGCATTGCTTCCCTCCCTAAATATTTGGAGCTTCTTATTGTTTGTTACGAGCAGACTGCACTGTCAAACTGCAACACACCAATGCAAGGTAGGTAGTTTGTCAGCCTTGTGCTATACCTAAACAATTTTAGCATACCACTTTCTAAACGTCAAGGCGACGTTTAGATTTCTGCATTTTCAAGTTTTTACTGCTTAAAATGATACTGACTTTAGTGTTTGCTCCCCGTACCATTTGTATTGGCGAGCATACTTGATTGTGAAGCCCAGCTATCAAGTGCCACTGGTGCCGACTTTGCCTCTTTGCGGGTTGCGCTTAATATCTCGATGGCCTTCAAACGCCAAAAGCGAGCACTTGCTGGACGTTTTAACGCTAGATATTCGGCTAGTGCCTCATCGGTCATATCTGGATTTGTCCGTAATGCCTCGATAGTCATTTGCAGTTTGTCAGAATTTGCTTCGCCGTTAACCGTCTGCAACGCGGGATTAGAACTCTTCAAATTACCTGCATTCTCTTTCTCAATTGTCACGAATTGGCCTGTTATCGCCTTAGACTTTGCCGTGTCATTTTTATCAACTATGGCAGTAGTACTTGGTGTAGCTGGACTCTGCTCGTCCGTATTGTCTGTGACCGCTGTGAGTAAACTTGCTACATTTGCCCGTGAGCCACCAGTGAGAGTACGACGCAGTGATGCTATGGGTAGATTCGTCTGCTTTGCAAGTTCGCTCAGTGCCGTTAGCTGTTGCGTCATCATCTGTCTATCTTCGGATGACTCTTCGGAGATGGTCTCAGCCATCATCGTATAAACAATGCCCAGCAGTGGAAATGCGCTTGCCATGAATGGAAAGACATTGACAAGCCAGGGGGCAGCACTTTCCGCTGAGCTAAGCATCACTGGGCTGTGAAACTGCTTGGCATACGCCCAATTAACTGCCCAGGAGAATACGGTACAGATAACAATGAGTAGCCAGTGTTGCCATACCGCTTTGGGTGTACGGTAACGACGATATCTTTGAAATGCTGTCCATGAGAGAAGATATACAGTAACGTCAATACTAATAGCAATTGCGTAGCTCACTGCCCACCACCAGATACCTTCTGGTCCTTGTGATGGCTCAAATGAAGCAAAGAAATAGGCGACATGCGGAATTGAAGCAGCCAAAAATACGGCAAAGGCAATCCAGAAAAAATATTTCATAAAATGATAGTTCCTTCTCAGAATTTAGCACACATGTGTACATACATATACATAGAAAAGAGTAACTTGTACAATCCTGAGCGTCAATACTTTATAGTACCTTTGTCTATTTCTCCGGTTTTGGCTTGCTGCTATCGCAAGGGCACAACTCCTCGCACAAAAAAACTAAAATGAATTTTTTCAATTTTATAAAACTCCTTTGGAAAAGTGTTGACAAGGCGCGAGAAGTATGGCATATTATGCAGGCACCGCGAAATGGTGCTGATGAAATCGCACACTAACAACTGAAGATAGATAATTACTTCAATTTTGTCGAATGTACCTTTTTTAAGACGGCAAGAGTTGAAGCAGAGGATAGCAAAAAAACACATCATTGAATGATCCGTC
>CAXUHG010000105.1:11447-19591 GCA_964250805.1 uncultured Ktedonobacteraceae bacterium | reverse complement strand
GAATGCATTCCGCACGCGAGACGTTCTCTTTTGAGACACACATTTAATTGTTCTAAGAAGGAGAGTATATGAAGAATCCCGACGAGCCAGAAGCTTTGTGGATTCCTAACAGCAACTATTTTCCTAACAGAAACGGCTACAAGCCACGCTACATAATCATACATGGAACGGCTGGCTTTACGAGTGCAGTAGAGGTTGCCAACTTTTTCAAGTCTACTGAAAAGAGCGATAACCCAGTCTCAACCCATTATATTATTGATTTGGATGGTAAATTAGTGCAATGCAATAGTGAGTCCGATGCATCCTGGGGTAATGGAGGTGTTAGCGAAGGTCACGATGCATGGTGGTCGAAGTCGCTCAACCCGAATCTCGTTACGCTGTCGATTGAGCATGTCAAACTAAGTCGAGATAATTCGGATGATATTCCTGATATGCAAAAAAAGGCCAGCTTTTTGCTCGTCAAGCATCTCTGCAAACGCCACACTATCCCGCGCCGCTGGGCTGACGCTGAAGGTGGCATTACAGGCCATTATTCGATGGACCCGATACAGCGCAGTTTTTGCCCCGGCCCCTATCCGTGGGAAGAACTCTTCGCGTACCTGAATCAATAATACACATGAACAAAGTCCTGCGAAACGCATTTCGCAGGACTTTGTTCATGTGTATTATTTATCTATGCTCCAAACCGTAGTTCGGCGCTTCTTTGGTGACAATGACATCATGCGGATGGCTCTCGCGTAAGCCTGCTCCGGTGATGCGGGTGAAGCGCGTGTTCTCCTGCATCTCTTTGATGGTTGCCGAACCGGTGTAGCCCATTGCCTGACGGAGGCCACCGACAAGTTGATAAACAAGCGGACCAAGCATGCCCTTGTATGGCACACGCGCCTCGATACCCTCGGCAATCAGCATCGACTCGTCGCGCGTCTCGCCCTGGAAGTAGCGTCCCTTGCTGTGGCTACGCTGCTTCATCGCACCAATCGAACCCATGCCGCGATAGTCCTTGAAGCGTTCGCCGTGCGAGATAATCAACTCACCGGGGCTTTCATCCACACCTGCAAGCAGACTACCAAGCATCACCGTATCCGCACCAGCCGCGATTGCCTTAGCGATATCGCCGGAGTATTGAACACCACCATCAGCGATAACTGGAATGTCGTACTGGTGAGCGACTCGCGCACATTCGTAGACCGCTGTAATCTGCGGCATACCTATACCGGCAATTACACGCGTTGTGCAGATCGCCCCTGCACCGATACCAACCTTTACTGCATCCACGCCAGCCTGAATTAGTGCCTCGGTTGCCTCGCCCGTAACGACATTGCCCGCGATCAACTGGACACGTTTGCCATAGCGGTCTTTGACGCGTGCTACCGTCTCAATCACCATGCGCGAATGGGCGTGCGAGGTATCGACGACCAACACATCGACGCCCTCTTCGATCAATGCCTCCGCACGTTTGTGAGTATCGGGTCCAACGCCAATAGCGGCCCCCACGCGCAAGCGTCCGTACTCATCTTTTGCCGCCTGTGGATAGAGCAGTTTTTTCTGAATATCCTTCATAGTGATGAGACCTTTGAGCATGCCATGCTCATCGACCACAGGCAACTTCTCGATTTTGTAACGGTGCAGACTCTCGGCAGCCTGCTCTAACGTTGTACCAACGGGAACGGTAATAAGGTGATCGCGCGTCATCAATTCGGAGACGGGACGCTCCAGGTTTGTCTCAAAACGGATGTCGCGATTGGTGAGTATGCCAACCAGCTTGCCCTCTTCTGTGAGTGGAATGCCCGAAATGTGGAAGCGTTCCATCGCCGCCAGAGCTTCATGTAGTGAGGCGGTTGGCTCCATTGTAATTGGGTCGGTAATCATGCCCGACTCCGAACGCTTTACTTTGTCAACTTCTTCGGCCTGTTGTTCAATGGGTAGATTATAGTGAACGATGCCAATACCGCCTTCACGCGCGAGGGCGATGGCTAATCGTCCCTCTGTCACAGTATCCATTGCCGCGCTCACAATTGGAACATTGAGCGCGATGGTTCGTGTCAAACACGTTTGGGTAGAGACATCACGAGGTAATACGGAAGAGGCAGCGGGAACAATAAGAACATCGTCGAACGTCAGACCCTCCGAGGCGAATTTATCCTCGAAAGCGTCCGCTTTCTGCACCAGAGACATGATGAGGGCTTCCTCCTTATAAAAATGCCCAGCACACTATGGTACGCGTGCTGGGCCTCCCCTAGTGGGATGGCGAAACATATACGATTTCCATCATTAAAAGTATTTTCTCTAGTGTAGCACGCGAATTTGGGCAACGTCAAATAATATTATGATACACAAAAAACAGACATTCGCGTTGAAATGTACACATTTCAACGCGAATGTCTGTTTTTTGTGTATCGAAGGTGTTATAACGTGCGGCGTCCACGGGCACCAACAACCAAATTGTAGATGAGTACAATCACCGCAATGACGAGCAATAAGTGGATAAGACCACTGGTAACGTGTAGAGCAAGAAAACTCACCAACCATAAAATTACAAGAATGGCGACAACGGCCCAGAGAATACCTGACAACATTTTTCTACTCCTTTGTGGTTTGTTAATGGTAACAAACCGTTGCTTCACTGAAAAAGTGAAACTTGTATAATATCTTAGTTATAACACGATTTAGAGGGGTAAATAGATGTAGGTTACATATTCTCATTTTCGGGGTTGTCAGCAAGGCTTAACTGCTGTACTGTATACACAGGACAATTACACTTCTTTGTAAGGAGCATTATCATTATGTCTGCTGACGCGCAGACAACGACGACCCCCCAGCCAGCATACGATAAGTACACACGCGGCAACGAGGCCATCGTCGTTGACCATTTCAGTAAAAGCTACGGCTCGACACGGGTCGTGAATGACGTACAATTTACCGTCCATCGCGGAGAAGTCTTCGCTCTGCTCGGTCCAAATGGTGCCGGTAAGACAACAACCGTCGAGACGCTAGAGGGCTATCGCAAGCCGGATCAGGGTGTCATTCGCGTGCTTGGACGCGACCCTATCCGTGAGGCGGCGGCTCTCAAGCCGCATATTGGCGTTATGCTACAGCAGGACGGACTCTACCCAGCACTTACGGCGCGTGAAGTGCTACGCCTCTTCGCGGGCTACTATGAGCATACGCAGAATGTTGACGCACTGTTAGAGCGTGTAGGGCTAGCAACGGCAGCCAAAACGCGCTGTCGGCGACTCTCTGGCGGTCAGAAGCGACGCCTTGCCCTCGCAGTCGCCCTTGTTGGTAATCCCTCGCTCGTCTTTATGGATGAGCCAACGGCAGGCATGGACCCACAGGCACGGCTCGCAACATGGGAGATTATTCGTGACCTCAAGCGCAACGGTGCCACGGTCTTGCTCACAACACATTTGATGGATGAGGCGGAGCGGTTAGCTGATCGTGTCGCAATTATAGATAATGGACGCCTGATCGCCCTCGACACGCCTGGCAATTTGACGGGAACACAGAACGCCAACGTCGTGCGCTTCGTCGCCCCTGCTGGCCTTGATAAAAGCGCACTTACAGCACTACCCTCCGCTAGTAATGTACAAGAAGTGCGCCTTGGCAGCTACGTCATCGAGACAGAGAACGTGCCTACCCTCCTTGTCGAACTCACTACATGGCTACGTAATCAGAACATTACCCTTTCCGAATTGCGCGTTGGACATGGCTCACTAGAAGACCTGTTCTTGCGCCTCACTGGATCAGATGTAAGAGAATAATTATAATGGTAGGGACCGATGTATCGCGTCCTGGGTGTGGAGCGGGGCAACGCGTGGGCGACGATTGTGTTTGGTGACGTGTGCCCCGCCCCACCCCTCGGACGCGATACATCGGTCCCTACCAGATGGAAGAATATATTCATGGCAACACATACAAATTCAACAACAATAGATTATGAAACAGGTAGTAGCAAGGCGGCTCCACTGAGTCGCCAGATACTGACACAGGTGCAATACGAACTATTGCTCACGTTGCGACGCGGTGAAAATATTCTGGTGACGCTTATCGTACCTGTAATGTTACTCATCTTCTTCACCTCGCTCAATATCGGACCGACGGTCAACGGTAGCACCATCAATTTTCTCCTCCCTGGCATACTGGCAATCGCGATTATGGCGGCTGGCATGGTCAATCTCGGCATCGCCACCGCCTATGAACGCTACTACGGTGTTTTGAAACGCCTTGGTAGTTCACCCTTGCCACGTAGCGGTCTGATTATCGCAAAGGTTATCTCAATTCTCATTCTTGAAGTTCTTCAGGTTATCCTGCTTGTTGGCGTCGCGGTTCTGCTCTATCATTGGCAGCCAGCAGGCTCCGCATTGCTCACGTTGCTAGCAATCGCGCTTGGCACCGTGACGTTCGCCGCATTCGGGCTAGCAATGGCGGGCGGGTTGCGTGCAGAGTTGACGCTGGCAGGAGCAAACGCACTGTTTCTCGTGTTCGTCTTCCTCGGTGGCGGCGTGCTACCACTCAGTCGTCTGCCTGGACCACTGGCAGCACTGGCAGAACTGCTACCCGCCACAGCACTAACACAGGCACTACAAACGGCGATGACGAATAAGGGAGGCTTTCCAGGCTATCCATTGCTCGTGCTGGCTATATGGGCTGTGATTATGCTGGTAATCGCTATACGCACCTTCAAGTGGGAATAACGCATGGAGTAAAAATGCGAAGTGCATTAATTCTCTTAACTTCATCGGCAATATAGTAGGAAGCTATAGGGCGGTACTGGTTGCTAAGCAGTACCGTCCCGTATAGAGGTTGCATAGTATGACGTGGAGTTTTACAAGAACAGCAATGCTAGCCAAGATCAGCGAGAACATTGCCAATGCATGTTACCACTAAGGATATCTTACTTTGATTGCTCACCGCTCCAACCAAACCTTGTGCTTGTGAATACAATTGTTGCAACGCTGTCTTATAGTTTGCCCTACCGGTATCATCCATATTACTCGTGATATAGATTAAGGGACCGGGGCTTGAACCCACAAGAGGCTCTATATCTAGCTCGCTTAAAGGATTGAAATTGGCGTTGTTGAAGTACGCATCCTCTGCAGTCAAGAAAAGATTTACCAGGCTGGTAAGCGTATTATCATCTTGAGGGCCATACAGATTACTCAGGATGCCACGCAAGAGGTCTTGCCAATTAGCAGTAGGATTTGCTTCCAACTGTGCAACAGTCAAAATCGAAACTTCATCGCTTGGATTATTAGGAGTGCGTGCAAAATTTTCTGCAGAACGACCTCCATCAGCATACAATGAGAGGAGATTTTCACTCGTTCTTCTTATGGTCGGCAAGAACCAGTGATCGTGGCTCCAATGCTGTGGCGGTTCTACGGCAGGTCTTGCACCAGAGCCATAGGCGCAAGGGCTGATACTGCTGATGAGCGTTTTACGGTAGGTGGGGTCTTGCCGTCTGGCGGAATCATCATTGTCGGTGATGAAATCTATATGGCTGGTCATCGTCTTCATATGTGGAAGATCGTTCGGGTCTTGAAAACTCATTCCCCAGTTACTCACACCAAGAGTGCTATTAGGCCACTTTTGTTTGATATAGGACGCGCACTTATCAACAATCTGAGAGTAGTAATCAATATCACCAATTGCAGCACATGAGGGACAGTGGCAACGCCCTTGATCAGCACATTGCATCTCCGCACCGTCAATGGGAAAGCTAAAGACAAAATCAATCACGCGTTGCTGCCAATCCCAACTTTGGGGATTTTCCAAGCACATAGCATGAAAGTTCTGACCATCACAGAGAGAAGGATCAGCTTGAATAATATCATCAAAGCCCCAGCTATAGAGTCCAAGGCCACTGAACACCTTAATACCCTGATTATGTGCAATATTGATGAGAGAGCGAATCTGATCTCCTCTGTTCGTATCAATGGTGTTTTCAACATCAGTAGACCAGTTCCGGCTAGTGAAGAAGCCCCAGACTGATAGTTCGTTGAGGTTGTTTTGCTGCATAAAAGCTGCAAGCGCAGTATAATCAGCCATTAATCCATCATCAATTAAGAGCGAAGGCCATTCATCGTTGGGACGAGGAGTGGAACTAAAATCGCGGATCCATCCCAAGTAAGCACGATGAACGAATGGATCGCTACCAACAGTAGACTGTGCAGCAACTGCATGTGCCGGGGAAAGAGCAGGATGGAAGAAGCGGCTGATAGCAAAACCGCCAACGAGAGAAAATGCTGCGCCAAGCAGCAACTTACGCCTTGTAAGATTAGTCAATAGTAAGTCCTCCTTAACTTATAGCAAAACATCCCTTTCTGTACCACTATGTACCATCATGGAGATGTAGCTTGTGTAAGAGCCTAATCTAGAGATATAGAAAGTGTCAAGCAAAAAGTTATAAATAGGAGTAATTGATAAAAATTTATATCAATAATAGTATTTACCTTTCAGGGCTTAGCTGCTTACTTAGGCATTGGCATCATGACGCGTGTGTTGCAAGCAGGATGGGTCAAAGCAGGAGACCGCGTTGTGGTTGTGGTTCCAGATGCAGTGCAACTGGCAATGAATCTGTAGGAGTCTACGTCATTGAGGATGAGTCATAATTGTATAAAGATCATACTAGACTTTGTAACACGATCCTGGTATACTGAACATCAGAAGTAGAATGTATGAAAAGCGATGATGGGAAGAGTACGCGGAGAGAGACTGGACAGAGAGAAGAGGCCACCGACTGCAAGCCTCTTTGCGGTAGCCTTCGCCGAAGTTCATCCCAGAGCAGGCCGTTGAAACTTAAATGTAGATAGCCTCGGCAGTCCCCGTTACAGGACAGACCAAGCGGAACTTGTTCACACATATCCATATATATACAACTGTGTGCAACGAGTTCAATATGGGTGGTACCACGGAGTTTTCGACCGACACTTCGTCCCTGTTGACGATGCGTCGGTTTTTGATTTTTTGGGAGAAGGAAATTATGTTGGGACAACTAGATGTCTTGCTGGGGCAACTCGACGAACTCCGCGAACGCGCACTGGCGGAACTAGCGTCGATTGAGACCTCAGCGGCACTCGACGAGTGGGATACGCGCTATCTTGGACGAAACAAGGGCGAACTCAAGAATCTCTCCGCCGTGATGCCGAAACTGACAAAAGAGGAGCGACCCGTTGTCGGACAGAAGATCAACGCTGTCAAGGCCGAGCTAGAGCAGCACTTGCTCGCCAGACGCGAATCGCTCAAGCAGCACGAACTGATGCAAGCGTTAGAGCAGGAACGCATCGACGTGACGCTACCGGGGCGCGAGCAACCTGTTGGTCACATGCACCCTCTATCACAGGTGATACAAGATGTGTCACAAATCTTCGTAAATATGGGCTTCCAGGTTGTGCAGGGGCCAGAGGTCGAGACCGATTACTATAACTTCCAGGCTCTCAACCTGCCTGCTGACCATCCTGCCCGTGATATGCAAGATACCTTCTGGGTCGTTCCGGGCGAATTGCTGCTACGTACACAAACCTCACCCATGCAGATTCGCACAATGGAGCAGATGCGTCCACCTGTACGCGTGATTGTTCCTGGCAAGGTCTATCGCAATGAAGCCATTGACGCCTCACATGAGGCTATCTTCCATCAGATTGAGGGACTACTGGTCGATGAACATTGCACTATGTCTGACCTGAAGGGATGTCTTGAGCGTTTCGCACGCGAGATGTTCGGCGAGAAGCGACAGGTACGGTTCCGCGGCAGCTACTTCCCATTCACCGAGCCGAGTGCCGAGGTCGATATCGACTGCCCCTTCTGTGAGGGCGAGGGCTGTCGTACCTGCAAATACACGGGCTGGCTAGAAATTCTTGGCTCTGGTATGGTTGATCCGCGTGTGTTGCGACAGGTTGGCTACGACCCAGCCAAATATCGTGGTTTCGCCTTCGGCATGGGCGTCGAGCGTATCGCCATGCTCAAATATGGCGTCAACGAGATACGCCTCTTCTCCGCCAATGATCTGCGCTTCTTGCGCCAATTTTAATGGATGAATTATTGGTAGGGACCGATTTATAGCGTGCTGGGTGGGGGGGGAGGGGACACGGCGGCCCCCCGGATAGTTGGCGCCACGTTCCCCCACCCACCCCCGCCGCGGGCGCGGT
>CAXUHG010000105.1:0-11437 GCA_964250805.1 uncultured Ktedonobacteraceae bacterium | reverse complement strand
TATTGGTCGGGACCGATTAATCGCGCCCGCGGGGGGGTGGCAGGCCACACATCGCCACACCGAATCGTGCCCCTCCCTGTCCCCCACCGAGGACGCGATAAATCGGTCCCTACCAAATGTGGAAGGAAGAAATTTTATGCGAGTACCACTGAGTTGGCTTAGAGAGTACGTAGATATACAACAAACACCAGAGGAGCTAGCGCATACGTTGACGATGGCTGGACTGGAGGTCGAGGCTATTGACTACATTGGCACGAACTGGGGCGATAAGATTATTACCGCGCAAATCACCTACCTGGAAAAGGTTGAGAAGTCAGATCATTTGAACTACACGCATGTCGATACGGGACATGGTGAACTGGGTGTTGTATGCGGTGCCCCGAATATTCAACTTGGCGACAAGGTGCCACTGGCTCTAGTAGGGGCGCGAGTTGGCGATATTACTATTGGCGAGAGCAAGAAGATGGGCTATGTCTCACAGGGTATGCTCTGCTCGCCGCGTGAACTGGGACTAGGCAACGATCATTCAGGCATCTATATTCTCGATGCCGACACACCGCTTGGTGTGCCTCTCGTCGATATTCTTGGTGAGACCGTGCTGGATTTCTCGATCAAGGCACATCGCGGCGACCTGTCTTCGATTATCGGTATAGCACGCGAGGTAGCGGCCCTGACAAAGCAGGAATTGCGTATTCCGCAACTCGTTATTCACGAGCAAGGAACGCCTGTAACAGAGATGGCACAGGTCACGATTGAGGCACCTGACCTGTGTTCACGTTTCTCCGCTCGTGTCATCAGTAACATTCAGTTGGGACCCTCACCTAGCTGGATGGGACGACGACTGCTCGCGGCTGGTATGCGTCCTATTAGCAACGTCGTTGACATCACCAACTACGTGATGCTTGAGTTCGGGCAGCCGCTACACGGCTATGACTACAATCTGGTGCGTCAACATCATCTGATTGCGCGTCGCGCTCACGAAGGTGAAACTCTGACCACGCTCGACGATATAAAGCGCAAACTAACGCCGAATATGCTGGTGATCGCTGATCCCCAAGGGGCAACAGGCATTGCGGGCGTCATGGGTGGTGCAGTTAGTGAAGTGAACGATAAGACTACGATGGTCTTGTTGGAGGCGGCGAACTTCAATGCTGTCAGCATTCGCCGCACCTCAACCGTGCTTGGCTTGCGCTCAGATGCTTCGAGCCGCTTCGAGAAGGGACTTGATCCAGAATTGACGCTTGCGGGTGCCAACCGTGCCGCGCAGTTGATGGTGGAGCTTGCGGGTGGCACAGTGAATCCTGGCATTCTTGATGTCTATCCTACTCCCGCACAGCCGCGCACAATTGCCTTCTCTACCCGTGAGGTTGAGTGGCTTACAGGACTCAAGGTGCCACAAAGCGAGGCTATTCAAGCCTTACAAGCACTGGATTTCCAGGTGGAGGCTGATCCCGACGAACTCGGCGACAAGATGTTGGTTACGGTGCCGACCTATCGTAGCGACATTGAAGAGGGAGCCGATCTTGTTGAAGAGGTGTTACGCATAATTGGCTACGATACCATCGTCGGCACGATTCCAACTGGTCCTTTGCCTGAGCCACTAGCTGAGTCATGGTTTGACCGTGAGCAAGCGATACGTTCGCGCCTAGTCGGTGCTGGACTGAACGAGATTATCACGTACTCTATAACGAGCCGAGCGCGAATGGTAAACCTGTTGGCGCAGGCCGATACATCCTCAATACGTTTTCTGGCGGGTTCGGGGATTGCATCTCCCAACGGTAAACCAGAACAGGCGGTCGTGGCGGCAACGAATGGTAAAGCGGTTGCGCCATTCGATGTTCGCAATGTGCGGGCCGTTGTGTTGGCAAATCCTTTGACCAGCGACCTTGAAGCTATGCGTTTAACGCTCATGAGCGGGCTATTGGAGACGGTACAGGAGAATAGCAAACGTAATAAAGCTGGTTTGCGCTTCTTCGAGATTGGACGCCGCTATCTGCCAGTGGATGATATGCATAAGCAGCCGGACGAGCGACGCAGTGTCGGCATCGCCCTATGTGGTCCCGCCGAGATTTCGTGGATACCTGAGTTGGGGCGTCCCGCAGATTTCTTTGACCTCAAAGGCATCGTAGAGGGGCTACTTGATGGCCTGCATATCGCGTCCTATCGCTTCACGCCGACACAGCATCCCACATTCCACCCCGGACGCTGTGCGTTGGTAGAGATTGCGCGTCCTACCAGCACCGATGAGGAGGTGTTCAGCCCGATTGGAGTACTGGGCGAGGTGCATCCACTCGTACAGCAACACTATGACCTGCCGCACCGCGCCTACCTATGTGAGCTAGACCTGGAAATGCTCTACAACGCTGTACCTCCGCGTTTGACCTACCAGACCATCTCGCGTCACCAGGAACTCACGCGCGACCTAGCGATTGTCGTCGAGCAGCAGCTTCCTGCCCAGGAGGTACGCGATGTGATTGTTGCCAACGGTGGCGAACTGCTACACTCGGTAACGCTCTTCGACATCTACACAGGAGAGCCAATTCCATCGGGCAAGAAAAACTTGACGTATTCTCTTGTTTATCAAGCGGCTGACCGCACGCTTACAGATGCCGAAGCCAACGCATTGCAAGAAAAAATTGTGCATGCGCTATATGACACTTATGGCGCAACGTTGCGCTAGCAAAGACTCTGTGTTACAGGAAATGGGTTCGCTCGTTTCCTGTAACACATGGTTCTTTTCTCCTACTCTACCGCTTGCTTGAGTGACAAATGTATACTTTGGCACGTTCTATAAAATAGATGTATTGATAAATAGTGCCTATATAATTATTAAAAGAGGATGGAGCGGCGTAGAAGAGCAAATGTATCTTTTTTTATTTATTTATTGCTCTCGTGCCATCTACTCTCGATATGTGTAATGCGAGGATTAGCACATGCGGATAGACAGTTTGGATGACCAGCAAAAGCAAGATATGAGCCGATGTCTTCACTGTGGAAAGCCATCTCAGGCAAACGCTATGTTTTGTGCTTCATGTCAGGAACGACTATATCAATTGGAACAGGCTACAAAGGTTCCCAGCGGATATAGAGATATCGCTGATGCTTCAACGGCGTCTTCTTCAATCGTGCAAGCAGTATCGACAGAGTACGAGCCAGAGAGAATGCCGCGTGACAAAAATACGCCCATACCTCCAAGTGCCGCGATAGACGAAATTCCCACCGCTCCAGAGATTCCACGTAGTTCGCTCTCCGCAACTCGCGGTATGTATGTGAATATGGTAGAGCATGCCATTCAACGTCTGAACGATGCGGCGCGACGTATCTCAGCGGCAGAGCAGAATGATAAACGGCAACCGCATGCGTCACGTCTCTCGCCGTTTCGCGATATTTCGGGAGACATCATGCGTCACAGTACTCCCTTGCCGCGGGCGATGGCATCAAACTCGCAACCCAAACCAGCTGAAGCTTCAGCTAGTAACATGCCCGATTTGTGGCCTGGCATGTATGATTCTGGCGAAATCGAAAATAATAATTGGGAAAATTATACTGATCCTCTCCTGGCACGTCGTTTTCCAAGCATGAGCGAGGTTACGCGCATCGAGGCAGAAGATGAGCGCAGAGCCAGAGCGCAAGGTATCAAGGGCATACGCTCTCGTAATAGCTCGCGCAATACACGCCTGAGAGTAGCATTCGTAAGCCTTGCCATTCTTGCCATTCTCGCGCTTACTATCGACACTGCATTGGTCTCTGTTGCCTTCTTACACCCACATCGCACCATCGTGCCAGTAAGCGGTCCACCTACATTGACTCTTAGCGTTGAGGGCAGCAAAGATAACAAAGTAAATATTGGGCAAAGAGTATTCTTTCATCTTTCGCATTTCAATCCATCTACAGGTGTCTATATCACACATGATGTTGGTGTGCCAATCATTCTTAACTCAGGCTTTCCCGTTGTACGCGTCGGTAGTAATGGTTCTGCTGTTGCGTATGCCGTTATTTCAACAAACTGGGGACCCGGCTTCCACAATATAGAGGCCGAGGATATGACCAGCCATTATACTGCGAATGCAACGCTACAAATTATCAATGCCGGTCCATCAAAACCTTCGCATTTAATAATCAAAGACTCTTCCATTGACGTTGGCCCAGGCTATCAAGGCTCGAATACCATTCGCCCATTGACGCTCTACAATGATGAGGGTGCCAGTGGTGCCATAACATGGTCTGCGAGTAGCGATAGTTCGTGGCTGTTGCTCACACCAAATCACGGCACGTTCAGCGACAGTCAGAAGATATCTATCGGCGTCGAACGCGGTATGATGAAACCCAAATCGTATACAGGCAAGCTTACCTTCTCCTCTAACGTGGGGGCATCGATAGTGGTGCAGGTAACAATGGAAGTGACGCAGCTCCCACCAGATGCCGGAGCGGTGATGGTGGTAACGCCAGTTGTACTCTCGTTTACCTCGGTTGATGGTGTCGCTAGCTCAAGCATTCAGCAATTGACGGTGAGTAATCCTGGGCGAAAACCACTCTCATGGTCGCTGATAAACAATCAGGCTTCGGTTGCGCAGATACCGCAAGATGGTGCTTTTAGTATGGACAGCATGAGTGCAAATGCTGTGAGTCTGGACAGCACGGTGACGAACTGGGTGAACACATCCACGACGTCGGGTACTATTCCCCCGAATGGTTCGGAAACTGTGAACATAACGGTGAATAGTCAAGGATTTCTTCCAGGGGCGTACACCGACCCACTCGTGTTTACCGCGCCAGATAATACCATTAACCGCACGCAAGATGTCAGCGTCTCACTCACAGTGCAGCCACATTGTAGTTTGACGCTAGGTGCGGGAGGGATGACATTTAATGCCGTTGCTGGCGGCAGCAATGTTGGTAATCAATCGCTTAGCGTAACGGCGGCACCAACCTGTGGTTCTGCTGTCTCATGGACAGCCGCATCGAATCAGCCCTGGCTAACGGTCACACCCACTAGAGGCTCAGCGCAGACAGGCACAAACTCAGTTATCACCGTTGGCGTGACGACGACGAATATGTCTCCCGGCGTCTATCCAGCCACGATCACTGTTGTCTCAGGGCAAGGTTTTACTGGTAGCACACAAACGGTTTCAGTTGTGCTAACAATACAACCACCACCACCGCCAGGATCACCGATTATGACGGCGGCACCGCTTGTCATGAATTTTAGCGCGGTACAAGGTCAGACAACCCCTTCAACGCAGACGGTAGTGATTTCAAATACAGGTCAGAGTGCTATGCAATGGAAGGCTAGCGTAAGTATAATAGCCTCGTCGCCTTGGTTAGCAGCTACACCAAGTGGGGGAACGATCAATCCTGGTCAGACTGCAACGTTGACAATTTTAACGAGTGCCAGTGTGTTGACTCCCAACACCTATAACGGGCAAGTAACAATACAGGGTTATGACGCAAAGACTGGTCAGATAGCTGCCGGTGGTAGTCCACAAACGGTATCGGTACAGTTACAGGTTACCGCGGCCTGTGCGCTGGTACAACCTTCATCAAGTGCGCTTGCCTTTAGTGCAGTTCAGGGTAGTGATCCTGTCGCTCAGGCGGTAACATTAACGGCATCGGGCAACTGTGCATGGCCTCTTGGTTGGACTGCAAGCTCGGATTCTTCCTGGTTAAAGCTGTCGGCAACTAGCGGTCAGTTCGGTCAGGGTAGCCTCTCTACGACGCTCAGCATTAGTCCTGATCCTGCTGGTGCCGGACTAGCACCTGGCAATTATCCAGCACAGGTGACAATCACCACAGCGGACAAGTCGGGTGTTGTCGCACAGGGAAGTCCGCAGGTATTCTCGATTACGCTCACGGTACAACCGCCTTGTCAGCTTGCAGTTTCACCCGGCGGCTTTACCTTTAATGTCGCGCAAGGGCAAGCCGCGTCTGCACAGTCACTCTCGATCAGCGAGACGGGCACCTGTACAAGACCAGCCTCCTGGTCGGTGAGTAGCGACTCTGCATGGATCACTCTCTCTGCCACAGCAGGGACAGATAGCGGAGGTGGTGCCTCGGTAGGTGTGGGTGCTAACGCGACTAATCTGACTCCTAGCACTTACAATGGCAAGGTGACTGTTACCGTCAATGATGGCGCAACGACACCACTCACTCAAGTCATTCCTGTTAGCGTTGCTGTGACAGGCTTCACGGTTAGCGGAACAGTGAATGCATGTGCTATTACTGCATGTCCCGCTCCCGTTGCTCTGCCAGGGGCATTGGTATCGATAAGTATCCCTGGCGGATTGACAATGACAACAACGGCTGATGCAAACGGGAACTACTCGTTCTCGAACGTTCCACTAGGAACTAGCACTATCACCGCAAGCGGTAGCAATGCTACTAGTACTCACTTCACAGGGAGTACGACCGTGAATGTCACTGGAAATACGCCAGGGACGAACGTTTCTGTTTACGTCGGCTAATGCGCAAATAAAATTGCATGGGGCATTAACAGTCCCATGCAATTTTATTTGTGCATCTATTCTTTCCCGCTCTCGGCGACGTTGAGAATGATGGAGTCGATGAGTTGTTCGACGGGAGCGCGGTCATCTGTGAAGTTGACTTTTGCCGTATGCTCTTCACGGATATTGCCATAGTTGATACTAGAGTTCATAACGGTAGCTAACGGCGCGTTGGTCATGCTCTGCGCGTTGGTGATGAAGTTGTCCAGTGCAGTATGAGCGTTGGTACCAATAATGATGCTGTTGGAGAAGCGTTCGGTGTCGATGATGTAGACGTTTGAGAAGACGGAGCGCATCGTCTGTGAGAGGGCATTGACGAGCCGGAAGTCATGCGAGGTGCGACCCGCGTTAATCACGGCAACACCCGTTGGTGTGAGATGACTCTTGACCTCAGAAAAGAATTCGCTGGTAGTCAACTGGAAGGGAACGTAGGGCTGCTGGTAGGCGTCGATGCCAACGACATCATATTTTTGCGTCGTGGTCTGTATGAAGTAGCGACCATCCTGCACGGTGACATGCAAATTCGGCTCGTTCATTGCAAAGTACTTGCGCCCCATATTGACGATATCACCGTCGATCTCTACACCATCGATAGAGACGGAAGGACCATAGACCTGTGTGAACTCGTGCGGAATCGTGCCCGCGCCGAGGCCGATGATACACACTTTCTTTACCTGCTGCGTTGTGAAGGGCGGCTTGTTGAAGAACGGGGCAACCATGAAATAGTCCCACGGACCAGAGGTAAGGACTGCATCGGGATTGTAGATAGAGTGTACCGCCAGCCCTTCATTAAGAACCAGTTGCATCTCACGCCCTACGCGCACCACCTGAATGTAGTTATAGGCCGATTCTTTTTCAGCAACGAGAACGCCACCGCCGTCGGTACCACTTGCAGGTTTGATGGGACCTTGAATACCGAAGAGGGTTAGACTCATCGGAATGAGCAGAAGGAGCGAGAGCAGGTTGCGTCCTCTCCTCTGCTTAGCTGGTGCCTTGCCATTACGAAGCTCGCCATCATCGTGCGAGCTGTTGCTGCGACGTGCAGTGAGGATACCAACCAGCGAGACGAGTAATAGTGCGAGAGCAGTAGTAAAGAAGGTCATGTAGGTACCGAGGTTGGGGATAAGGACGAAGACGGGAAAGAACGTTCCGAAGATACTGCCAACTGTCGAGATGGCGTAGAGTTGTCCTGCGGTACGACCAGAGCGCACAATCTGTTCCGTCGAGAGACGAATCGCGAACGGTGAGACGCAGCCAAGCAGAATCATGGGAAGGGCAAAAAGCAGAATCACCGAGACGAGCGAACCGTAAAATACGCCGATGGAGTAGGTTGCGAAGGCCGACTGCGACCATGTGAGAATAGGACGCGACAACACAGGAATCAGGCTCGTGAGAAGGGCAGAGGCAGCGGTAAGTCCGTACAAGACGATGGGGCGTGGGTAGCGGTCAGCGATACGTCCACCGACATAGTAACCAATGGTCAGGTAGAGCAGGATTAGACCGATCAGATTTGCCCAAACGAAGAGGGATGTACCAAAGTAAGGGGCAAGCAGGCGCGAGGCGGCAAATTCAATTGCAAGAGAGGCCGCTCCCGCAACGAGTACAAGCACAATCAGCCATGCACCTTGAAAACTGCGACCTGATGGGGGAGATGATGGTCCCTTTTCTGCTACAGGGGAGGTGTTAGGGGTAGTTGTGGACATATATCAGAGACTCGCTTTCCATTATTTGAGATAGGGAATTCGTTTGTTCCTATTGCCATTGTCGCATATATCGCGTTATAATGCGAGACGCAATATACACTATCGAGGCATCAGAAATGCTGTTGCATAGAAACAAAGAAAGATGTAACGATGGGACAAACGAGTAATCATCATGAAGCGATTTATATTAGTCCAGAAGATGACCTTACCACGATTTGTGTACGTATAGAACAGGTCGCGGCGAAGGAAATCGTTCTCGTCATTCCGCATCACAATCAACTCAGAGTGTCAAGCGCATGGCATACGCTTTACTTGCATGCACGACGATACAGCAAGCATATTCAGGTCATTAGCGATAGTGCTTATATTCGCTCAATCGCGCGTAGCGTTCGCTTCAAATCGGCAAAGACACTCGAAGAACTACTCTCCGAAAAGCCCGCCTACACAAGACCTTCGCGCCACTTCTCGTCTCCCAACGTTGTTGCGAGGCAGACGGATGCGGTAGATGGTATTAACTTTTTGTTCGCGAACGACGATGTGGAGATTGGCCTACCAAAGCAAGACTTCCCTCATGCAGATGTCAACGATACACCATTGTCATTCCTCTTCGACGAGGAGGAGGACCTGCCACCACTACGGTCAACGGAGCAAATTCCACTCCAACCAATACGTCTTCCCATTGCTCCAAAACCCGTGGATATACGTCCAGTCCGTCGCTTACAACCAGAGCCACGCCTACCCTGGGATGATGACGACGATCTACCCGCTCCCCAACCCCCTAAATTTGTCCGTAGGCGCACTAACCCGCTTGTGCGTTCAATGAAGCAGAATACTCTACGCAGGATACGCTATCGCCGTCCTGAGCCACTACGCCTCATAGAGGTGTTGCCAGTCGTATTAGTAGGTCTGTTTCTCATTGTACGCGCTATTGTACGGTATATGAAGAGCCAGACGCTATAAATAGTTTCCTAGTGTAGTCATATAAATATTTCTAATAACGAGGATATGTCGAAGGATGAATACAGTAGAGCAAACACTAAAACAATATTTTGGACATGATGCGTTTTTGGCAGGGCAGCAGGATATCGTCGAGCATATGTTGGTAGGACGCGATGCCCTGATATTGATGCCGACGGGCGGTGGTAAATCGCTCACCTATCAGCTACCCGCTCTGATGTTGCCAGGAGTGACTATCGTTATTTCGCCGCTGATTGCGCTTATGCAGGATCAGGTGGATCGTTTACAGGCAAATGGCATTGCCGCGACCTTTATCAATAGTACGCTCGGCTCTGTTGAACGCTCACAGCGCGAACGGGCACTACTGAATGGAGAATTAAAACTGGTCTATGTCGCGCCGGAACGCCTGTTGAGCGAGAGTTTCTTGACACTACTAGAGCATACGCATGAGACCATTGGCATTTCATTGATGGCGGTCGATGAGGCACACTGTGTAAGCGAGTGGGGACACGATTTCCGCCCAGAGTATCGCCAGTTGGGGCGTATGCGTGACCACTTTCCAGGTGTACCAATGCAAGCGTTGACGGCAACCGCGACCGAGCGCGTGCGTGAAGATATTCTTACTCAACTGCGCCTCCGCGACCCACACATTCATATCGCCAGCTTCAACCGCCCCAACCTTACATACGAAGTGCGCCAGAAGAGCAAAGCATCCTATGGCGAATTGGTTGAACTACTGAGAGGGATGCCTAATGCGTCTGTGATTATTTATTGTCAGAGCCGCAAGAGTGTTGACGCGTTAAGCGAAACGCTACGCCATGATGGTATCAGTGCCTTGCCCTATCACGCGGGCATGAGCAACGATCAACGTGCGGAGAATCAGTCTCGTTTCATCCGTGACGATGTGACGGTGCTGGTCGCCACCATCGCCTTCGGTATGGGCATCGGTAAGCCAGATGTACGCGCCGTCATTCACTACGACCTGCCACGTAGCCTTGAGGGATACTATCAGGAGTCGGGGCGTGCTGGACGCGATGGACTACCTGCACAATGTATTCTCTATTTCAACTATGGTGATCGCGTTAAGGTCGAGTTTATTATTGAGCAGAAATCGAGCGAACAAGAGCAACTCATCGCGCTACAACAACTCAATCAGGTCATGGCCTATTGCGATAGCCGCGACTGTCGCCGCCGCCTTCTGCTCGGCTACTTCGGCGAGGATTGGCAGCAGGAGAATTGTGGCAATTGCGATAACTGCCGCCGCGCCCTCGAACCTGTGGAGATGGAAGACCGCACAATTGATGCACAAAAATTTCTCTCGTGTGTCGGGCGGACGGAGCAACGTTTTGGCATGATGCATGTCATCGACGTGCTACGTGGCGCGAATACTAAAAAGATACGCGACTTCAACCACGATTCACTTTCGACCTACGGTATCGGGAGAGACTATAGTGTCGATGAGTGGAAACGCGTGGCTCATGCTCTGCTCAAACAGGGCTTCCTGGACATGACTACCGAGGGCTACTCCATTCTGCACCTGAACGCACGCTCACGCGAAATTCTGCGTAAGCAATGCGACTTCACGATGCCCGTCGAGAAAAAAGAGGAGAGGGTTAAAGCTGGACAAGAGGTACTCGATCCGCAAAGTACACGTCTGTTCAATCACCTCCGCAACCTGCGCAAACAGATTGCCGATGACCAGGGTGTCGCGCCATACATTGTTTTCTCTGATACTACGCTACGAGAGATGGCACAACAGAGACCACAGACGCGCGAACACTTCGCAAAGCTTTCAGGTGTAGGTAGCAATAAACTAGATTTGTACTTCACCTCCTTCACCGACGAAATCGCCAGCTATTGTGAAGCTCACAATATTCCAATGGAGATAGCACCTTCTGTGGTGCGAAAGAAGAGTATTGCCAACAACTTAGTATCATCATCTCCGGCACCTGGGCCACATTCTCGCATGCAGACGCTCACCCTCTACGAGCAGGGCAAGAGCATCGAAGAGATCGCCACCGAGCGCGGCTTGACACAAGGCACCATCGCCACCCATCTCGGCGAGTTGATTGAGTTGGGCGAGAACATAGATATCAAGCCATTGATACCGGAGGGACACTATCAAAATATTGTAGATGCGATAGAGCAGGTCGGCGACGAGGCTCTACGACCAATCAAAGACTTGCTGGGCGATGACTATTCGTTCGATGAAATCCGGCTTGTGCGTGCTGTGTGGCGAAAAGGTCGATAATACTCTATCACATCTCCCTTGTCACC
>CAXUHG010000104.1:0-19636 GCA_964250805.1 uncultured Ktedonobacteraceae bacterium | reverse complement strand
CTTATGCAAAAGTTTGGGGTAGATTTTCCCCTGATTGAGGCCAGTGCGGAGAATGTTCCATTGCCTGATGCTAGCTTTGATATCGTCTTCTGCGATTGGGGCGCGATGACGTTTTGTGACCCCTATCGTACAGTTTCAGAGGCGGCACGTTTGCTACGAACAGGTGGGCTTTTTGCGTTTATGACGGCAAGCCCTATTTCAGCACTATGTCAGGATCGGCAAACAGGTCAATTTGGGCAAGCATTGCTCAATGACTACTTTGGCATGCACCGTATTGAGTGGGATAACGAGGTAGATTTTCAGTTGCCTTATGGTGAGTGGATTCGCCTCTTCCGACGCTACGGATTTATCGTTGAAGACTTGATCGAGATACAACCAGCTAAAAATGCTACTAGCACGTATATGAATGCCACCGAAACTGCGTGGGCCAGACGTTGGCCTATGGAAAACGTCTGGAAGCTGCGGAAGGCATAACGAACAGTTTTGTGTGCTTGCACACCATGACAATACGGGGTACCATATTTACATACATTTTTTCCACAGCACCTTGTTTCTGAAACAAGAACAAGCCTCTCTGCGTAGAGGATACAATACTATGTTTTTTCCTGGGGAAGATTCTACCCTGTTCCATAGAGGAGTCGTCGGGTGCAACAAGCAAGCGAAGAGAAGATACAGGCCGAAGTAGTACAGGCCAGCGAAAAGAAAAAATCATCTGTTGGTCAACGTTTGCTCACAGCAGGGGTAGCTATGCCTGTGGTGCTGATATTTGTCTGGTTCGGTGGCTGGATAGCATTCGCGGCGGTGTTGCTTGTCGTAATCCTTGGTACACTGGAACTCCATAACATGTTGATGAACGCGGGCTATCATCCGCTGATCTGGGTGAGCTTTGGCTTGAGTGTCCTTTTCCTCATAGCCGCTATGTTTCCGCAGCAACGTGAGTTGATTCTCGAAACGAGTCTCGGCGCAGGTTTACTTGTATCGTTTCCTTGGCTCTTTGTGCGTAAAAAGCTCGATGGTGCGATGGTGGATTGGGCTTTGACGCTGGCAATCTCAATCTACCTCGGCTGGCCTATGAGCTTCTTTTTGCTGTTACGCGGTCCTATCTCCAGCGCGATTATTCCCACCAACTTCAGCTTGACAAACTTCTCGTGGCTCTATTTGCCACATGGAGTGTGGTGGTTGCTCATGTTGCTGCTTGGGGTTTGGGGCTTTGATGCGGCTGCCTTTTTCTCAGGGCGCTACTTTGGACGCCACAAGCTTGCGCCACGAATCAGCCCTGCTAAAACTTGGGAGGGCGTGCTTGGAGGCTTCGTTCTTTCTATTGTAGCGGCCTTAATTCTCACGGTGAATCAACTAGGTGTACCTTGGTATTTCGCAATTTTGTTAGGAATTCTGCTTGGCATTGCTGCCGTATTCGGAGATCTCGCGGAATCGTTGATTAAGCGTCAGACGCGTGTCAAAGATAGCGGGCAGTTTATGCCAGGGCATGGCGGTATGCTTGATCGTATAGATAGCTTGCTTTTCGCCGCCATTGTTGTCTACGTTTTTGCACAATTCATTGGGAAGTAGTAGTTTACCAACGCGATTACCGCAATTTTTCGTAGGGACCAGATTTATCGCGTCCGAGGCGTGATTTATCACGCGAGATCATGTCTGAAATGTCTTGTAGAGAGAATTCGTCATGATCTCGCTCAATAAATTGAGCGACGGACGCGATAAATCTGGTCCCTACGAAGTATAATTTTTAGCACAACCCTGCTATAATCTAAAAAGGGACACAACGCTCCCATGAATCAAAAAAGTAGTAGCTGGGCATGTATACATGCCTTCGTGAAGATAAATTTATGACAATGTTTCCTAAAAAACGTATCGCATTATTAGGTAGTACTGGCTCGATTGGACGGCAGACGCTAGACGTTGTGCGCCAATTTCCAGAATCCTTTCAGATAGTTGCCCTTGCCGCTCGTAGCAATGTATCGCTGCTAGCACAACAGGTGGCGGAATTTCAGCCGCAAGTAGTGGCGTGTTCTGCTGAGACACCAGAATTGGAAAGAGGAGCGCGAGCAGCACTTCCGAACGTCATTATCGGTAAGCAAGGCTTGACGATAGCCGCGACACATCCCGATGTAGATATTGTGGTTGCCGCGACCTCTGGCCTGATGGCTCTCGAAGCTACGCTAGCCGCGATTGAAGCGGGTAAGACGATTGCTGTTGCCAACAAAGAAACGCTTGTTATGGCTGGACACCTCGTGACAGCCGCCGCAAAACGTGTAGGCGTCAATATCTTTCCTATAGACAGCGAACATAGCGCAATCTGGCAATGTCTCAAGGGAGAAGAGAATGCAGAGGTTCACTCCCTTATTCTAACCGCTTCTGGTGGTCCGTTCCGCAATACATCGCTTGAGCAGTTGCAGTCGGTGACGGTTGAGCAGGCACTCGCGCACCCCACATGGCGTATGGGGCCAAAGATCACCATCGACTCCTCGACACTGATGAACAAAGGGCTAGAGGTGATAGAGGCACACTGGCTCTTCGATATATCCTACGAGCGCATTGAAGTCGTGGTACACCCCGAAAGCATCATTCATTCGATGGTCGAATTCATTGATGGCTCCATCAAGATGCAAGCAAGCTTACCAAGTATGCATCTTCCTATAATGAATGCTCTTGCGTATCCGCACCGTCTCGATGTTGCCGAAAGTGGTCTGATACGCGAGTTACATTGGCCTGATGTCGCTCGTCTGAACTTTGAGGCGTTGGATGTGGCGCGTTTCCCTTGTTTCAGGCTTGCATTGGAGGCGGCACGACGAGGGGGAACCTATCCATGTGTCCTAGTCGGAGCCGATGAAGAGGCGGTAGACCTTTTCCTGCATGGTAGAATTAAGCTATTGGAGATCGCAGAACTGATCGAAACCGTGCTAGAGCGTCATACCTCTATCGCCCAACCCACCGTTGCAGAAACACTGGACGCCTGTGAATGGGCACGAAGAATGACGCAAGAATTCTATAGAACAATTACTTAGTAGGGACCGATTTATCGCGTCCAAAGCGCAATTTATTGCGCGAGTCGGAGCTAACGGAACGAACTCGTAGCCAATAAATCGAGTTCCTACGAAGGTCTGTCACATAAAAAATGTAAGTTATAAGGAATGATGGGATGAATTGGTACTTACTCGCTGCTATTCCAGTGTTTGGGTTGCTGGTGTTAGTCCATGAATTTGGACATTTTATTACCGCGAAATGGGCAGGTATTCGTGTCGAGGAGTTCGGACTTGGACTCCCTCCACGTATTGTCGGCATTCGCAAACGCGAGCGCGGCGGCTGGGAGGTTGTGTGGCTGGGTGGAGGACGCAGTGCAGAAGATCAATATGGCGATGGCAAACAAACGCCGTTCAGTGGTGCCAGTGGTGGTGTTACCGTTCCTGGTGCTACAGGCAACACGATCTACTCACTGAACTTTCTTCCTATTGGTGGCTTCGTTCGTATGCCCGGCGAGAACGGCGATATCAACGACGCTGAGGGTAGGTACGATCCAGGCAGCTTTGCCGCGAAGTCCGCTGGCAAGCGCGTTATTGTTCTGGTCGCTGGCGTGACGATGAATGTCATCTTGGCGATGATACTCTTTACGATTGCTTACGGTTTTATTGGTGAGCCTACGCTACGTCCAGTGGTGGGGCAAGTGGTACCTAATTCTCCGGCGGCGGCGGCAGGAATTCATGTAGGTGACACGATTGTTGCGGTGAAAGGCCAATCTATACAAAATTTTGATACCCTCATCTCTACCGTCAATCAGGATATCGCTAACGCTGGTAGTAGCAATACAGTTAAAGTCGAGATGCTTTTACGTCGCAAAGGAGTTGCTGCTCCTATTCCAACAACAGTCAACGTGCGTGTGCATCCGCCAGCGGGACAGGGGCCTATGGGCATTGTGGCAGATGAAAGTGACGCGAGTGTTACCTATGTCAGTGTCCCGCTCTGGCAGGCACCATTTAAGGGAATACAGCATACCGTTGTTGTAACCGGCGAGTTTTTTCAAGCAATTGGACAGATGATTACAGGGGCGATGAAACCACAATTGTCTGGCCCTGTTGGTATCGTACAAATCACTGGTAAAACCGCGCAAAGTGTTACAACTGAGGGCTGGTGGCCTCTACTCAACTTGACCGCTGTACTGAGCCTGAACCTTGCGATCATCAACATTTTGCCTTTCCCCGCTTTGGACGGTGGACGCATCTTGTTGATATTGATCGAACTGCTACGCGGTGGCAAACGCTTGAAGCCAGAACGCGAGGGCTTGATAAATCTTGCAGGCATGGCTGTTTTGCTTACCCTGATGGTGATTATTACGATCAGCGATGTGACGCATTGGGGTGGCTAAAAGCAAGCATTCGCAGTTATAGAGCGTATGTGCGATAATAGAGAGTGTAACAACAAAGAGTAATTCAATTTGCCTACGGAGCAATGTTTTTATAATGAGAAAAAAAACTCGACAGATACATGTTGGGAATGTGGCAATCGGTGGAGACGCGCCAATTGCTGTACAGTCCATGACAACAACCTATACACGCGACGTAAAAAGCACGGTTGAACAAATTCACCGCCTTGAAGATGTCGGCTGTGAAATTATACGCGTCGCCGTACCAGAGATGGAAGATGCCTTTGCTATCGGCGAGATCAAAAAACAGATTCGCATCCCACTCGTTGCTGATGTTCATTACGAAGGCAGTCTGGCTCTGGAAGCGATTCGTCAGGGCATCGACAAGGTGCGTATCAATCCCGGCAACTTGCGTCATGGGCGTACATCAATGGAGGAGATCGTCAAGGCGGCGAAAGAGCGTGGCATCGCTATGCGTATTGGTGTCAACTCTGGTTCAATTGACGCTCTCGATAAAGTGGCGCAGATGCAGCGTATTCAGGTGCGCCTACGTGATGATGGTACGTTGGAACGCTCTGATCCAGCCGAGGCACGACGCATCGAGCGCGAGCGGCTCTCAGAGCGTATGGTGACGAAGGCGTTGGAGTATATCAGTTGGTGTGAGGAGCTAGACTATCACGAGATTGATGTCTCGCTCAAATCCTCAACGGTGCTTACCGCAGTCGAAGCCTATCGCAAATTCTCGCAGCGTTCGGACTATCCATTGCATCTCGGTATTACTGAGGCTGGAACACTCGTTTCTGGCTCGGTAAAATCTTCTATCGGTCTCGGCTTGCTGCTTGCCGACGGCATTGGTGACACCATCCGTGTCAGCTTGAGTGCCGAGCCAGAGGAAGAGATTCCCGTTGCCTACGAAATTCTCCGTTCGCTCGAACTACGTAATCGTGGCGTCACATTCGTTTCGTGCCCCTCGTGTGGACGCGTCGAAATTGACGTAATCCAGGTTGCCAACGAGGTTGAGAAGCGTCTGGCAAAGGTGCAAACACCTATTCATGTTGCCGTCATGGGCTGTGTTGTCAACGGCCCCGGCGAGTCACGCGATGCAGATGTCGGTCTTGCAGGTGGTCGCGGTAAAGGTGTAATCTTCCGTAAAGGTGAGGTTGTCAAAACCGTGCCCGAAGATCAATTCCTTGACGCCGTACTCAAAGAGGTCGCAACCCTGTTGCCAGAAGCTGAGGCCAAGTTGGTCTACCCCGAAGGAGGCATCAAAGAGACCGCAGGCTCCCACCGTACCCGCGAAGAGGGCATGAACCTGCCGATTTTGAAGAGGTAAGGAGTCCCTATACAAAGAAATGTCGCATGTGAGCGAAGGCTCACATGCGGCATTTCTTTGTGTCTTACAAATAAAAATGCGGCTTACCGAGCCGCTTAGAAATGGGCAATACAGAACTCGAATCTGTGACCTCTACGATGTCAACGTAGCGCTCTAACCAACTGAGCTAATTGCCCTTGAACTGTGACAATAATATCATTGCCCTCTCTTGTTGTCAAGCCCTAATTTTGCTGATGCTAATGCAGCAAAAGATGTTAAGTTTTTGTAAAATGGTTGAAATTGGCCTCTTACCCCCTTGAGAGTTGACGAATGTTGATGTTATACTTGGAGGTGGAATAGGAAGTCAGGAACTTATTAGCCCACTCATACATCTCTATATATCAGAGGACTATAATGATTGTGGGTACATGAAACACTCACAAAAACAAAAACTTACTTTAGGAAGGTGCCATCCCAATGCCTCCTACATCCCTTTTGCGTCTTGTGCGTGCCAAAAGTGTTTATTTCAAACAGTCTCTTAATCGCAGATATCTGATACATATACTCGGCGTGTGTCTTCTCTTGTCGCTGGTATGCGTTGAGTTTTCAGCTTTTGTGCCTGGGGTAGATGCTCATAGTCATACTGCCGCAACGGTCAACGATGAATGTGCTAGTATTAGCTTCTCGCCAGACGGCAACCCCTTTGGTCTCTGTCCTGGTCCTTATCCAACTTCGGGGGGGAACTGTGTCTGGTGGGCATGGGAGCAGTGGCATCTCCTTGGCTACGATCTCCCCTTAAATTGGGGCAATGCCGCCGATTGGGCTGTCGATGCCGAACGCTCAGGACTTCCACTTGGCACAACGCCGCGTGTTGGTTCCATCGCGGTATTTCCACGCGCCGACGGCGTATGGGCATATGGCCCTCCTGGTCACGTAGCCTTTGTCACCGCCGTCAGTAGCGATGGTATGACCTTTAATGTCACCTATCAGAACTATGGTGATACAACTCCTATGTACGTCGGTACTGGCTACAATGTTAATGTCATCAATGAGGCACGTTATCAGAACGGCGAAATGCGCTTTATTTATTTCCCCAAATTGATGGACCCGCAACTCTTCTTGCGCCTCCCAGGTATTGGCACAAATAGCCCACTGGGTGTGTTTAGCGCGAACAATCAATTCACAAGTGCAGCGTCGGGCACGAACAATATTACACTTGGATTGCAGTCTGCCTCATCTGAAGATGAGTTTAATGCAGATTTTACAGGCAGTGGACATAGCGACCTTTTGCTCTATAACCGTCAAAAAGGACAACTGAATGTTCTCACGTTGAGCAATGGACAGCAGAGCATACCCTATGCATCTCGCGCAACGACGAAGAGCACTAACAATACGAATGCAACCAATCAGCAGATGGTGAGTCTCGCCGACTCTACAACAGCATCTGACAAGTGGGGTTCCTCGCTTGATGTGCATGTTGGCGACTTCGATGGTTCGGGTCATGCACAAATTTTGCTTTATGACCGCATTGCAGGAACAATCCAGATTCTTAGCCTGACACCACAACTGACTATCAAAAAACACGTTGTTCTATCAAATTGGGGACCAGGATGGGAGGTCTATGTAGGACGTTTTGACGGTAAGAGAAGCGGTTTGTTTATGTACAAACGCTACGCTGTGCCTGATCCCTTTGCGGTATCGACGAGTACACCAACGGAACCCAGTCCTACTACGGCTCCTCCGGTTATAGGGCCACCAGCTGGACCAACGAACACACCGACAACAAAACCAAATCCTACGGCGACGCCAAAACCGAATCCGAAGCCGACGGCAACGCCGAAACCAAACCCGACGGCGACACCGAAACCCAATCCAACATCGACGCCTGTTCCAACGGCAACGCCGAAACCGAATCCAACGCCGACGCCTGTTCCGACAGCAACGCCACAGCCCAGCCCAACGGCAACACCTGGACCAACAGCAACGCCCAGTCCGACGACACAATCGGCGGCACCTACACCCATTCCGACGGCAACACCTAGCTCAACGGTAAATCCGACGGCAACACCCAGTTCAACAACGAAATCGACAACGCCAACCGTCACGGCAACTCCAAGCCCAACGGTAACGCCAAGTGCGACGCCAACAACCAACTCTAAGAAATCAAGTCCATCATCGCCTAGTAGCAAGGCTTACCTGGATTATATGGATGTGTCGCCTTCACCAACTGCTACAACGGGTACAGGTGATTTGAGTGGTAGTGCGCCCCAGGATTGGGAGAAGAAAGGCCGTACCGCAAACGTTGTCGTATTGGATTTCGATCAGAACTTCAATGTACATGTTCAGCAATCCTATACTCTGTGGCATGCGAATTGGGAGGTGTACGTAGGTCGCTTCGCAAGCTCTACCCAAGATGGTGTTTTCCTCTACGACCGTCTCGCGGGCGAGGGACGCATCATGGATTTCGATAATAAATTGCTCATTAACTCCTATCAGGAGTCGCATAATCTTGATGGCAACTGGATGTTGTATAGTGGGGATTTCACTGGTGTGGGCCGCTCTCAACTGTTCATGTACGATCCCAGTAGTGGCGATGGACAAATGCTTGCCTTCAAACCCGACTTGACGCTTGCCAATCAGTTGACCTACCCGAAACTGGGCAAGAATATGGTCTTGTATGGTGGTCACTTTGGTATGCCTACGACAGGTATCATGCTCTACGATGTTCAGGGAAGTCATAGCACTTTCCTGGCCTTCTCTAAATCGCTTGCCATTGCACAACAGGTGACGGTGAAGAGTTGGAGTCAGAATTGGCAGGTACTCGTAGGAAACTTCTTAGATCATACTCAGTGTGCTACGCAAGAGAACTGTGCAACGAGAGACGACATTCTTGTTCTCGACCGTCACACGGGCAAGATTGGGCAATACGTCTTCTCCTTCGGGCGTAAATTCAAGGTGTATGATAACCGTTTACAAGCCTTTACACGTCTGGGCATCACCATCGACTCCCGCCTGAACAAGGTCGATAGCACTTCGTTTAGCCTCATTCAAACGCTCTCGACAAGCATTCGAGACGAGGAATTGTATTAAGCGACTTAGCGCAGGAAGACCGCAAGGGTCTCCCCTACATGTTGTGTTTATATGTAGGGGAGACCCTTGCGGTCTTCCTGTTCACATACGTGTTTGTTTTGCGTGATACAATGGCCTGTATGCGACACATATTTTTGATTGGGCTTTCAGGTAGCGGCAAAAGCACGGCTGGGCGTCTTCTCGCGCAACAGCTACATCTCCCATTTCTTGATACCGATGAGCTTGCCGAGGCAACAAGTGGGGAGCGTATTCCTGCTCTGTTCGTGCAACACGGCGAGGCATATTTCCGCGATTGTGAGAATCATGCTCTTACGACTGCTATCGACACAACTCCTAATGGAGCTGTTATTGCGACGGGTGGTGGTGTCGTATTGCGGCAAGAGAACCGTGTGCTGATGTCACAGCGTGGTGTGCGCGTCTGGCTACAAGTTGACCCAGCAATTGCGTTAGATCGCTTACAAGCACAACACGCTGCCGAACTCGCACGAGGAATTGTACCCGAAATTCGTCCTCTACTTGTTGGGGCAGACCCTTTGAACGCTCTGCATACACTTCTCGCTGCACGTTCACAACATTACCAAGAGGCCGAAATTGTATGCGATACCACATATAAAAGCGGAGAACAGGTCGCACAGGAGGTTGTAGCAAGAATGCAAGATGCTAACTTATTTGAGGGAAGTATTTCCCCTATTGTGCGTCATATACATATTGGCAATGGCTATGATGTCGTTGTTGACTGGGGTGGTATGGAGCGAGTGGCGCAATATCTTACAAAACTTTCTCTTCCGTCACGCGTTTTTCTCTTTACTGATAGCAACCTCGCTAAATTGTATGGGCAGACACTGCTACAAAGTTTGACTCATGAGGGCTTTGAACCGTATCTATACATAGTCCCTGCCGGAGAGAAAAGTAAATCGCCGGAGCAACTCAGTGCCATCTACGATTGGCTCTTAGAGCAACGAGCGGAGCGACGGGAAGCAGTCATTGCACTTGGCGGTGGTGTTGTCGGAGACCTCGTAGGCTACGCAGCCGCAACCTACTTGCGTGGTGTGCCTTTGATACAGGTGCCTACATCACTGCTTGCTCAGGTTGATGCAGCGATAGGTGGCAAGACAGGTATCAATCATCCTCATGGCAAAAATCTGATTGGTGCATTCTACCATCCACGGCTTGTACTGGTTGATCCACGGCTGTTACTCACATTGCCAGCGCGAGAACGCATCGAAGGGTGGGCAGAAGTAGTAAAATATGGTATCATACTCGACGCTGAACTGTTTACGCAACTGGAAGCCAACGCTGAACTCTTGCGAACCTTCGAGCATCCTCCTGTACAACTGCTTTGTCAAATTCTCGCGCGTTGCATAGACCTCAAGGCAAGAATTATAGAAGAGGACGAGCGAGAACAGGGACGCCGCGCCATTCTCAACTATGGGCATACGGTAGCCCACGCGCTGGAAAACGTCGCTGGCTACGGCGAATGGTTGCATGGCGAAGCCGTGTCGCTAGGTATGGTCGTCGCGGCTCGGTTAGCATGGGAAGCAGGAATGTTTTCCGAAAACGATATGCGGCGGCAGAATGCACTCTTAGAGGCACTGGGCTTACCTGTGCGTTACTCAGGTTCGGTAAGAGCAGAGGATATTCTGGCGGCGACGCGTCTGGATAAGAAGGTGGATGGTAAGCAGATACGTTGGATTATGCCGCAAAGTATTGGCAATGTGACGGTGACAACCATGCCCGATGCGCTGGTGACAAGCGTTGTTACCGAGTTTTTCACAGCAATGTAGGAGTCTAATTCAATTACACTCTATTTGACAAGGCACTATGATAGAGCAGGTCGAGCCACGTTTACACAGCCTTTGACAATAATGTATAGCCGAATAGGGTATGCGGAGAAGAGAACGTAGCGATGGAAGAAACACTGCGGATTTTAGTGTTAAATGGGCCGAACCTTAATACGTTGGGCACACGTGAACCAGCTATCTACGGAAGTGTGACGCTGGTACAGATTCAGGAGAAGCTGGAGACGCGTGGTAGAGAACTAAATGCGAACATCATCAGTTTTCAGTCTAACTACGAGGGTGCATTGATCGACTGCATTCAACAACACACTGAGGATGTCGATGGCATCATTATCAATCCGGGGGCATTAACACATTATTCGATTGCTGTGCGTGATGCACTGGCAGCGGTAAAGGCTTCAACGATAGAAGTACACTTGAGCAATATTTATGCCCGTGAAGAATTTCGGCACTCCTCAGTCATGGCGGCTGTCTGTAAGGGGCATATTGTAGGATTAGGTTGGCGCGGCTATCTGCTTGCTCTGGAAGCATTGGTAGAAATGCTACGCGAACAACATAAAAAAGAGGAATAACATGAGTCAGGAAAGTATCGTACAACTTCGCACATGGATTTCAGAGCAGGGCATCGACGCCCTGATGATTTCACAGCCACAAAACCGCTCCTACTTGAGCGGTTGGCTCAACGACGATGTAGAGGGTGCGGGAGTATTGCTTGTGAGTTCGACACAACAGATACTCATGACGAATCCTCTCTATAAAGAAGTGGCAACGAATCAGGCACAAGGCTGGGAAGTCACCATGCCGGAATCGCGTGAATATGCTCCCGCTCTTGCCACGCTTGCTCAGAAGCAGGGCTGGAAGAAAATTGGCTTTGAGTCAATGGCTCTGCTGTACGGCGAGTACGAGAAATATAAAAAGGCTGGCGACAATATCTATGAATTTGTGCCATTTGATGAGGATATCGTTGGCAAGATGCGTGAGGTCAAACAGCCCAGCGAAATCGAACTGCTCAAACATGCCATTGCGATAACCGACCAGACCTTCACGCACCTCTGCCAATGGATTCAGCCAGGAATGACAGAGAAAGATGTGCAGATGGAAATTTCGCGCAAGATGGTAGAACTGGGTGCCGATGGCCTGTCCTTTGAGTCGATTGTTGCCTCTGGTCCAAATGGCTCGATGCCACATGCACATCCCAGTGACCGGAAAATTCAACGCGGCGAACTCATCACGATTGATATGGGGGCGCGCTATAAAGGCTATTGCGCGGATATGACGCGTACCATTTGTCTTGGTGAACCGGCAGAGCCACGTATGCGCGAAGTCTACGACGCGGTGTTGAATGCCATGAAGACGTGTGAGGCAGGACTACGCTCCGGTATCTCTGGCAAGGCAGCCGACGCTCTGGCTCGTAATGCGCTAGAGATGGTGCATCTGGACGAGTACTATGTACATAGCACTGGTCACGGCGTGGGTCTACAGGTACACGAAGGTCCGAATCTATCAGCACGCGCGTCAGACGATGAGATGCTTCCTGTCGGAGCCGTTGTTACAGTAGAACCAGGAGTCTATATTCCTGGCTGGAGCGGCACACGCGTGGAAGATTGCGTATTATTGAAAGAAGACAGTGTTGAAGTATTAACACAGTCGCCAACCGATTTAGTTCTACCACGTTAGAATGTATTGTGCATCGTAAATGTGTGATTATGCACATTCACGAGATAATAAGGGATACAACGGACGACCACATAATAAGATACAACGGACGCCCACAAGGGGCTACCCTACTATATACGGTAGGTGTAGTCTACAACATGGTCGTATAGTAGGGTAGCCCCTTGTGGGCGTCCGTCGGGGTTATTATCGGATGCATCCATTACGACATATATTAAGGAGTTTTTTATGATTTCTACGGGCGATCTGAAAAAAGGCGTAACCATCGAATTTGAAAATCAGTTGTGTAGTATTCTGGATTGGTCGCATATCAAGATGGGGCGTGGCGGCGCAATTGTGCGTTTGAAACTACGTAACTTGCGAACAGGCTCGATTATTGACCGTACCTGTGACGCTGGCGATAAATTCAAGCGTCTCTACCTGGATCGTACCACCGTGACGTATCAGTATCAGGATGGCGATCAGTATCACTTCATGGATACGAGCAGTTACGATGATGTTGTATTGACCTCCGCGCAACTTGGCGATACGAAAAACTATCTGATTGACAACATCGAACTTGACCTTGCAATGTTCGAGGGCGAGCCAATTTCGGTTGATCCACCCGAAAAAGTCGTTTTGCGCGTCACCTACACTGAGCCAGGGTTCAAGGGCGATACCGCGACTGGTGGCTCAAAACCTGCCACAACTGAGACCGGTCTGGTAGTGCAGGTGCCACTCTTCATCTCGAACGATGACCTCATTCGTGTTAACACCACGACCGGTTCCTATGTCGAACGCGCCTAAGCAATTCGCGCGATGTTTGCTTGTATCGTTTCTCGTTTGGAGTGCGGAACATGAGTGAAAATTGGCAAGATTCTTACGATGTAGAGTCGGACTCACAGAGTGAGCAGAAGCCACAAGAATCTATCAGCGTCGAGCAACTGCGGCACCTTGTGCAGTTGCTCGATCAAAGCGACGTTTCAGAGATTGAATTAAAACGTGCCAGCGAAGGGATGCGCCTCGTGTTGCGCAAGGCGAAGGCACCTGAAAGTATCAACGTTCTGGCGCAACCGCTAACAATGCCAGCAACAAATGGTGCAGCCGATATGAGTAGTAAGCCTACTCCTGCTGAGGCAAAGCAGACGGTAGTGGCACCCCTTGTTGGTATATTTCATGTGTGGGCGAAGCCAAAGGGTGGTGCATTGGTTGCCGTCGGTGATAAGGTGAAGGCGGGACAACTTGTGGGGACAATTTCATCGCTCAACGTAATAAACGAGGTCGAAACATCTAAGGCCGGGCGCGTGGTAGAAATCCTTGTACAAGAAGGTCAGGCGGTAGAATACGGGCAGCCTCTCATGTTCATTGAGACGGCGGAAGGGGCGTAGATCGCATGCTTGACTATAGCTCGACCGCCTCTGTCGTCAGCGTTTCCGAACTCGCGCTGTATCTCAAAGAACTGTTCGATAGAAACGATATTTTGCAGAATATCTGGGTGCAAGGCGAGATTTCTAACTGCAAGGTCTATAGCTCCGGTCACAGTTATTTCACTTTGAAGGAAGGCGAGGCGCAGCTTCCCTGTGTATTTTTCAAGCATGCGCGACAACGTTCGTCGGCTCCGCCTCTCCAGGACGGCATGGCAGTTGCCGTGAACGGACGCGTCGCATTTTATGAGCGTGATGGCAAGGTGCAATTCTACGTTGATGGCATCAAGCTTCTCGGCGAAGGTGTGCTATTTCAACGTTTCGAGCGACTCAAAGCTCAACTAGCCGCCGAAGGTCTTTTCGACGAAGAGCGCAAGCGTCCGCTTCCTGCTCAGCCTCTTGTGATAGGTATTGTCACATCACCACAGGCTGCCGCCTTACGCGATATGATACGTGTCTTGCGTGGACGCTATCCATTAGCGCAGGTGATTCTTTCTCCATCACTTGTGCAGGGAGCCGAGGCACCTGCCTCAATCGCTGCTGCTCTGGACCTGCTGAATGAACACGGCGAGGCAGACGTGGTGATTGTGGGGCGTGGTGGAGGCTCGATTGAGGAACTGTGGGCGTTCAACGAAGAGATCGTGGCGCGTGCCATCGCTCGCTCGCGCATCCCCGTTATCAGCGGCGTTGGTCATGAGACGGATTTTACCATTGCTGATTTCGTCGCCGACTCTCGTGCCTCGACGCCTACCGCTGCCGCCGTTGCCGCCTCTCCCGATATTGAAGAGTGGCGCAATGACGTGTATACTCTTCAACACATGCTCTACGACTTGATGGAGCAGCGTCTCTACGATCTCGGTGAGGAACTCGAACGCACACAACGCGATTTGCAACGTGTCAGTCCATTGAAATTGATAGATGACCGACGCCAACAACTGGATGATACGATGGAACGCTTGCAAGACTCCACGCTGCACATTCTCTCCCTGCAACGTGAGCGAGTACGTGCAGCAGCATTACAATTACATTCGCTGAGTCCTTTGCTCACAATTGCACGCGGCTATGCCGTCGTGAGGCGCGATAGTGATCAATCTATCGTAACCAGTGTGCAACAAGCTCAAGCAGGTGATATACTAACCGTCGAGGTTCAAGATGGACGGATTCCAGTCGAGGTTCGTCCCGTATCATAAGGTTTTCGTAGGGACCAGATGTATTGCGTCCGTTGCTCAATTCATTGAGCGAAATCGTGACGAATCTTGTCTACAAGCTGTTTCATGTCTGATCTCACGTGATAAATCACGCAACGGACGCGATACATCTGGTCCCTACGAAACATCATCAAGGACGCGATAAATCTAGTCCCTGCGAAATACTATCAAAGGAGGAATGTGTCATGGAAGCGTTATCCTACGAAGAAGCCTTCAAGCAATTAGAGGCAGCAGTCACAGCCCTGCAAGATGGAAAACTCCCACTTGAACGCGCTATGCACTATTACCAGGAAGGCATGAAGCTAGCACAGCACTGCAATGATCTACTCCAAAAAGCAGAATTATCTGTTCAGCAGTTGGGAGTCGCCAGCGATGGTACTCTCACCACACAGCCTATAGAAATATAAAAAGGAACAGTACATGTTACAAAATTCGTTGCTGAATAATCGTATTCTCTTAGCGGCTTTTCTGGCGTGGGCTATCGCACAGGTTTCCAAAACCATTCTCGACCTCTTTCGGCAACGAAAACTTATTCTCAGCCGCCTCGTCTCTTCCGGTGGTATGCCAAGTTCTCATTCGGCATTGGTCACTGGATTGGCGACATCGACAGGTCGTGTTATGGGCGTGGGATCGGCAGCATTCGCCATAGCGGTCGTCGTTGCAAGTATCGTCATGTACGATGCAGCAGGTGTGCGGCGTGCGGTAAGTATTCAAGCGCGTATCCTCAATCAAATGATTGATGAGGCATTTCAGGGCAGCCCAATGGCGGAAAAGCGTCTGCGTGAACTCATTGGGCACACTCCGATTCAGGTATTTGTGGGTGCGCTCCTCGGCATCTGTGTCGGACTCATCGTGACTATGTAGTGTTGATAGCAGTGTAAAAAGCAGTAATCCAAAACAAAAATTGCTCAACGTCCATAGAGTGAGTGGAAAACAATACCCTCTTCTCGTGTTGAAAAATCTCAGGGGATAGGTTATAGTGTATATAAGAGAAGATTTTCCTCTTTCATCACGTATTATAAGTATTGTAGAACTATAGATGGACAGTTTGCGTAGAGGAGATGCGATGAAGCTGCTTATTATTGACAGCGACCGCGATCTAGTGGAGATGCTCACTAATTGGCTGAAAATGATTGGTTATGAGGTTTACCGTGCATATACGGTTGAGCGTGCTAAGGCGGAATGGATCGAACGTCAACCAGACTTTGTCATCCTTGATACAACATTGAATGGCGTCGATATGCTCGCTGTATGTCGTGATTTAAGCAAGCTTCATGATACGCTCGTTTTGGTTGTGACCTACGGGAAAGATGTTCAGGATGAGGTTCGTTGCCTGAATGCAGGAGCCGATGATTATTTACGCAAACCATTTTTTCCGTCTCAATTGCTGGCTCGCATTCGAGCAGTTAGCCGCAGGGCACGCACAACACTTGAGCAGGGTGCTTCTTCCGTTGTTACCGTAGGTTCACTACACATTGATTCGCTTCGTAATGAGGTAACTGTTCGGGGCAAAACCTCTCGTTTGACGCCCACTGAAAGTAAAATGTTACATTTTCTTGCCGTCAATGCGAACGATGTATGCACAGCAGAACAGATTGTGACGCACGTTTGGGGCTATGAGGCGGATGGCGAAGCGGGTTTGATCAAAGCCCATATTCGTCATCTGCGTCAGAAAATCGAACCTGATGCAAGCAATCCATGTTATATTGTAACTATTCCTGGCGTAGGATACAGCATGGTGCGTCAACCTATCGAAAACTTCGATGAAACGGAGCGTGCGCTCAGAATTGTTTCAATGTAATGCTGTTTCACTCTAAAACAAAGAGTAGTAGAGCAAAGCTATATAGGACATTTGGTCTGTCGAGTTGCGTATCTCGTAAAATAGAGGCAATATATTCCTGAACATAGTAGCGACAGAAAGCGATAAATATTGTGCCTCAAATCAGCCCCTTTGGACCTTCGTGGCGAGGTTCTCTTCGTGAACTTGCATACGCCATTCATCATATACGACGCTCAAAGGCGTTCGGTCGCCTCTCGTTACGAAATACAGAGCGTTTAAGTGTGGCTCATCTCTACTTTAAGGCGGGCAAGTTAGTGCAGATCGTAGGCAATCGCGGCGATGATCGCGCGATTCTGCTAGAGCTACGAGAATGGACGCGTGGTGTAGGACGCTTTGATCGTGGCACTCCGCCAAGCATGATAGAAATGGGCGATATCTACGAGCAATTGCTGGACGATGTTCTCCTTGCCCTTCGCGCACGTGGTCTGATAGCTACAAACGAAGTACCGCGTATTATCGAAGGGGGATTGACCGCGACATCTGAGGCAAAGCAGCTTATCACACCTTGGGAGTGGCGTGTGCTAATCGAGGCAACACGACGCGTGTCGTTCGCTGTTGCTCACCTTGTTGGACCAAAAGAGGCGTTCAGCGTACTGCGGGACATTCTCGATGATTGCTCTAGCACCTTTCCCGCATTTACTAGCCTGAGAATCGTTCCTTCTGGCTATCTACAGGTGACAGACGGTTCACAACTAGATCGTTTGCCGCGTGAAGACTTGCTTGAAGGTTTTGCCGCCTTATTCGCTATCTGTGAATACTTTTGCTCACCGATAATTGGTGAGCAAAACGCACACAGGCTCCTCGTGCAAGCTTTACGAGATATTGCCCCTGCCCTTGTTAGCCTCGGTGTCTTTCATCTCGACATCCCTCGCCTCTCGAATAAATGACTGTTGTACTGGTTCACCTATTTTGATTCAATAATTTTTCGTAGGGACCAGATTGATCGCGTCCGTTGCTCAATTTATTGAGCGAAATCCATACCCACCCTTTCTACAAGGCGTCTCAGACGATCTCGCGTGATAAATCACGCCTCGGACGCGATCAATCTGGTCCCTACGAAATGTTGTTACGATAGTATCAATTGTCTCGATGCTCGTAATAATACGAAAAATTCCCCGGATAGATGCGAACTCTCCTATCACTGCCAATTGCAACAATCTTTGTTACAGTTGTATCCAGAAAGTAGCGGTCGTGCGAAATCGTGAGAACTGTACCATCGAACTCTTCCAGTGCCGCCTCTAGCACCTCTGTCGAGGCAATATCCAGGTTGTTCGTCGGCTCGTCGAGCAGCAAAAAATTGGCGTTCGATAGTCGTAGACGCGCGATTTGTAAGCGACTCTTCTCTCCTCCACTCAATTGCGCGATGGGCGTAGAAATATCGGCGAATGAGAAAAGCAGGCTATGCAGAAACGAAATTGCTTGTGGCTCGGTCATATTTTTGAGCCGACGGACAAATTCTAGCGGCGTACTATCAAATGGTAACGTCTCCTGCTCCTGAGCATAGTAGCCAGTCACAACGCTTGCCCCAATCTTGACCTTGCCTTGTGTTGGTGGAATAAGCCCCAGCATCGTTTTGAGCAGCGTTGTCTTGCCGCTCCCATTGGCTCCCACGATACCCACGCGTTCGCCATAGAGAAGAGTCAAATCAAATGGCTCGAAGAGCGTATAGCCATCAAGAGCTTTGCTCAATCCTTGAATTTCGAGGACTTTTTTTCCGCTACGCTCGGCTTCGAGGCCGACTTTGATTCTGTCGCGTACCAGCGTCGGCCTGTCTACTGCCTCCTCGCGTGCCTGCTCGACGCGCTTCGCCATATATTCGGCCTTGCCCGCAAACTTCGAGTTCAGTTTTGCCCAGCCTTTAAGCCGACGCATGCTGATTTCTAAGCGTTTGATTTCGTCGCGTTGCGTGGCATATAGCTCTTGCAGTTTTTCCAGGCGGTGTTGTCGCTCGACAACGTAATAGCTATAGTTGCCAGCATAGGACGAAATTTCTCCATCCTCAAGCTCGAAGATCTTTGTCACCGAACGGTCCAACAAATGGCGATCATGCGAAATGACGAGAACCGTTCCTGGATAGTCCTGAATGTAGTATTCTAGCCATGCCTTCGCCTGTAGGTCCAGGTGGTTATCCGGCTCGTCGAGTAGCAGAAGGTCGGGCTTTTGTAGCAGAATACGTGCAAGGTTGACCAACTTCTTTTCTCCACCGCTCAACGAACTCACCTGCTGATCGTACATAGCCTCTGGAAAGCCAAGACCGCCAAGAACGGCCTCGACTCTATGACCAAGCGTATAGCCACCGAGAGCTTCATAACGCTCCTGTGTCTTGCCGTAGAGTTCGAGAACTTGCGTCATGGCCTCTTCGTCAAGAGACGAGTTCGACATCTGCTCTTCAAATCGGCTCAATTGTTGTTGCAGTGTCACAAGCTCTGGCGATGTTTTGGACACAGCTTCATAAATGCTTTGCGTGTGCATCTCAGTGGGTATCTCTTGCGAGAGATAGCCGAGAGTGAGGTTGCGGCGGCGTGTGATGTTGCCTTGTGTGGGCGTTTCTAGCCCTGCAATCAACTTAAATAGCGTCGATTTGCCACTACCATTTTCGCCGACGAGTCCAATGCGTTCGTCTTCGAGTATCTCTAAGTTGACATCCTGAAAGATGGGATTGCCACCAAAATCTATACTAACCTGAGAAAAGTTTACGAGTAACATACGAATGCTTCCTTCTTTCTGCAATGAGAATAGCTAACAACTACGTAGAATAAAGAGGGAGACCCAACGATAGCTCTATGCAGAGAAGAGAAGCGCGAACGAGCGATTAAGAAGAGAGGGCGAGAGCAGCATAAGAGAGAAACATCACATACAACCTACTCAAAGAAGTTGAGCAAGCATGTGTTCAATCGACGCCACTTTCCGCCGCATAAGCAATTGCGTCAGGCTT
>CAXUHG010000103.1:17317-19673 GCA_964250805.1 uncultured Ktedonobacteraceae bacterium | reverse complement strand
GACACGCAGCAACAGGTCTATCAACAGCACTTTGAGCAAATGCCCTATGACCAGCGCTCCCAGTTTGCCCAACAGATGCCTCAACAGTACGGTGCAGACCCAAATAATCCACAAGGGATGGCACAGGGCTTTCAGCAGATGGGACAAGAGCAGCCAAATATGCTTTCACAAATGTTTGGTGGGCAGGGAGGTGCTTCAGGCGACATGATGGGGCAAGGCGGTGGTCTCGGCATGGGGCAAGGTGGACTTGGCGGACTGGTAGGGGCCGTGGCGCAACACATGATGAGCAATCGAGGTGGTGGAAGCTTCTAGCAACCGAGGAACGCAACGAGAGATACACTTGTCCCGCGCAGACAGAGGAGCAGGAAAGTTCCCCAGAGTTCTATCCCTCTCAGGCAAGGTATCCTCACGAGGAAGGAGAGCAACACGGCACTTCTTCCTCATTTCTGTACAACGTCTTGTCTCCCATAGAACAAGGATATACTCTCATAAAGCCAGCGATATTGCGAACAAAATGTATGGTTAAACGAGTATGCTGTTTCAGTTCATCGTAGAGTTTACTTCTTTCCTTTCCCAAAGCGGTCTCAGGAAGAACGCTAAGAGGACAAAGCGTACAAGAGCTGCTGCAAGAAGCACTGGACGTAATCCAAGCACGTTCCCAACAATGCCGCCGACAAGTGCCCCTACAGGAAGCGAACCAACTCCAATAAAGGTCTGGCTAGAATGAACACGTCCAAACAAGCGATCAGGTGTGCTTGTTTGAACTAGCGTTTGTGCTGCAATATTGAAAAGCGTGTTTCCCATCCCAGCGACGAGCATACCAATGACGATGAGTGAGATTACCATGAGTGTTGAACCGCTTGCAAGTGGAATGCATAACCATCTGGAGTAATGTATTTTAGCGCAGAAACATTGTATCATATTATCAGAGCATAACTATTTTTTCTGAATAGTAAGGGAAAAACTTCTAATGAAACATATATGCATCTATGCTGGCTCCAATAATGGTACACGACCTCAATATCAGCAAGCAGCTCAAGGATTGGGACACGAACTTGTTGCACGTCAACTAGGGCTGGTCTACGGCGGTGGACATGTAGGTTTGATGGGCACACTCGCCGATGCTGTACTAGCCGAGGGTGGCGAAGTAATTGGCGTTATGCCAGCCGCACTTTTCCCAAAGGAGATAGCGCATAAGAACATTACGCAACTCTATGAAGTGAGTAGTATGCATGAGCGAAAGGCATTGATGGCGGAGTTAGCAGATGGCTTCATTGCGCTTCCAGGTGGCTTTGGCACCTATGACGAACTGTTCGAGATGATCACTTGGGCACAAATTGGTTTGCACACAAAGCCGGTAGGGCTGTTAAATGTTGAGGGTTTCTATGAACCCTTACTTGCCATGATTCGCCACGCCTCTCAAGAAGGCTTTATTTCACCGCATCATCTACAACTCGTCTTGCACAAAGACAATCCAGCCGAATTACTCGATAGCCTTGCCGCTTATGTGCCGATTCCACGTCAAGGGAAATGGACTAACCCTCCTGCCCCGTAAAAGTGCAATTATTTAGGAGTTTCGGGACTCCATCGGTACTTACGCTCACGAAACTGCTCCTCGAAACCGATGCGCTTATAGATTGGATAGCCCATCTTCGATGCTTGTAGACAGACGTAACGGCAATCAAGCTGTTGTGCCTCTTGTAACGCTGCCAATGTGATTGCTGTGCCATAGCCCTTACCGCGTGCAGCAGGTAGAGTACTCACATCATAGATGCCAGCGATACCTCCTGCTAAAAGCAGTGTTGAAGCAGCAATGGGTTTTCCTTTCATATAGCCGATGTAGTGTAGAAAAGGACTACGTGAATCAAAGCCGAGCATTGTGTAGACATCGTAACAGACTTGTCCTAGTTCCGGCATGTTCGTGAAAAAACCTGTTAGTAGTACTTTATACCAGCGAGCAAAGCTATCAGCATTCGTCACACGTTCGATAGTAAAATCTTGCGGGTTATGGAGAGGAAATTTAACGGTTGTTGTCTCGATAAGCATGTGCGGCTCCTCGTCAAAGAGCCAAAAGCCATGCTCTACAAGATGATGCTCAAGGTCTGGTGGCTGCGTCGAAGGGAGAATGTGCCATATAAGCGGCAAATTCAACGCTCTAAACTGGCTAAGGGTTGCCTCTATTGAAGCGGCAACGTTTGGTGATGAAAGTTGTGTACAAAGGACCATATTCCAAAAAGGAATTTTCTCGCTCATGAGAATTGTCATCTCAGGTGAGTGCTGTAAGTGCATATAGGGTAGACGTGCAACATATCTGGCGTACTCATTATAGTTGTATTCCATTGCGCTTAGCAAGTTG
>CAXUHG010000103.1:7664-17217 GCA_964250805.1 uncultured Ktedonobacteraceae bacterium | reverse complement strand
TCCCTCGGATACACTGCCTCCAATGCTTGCGACTTTGTATGGCGGCGGCTTTGCTCTACCAATATCTGAACAACAAGACCGACCATATGTAATTGCTAATTTTGTGGAGACGATAGATGGCGTGGTCTCATATAATGCACCAGGACAAACAGGGGGGAGTGTTGTGAGTGGCAATAATAAGCAAGACCAGATGGTGATGGGGTTGTTGCGTGCTTATGCGGACGCCGTGATTATCGGCACCAGTTCGTTGCGTGAAGACGCGAATCACTTACACATTCCCGCTACCATTTCCCCCGATTATGCCAACGACTACGCTGAACTACGAACGCGCTTAGGCAAACAAGAGAAGCTTCCCCTGACCGTTGTGATGACGGCGAGTGGTGATGTAAACTTCGACGACAAAACCTTTCATTCACCTAATTTACATGTTGTTATCGCTACTACGCAAAAAGGTTATGTGGCTCTCTCACAAAAGACGCCACCAGAGGGAGTCGATGTGCATGTCATCGAGTTGCATGATTCGTCAAACGGTGTTGCCCCTAGAGATGTACTAGCGTTGCTCGCCCGCGAATATGGAGTACAGATCGCGCTCTACGAAGGCGGCCCCAATCTGCTCTCATCGTTTTTAGAAGCGCAAGTGGTTGACGAGCTTTTCGTTACTCTTGCACCCCATCTTGCAGGACATTCACAGAATACACATCGCTTTTCTCTTGTTGAGGGCTACGCATTTCAGCCCGATCAGATGTGGTCAACGTTGTTGAGCGTGAAGCTAACGGGAAGTCATCTATTGTTGCGTTACAAATTCACGGCATAAAAAATGACACCGACTCATCAACAACGATGAGTCGATGTCATTTTGTGGCACCTTTGCGCTAGCTAGTTGTAGCGTGCCTTCTCTTCTTGTTTCTGCGTCTCGACTACGAGATCGCAAAAGGTTACATCTTTATCAACCTGAGACTTCATCTCTGCCAAACGCAGGTAGAATGCCACCTGCTCTGCTGTCATGGGAACCTCGTGTGTTGTGCCATCCTGCTCAACCACGCGAATGATACGTTTCATATTATTTTTGTCTCCTCATTTGCTTTTTACTGACTCGTTTTCACGTTTCGATATAAAGCACTATGACGGAGGAGGGGCTTATCAACTTTGAACCAACTTCCATCCTCGCAACACTGTCTTTTTACGGCTGTTATCGTCAATGATATAGTGTATATCTTACACTTATTATAACACAGCGTGCCCATTAAATATTCGCGTTTCCTACTTGTTATTTATTGGTTGCATAGTAGGTAGCCAAAATGATTTCTGCTCATTGTATTGTCATCCTGAGCGTAGAGAAGGATGATGGCCCAGTAAAAGTTGGTGGAACCCTGCGCCGTTGGAGTGGACCAACTTCAAACGGTTTTACATCGTCGTTTGCGATGGCTCGAGGAGTACCCAATTATGTGATACGTGTGGTTCGCTGCAAAGATTGCGATTAAAACAGCATGGTCTTCGCATACCTTTGTTGAGTTTTGACATTGCCACTTCAATATGCTTTTGACGCGTTTCTAGCGTTTTGACAGCTCGAATCCAGCGAATCCAATCCCAACGGGCCATTGGGGTAATATCTTTCCATAAAGCGTCGGCTCTGGGCGAAGTTGCAAGAGCTTTTTGTAAATCTTCTGGAACCTCCGGTTCTATCCATTCTTTTGTCAGTTCAAGCGACACTTGTACAGTATCGCCTGCCTTTGCGGAAGCGTCGTCAAGCAACTTTTTGTCAGGGGCAAACCAGTGGCTCGATCTTTGCCCCGGTGCATATCTCCCGTCCGGTTCGAGTACGGCTTTAAGAGGAATGCCATTGATGGTTCCCTGAACCATTGTCATGCCTCGTGATGGCAGCTCCGCGCTTGCGCTTTCAGGCAGTCTGAGAATCGTCCATGAGTCGATTGTAAAAAGTTTCGTTTCAAAACGGATGGTCAACATATTTCCTTGCTCCTCGTAATTGTTATTGACCTTCCAACCTAACTGAACTGCTTTTCGATGGCACATCGACAGATGCATTTTTTGCCGCCCCACTCACATGCTCCTCATCAACCGCCTCTACATTGTCCTTGCTACCTGCTGCTACAACGGATGTTTCATGTTCGCCGTTTTCAGTTTCTTTCTCAATACTTTGTACTTGATTGCTTGCTCCTCTGCGGTGACGTAGGTAGAGCGTGATGCTTGACGCGATAACTAGCGTCGCGGTAAGGATATGTGCGGTATTGAACGGAGTGCCTGGGAAGAACCATGAGTCGGTACGTAAAAACTCGATAAAGAAGCGACCAAGCGGCGACCAGATGAGAACCAGGAGAAAGACATCGCCCTCTTTCAACTGTTTGGCGAAGCGGCGCGATATCCAGAGAATGAGCGCGAAACCTATAGCGTCCCACACCATCTCATAGAGGAAGAGGGGGTGGAAGCGCACACCTTCAGGATACTTTGTGAGGTCGTTGTAGGGGGCGATGCGATGGTCAGGGTCGATACGCAAACCCCAGGGTAGTGTTGTTGGTGGGCCGTAGAGTTCTTGATTGATGAAATTGCCGAGACGACCAATTGCCTGCCCCAATAGTAAACCGAGTCCTACACCGTCGAGATACGGTGGCAATGGAAGCTTACGGTAACGTAGAAAGAGGATAGCAGCAATACCGCCGAAAATCAAGGCACCATAAATATGGATACCCCCACGCCACACCTGCAAAATCTCAATGGGATGGGCGAGATACTCCTGAAGTCCATCGGGACCGCGTGGCGACTGAATGAAGACGTAGTACAGACGCGCACCGATGATAGCTGGAATAAGCACCCACATCAACATGTCCCAGATCGCGCTCCCATCGTGTCCATGTCGCGTCACATAGCGACTGGCGATAAAGGTGCCCAGGAAGATTGCCAATGTCATAATCACGCCGTACCAGTGCAGCGAAAAGGGACCAATCTGGAAAAGAATTGGATTAACTGGTGGATACATACACTACTTCCTTATTCTAGGTAGCCGAGATCGTGCAAGCGTCGGTACACCTGCGGATCATCGAACTCTTCTGATGTTTCATCCTCCGCCGTTTCGGGCGTGTTGAGGTGGTTCATAAACGTGTGCAAGCGTTTTTGTATCGTCTCGACCTGCTCCGGTTGTGTCGCACGCAAGTTGTGTTCCTCCTGCGGGTCGTCTACAACGTTGAAGAGTTCAACATCTTCATCACTAGTTTGTATGAGCTTGTACTGTCCGTTCCACATGCCGTAGCGTGTCTGATCACAGTGGCGCATCTCGATCAAGTCGGGCCGCCGCCGTGCCATAATGTTCAGCAGATTTTTCGGTGTAACTCCCATTGCGAAGATATTGCCATGATCGGGATCGCTTTCGGTACTTTGTGCAAGCGAAAGAGCCTGCTCCTGCTCTGTGCCCAGGTCTCCAGCGGTAAGTGCTGTATGAAACACGCGACGCGTGGAGACAACATTATTCACCGTTGAGCCACGCGGAAAGTCGCCATTGGGGTCGCGGATGATTAAGGGCACGTGTACTAATTCATTGTATAACGAGATACTATGCCCCATGAGTTGCTTTTCGCCGAGATGATCGCCATGATCGGCACAGACGATGACCAAGGTATGGTCGAGAACACCACTCGTGCGGAGTTTCTGAAAGAAGGCACCAACCAACTCATCCTGGTGAGCAACCTCAGCATCATACACGCTATCGAGCGTGGCTTTGTGTTCTTCGTTCATTGGCTTGGTGAGGGGCGTGAGCCAGCCAAAAACATCGCTATTGAACTGGCGTAGATAGCGTTGCTCGGCCTTATCCTTCTTCACGTTTGGCGCGAACCGCTCGATAAAGCGAAGCGGCGGGTGATAGGGCGTATGCGTGCCCATCAGATTGATAAAGCTAAAAATGGGCTGGTCTCTCTCCACATCTTTACGCTCGATATGTAGTTTCGCTGCGTCGTTGAGAGCCTTTGGCGAATTCCCTTTGAACTTTACTGCTGTCTGCCAGATTGGGGCAAGTAGCGGCGAAAACGAGAGATCGAGCAAGGTGTCTGAACGCGCGAAATAGTCCTGTACCGCCGTCAAACCGGAGGCGAGCAAGCGTTTGAAATGTCTCCGGTAGCGGTCGGCAAGAGAGAGGTTGGTCATGGTTTGATTGGGGCGCGAGGTCATCAATCCGCTATAGCTCAAGAAGCTTTGAAAGCCCCGATGTAGGCCGGTATTGACGACACCAATTAACGGATTGTTGCAGAAGCCTGCCGTAAAATAGCCGTTGCGTCTCAGTCGCTCTGAAAGTGTTGTAAAGGTATCTGGCAGCGTCGAGTAGGCATGAAACATGTGATGACGCCCCGGATACAGTCCTGTGAACATCGAGGTATGCGAGGGTACCGTCCATTGTCCAGCGGCGTATGCCTGCGTAAAGCGAGTTGCATCCTCCGCGAAGGCGTCGATGTGCGGTGAAGTTTCGGCAGTATGACCGTAGCAAGAGAGGCGGTCAACACGCTGCGTGTCCAAGACGAGCAGCATGATATCGGGACGTGGAGTCAAGGTAGTTATCTCCTTTGCCTCATATTGCTGTGATTACAAGGCGTTCTAAAACGTTCGTGCCTATAAGCTCTGTTAAGCGTGTCTCTTTCAATAATTTGGATCGATAGTGATGCATTGTCTACCCATTCCACATATTTCTTGATTTACTTGTACCATACTCTGCGCATCCCGTCAACGGATAGGAATGTGACATATGACACTGCTTTGTCGTGCTGTTTCCCTATACACTACTGGAAAAGGCACATACATTTCTTATTCGTGAGCAGTATCTCACTAATCTATACGCTCAAAGAAAGAGCAATCTCGCAAAAGGGGGTTACATATGTTTTCAATGCCTCTGTTTACCAGACGCTGCGATTGTTGTGGATTGGTCGTTGATCGCAATTTCGGCGATGATTGTCCTCGTTGCGGCTATCCTATCAAAATACACAAGGAAGAACGCTTCCTGGAAGAGTCTATTCGTAACCTGCAACGCGTTGTAACCTATGGAGGCGCACAGGCAACTGTCGTTGGCTTACTGCAACGCTATCAGGCACGCTATAACGTGTTGAAGCAACAGCAATACGCTGTTCCTGCTCAACAGAATATGCCTGTCCCTGCTCAACCAGCACCTACAACAATACTCCCTACAAATGCGCCAAACATTCCTGTTGCAGAAGCATCTATTCCTGTTCGGAATCAGAATGAGAACGTCGCGCAATCTCAGGCTTCTCTGGCATTTACGAACATGCCGCGTCAGTCATCTACTCCGCCGCCGTCGCAAAATATGTTCTCATTTCGCTCTTTTTTCGCCGATCAAACAATCAATATTGTCTCTTCGCTTGGCGCATTTCTCATTCTTATTGGGTCGCTCAGTTTCGTGGTGACAACAACCAATCTGTTTCTCTCTTTTCTCGTTATATTCGCTGTTCATGCGTTGTTCGCAACGGTTGGCCTCATCTTTAATCGCTTTCCCAGTTTTCGTTTCATCGCGCGTGCGTATACAACAATATTCGCTCTGCTCGTTCCTCTGGTCGGTTTCTCTGGCTATCGGCTCGTCGCGGGCCATTTTATTCCAGTATCGGCCCCAACTGTTGTGGCGATAGCTGCTCTCTATGCTACTCTCGTGTATGCATTTCTCGCGGTTTCGCAGCAGTTCAAGTTGTTTGGCTACCTCTCGGCAACTGCGCTGGTAGTCGCGGATTTCGCGCTCGCGTATTCGTTTTCGCTCAACTACTGGTGGTGGCCTGTTCTCCTAATGCCCTTTGCGTTTGTGGCACTGCTTGTGGTAAGACCGAACCTCCAGTCTTCCTTGCTGAATGGCAACACTGCAATTCTACGCGAACCGATACGCGTCCTGATGTATAGCTGTATTGCCGTGCTCTGCATGGGGCTTCTCTATACCTACCTCTCTGTCGTCTATGCCGCTACATTCGGCATGTCCGTGCAAGTAAACTTTGAAATGCGTTTCGTTGGTGCCATTTCTCTATTGTTGCTGCTTGTATGGACGAGTGCTTACATCTGGGTTACAAAACGTTTTGTATCGCTTACATTTCTTCCCTATCAATTCGTCGCTGTTGTTACCGCCTTTGCATATGTCTATAACTTGCAGGCAGTCGAGTACGGCCTACTGTTTACCGCCGTCGCCGTTTTCTATCATGTTGGCACACTTGTCGCGCGTCAGAGCGTACACCACCTTGCTCAACTGCGGAGTCATATCGAGGCTATCGTTCTCGTCCTTGTCACGCTTGTACCATTGCTCGTTGCACCGTATGCACCCTGGCGTATCCTATTGAATGCTACCGTATCATCCTCTCTACAAAATTCTGTTGATAATAATGCTTCTCTAGCACTGCTTGCCCTTCTTATAAGCAGTGCTGTAACCGTCAGTGTGATACTTGCTCGCACGGGTTTTCAGCGTATGCCAGTTGCTTTCCAAGCTCCGTGGCATTGGCTCCTCCTGCTGAGTGGCCTTCTCTTCACATGGGCATATGGCGTTGCCCTTATTATCCTGCACGTTCCATCTATGTATGCGTTCCTGGCCTTGACGTTGCTCTTGCTTGCTACAACCATCGCCTTGCGCCGTTTTGTCAGCACAGCATGGTCTTCTCCGCTCGATGTTATTGTGTTATGTATTGCTATGTTTACGCTTCTATTAAGTGTGCTGGGTCAGAGTGCAGACGGCAATTTAGCTCTTCTGCTGCTCTTCGCCGCGCTTTCCTATGCCATGATGTTCTATCAGCGACGTGTCAACTTGCTTTTTCTCTCGTTCCTGTTCGCGCTGTTCGCATTTGTCTGGTTGTGGCAACAGCCACGCTTAGCAGTCGTATTGGGGATTAGTCTGCCAATTACTGCCGTTCTCATTGCGCGAACGAGACAGCCTTTCTCGTTCCTGTTCGGTGAAGGTGCGAAAACGGTACGCGTTGCGCTGTTCGGTTGGGAGTGGCCTCTGTCGCTGTTTGCTCTCCTATGCGGCATAACTGTGACGGCGCAAGATGCATTCTCGCCCACCAGTACGATGCAGCACTGGCTCGGTATCCCTTTCTCCGTCGCTCTGGAACTGATTGGCCTCGCCCTCGTATGGTACGTTGTCACCATACTCGCGCGTAGAAAAGTGTGGCTGATAGTTGCAGGCGGTTTCGCCATCGCCAGCTTACTCATGCCGTCGAACTCCTTTACCGTGCTGCTCTACACTCCGTTCGTTCTGGCCTTACTCGCGCTTGCCATTAGTCAGTTTACCGAGCGAACATGGGCTATACCTCTCTACATTGTAGCTCTAGTAGCCGCTATAAAGATGGGATTTTTAGGATATAGCGATGGTCATGCTTCGGCGGTGATATTCGCCTTGCTCGGCTTTGCAATCCTTACCTATATACTCGGTGTCGTAGAAGATGCAACGCTTTTCCTGTGGCTTGCACCGTGCTTCGCACTATGGTCTGTCCACAGTGCCGCTTTGCTTGGCGATCTCTACCGTCCACCGCTGGTTGCGCTTGTATGTGCCGCGCTTGGTGTTGCTGTGAGCGGCCTTGCCTACATCCCTTCCTTCTTTGCTATGAAAACAGGCACATTGTTACGTTACGCGCTGCCTTTCTATGCCACAGCACTCGCTGCAGCAGTTCTAACAGGCATCTATGGCATGCTCTTGGGCATCAATAAGCCTTTTGCAACTGCTATTCCTGATGTGCTCTTGCTGTACGCCCTCGTCGCCTATGCCATACTCGTCTTCGAGCGTCAACTGCTCTGGCTCTGGCTCGTTGCCGCCTTTGCTGCATGGGGTATGAGCCTCGCTCTCGCGCTCAACTACACCGCTCTACCCGGAGCTAGCTTTCCTGCGTCGTTTATCGCGTATTACTTGACGTGTATTGCTCTCGTAACTGGCGTCCTGGGTATACTCACTAGCCGTTTTGTCAAACCAAAGAACATGTCAACGCCTCCGTTTACCTGGAGTTGGCCCTGGTACGCGGTCTCTTTACTCACCATTGTTATCACAGTGCTATGGAACTATAGCGCGAGCAGCTCATTGTCTAGTGTTATCGCATATAGTAGCATCTTTGCCTTCATTGTGTTGACGCTAGGAATTACGCTTGTAGAGCGACGCCCCGTGCTGCTCACGGTACCCATAGCTTTAGGGATATGGATGGTTGTGCAGACGCACTGGCAACTCTGGCAGCAGATGATGGCGTTCGCTGTCCTCTTCTTCCTGATTTTTGCTGGAAGTAGTGTCTGGCGTATGGTGTCTGATAACAAACAAACGACGCTCTATACTGCGCTTGGATTTGTTGGTCAGATTTTTGTGCTGCTTGGAATTATAGCTCAGGGCGGTCTCTCGACGGATGCTGGTGCATTGGTACAAGTTGGGGTGGGTGTCCTCTTGCTCCTGTCTATACAACTCTTGTGGTATGGCTTGATGCAACCCGTAAAGCGGCGTTGGGCAATGTATGGCGCGGGACTGCTTGTTGCACTTGCCATTCCTTGGGAACTGTCTACGCTCCATCAGACCCGTATCGAGTGGCTTACGCTAGCTCCTGCCACCTACTTGATTGTGGTTGCGCCATTTCTCGCACGCGATGAGCGTATTCAAGACAACTCTCGCATCGGGCAGGTCTGCTCCATTCTAGGCTCGATGTTGTTGCTCTTGCCCACGCTGTGGTCTAGCTTTAGTGATGTGAATATAGAGCCAACACTTATTCTTGCAGGTGAGGCACTTGCTCTCTTGCTAATCGGAGTAGGAACGCGTGTACGCTTTTTTGTCTTGACGGGTGCGGCACTCGTGGTCGTCGGTGCGATGCATGCACTTTTCCTGCCATCGCTCGGCTTGCCACCATCGCTCGCATTAACAATCATGGGTGTTACCCTGCTTGCACTCGCGACAGGCTTGAGCCTCGCACGTCATCGTGTACAGGCTGTATGGACACGCCTGGAATAACGGAGTTGCATCTTGTTTCTTGCTGCGAATAGGATATAATAAGAGGAGTATCGTATAACCGATACTCCTTATCGCTTCTATACGGCGCTAAGAGGGAACAAATGAACGACTAGACCCGCTTGTCAGATAAAGTTTTGCCCGTGTTGGGTGATGTACGAAAGCACTTTAGAGGAGAGCCAACGAATGAACAACAATCCTGACCGTTGTAACCAGTTGCGAGTACTTCAGGATCAGCTCGTGAAACAAATAGGTGCCTTGAGGGAAAACGTGCAAATAGCGGAGCGGGACGGTGTTGACGCTCCCGTTGAGACGCTCAACATCATCAAGAGCCTCGAAAAATCGTTGAATACAACTACGCTCGAATTGCAAGAGTGCCCACCCGAAACTGGTGCAAGTGAGGTGTCTGCGGCCTCTTTACAACAGCAAGCACCCGCCTCGATTGCTGCACAGACCGTGCGTCGCTGGTTTCCCGATTCCAATTCACAAGACGATGATGAGGGCGACTCTATCGTCGATGAGTACTAGCAATGAGTTACAGGGAGACCGCAAGGGGGGGCGCCACAAGTGTGAAATATTTTTTGGGGGGCCCGTGGGGGGGGG
>CAXUHG010000103.1:0-7654 GCA_964250805.1 uncultured Ktedonobacteraceae bacterium | reverse complement strand
CAGGGAGACCGCAAGGGTCTCCCCTACATGTAACATATGTGTAGGGGAGACCCTTGCGGTCTCCCTGTAACTCGCTGTAACTTATTGCTAATCTCTAGTCTCCCTGTGGTATGATAAAATCTATAATATTGTGAGGCATATTTCTCTTGCATATCTCTCTATTGCTCCTTTCCCGTAACACAAAATTCTTTTAACTATTTCATAAAAAATTCTATGATGATGCATTGCTGAAATGGCTGGAGGAGCCGGATTCGTTCTGCATACTTGAGGAGGAATATCATGGAGCTTTCATTGCGGCTTGACACACTGGGTATGGTGGAGATGCGCTATTTACGCATCCGCGAACGATATCGGGACTGGCCCGCCTTTCAATTGCTCGCAGCTTCGCGTCAAGCACGCGTTCTGTCCTACCTTCCGCGTGATGTTGCAGAGCAGCTACACCTGCAAATTCTTGCAGTGGAGGAGGCTATTGGGCTAGATATTGGTGCCAACGAGGACGAGGACGAGGATGAGGAAGACGATAACTCTAGTGAGAACAGTTTTCATGCCGAAGAGGGCGAGGCTGAGGAAAGCACCCCAGCAACAGAGCGTGAAAGCAATGCCTTCTCACCCGCCTTTGCCTCTGCTCTCAAACAGTTGAATGAGCTTGCCCGTCAGCGCCTTCCCGATGCCAATACGAGTTCGAGTGAACTGAGCGATGCCGATATCGAGGGGCTAGGCAACGAAGAGGATGCGCTTGAACAGCTCCAGGATGCCTTTGTGCAGATGATGGAGGTGGTGCGCGAACTCGCCGAGGAGCTATCGACCGACGCCTTAAAGCTGACAGGTCGCTTCAAATGCGCTCGTACCAACATCGAATTTGTGCCACACCCGCTGGATGAGGAAGACGACGACGATGAGGAAGACGACGACGAAGATATCGAATTAGAGTTGGCACGCGAAGGCATTATGGAGATCGAATTGACGCTCATCCTACAATTGTTCGAGGAGGGACGCTCCAAGCCAGATGATGTACCTGCCGTAGAGTTGCAGCTTGATGTTGACGACTTCGAGCGTCTGCACGAAACTCTCGACTTTGCGCTTGACCGTGATCGCAGTAGTCGCCGTCGTCGTTCGTAACGTCCAATCAGTGTAGAGAGGATACGAGTGTTTTATGGCACGATCCATTACAATTGAAGACCTGTATTCGATGCAATTTCTGAGCCGACCGCGTATCTCACCCGATGGGCAACGCATGGCCTTCGTCGATACGACCATTGACGGAGAAAAACATGCCTATCGTTCATCAATCTGGATTGCTCCTGTTGACGGCGGTGAGGCGCGACGCTTCACCTTTGGCACCGCCAACGCTAGTAGCCCAGTGTGGTCTCCTGATGGGCACTGGCTCGCGTTTGTCTCTGAACGCGAAGGGGAAGTCACTGACAAGGACAAGAAAAAGCTTGGTAAGGGCAAGCCGCAAATCTGGCTACTTCCCCTTGACGGCGGTGAGGCGCAGCAACTCACATTTATGGAACATGGAGCATCCTCGCCCGTCTGGTCGCCCGACAGCAAACGCTTGCTGTTTAGTGCCGAGGTTGGCCCCGCTGATGAAGAGACGGATGATGGGAAACCTTTGCCAAAGGTGCGTGTGATTGATCGCCTGTGGTATCGGCTCGATGGCGTGGGCTTCATCAACGAACGTCGCTCACACCTTTTTCTCATTGAAGCAAATGGTGGCACGCCACAGCAGTTGACCGATGGCGATTGGGATGATGGTGACGCCGTATGGTCGCCCGATGGAACACACATCGCCTTTGCCTCGAACCATGCCGAAGATCGCTGGCGTATTCTCGGTGCCGACATCTACACGCTCGCCATCCAAAACGGCGCAGCGGGTGAATTGCGTTGCCTGACCGATGGTACACTTGCCTGTGGCTCGCCATCCTGGTCGCCCGATGGCAAGATGATCGCCTTACTAGCATCCTATAAGGTGCATTCTGGTGGACACACGTATCTCTACTCCATTGCAACGGACTCCGAGCATCGCGCCCCGACGAATCTCTCGCAGGACTTCGAGGGCACCTGCATGGATTGGACCAATAGCGACATTGGCGATGAGCATTTGATGCCCGCTCCCCAATGGTCGTCTGATGGTACTTTGCTCTACGTGCTAGCATCACTGCATGGTGCATCGCGTATCTTCACTCTTCCAGTGAGCGGTGCAGGGTCAAACCCGCCGACGCTGACTCCTGGCGATGTTCATGTGCGCGATTTCAGCATTGACGAGTCGAAGCAAAAACTTGCCTTGCTCGTTGGAGATGCTACCCGACCACAAGAGATATTCACGCTCGACATCAAAACTTCTGGCGAATTGAAGCGCATTACTCATTTCAACGATGCATTGTTCAACGAACTAACGATAGCTGCCCCCGAATACATGTCCTACAAGGGAGCCGACGACTGGGCAATGGATGGCTGGATACTCAAGCCACAGGATTTCGAGCCATCGAAAAAGTATCCTCTGATCGTCGAGATTCACGGCGGACCGCAAACGCAGTACGGCTACGGTTTCTTTCATGAGATGCAGTTGCTGGTGGCGCAAGGCTATGTCGTCCTCTACACGAATCCGCGCGGCAGTTGTGGCTATGGCTACGACTTCTCATTCGCCGTCAATGGCGCATGGGGCGAGAAGGATTCGACGGATATCATGAATGGTGTCAAAGCACTCGTACAACGTGGCTACATCGACGAGCAACGTATTGGCGTCACGGGCGGTAGCTACGGTGGCTTCATGACCAACTGGCTAGTGAGCCACTACGATACCTTCAAAGCGGCGGTGACTGATCGTTGTGTCACCAATCTCGCCTCGTTCTTCGGTAGTAGCGACGTTGGCTGGGATATGGGCTACGACAACCTTGACACGACGCCGTGGGAAAACCTGGATAAGTACATGCACATGTCGCCTATGAAGTATGTGCAGAACATCAAGACGCCACTACTCATCATCCACAGCGAACAGGACTTGCGTTGCCCAATTGAGCAGGCCGAGCAATTGTTTGCAGCCCTCAAATGGATGGGGCGCGAAACACGGCTTGTGCGCTTCGAGGGGCAGAGTCACGGCCTCTCGCGTGGCGGTCATCCCAAACTACGCCTCGAACGCCTCCGCCATATCACAGGCTGGTTCGAGAAGTATCTGTAGTACATAGAAAAAGTTTTCACAATGGCGGCCTTTCCGCCATTCTGAAAACTTTTTATATGTAGAAAGCATTCCTAACTTATCGCTAACAGCCTCTGTAAACCACATATTATTCTGTGCATCTATAACGAGGCCAAAGGGAAAACTAGCGGCAGTCGGAATAGCGGAATAGAGAAAGTGATGTATGTTGACATCGAAGTGAGCAATCGCATTTTCGGCTGGCACCGTTACCCATAGCTCATTGTTCGACGTAATCAGCAGTCCGTACAAGCCACCACTACCCTGTGATGTTGATGGTGCCGTATACGTTGTGAACAATCCCGTTTTCGGGTCAAGCCTTACTAGCATGTTCGCATTGAACGACGTTGCCCAGATAATACCGTGCGAATCGCTTGCAATCTCCATAAGTGGTACGTCGGCACCTTTAATCGTAAAGAGCTGAATTGTGCCTGTTGTTGGGTCAAGACGCCCAATCGCATTCTTCGTAGACTCAGTGAACCAAACCATACCATGTGCATCTACCGTTACACCATAAGGGCTAATCGTCTGTACGCTCTTTGTCTTGGAAAGCGGATACTGCTCGATTCTGCCAGTATGCGTATTGAGCATTCCCAACGAATCCGCGTTCATCTCGGTAAACCACAGGTTCTCGTGTGTATCGAACGCTAAATCATTGGGACCACTCGGCAACGTGAGCGTCTTCTTCGCGTTGCTGGGATCAACAGTATGTACCATTGGCAAGTTGTAGGTTTGGAATTGCTTTGTCGTCGGAATATAGTGCCCGATATAGTTTGCGTCTTGCTCCGCAAACCAAATTGTATCATCCTTTGCCACGACAACACCCATAATGCTATAGGCACCATGCGGCGGCGTAACCTGCGTAAACGTCTGTGTATGAGGATCAAACATCACCAGAAGATTATGGCTCATCTCGCCAAACCACAGTCGCCCCTTCGAGTCGATAGCAGGACGCATCGCACCACTTCCAGTTTGTGGGAACGCAAATTCACGAAAATTTCCTATAGCTGATGAAGACGTTTTATTGGAAGCATTCGAGTTTGGTAAGTTATAGCTTGCCGAATTGTTTGTGTTCTCGCATGCTGTAGTAAACAGTAGTAGACAAAGGGAAATGAGAAAGAGAATGAGTTTACGCAATAAATTGACCTTTATTAGTACAGTAGTAATATGATGCGACGGTTTTTCGTAGGGACCACATTTATGGCGTCCACTGCTCAATTCATTGAGCGAAATCCTTGTGAACCCCTTCTACAAGCCGCCTCAGATATGATCTCGCGTGATAAATCACGCCTCGGACGCTATAAATGTGGTCCCTACGAAAATCATTTAAGGTAAACTACTATGAATCAGCGACTTCAGAAAGCTCCACATCCTCATAAATAGAAGCAACAGGAATGCTAATACCCAGACTTGTTAGCAACACTGACTCACCAGCTTCAAATGCGGAGTACTTCCAGAATGGCTCCTTGTCGCGTCGGTAGACTTCTACCGCCTGCTCCTGCGTATCAACGAGAACGTATTCTTGTATATTTGAGCAAGCGCGATAGTATGAAAACTTTTTCCTCCGATTATACGTTTCAGTACTCGGTGAGAGTGTTTCGACAATCAAAATTGGCGATTGCATAACAGTAATCTTTCCTCTATCACGAGGATCGCAACTTACGGATATATCGGGAAACACGTACCGTTTCTCTGAAAGTCGAACCTTCAAATCAGATGTATGAACGCGACAGGGACCACCACGCAACGCACTTTTGAATGCGGATACGAGGTTTCCGTTGATTGTAGAGTGGTCGGCAGTACCACCAGCAAGCATATACACGTAGCCGTCTATGAACTCGTATCGCGCTTCTAAACTATTGGTATCTAGCTCGAAGTACTCTTCGACACTCATTTTCATAGGTGTCGGCTGTGTAACCATGTCATACTCCTTTATTGATCTGCATATTCTCCCAATATTCCATCATCTACAAGCTGTAACAATCGTGCTTTGATGAGAGAATGTTGGTGAATATGAGCTGGTGGGTTATGCAACTCGACACGTAAGTAATTATCCGTGAGTCCTTCCCATTTGTCATGGCGTGGATGCTCTACGAGTACCTCAACCGTTGCGCCGAGAAATTGCTGGCGGAACAGGCGGCTGTGTTCTTCGTTGAGTGTAAGCAAACGTTCGCTCCGCGCCTTTTTGATTGGGTCTTGTATCTGCCCCTTCATTCGTGCCGCCGCCGTGCCCTGACGCGGTGAGAAGCGGAAGACATGCGACTTGGCAAACTCTAATGTTCGGGCAAGCTGATAGGTTTGCTCAAAGTCTTCCTCTGTCTCGCCAGGGAAGCCCGTGATGATGTCGGTGCTAATTGCTATGCCAGGAACGAGCCGCTTGGCCTCGCTTACGATAGTAGAATAGCGGGTACTATTATAGCGGCGAGCCATACGGCGTAGTATAGCATCGGAGCCACTCTGCATGGGTAGGTGCAGGTGACGACACATACGCGTATTTTGCCAATGCTCCAACCATTCCAGGCGAAAATCTTCCGGCTCAAGTGAGGAGACACGAATACGCGGCATCTCTGTCTCTTGCAGCAACGTAGCGATCAGGTCGCCGAGGTCGCGTTGCTCGTCGCCATCCGGGTGATAGTCTCCTAGATGAATGCCCGTCAACACAATTTCCTGGTAGCCCGCACGTACCTTGCGCTGGACATGCTCGATCACCGAGGCAATGCTACGGCTGCGTGAACCGCCACGCACCGTCGGTACTATACAGTAAGTGCAGCGATTATCACAGCCGTCCTGCACCTTCATCTGGACACGTGTGCGCGAGGTAAGACGCGTGCTTGCCAACTCAGCCGTACTCGTTTCGGCAACAAAGGGAGCTAAACGTGCTGGGTTATCGGGCTGCGGCTCTATCTCTTGTACAGAGAGCGCGTTATCACTTCCAATATGCTGCGTATCGAGTGTGGGCGATGAGAACATTGGTAAAACGCGTTGCCCTTGTTCTACAAACTCGTGAGCAATATTTTTCTCGCTTTGCTGTGTGATTGCCTCGGCAAGTGCATCTTTTTTGCTATTGCCAACCACAACATCGACACCCGGAAGGGCGGCAATTGCCTGTGGATTGAGTTCGGCGTAACAGCCAGTTACTACGAGTAGGGCGTCGGGATGATGACGATGTGCCTGTGCTATCAGGTTGCGCGAACTGCGATCTCCGAGGTGTGTAACAGTGCAGGTGTTGACAATGTAGACATCAGCATCTTCGCTGAAATCGCGCTGGGCAAAGCCTGCCGTATTCATCTGTTCACCAATCGCCTCGCTGTCGGCCTGATTGACCTTGCAACCAACGGTTGTGACGGCGAACGTCTTTTGTTGGGCAATCTTCTGCTGTGTCATATCTTATCTTATCTAGCGGAACGCCGAGCGATGTGTGCCTCTTGTACCTGCTCCATTGTAACAGGAGTTGTTTCGACAATAGTTTTCTGCATAAAGGGGAGCAGAAACCAGATGCTTCCAACACCGAAGAGTGTGCCCGTGAGGAGGCGTAACTGCCATGTGCTTTCGCGCAAGCCGAACATCTGTGTTGTGCCATCCAGTGCCATCGGCAGAATCATCAATACCCATACCCACCAGGGAATGCCGGGGAGACGTTTTTTGCTTAGCACAAAGATAACGCTCGTGAGAAACATCGACGTATAGATCGAGAAGTTTCTCGCGCACATGCCTAGCTGATGACCAAGGATATAGAAAGAATGCGAGGGTATCTGGGCACAAACGTAGTGTAGCGAAAAGAAAATAGATTTCGAGAAGCTATCGAAGCCAAAGTACGAGAGAAACGGCACCGCAAGTGCGGAAAGCACGAGTACGCCCAGGACCAGCATAATAATTGTATCCCAGTATTTGAGCAAGGCATCACCGAACTCCTTCGATGCCTTATTTAATCGTTGTGATGTTGCTTTTTGCGTGTGAAGCTGTTGCGCTGACATAATATTTTCCCTTATATATAGTTCATGATATAGCTATATATGTAACGCCTGTGCTACGTCGTCATACTCAATACGACCTTCGGCTACCACCTGCTCATTCACGAGAATTACCGGAATGCGATAGCGATACCCCTCAAAGAGCGTGGGATCGGTACGAATATCTATCTCTGTAAGCTCATATTCTACATGCGTGGCAACCTCATCGAGTACCTCGCGCGCCATATCGCAGAGGTGGCAGCCAGCTTTTGTATAGAACACAACCTTTTGCTGTGCGTCTGAAGTTCCCACGTCTTTGTTCCAATTACTGTTTACTTTCATAGCGTATAGTACCATATTCGCGGACGTTTGTATATTTTTTCGCCTCGGAATTGCAGAACAGAGGCCAGAGCATCATTTACACGACGGATGCCCACGAGGGGCTACCCCATAGGCGTTAACTGTAGCCCAAAGAGAGGTCTGTGGTGAGGCCAGGGCGCCCGCAAGGGGA
>CAXUHG010000102.1:14235-19789 GCA_964250805.1 uncultured Ktedonobacteraceae bacterium | reverse complement strand
CTGTTGATCGATGACGGTGTTGACGCTCTTCTCGATGAGAGCCTTCAAGCTTGCGCGAGAAATTTTCTGATCCTTTGCAATATCAACGAGACGCTGACCATGCTGCAACTTGTCTTTGAGTTGATCGACGGTCAGGTGCAGTTGAGAAGCGATCTGCTCGACGATCTCGTCTTTGTGGTTGCGGACAAACACGCGCAGAGGATGCTCCTCGTGTTTCTTAGCATCCGTTGTCTTTTTCGTGGTCGTGGGTTTGGTCGCAGTTGCGGTTGTGCCGTGAGCGGAGGCAAGCATTGGTCCCGCGAAGAAGGCTCCGCAGAGTATTGCAACCAGTAAAAGCAGACTACTACCGCCGATAACCAGTAACTTTTTCATGAATCTTATCCTTTTCTTTTGCTATACATTATTTTTAACGCTTCTTTGAAGCTACGTCAGAGTGGGCACTTCCATTCCGTTTTTCTCTGACACTCGTAGTATAGAGCGAAGATATACACAATCCGTTATGAAAAAGTCATGATTTGCTCAATAAGTGGGATGCAATATTTCTTGTCTCATCTCCCCTCGTAACCACAATGGCCTCAAGTCGCTTTGTTACGACTTGAGGCCATTGTGATAGGACGTATCTCTCGCTCTAACTGGTCGTTGAGAGAATTTGCGTGAATTGTTGCTGGGCAGTGGCAAGAGATGAGTCTATTTGTCCGTTGAAGACGGCATTCTCAATGGTCGTAATCCACGGACCATTCGCGTCGTTGAACAGTTGATTGTAGTGGACGGTATCAGGTGTTCTTCCCTGAGCAAAGGCTTTTGATATGGTGACATAGCGCGTATCTTTTTGACTGTACTTGTTGATGCCAAGGTCTGAACGAACAGGAACTTCGCTATTCTTAGCTAATAACTCGACCTGAGTCTGTGTACTCAAGCACCACGATATAAAGTCAAACGCCTCCTTCGTATGTAACGAGCCACGCGGAATACCGATGGTATCGCCCCCTGCGAAGGATGCAACGCCGCCATTCATTCCTGGCAAATAGGTGACGCCAAAGTCAATCTTGGGATACTGAGCCTTTAGAAGTGCTGCGGAGAAAGCACCACCACCGATCATGCCGATCTTACCAGTAGTAAAGGCATCGATGAAATTCGCGCCATGATCGCCGTTATCGGTCTTAGCCGCTTGCGGCATTTGACCTTCCACCCAGAGTCGATGGTAAAATTCCAGAACATTTCTCACGGCAGGTGAGTCTATAGTAGCGGTGGTTGAGTCTGAACTGAGTACATCGCCACCGCTAGCCCAGATGAGCGGCAGAATCGTGAACGCGTTGCAACCTGCACAGCGACCCGAAAAGTAAAAGCCCTTGATGTCATTACCTAATGCTGTGATTTTTTGAGAGTCTGCCTCTATATCTGCCCACGTCACAGGGGGTGTGTTTGGGTCAAGACCAGCCTGTCGAAAGAGTGTTTTGTTGTACAGCAGAACAGAGCCGTCAGCACTGTAGGGCAAACCGTATATCTTGCCACCAACGGTAGCTAAACGCACATGAGAGTGACTGAGTTTGTCAAAAAAAGGCAAGCTGTGAGCAAGGTCTGTAATATCCACCATTTGATTAGCTGCGTTGAAAGCTGGCAAATAGATCAAATCTATAGCAATAACATCGGGCGGAGTTCCAGCCGCGATAGCAGTACCAAACTTGGTAACAAAGCTCTCGGCTGTGATAACGGTTAGCTTGACTTTCGTCGTGTGCGTTTCGTTATATGCCTGTACCAAAGGGATAGTGAAGGCTTTATCATTTTCACGTACCCAAAAGTTAATAACTGTCGGCTTGGCTGCATTGGTGCTGGTTGCACAACTTATCAAGCCCATAGGTACCGCAACTCCAAGTAGCAAAAGTACGACACTGCGTAAAAGCTTCTCTATTTTCATCATAAGCTACCTTCCGACGATTTCACGTAACTGCTCAACCACTTGTTCCAACTGTAGGGAGGCACTCGCAGCTGATTCTGCGCCAGTAGCAAGTTGTTCTGCAACCTGTGTTGTTACTCTAATAGCCGTTGCAAGGTCTTTACTACTTGCATCTTGATGTGCCGCCGCATTTTGGATGTAGACAGCAGTAGCGGTTACTTCTTTCAAATTCTGTTTCACTTGTGAATGCGGGTCAAGGTATTGTTCTTGTTGTAGCAGTTGCAAGCCAACATTATTAAGGCGACGAGCCGCAACACCTGTTGCATTTGTATAGTATTGAAGCGATTGCAGCCCTACCTGTGACGACTCAATCATCCATTGCTGTTCCGTTGCCGTCACTTGCTCCTTAGTCGCTAATGTCTTCAACGCTTGACTACTGTGACGTAGAGACGTAACAGCTAGCAGAATTGGTTGCGTAATGTAGCGACCTAATCCCAAACCCACAAGCACGGCTAGAAAGAGGACAACAACAGCAATGATGCTTACCGAGAGGAGTTGTTGATCAGCAATAGTGGTGATTGCGCTCAAAGGACTAAAAACGTAATAGGTCCAGGGAAGGATTGTACTCCCTTGTTGTGCTGCTTCATACGTTTCTTGATGCTCAGCAGGCGTCATCTCGAAGGTGGATGCTGAGGAAGGGGAGCGTTGTCTATTGGCAAGCGTCGTATCAGCTAAAATGGGAACGCCCGTTGCACCTTTGCCATAAAGGTTTTCATCGGCAACGCGCCGTTGCATCTGCGCCGAAAGTGGAGCAACCGCTGTAAACAAGTTTGCGGGTTGCGTAATATTCGATATATCAGTGTTGGTGTATGCGATACGTACTCCGTTGCGGTCAACAATAAGCCCATATGTTCCAACGTTATCAGCCTGATTATTGACAATGTTCCAGATATAGTCCAGACTGAGCGTTGCCCGTATAATACCCACTACCGTAGCGTTCGCCGTGATTACAGGCATGTAAATATCGACAGAAGCCTCGCTTACGTTGGAATTATAAAAGACATCAGAAATAACGGTGGTTGTCGTGTGTTGTACCTGCTGCAGATTGTCTGGCGAAATTAAATATTTTCCGTGTAACTTTGGTTGAGTTGGATACCAGACAAGCAAACGGCCCCGTGTATCCAGGATCGACCACGAGTCATAATTTGCGTCGCGTTGATCACCTGAAGAAAGTTCGTCAAACGCTTCTTGCTTGACGGCGGCGTTTCCCACCAGGAATTGTCGTAGAAAGGGTTGTCTACTTATCGTTTGCACATCGTGGAGACGCTCCAACATATAGGCATCGATCAACTGAGTACTCGTTTGAGCGTTCTTAGCCAGAACGGTTGCGGATTGAGAAACAAGTTGCGGACGAGAGAGCCATTCGCTACTGATAACGGCGATAAGCAATGGAATGATAGCCGTAAAAGCGAGCAGGATAGAGACACGTGTGGTTAACGACAATCGTCTTCTGGAGCGCGGAGATACATCCATGTTTGCTACTCCTTTCCGAGTAGTATGCTTTTACTGTTGAATAAAATTTACCTTCCCAGTTCGTCAAGTAATTCCTGCATGGTTTCCCGCCGAGGTATAACTGTATCACCATGTGATGTGATAAGCACTATATACTTAGTATGTGGACGAATACATTCTATCATAGACGAATTAAAGCAGCCCGAATTAGTAGTTCAGACTTAGAAATAGGTACTTTTGGGAGGTGTAAGTAGCTATACATAGTGTTTTATTTGTCAAACAGCGAAATGATTAGGGAGCATAATAGTAAAAAGCCTTGATTAGCTCAATCAGCGACATCCCTGTAATTTATTCCATCGCAACTTTTGTATGCTGCGTTACATTGTACTTAGCAGACGTATAAAGCTGTAACACGAACGAACAGCCAGATGAAAGGGATATCTATGAACCAGGACCACGAGAAACAGGAGTCTTTTGTAGCAGGAGCGATGCCACGGCGCGAGTTTCTGGCACTCTGCGCTCTAGGTGCGGTGCCAGCAGTATTGGCGGCATGTCAAGGTGGATCGACGCAAGCCGCCGCAACCGCGACTCCAACTCCGAAAACGCCGACACAGAGTCCGACGCAACCGCCAACACTTACTGATGCAGAGTGGACAAAACTAGCACAGAGCCTCAAGGGAACGCTTGTCCGTCCCAATAGTTCACAATATGGAAGCGCACGCCAGCTTTTTGACCCACGTTATGATAATGTGCAAGTAGCAGGTATAGCCTACTGTGCCTCGCCGCAAGATGTGCAGACGTGCCTCGCCTTTGTGAAAAAGTTCAATCTCGCATTCGCTGCCCGCTCTGGTGGTCACTCTTATAACGGCTATTCGACCAGCACAGGACTTGTGATAGATGTCACGCGTATGAACACCGTCACGGTCAATACCAGCAGCAACACGACGACTATTGGCGCAGGTACTCGTCTCATAGATGTCTATTCAGCATTGGCACAACACGGCCTTGCGCTACCCGCTGGCTCCTGTCCAACAGTCGGTGTAGCAGGTCTCACACTAGGTGGAGGTGTCGGCGTCATCGGTCGCAAATTCGGCTTGACCTGCGACAACCTGCTCTCGGCTCAGGTTGTGACTGCTGATGGAAGGCTCCTCACCTGCGATGCCAACTCCGAGCCAGACCTGTTCTGGGGTTTACGCGGCGGTGGCGGTGGAAACTTTGGTGTCGTGACCTCGTTCAACTTCCAGGCGCATCCCGTTAGTACGCTCACGCTCTTCACACTTGGATGGGCATGGAATGATGCTGCGGCAGTCGTCGATGCATGGCAGCACTGGGCACCACAAGCACCCGACGAGGTATGGTCGAACTGCCTCTTGCTGGCACAGAAGAACAAGGGAGCATCTCCCGTTGTACAGATCAATGGCGTCTACGTCGGCGATGTAAATTCGTTTAGTCCATTACTCCAGCAACTTCTCAACAAAATTGGTATCGCGCCAACATCGCGTTATGTGGCAAGCCCCGGTCTGCTCTCAACCATGCTCTATGAAGCGGGATGCTACAACAAGAGCGTCGCCGAGTGTCATCTGCCTACACAGACTTCAAGCGGACAACTTGCACGCGATACCTCCGGTGTCAAATCGCACTACTACGCGAATATACTCTCACGGCAAGGCATCGACACGCTCATCAATGCGATCAATACGCGACAGGCCAATGCCTCACTTGGAGAAGGTGGTATCGGCATGGATTCTTACGGGGGAGCGATCAATCGGGTTGCCGCGAATGCAACGGCGTTTGTGCATCGCAACGCCCTCTTCTCTTCGCAGTTCTCGGCAAGCTGGAACGCTAACGATCCAGCCTCCGTCGTCTCCGCCAATCGTGCATGGCTCAACAGCACATGGCAGGCAATGCAACCCTACGCCAATGGAGACTCGTACCAGAACTACGTTGACCCCGACCTGACCAACTGGCAAAACGCGTACTATGGAGCCAATCTAGCTCGCTTGCAGCACGTCAAAGCGACATACGACCCGAACAACCTGTTCCATTTCGCGCAAAGCATGCCGCTTGCGAAATAAAAACAATCAAAAACCAACGTGGCAAGACCGGGGCGGGGTTGGCCCGGGGGGGTTTGGTTTGGTTTTTATCTCG
>CAXUHG010000102.1:10289-14225 GCA_964250805.1 uncultured Ktedonobacteraceae bacterium | reverse complement strand
AAAAAAAAAAAACAAACCCCCCGGCCCCACCACCATGACGGTCTTGCCACGTTGGTTTTTGATTGGTAATTACTCTCGCTTCAACGGTAGTTGAATCAGGAAATTTGCCCCTTCGCCTGGATGATTGTCGATGGCAATTGTGCCTTGATGCTCCTTGATAATGCCGTAGGTGATGGAGAGGCCGAGACCTGTACCTGTACCAACTTCTTTGGTAGTGAAAAAGGGATCGAAGATGCGCTGCTCAAGGCCAGTAGGTACGCCGGGACCTGTATCACAGAAACTTAGCTCTACACTATTTCTTTTCTGAGCATAGGTAATCGTAATTACTTTACGGGGCATATCTGCAAGGGCATCACGTGCATTGGTGAGCAGGTTGATGAAAACCTGCTCCAACTGAATCGCGTTACCAATCACTGTGAGTTCTTCGTCGGCAAAGCTCAGTCGCACCTCGATCTGGCGCAGACGTAACTGCTCTTTCATCAGTGAGATGGAGTTACGAATGACCTGTCCCAACACAACAGGCTCGTAGCTCACGGAAGCAGCACGCCCAAATGTGCGCAAGTGCGAAATAATTTCGGTGGCCTTACGCACCTGTTGCATCGCGCTCGCAAGTTCGCGAATGATACGGTCTGGCTGAGTATCGGTCAAGCCCAGTTCGATCAGGTCGATGGCATTGCCAATGAAGAGACCGATGTTATTCAGGGGGTTGTTCAGTTCGTGTGCAACTCCTGTGGTTAGTTCACCGAGCGTTGCCAGCTTACCAGCCTGCACCAGTTGCTCTTGCTTCTCGCGTAACTCTTGCTCGCGCCGCTCGACCTCCGCAGTCGTTTCTTTGAGATCGCTCATGATATGTATCATAGCTTTGCGGCTGTTTTCCAAGCGTAGATTCGACTGGTGCGAATCCTGCAAAATATGCATCAGGGCGCGGCGCGAATTGTCCAAGCGTTCGGTCTGCTTCTCTAAATGGCTACGGTCATGTTCATAGTCGGCGAGAATATGAATCATCGCCTTGCGCTGATCGGCAAGCTTGCGGTTGAGCGTGTTCAGGTCACTGAGAATGTGCATCAGGGCGCGACGACGTTCCTCACCCTTAATGACGCGCATTTCCAACGCCTGCTTCTGCTCCGACAGCAACGCGTAGTCGCGTCGTAGCTGTTCCAGTTCCAGTTGCTCCGCCGTCTTTTGCGGCTCCGCAGGTGTTTCGTATTCTATAGAGGGTAACATAGTAGTCTTCCCATCTTCAGAAGAGGAATAAGGTAAAGGCTGATTTATCACGTCCGATTGGCATCGCGTGCGATGCCAATCGGACGTGATAAATCAGTCCCTACGTCCATTTGCTCTGTCCCAGCGTCAGCTTCTCTAGTTCGCGTTTAAGGTTCTCGATCTCTTTTTCAAGGGCGATCATCTTGAGTTCACGCCCCACCACCACCTCCTCGAACTTTTCCAGGTCGAGAATCTTTTCCTGCAACTCCGATTTCGACTCTTGTAAGTCTTGCACCACCATTTCGTAAGCACGCATATCGCGCAAGATACCAATTGCACCAATCACCTTGCCATCAGTATCGTACAGCGCGGAGGCGTTCAGCGTAGTTGGAATAACCTCGCCCGATGCGCTACGTGGGTTCAAGCGAGCATTACGGGTCGCGCCACGCTCGATAACCTCACGCAGTGCAGCCAGGAACTCACGCGTCTCTTCGGGACTGATGAAACGCGACAGCGATTGTTCCAGCACCTCATCGGGTCGAAAACCGAGCAACTCGTAGACGGCATCGTTTGCCGACAATATCTTGCCTTCCAGGTCTGAGACGAACACCGGATCAGGCGCGTTCTTAATCAAGCTATCGGAGTACGCCAGTGCTTTATCCAGTTCGCGCATATCGCGCAGAATACCAATCGCACCAATCACGCGCCCCTCCGAGTCACGTAAGGCCGAAGCGTTCAAGCTAGTTGGAATGACCTCGCCCGACGCGCTACGTGGATTAAGACGCGTATTGCGAATGACGCCGCGCTCGATAACTTCACGTAGGGCGGCGGTAAATTCGCGCGTCTCCTCAGAACTGATGAAACGTGATAGCGACTGTTCTAGCACCTCGTCTGTACGGAAGCCAAGCAGTTCATAAACAGCATCATTCGCCGACAATATCTTACCTTCCAGGTCTGAGATAAACACCGGATCGGGCGCATTCTTGATGATAAGGTCGGCGTCGAGTGTACCATGCGTTTTTGTATCGTTTGTATTCGCCACATTCTGTATGATTGTTTGTGTTGTTGAATCAAGCATAATCAAAACCTCTCTAATAAACATGGGGAACGGACGGGCAAACATGGGGAACGGACGGGCGACCACAAGGGTCGCACCCTACTATATTGTTTGGATGCGCTCCGCGCGCGTGAGGTATAGTAGGGAAGCCCCTTGTGGGCTTCCGTGCGAACATTCCCGTGTTAATGCGCCATCGTCCAAACCGCCTGTGTATGCGGTGTCAATGTTGCGACATCCTCCACGTTCTCCGCCTCAGGATCAACAAAGATGGGAAGAATAATGGAGAAGACGCTACCGTTGCCGGGGATACTATGTACCTCGATGCGTCCACCGTGTCGCTCGACGATCTTGCGTGAAATGTAGAGGCCGAGACCAAGACCGGGGCGTGAGCCGTTCTGCACTTCGATATAAGGGGCACGATAAAATTGATCGAAGATATGCGGTATAACCTCTTCTGGGACACCAACACCCATATCGCGCACTGAGATAGTGGCCTCATAGCCCGATTGCTGTAGCGTCACGGTGATTGGCGAGCCTTTGGGCGAATACTTGCGTGCATTCGAGAATAGGTTGATGAGTACCTGACAGATGCGGTCGCGGTCAACCTCGACCATAATAGGATTGCCGAGATAATCGAAGGTCAAGTCGGGGCCTGCACCCGCTGTGTACTCATTGAGAAGTTGCAGGCAGAGTTCCACGAGGTCACAACGAGTGCGATGAAGAGTGAACATATTGGTCTCCATCAGCGACGTATCGAGCAGGTCCTGTACCAGCACCTCGGTACGGTCAAGTGATCGCTCCATATCGGCTAGACCGCGATACATCAGATCGGGTTCGGCTTTGCTCTCTAGTTGTCGTTGCAACATCTGCATCATGCCTTTGAGATTCGAGAGTGGCAGCTTGAGTTCATGCGAAACGATGCTCAGGAACTTATCTTTGACCGCATTAGCCTCGACTAGTTCGCGCGTTCGGCGTTGCACCAGACCTTCAAGTGAACCCGCGTGTAGCTTGAGGGCAAGTTGTTGCTCTTGCACCTGACGGCGTAGCTGACGCGTATGCAGGGCGCGACGCAGTGCCGCTATAAAGTAGTCGCGGTCAATCGGCTTCTGAATGAAGTCATAGGCACCACCGCGCAATGCCAGTACCGCGAGATCATGCTCACCATGTCCTGTAATCAGGAGCGTTGGCGTATCAGGACTCATTTCTTGCACTCTTTCCAGCAGAGCCAATCCATCCATGCCAGGCATTTTGATATCGCTCACAATAGCATCATAATCGTTATTTTGGAGCATATCGAGGGCTTCTAATGCCGAATCGGACGTGTCTACGTCTACATCATGCATGCGAATCAACAGTGCTTGCGGCAGAGCCTGCAACAGTGCTGTATCATCGTCAACTATGAGAATACGTGGCTTTTCACTCATATACAATTCCTCATTTTCTACAACTCAATAATATTTGTGGGGGCTTTTTAATGCGTTTTGAGAAGATACCCAGGCATTAGAAAGAACGGCTTATGGGGAAACCTTACCAGACGAGCTTTCCGAGGTGCAACTCATTAGGCAATTGGTCATGCTGAGGTAATAGACAGAAACATGCCTGCACAACACGCGTAGCGTGTTGTGGAGGCGTGTTTAGGTTTGATTATATCTTTTTTGGTGGCCCCTGGGTGGGGG
>CAXUHG010000102.1:5464-10279 GCA_964250805.1 uncultured Ktedonobacteraceae bacterium | reverse complement strand
CCATGCTGCGTAAATACCCCCAAACCCCCCTCCACACCCCGCGTCGCGTTTTGTCCTGGCATGTTTCTGTTACATACTATCTTTTTCGGAGACACCTGCTTCGGAGAAGGTTGCCATCTCGCGGTGTACACGGAGAGCGGCATCAATAATGTTCGTGGCAAGTACGGCACCTGTACCTTCACCGAGACGTAGCTCTAAGTCGAGGATGGGCGTGAGCTTGAGTTGCTCAAGAATAATATGATGACCACGCTCCACTGAGACGTGACCAGCGAAAAGATAGTCACTTACGGTTGGTGCGAGCTTTACGGCAACAAGGGCAGCCGCACCCGAAATAAAGCCATCAAGCACAACGGGAACGCTTCGCTCCGCGGACGCAAGTATGACACCGACAAGTCCCGCTATCTCTAGGCCACCGACCTTTGCCAGTACGTCGAGCGGTGAGGTTGCATCAGGCTTGTTGAGAGCAATCGCCTTCTCGATAATGGCAACTTTATGAGCAAGTTGTGCATCGTCGATACCTGTACCTCGACCTGTCACTAAGGCAATGGGAACTCCTGTGAGAGCTGTGGTAATCGCGCTCGAAGCGGTCGTATTGCCAATTCCCATCTCGCCCGTTGCAAGCAAATCGACGCCCTGCTCTATCAGTGATGTCGCAACCTCTCTACCCACTGTAATAGCCGCCTCTGCTTGCTCTTGCGTCATCGCTGGTCCCTGCGCCATATTCGCGGTACCAGCAGCAACCTTGCGCGAAAGCAGATTGGGATGCTGTATCTCCTCCGCCACACCGATATCGACCACGACCACCTGCGCATTTGCCTGTCGTGCCAAAGCATTGATAGCGGCACCACCATGAAGAAAGTTGAGAACCATCTGCGGCGTGACGGCGGACGGATACGCGCTCACGCCCTCGGCTGTCACGCCGTGATCCGCCGCCATCACAATCACGGCCTTGCGCTGTATCGCGGGCAGAACATCATGTGTGATACCAGCCATCTGTATGGCGATATCTTCCAGGCGTCCCATGCTACCTGCTGGCTTTGTCAATTGCTGCTGTCGTTCTCGTGCCCGCTCTCTTGCTTGCGAATCGAGTGGTGGAATGTTTATTGCGAATGTCATTAAAAATCTAGTCCCTTCTGTGCCATAACGCCCTGCGTTTTGTACGGATGCTTGATTTCGCGCATCTCGGTAACAAGGTCAGCATACTCGATGAGTGCCTCCGGTGCATCACGACCCGTCAAAATAACGTGTAATGCAGGATTACGCTCGCGCATCGTTGTCAGCACCTCTTCAATATCAAGCCAGCCATATTTGAGCGTGTAGGTGATTTCGTCCATGATGACGATATCGTAGTTATCGCTCTCAATTTTAGCACGGCACTGCTGCCAGCATTGTTGAGCAAGGGCGCGATCCTTCTCTAAATCTTCGCTTGTCCACGTAAAGCCTTGTCCCAATGGAATAATCTCGACCCCCATACGTTCAGCCGCGCGAATCTCGCCCCACTTGCCCGTTGTCGCCTTCATAAATTGTAGCATCACCACGCGCAAATCTTGCCCCCACGCCCGCATCAACACGCCGAGTGCAGCCGTCGTCTTACCCTTTCCATTGCCCGTATAGACAAGCGTCAGCCCCTTCTTCCCCGGTTGCTTCTTCGCGCGCACCTCGGCCTGCTCCTGACGGATACGGGCGCGTCCCAGTTCCGTCAATTCCTCAACTACCGCTTCGTGTACCAACTCATCTGTGATCGGCTCTTCCATTGCTCTATCCCTCCCGTTAGTTTTTCGTAGGGACTAGATTTATCGCGTCCGAGGCTCAATTTATTGAGCGAAATCACAGCGAGTCATGTCTATAAATTATATCTGATATGATCTCGCGTGATAAATCACACCACGGACGCCATAAATGTGGTCCCTACGAAAATTGGCTAGCAAGCGTCAACGTTTTCGACGGGCACCCATCCACTCGCACCGCGCTCATTTGTACACCATACCCAGCCGCTCTCTTGTTGCGAAACTTCGACTCTCTCTTCGACCTCTACCGACAGCTCCATCGCCGAATAATCATAGCGTGCCCTCCATATCCCCTTCTTATCCTGTATAACGTACCCTTTGGGAACCCAGCCACTTTTCCCGCCCTGATTAGTACACCACACCCACGTCCAGCCCTGCCAATCGTCCTCTTTATCGCTCACCTCTATCATGTCGTCCGCACGCATCGTAATCGGGTCGGGATAAACAGCCTTGTATGCCTTGGTGACGCAATAGGTCTGTGATGTATTGGTTCCTCTATCCTCATGCATAAATAACGTCCTTCCCTATTAAGAATGGTACAATGCAAAGTGAAATCTCATAAATATATTTCGTAGGGACGCGATAAATCGGGTCTGAGGCCGATTTATCGGGTATATGTCAACACAATAAATGAATTATAGGCGATAAATCGGGTCCCTACGAAAGTTGTAGACATACGTTAATGAGCATATGACCATCACACACATACAACGCATCTGGCTCGTTCGGCACGGACAAACAACATGGAACGAGCAGCAGCGTTTTTGCAGCACCACCAATATTCCTCTCTCTCCAGTTGGGCATAGACAGGCGAATCATCTTGCCTCAAAACTGCGAACGAAACCAATAACAGCTATTTATAGTAGCGATCTGGTAAGGGCAAAAGAGACTGCCGAGATTATTGCGCGTAGAATCAATCGCAAAGATAGCAGGGAGACCGCAAGGGTCTCCCCTACATCTAACAATACCCTACATGTAGGGGAGACCCTTGCGGTCTCCCTGCGTTCCACCACAACCTCTCCCCTCACCGTCATTACATCCCCCGCATGGCGTGAGATTGTCTTCGGCGCATGGGAAGGTCTCATCTATAGCGAGATTGCGGCTACATTTCCAGATCAACTCGGTTTCTTTACCGATCCCGAACACGTCGCACCGCCGGAGGGCGAGTCGCTACACGATGTCCTACAACGTGTCCATCCCGCCCTCACCTCAATAGTACAACAGAGTCAAAGCGGAGAGATTGTTATTGTGAGTCATGGCGGTGTGCTACGGAGCTTACTCTGCTCTCTGCTAGGCATGCCTCTAAGCAACCAGTGGCAGCTACATATGGATACAGGCTCGTTGAGTGCCATTGACGTGTCATTAGACGAGCATGGAGCATTGCTTGCATCACTAGTAGGATTAAACATGCAATAAAAAACTCCCGACGACGCTGAGCGTCGTCGGGAGTTTTTTATTGCATTACTTCCTTCAATTTTACCAGTTGTTGCGCCTGTTGCTGATCGTGGATGGCAAGCATGCTGACGAGTTCAGGAAATGAGTGTTCCTCGCCCTGAGCGTTATGATAGCGACGGCTCCATGTAGTTTCGTGCAAGCTAGAGAGATACTCGAAAATCTCTTCGCGTCGTGCAGTCATGCCAGCGAACACGGCATCGAGCGAGGTTGACTCCTCCATCTCTTGCATCAGTTGCGGCGCATGTTCGTTCAAATCGGGGACGAGGGGATCGTCCTCTCGCCGCACACGCTTCATTTGCTCAAGGCCAAAGCCGTCGGCGATGTAGACATAATGCGCCAGTTGCAACGGCGAAAATTCTCCGTCGATAGGATGTTGTGTTAGTTCATCGGGGCTAAACTTTGCGAGTTGCCCCATTAGTTCGAGGCGGGCCGCCACCAGTGTATGACGTGCCTTATTATATGAACTCTCGGTTGTCTCAGAGATAGTCATAGTCCGGTAGATATTCCCTTCAATTCAGATTACGCGTCACGTTGTTTTACCAGTCGGCTATATAAACGTTCCAGTTCGTCTTGATCATTGAAGTGTAGGACTAGTGTCCCTTTGCCCTTCGCATTCTTTTTGAGATCGACCTTGACCATCAAGGCATCGCGGAAATGCGTCTCTAACTCTTGCTCTTCAGCGAGACGTGCTGGCGGAGTGGTCATACGCTCGACCACGGCCTCCACATCCTCTTCACCCTTCATACTTGCCGCTAACTTTTCGGCCTCTCGCACATTCAGCTTGAGCGCGATAATCTTGCCCATTGCGATAATCTGGTCTTCCTCGCGTGGAATACCGATAAGTGCGCGTGCATGGCCTTCGCTAAAATTTTCGGGCTGATTGATAAGAGCATCGCGTACCTTTGGTGCAAGCTGTAGCAGACGCATCGAGTTTGTGATGGTTGAGCGATCTTTGCCGACCTGTCGTGCCACACGCTCCTGGGTCATGCCAAAGTCTTGTACCAGCGATTGGTAGGCAAGAGCCTCTTCAATCGGGTTCAAATCGGCACGTTGAATATTTTCGATTAAGGCCATCTCAAGCATTTGCTGTGGCGTGACCTCTTTGATGACTACAGGCACCTTGCTCAGTCCAGCAAGGCGTGAGGCACGCCAGCGTCGCTCACCAGCGATAATCTGGTACACCACACCCTGTGGTATCGCTGGCTGGGCTTCCTGTGTTGAGACGGTCTGCTCATCCTCGTTAAACCACGAGCCGGTATCTTTTTTCTCAGACTCCTCACCGCTCGCAGCCACAAGTGTATCGAGGCGCGTCACAATAATAGGCTGTATCAGACCATGCTCTTTAATCGAGGCACTCAATTCGAGTAGCTTAGGGTCATCTTCACGAAAGATACGGCGCGGCTGACGTGGATTGGGAATGATGCTATCGAGTGAGACGTAGAGGACATTGCCGTTATCAGATGGAGCGGATTGGGAATTTTGCGCCGATATCACCTCTGAGGCACCTGTGATGAGAGCGTCGAGGCCGCGCCCCAAGCCAAATTTCTGTTTAGCCACGAGCCATTACCTCCTC
>CAXUHG010000102.1:2864-5364 GCA_964250805.1 uncultured Ktedonobacteraceae bacterium | reverse complement strand
GCGGCGACGAGAGCGTTGATCGTCAACAAACCGAGCGAAGGCGGACAGTCGATAATAATATAATCGCAGCGATTACGAATAGGCTCCAGGGCTTGCTTTAAGCGATATTCACGCGCCAGTGCCCCAACCAGTTCCATCTCCGCACCTGCCAGATCGACAGTACAGGGGGCGACAACGAGTTCGCGGCGAGCCGAGGGCACAATCACATCAAAAATCGAAATATCTTCTTGCTCTTGTATCATAAGATCATAGATAGTATGTTCTTTTTTGTTTTTGGATGCACCGATGCCGCTTGTGGTATTGGCCTGTGGGTCCATATCGACGAGCAACACACGGCGTCCTGCCGCAGCTAGATACGTAGCAAGATTTATAGAGGTAGTGGTTTTTCCGACGCCGCCTTTTTGATTCGCAACAGCATAAACTTTTGACACAGGCTGCTACCGTACCTTTCATCTCACCAGCTATAACGAGGAAACGAACGCCTGCACTCCTTGACGTTGTACCGCCATTGTAACAAATGTACAGACTATAAGCAACTAGTTACATTTAGATGTATGGAAAATTCTCAAGAAAAAATAAGGAGGAAAGCAATCGGCACCGGAGGTGCCGATTGCTTTCCTCCTTATTTTTTCTTCTCACCGCTTCCCCTTACAAGCGAAGTAAATACGCCAATGACCGCAATCACGGCGCAGGTGAGCAGGGCAGCACGAAAACTTGAGGTGAAGGTTTGCTGTAACGCGCTCAAGTTGCCCTGGTGGTTTTGAATGGCGAGTCCAGCGGCAGAACCGCCGAGACTGGCGAAGATAGCTCCAGCAAGGGCGACGCTCAAACTCTGTCCCATTACGCGACCAGTCGCCAGGAAGCCAGAGGCACTACCACGTTGCTCCGGTGGTGCCGAACCTAGCAACGCACTGTTATTCGGCGATTGGAATAATGCCTGTCCCAGACCTGTGACGAGCAACCGCCATATGATATCGAAGACCGAGCTATGCGCGTTCAACTGACTCAAAAGAATCAGGCCAACGCACGCGATGGCGAGTCCACCAGATGCTAGCCAGCGCGTACTTCCAAAACGGTCAGCCAGCGAACCACTGAAAGGCGCGACAAGTGCTATCATGATTGGTAACGGAGTCAAGAGCAGGCCAACGATTTGCGTAGGAAAGCCGCGCAACTGTTCGAGATAAAACGGCATGATGAAACTAACCGCGAACAGTGCCAGGAAGCTCAAAATCAGGCTCATATTGGCGGAGAGAAACACGCGATTTCGTAACAGCTTCAAGTCGATAATCGGATTGGCAACACGCCGCTCGACAAAAGGAATACAGCCAAGCAAAACTACACCAACGGCAACACCCGTAATAAAAATCGGTGATCCCCAGCCCAACTCTTGCCCGAACGAAAGCGCGGCGGTCAAACTTGCCAGACCCACGCCTAGCAATATCGCACCCAATGGATCGAACTTGCCTGGATTGCGGTGAAACTTCTCGGTAAGCACACGTAGCGTCAAAAGAATACCAATAATACCGAGGGGTACATTGACATAGAATATCCAACGCCATGAAAAAAAGGCCGTGATGAAGCCCCCAAGTGGAGGTCCAACGCTCACGCCAAGCGCGACAATCACCGCGTTCAGGCCAAGCGCACGACCACGTTCCTGTGGGGGAAAGGCGTTCGTTACCATCGCTGGACTTGACGCGAATAGTAATGCACCACCGAGACCCTGTAGGGCGCGAGCCGCCACGAGAAAACCGAGCGAAGGTGCCGCACCGCACAATGCAGAGCCACCTGTAAAAACGAAGAGACCAATAACCCAGATCGCCTTGCGCCCAATCATATCGGCTAGGCGACCAGCAGTAAGCAGAACAGCCGCAGTCACAACTAAATATGCGATAATCACCCACTCAATCGCGCCATTGAGCGGCACGCCAAATTCGCGTGCAATCGTGGGCAGACTGATATTGACAATAGAGGAGTCGAGCGTTGCCATGAAAACACCAATGGCAACAATTGAAAATACAGCCCATTTGCTCGCATGTTCTCCACTATCATCCTGCTTGTTTTGCTGTGCTTTGACGGCTCCATCCTGAGATACAGCGGATGGTTGCGTTTGTTGTTCGTCCTGTGGTCGAGTCTCTTGTTGTGCCATAAGAAATATACCTATTTTCTCAAATTGTATGCTATAGTTTTGCTTTGATTTTCGTAGGGACCAGATTTATCGCGTCCGTTTGCTCAATTTATTGAGCGAGATTCGTTTTGAACCTGTACGAAGGATACAACAATTGATCTCGCGTGATAAATCACGCATGGACGCCATAAATGTGGTCCCTACGAAACCGTTAACGTTGATTAGTAGGTTAATAGTGTTCACGCATCATAAGCATATCACGTTTCGCTTCTTGCATATTTATCGTGACGATACAAGAAAACAGATTGGGTATTGAGTGCGCTGAGGTACACCTACACGGGGTGGGGAAACCCCGACTGTTTTGTGAAAAAAAAA
>CAXUHG010000102.1:0-2854 GCA_964250805.1 uncultured Ktedonobacteraceae bacterium | reverse complement strand
ATATATCTTTTTTTTGTTTCGTCTCGCTCCCCCGCCCCCCCTCCCCCCCCCCCCCCCCCCCCCACTTCTGTTGACTCAATACTACTTACATCGTTTGAGCGCGTGCTACGTTCAGACGTTTGTAGCGAGCCGCAACCATTTCACCAATGCCAATCGCAAGCAATCCAATCAGCAGGTGCAGAATTTTATACAGCACGTTCGGATCGTTCATTCCAAGTTGCGATGCTCCAACCGCGAACACGATAATACCCCACACAATGGCAAGCGAGGCAAAACCCCAGTTGCCACCTTTAGCGGTTCCATACGCGACGCCAAGCACGATAAGCGACAACGTAACTAAAATGCCTAGTGGCAAGTGAATGTTGATGAGACTATCAGCACTACCACTATTTACCCAGATAATGATGCCGAGAATAAGTGCAAGAATCGCACTGACGCGCAAAACCCATTTCGAGATAGTTACAACCACGAAATCCTCCTAAGAAATTGTTTTCCTTGTGCTAGTGAGAGATACGACAGCGCGTGCGCTGTCGTATCTCTCACTAGCACATTCTAATTCTATTATGCCCTATTCATCGTCTCTTTAACAACAGCCACCAGAGCTTGAATGAAGAGGGGCGAGGTGTTGAGCGATTCGATGCGTGCAAACTTGATGCCATGCTCCTCGGCCTGCTCGCGTGCCCCCACCTCGATATCGTACAAAATCTCAAGGTGGTCCGCCAGGAACTGCACAGGAGCGATCAGCACATGTTTCTTACCTTCACGCTGCAACTCTGGCATGATATCAGCAAAGTCGGGCTTGAGCCACTCTTCGGGCGTATGACCCGCACTCTGATAGCAGAACATCCAGCGGTCATCAGCTAAGTTAAGCATCTTCGCAACCGCCGCCGCCGTCTCTTTGAGATTGTCGATGTAATCTGGCTCATTCTCAATCACGCGCTTAGGCATACTATGCGCCGTAAGCAACACAGGCACGCTATCGCGTATCTCCGTTGGAAAACGGTCAAGTGCCTGTTGCACGCGCTCGGCTAGAGCCTGCAAGAAGTACGGCTGCATGTGCCAGTCACGCGAGATCGCCAACTTCAGGTCGTCGCGCTCCAGGTCCGCAACCGCATCTTCGAGCGTCTTAACATAGCCACGCATAATAATGGGCGAATACTGCGGCGACATAATAATGCCAACCAGTTTCTGTGCGTCGGCGGCAACCTCTGGCGTTAAATCCGCAATGAAGGGAGGCGAAAAGCGCATACCGGCATCGACGGTATATGTCGTACCATCACTACTCTCTCGGTTCAACTCCTCCTGTAGTGCCTGTGCCTGTTCGCGTGTGATACGCAACAAAGGCGAGCCACCAATCAGGTCATAGCGGCGGCGAAACTCCGTGATGATCTCCTGATCGGGTTCACGTCCACCATAAACATTCTTAATGTAGACTGGAATATCGTCAAGCGTAGCTGGCGACCCATAGGTCATCAGCATCACGCCCACATGTTGTTGTGTTGTTGTGGTCATTGTTGTTTCTATCTCCAAAACCAACGATTTTGTTGGAAATCGACGGGCGATTTATTGGAACCAACGGGCGACCACAAGGGTCGCACCCTACTATACACCGTGTGGACGCGCTCCGCGCGTGAAGTATAGTAGGGTAGCCCCTTGTGGGCGTCCGTCCTGCTCCTTCCGTCCTGCCCCATTAACCATTATTCGTATTAACGGCGTGTCTCCTCATGTACCGCCTCAACTAATCTCCTCAACATATCGGGATTAGTAGGCGCAGGTACGCCGTGACCGAGATTGAAGATATGTCCAGGTCGATTGTTGGCGCGAAGTAAGATATCGTGCATACCCGCCTCAATCGTGGGCCAGTCAGTCAGCAGCATGGCGGGATCAAGGTTGCCCTGAATGCCACGATCATAGCCGATTTTCGCCCATGCATCGTCGAGGTCCATGCGCCAATCGACGCTTATAATATCGCCACCCGCCTCGACCATATCGTCGATCAGCGCGGCGGCTCCCGTGCCGAAGTGAATAGAGGGCGCACCAGCGCGTTTCACATCCTGAAAGATGCGCGTCACATAGGGCTTGACGAACTTGCGATAAGTACTAGGGCTAAGCATACCAACCCAGCTATCGAACAACTGCACAACATCGGCACCCGCCTTGACCTGTGCCACTAGGTAGCGCGAAACCACCTCGGTCAGCTTGCTCATCAACGCATGCCATACCTCTGGCTGCCCATACATCATCCCCTTTGCCAGCGCATACTCACGCGTTGGTCGCCCCTCGATGATATAGCAAGCCAGCGTGAACGGCGAACCAGAGAAACCAATCACGGCCTGTTTGCCTTCCAGCTCACGCCGAACCATGCGAATAGCTTGCATAATATAGCCCGTTGACTCTTCCGCGTCGATAATGCGAAGTGCCTCGACATCTTTCATCGTGCGTACTGGATTGTGAATAATGGGACCGACATCAGGGCGTAGCTCGACGGAAATACCCATGCCCTCTAATGGCACCACGATATCTGCCAACAGTACGGCACCATCGACACCAAGTATCTGCACAGGTAATAGCGTCACCTCGGTACACAACTCAGGCGTCTTCGCAATCGTTAAAATGTCGTGTTTGTCGCGTATCTTGCGATACTCAGCAAGGCTCCGCCCCGCCTGTCGCATAAACCAGATCGGTGTCGCATCCGGCTCACGCAGATTGCATGCATCCATAAAACGCGCCACGCCAGTATGCGCGGGCAATGTCTCTTGTTGCATCTGTATAGTCTTCCTTTATATATGCGAAATTATGAGAATTCTGTCTTGCGCTACTGCATATAATAACGTGTCTCCCGTCGGATGACAAC
>CAXUHG010000101.1:17390-20043 GCA_964250805.1 uncultured Ktedonobacteraceae bacterium | reverse complement strand
ATCTGGTCCCTACGAAAAACCGACACATGTAGCTTGACTGTGTACTACGAAAAATTATCATACCGCGCTTGGCGAGTTATTGTAAACATGTTTATCAAGAAAGGATTCCAACAATGGGTACACTGACCGAAGAAATTTTTAGCTACAAGCTGGGACGACCTGTAGAGCAGGGCGAGACCGTTATCGTAGAGGTTGATCGAGTGATGAGTCATGATACGACAAGTCCGTTAGCGATTCAGGCGTTTCGTAAGTTGTCGCAAGAGAGCGGTGGGCGCGTCTTCAATCCGCGCCGGGCACATATCGTGTTCGATCACATTATTCCTGCTGCAACGATTGCCGCCGCGACACTACAACGCGACATTCGCAGCTTTGCGCGTGAGCAGGATATCACCATTTTGCAGGAGGGTATCTGTCATCAAGTCATGCCTGAGCGCGGCTATGTCGTTCCCGGTAGCATCATCGTTGGTGCCGATAGCCACACCTGTACGTATGGTGCGCTAGGTGCCTTTGCAACTGGTATGGGTTCAACCGATATTGGTGTTGCCTATGCCACTGGACGGACGTGGTTTCGTGTTCCTACCACTCTCAACATTCATATAACGGGAACTTTGCCCTTCGGAGTCTACGCGAAGGATATCACTTTTGAGATGGTGCGACAGGTTGGCGTCGATGGTGCCAATTATCGTGCTATCGAGTATACGGGTGATCTCGTCGAACAGCTTTCCGTGAGCGAACGCTTCACCTTCTGCAACATGGCTATCGAGATGGGTGGCAAGGCTGGACTTGTCACGCCGGATGCTATTACGCAAGAGTGGCTACGGGGCAGAACCGAGGTCGAATACCCTATGCTTGCACCGCGCAACCCACAGTATGAGCGCGTCTTCGAGATCGACGCCTCAAGTCTGCAACCAATGATTGCATGTCCGCCCGATGTCAACAATGTTGTGCCGGTAGGAGATGTAGCAGACGTACAGATTGACCAGGTGTTTCTAGGTACCTGTACCAATGGACGCCTCGATGATCTTGCTATCGCTGCTGGCATTATGCGTGGCAAGCGGCTCCATCCACATACGCGTATGGTAGTTGTCCCTGCATCGCGCGAGGTCTATCTTGAGGCAATGCGCCTCGGCTACCTCGAAACCTTCATCCAAGCAGGTGCCACTGTAGAAAATCCAGGTTGCGGCCCCTGCATCGGGCGCCATCAGGGAGTGCTTGCCCCTGGCGAACGTGCCCTCACGACGATGAACCGCAACTTCACGGGACGTATGGGTGATCCTACTGCTGAAATTTATCTTGGTAGTCCTGCTACCGTTGCTGCGACTGCGCTTAGTGGGCATATCACGGATCCGAGAGAGTTTTTGTAACTGTAGATGTAGGGGAAGCTCCATACGCGTTAAATTAGTGGATCATCAGGGGCCAGGGCGCCCGCAAGGGGAACGCCCCTCCCATACACGAACCCGCTCTACGACGGTTATCGTCGTATGGGAGGGGCGTTCCCCTTGCGGGCGCCCTGGCCCCTGTAAACGATATACATTGAACGTAATCGAAAGGAAACATATCATCATGAGCCGAATCTGGATGCTTGGCGACAATGTGAATACCGACGTTATTATTCCAGGGCGTTACAATGTGACGACCGACCGTACACAGTTGGCGAAGTATTGCCTGTGCGAAATTCTGCCGGAGTTTTCACAGCAGGTGCAGGTGGGCGATGTAATCATGGGTGGGCACAATTTTGGTTGTGGCTCCTCACGCGAACATGCACCCGCGTCCATTCTTGCATGCGGTGTGCGCGTCGTGATTGCGCGAAGTTTCGCCCGTATCTTCTATCGCAACTCCATCAATATTGGCTTGCCTGTACTTGTATGCGAGGAGGCGGTTCTCGCTAGCCGCGACGGGCAACGTATAGAGGTTGACCTGAACACAGGCGTTATTCATAACATTGACCTGGAGCAGACGTTTCAGGCCGAGCCGTTGACGCCGTTTATCGCGCGTATTGTAGAGGCAGGAGGGATTATCGAGTACATTAAGCAACAAGGGACGCTACAATGAGCTTTGAGCATTTTACACGGCGTCCTTCAGCTTCGCCGCCAACGGTATGCGTGATAGCAGGGGATGATGCCGCACCCGAAGTGATGCGTCCAACTGTTGCGATACTCGGTGCGCTGGCTTCCGATACTCGCTTTGTCGAGGCTTTGGGTGGGCGTGAGGCTGAGGCGCGTTATGGCACTCCCTTTCCAGAGGAGACACGCGCCGCCATCGACAATGCAGATTGTACGCTGTTCGGTGCGAGCGGTGGGCCGAGTCGTCCTATCCTGTGGTACCTGCGCTGGGGCAAGATGACGCACTCCAACATTCGTCCTGTGCGCTGGTATACAGGCTATCAGAGTCCTATGCTGCACCCTGAACGCATTGACTACGTGATTGTGCGCGATAACCTCGAAGGGCTGTATCCGCCACGCGAGGGCGACATTGCGGAGTTACAGACGTTAGCAAGCAGTAGTACATGGTGGCAAGCTCCTCCTGTAGATACTGTGGGTGCTTATGCGGTGCGGATTAGTACTGATGAGCAGATGCAGCGCGTCGCATTTGCCGCCTGTGAACTGGCTCTACAACGGCAAGCATTGGGATATCCAGGGCGTGTTACGCTGGG
>CAXUHG010000101.1:0-17290 GCA_964250805.1 uncultured Ktedonobacteraceae bacterium | reverse complement strand
GTGAACTGGCTCTACAACGGCAAGCATTGGGATATCCAGGGCGTGTTACGCTGGGCGCGAAGTACTCCATTTTGCCGCGTACCGATGGACGTTTGCGGAGTATTGTGCGTGATACGGTTCGCGAATATCCAACATTGAGCTATCAGGAATACCTGATCGACGATCTTGCGAGGCGTATGATTGCCACTCCTGAGACACTCGATGTAGTGGTACTCTCGAATGAACATGGCGATATTCTCGCCGATGTTGCTAGTGGTAGCATCGGTGGCCTCGGCCTCTCGCCCAGTGCGTGCTATGGCGAGAACTACGCCTACTTCGAGCCAGTACACGGTTCCGCGCCCGATCTCGTTGGCAAGGGCATCATCAACCCGACCGCCATGCTTCTGTCGGGTGCTATGCTGCTCGACTATCTTGGCTATGATGAGCAAGCGCGAAACTTGAGAGAAGCGATTGCTCAGGTGTATCGGGAAGGAACAGTGTTGCCAGAAGATCAGGGTGGGCATGCGAGTACGGAGGAATTTGTGAGTGCTGTGTGGGAGCATCTTGCAAGTTAACTTAATGGATCAATGGAAAACAGGGCGTCTCCTTGCTGGCAATATGTTGAATGTTGGGAGTAATGGAGGCAGGTAGGGACCGATGATGAAGATTAACGAAATACTATGGATACATAGCCGCGTGGAGGCAGGGAGACCACAAGGGTCTCCCCTAAACATAGCGGTGGGGAAGATGTAGGGGAGACCCTTGCGGTCTCCCTGTACGATACCGAGATTATTTTGTGAATGTTCATTATCACGTCCTGGTGGTGGTTGATTGCTCCCAGGATGTGATACATCGGTCCCTACCTGTGTTCGCCTTGCACTCTCGTGCTAGAGCGTAATTACGACTTCGTGAGGTCCCACAGCGGGGCTATAGTTGCACACATTACCATCTAAGCGCACTCGTTCCTCCTGTGCGTAGCAGTGCCGTAGCTCCTCGAATGCTGCATCGCTATTCAGGGTCAATTCGGCGATACTATCAAGCAAACACGAATCTTCATCGTTGATGTCGTTGCTCCGCATCATGCCCCATGCATCCCATACGAGCATCTCAACTCTGTTGAGGGCCGCGAGGTCCTGCACCAATTTGTCACGTATCAACCACCAGCCACGTATCTCTTTGACCTCTGGATGTATACCAAAGTTATTGGGGTCTGCTTTGCCTGCACGACAGCGGAGCCATGCCTCGCCACCTGTTAAGAAACGTCCCTGCGGCATAGTATGTACATCGAAGTCGATACGATTGAGCTTGATCAGGAGCGCATCCATTTGGGGATCAACCACGAGCCAACGTCTCTCTCTCTCGTGCCAGTATTCAATGACCACATGATCAGTATGGAAGTTTGGCCCTAGATCGATATAGGTAGCGAAACCAATGCGGATACGTGCAGGTATACCCTGATAGCGCAACATTGAGCAGAGCATTGTTGCGAAGTCGCGGCAACAACCAACCAGTCGTTGCTGAGGTGTTCGTGCTTCACTTAGGGGGCTTGGGTCTAGTTCAATAATGCGCTCCAGCATGCGCTCGACGTAGCGCGTATCGATCTCGCGTTCGCGCTCCGCCGTTATCTGACAACCATACAGGTCGCCAGTGTGATAGTGTATGATCAGACCTTGAACGACCTTGCATAGCTCCTCAATGCCCTGTGGGAGATCGGCGAAGAGGACGGATTGCTTTCCAGGTTGGGTTATCGCGCTCTGTGTACGGTAGAATGTCAGTATTTCATCTTTCATACCTCTAGTTCCTTCCTTGTAGCGGCACCATCATTCTGCTTCGTCACTCAACATGTCTTCCTACAGAGATTGTACAGAGGAGAATCTGACACCTATTGTCAGGTTCTTAACTTTGCTTTTCCATTTTAAGAGACTGTCCTAACAAGAGGACGTAGAGGTAGGACTTATGTTCTCAATCACTCTACCTTTTTCAAGGTTGTGCATATTAAATTCGTAATACCATATAGGAACGTCGCGCCACTCCCAGGTCGTGTTCACGATTTGCTCAAGCGAGGCGTCACTATGCCAGTATTCAAGCCCATATTTTGTCGCGCGATGCCCGATAACGACAATCGTTTTGCCATCATACTCTTGTAAGGCGTCGTGCAAAAAACTGCCGACGCGCTGGACTACCATGAGCAAGCTTTCGCCATGTGGAAATGGTTCTGTAACGCGACGGGGAAATTCTGCCTCCACCTGTGCGAGTGGATATTGTGTGAAGTCACCATAGTCATATTCGCGTAGGCGAGCATCAGGGATAAGGGGTATGTGCCGTTCTGCAAAGGCAATTTGAGTGGTGGTTGTGGCGCGTTGCAGGTCGGAGGAGAAAACGGCGTCGAGTATTTCCGATGCGTAGTGTTGCCCTAGTTCTCGCGCTTGTTCGAGGCCAGCGGGAGAAAGCGGCACGTCGGCGTGTCCCGAGGCGCGTTTTGCCTCGTTATCGGTGCTGGTTGCATGCGGAGAATAAAAAATCTTGAGCATATTTTTCGCTCCTTACTAGTTTTCCCGTGTTCATTAAAAATGGTATTTCGTAGGGACTAGATTCATCGCGTCCGTTGCGTGATTTATCACGCGAGATCATCTGTAAAACAGCTTATAGACAGGATTAGCCATGATCTCGCTCAATAAATTGAGCGGTGGACGCGATAAATCTAGTCCCTACGAAAACTGTTGAGGTTACTCATAGTGCTACTTTATACATCTCTGTCCCGTACTCTAAGCAGAAGTATAGTTTAGATGAGGAGAAACTGCAATGACGGAAGATATACCACAGACAACGGCAAGTTGGATAGATGTTTCGGTACCACTCTACACGGGCATGGCTCACTGGCCTGATAATCCGCCTGTAGAGATCGAATACGCGCTCAGTATCGAGCGTGGGGATGCCGCCAATGTGTCGAAAGTCTCTATGGGAGCGCATACGGGCACACATATGGATGCGCCGTTGCACTTTATCGAGAATGGTATCAGTATCGACCAGATGCCCTTATCAGCAACGATGGGTAGGGCACGTGTGATCGAGATTAGCGACCCCGAATCCATCAAACCTGCTGAATTGGAGCCGCATAATATCCAACTGGACGAGCGAATTCTGTTCAAGACGCGCAACTCGACACATAATTGGGGGAGCGATACCTTTGTCAAGGATTTTGTGTACGTCTCAAAAGAGGCAGCGGAATATCTAGCCAAGTTGCAGGCGCAGACTGTTGGCGTCGATTATCTCTCTGTGGGTGGCTTCTACAAGGATGGACCGGAGACGCATCATGCCCTATTGAGTGCTGGCATTTGGATTATCGAGGGCTTGAACCTCTCACAGGTAGAGCCTGGGGAGTATGAACTTATCTGTCTGCCACTTAGATTGCGCGGTAGAGAGGGCGCACCTGCTCGTGCTGTGCTACGTCCTGTTTAGATGAATACGTAAGATAGTGAGTTGAAAGACATAAGTCAATGTCTCGTTTCTGGCTCGCAAAGCGCGCCAGAAAAGAGACATTGACGTATCTGGATTTTTTGGGGTTAATCATAGCGTTTTTTTTTTTTGTGGGGGAAAATGGGTGTGTACTCTACTTATGTCTACCATTGATTTTGATAAATTATCGGCAGAGCGCGTTAGGAAACTACGAAACGCAGTCAAGATTGTGACGGCACTTGGCATACTCCTTGTTGTGGGTAGTCTGCTGCAGATGATTTTTCGTTTCGGCGGCGATGAGAGTAATGTAGTGTTCGCCGACGTGATGTATGTGGTGTTCTCGTTTTTTGGAGCGTTTTTAGCTTTTAGAGTAGGCCATCTGGCGCGAAAAGGGCCGGTTATGCTTGCCCAAAGATATCAACTGGCATGGTTGTGTGTCGGTCTCGGACTTTTCTTCAATGGTCTGGGTGGTATCTACTACACCTACCTGGAAGTTATTCACGCAAGCCCATTTCCATCATTTTCGGATGTAGGCTTTACACTGTCCTATCCATTTATATTTGTCGGTCTCCTGCTTATGCCCACTTCACTACGTTTTCGTTTGCGGATGGGACTCGATGCGCTCATTCCAACGCTCTGTTTCTTTGGTATAAGCTGGTTTTTTGTGCTTGGTCCAGCGTACTTTGCCAATGTGAAGCAGATGGATAATACCCTGGACTTAGTACAACTCCTCGTTGGACTCTCTTATCCTTGTTGGGATATTTTGCTTATTCTCGCTATTGCTCTCATCGTGCAGCGACGCACAGAGCGCGTACTCTATCCTTCATTTCTCCTTTTAATGCTAGCTATAGCATCTCTGGCTTGGGCGGATGCGGGCTATGCATACACCAATAGTTTTACGCATACTTATTCATCTGGAACGCTGTGGATAGACTCATTCTGGTTTCTCGGCTATGTGTTGATGGGGCTGGCAGGTGTCTACCAGTATAAGGCTATTGTAGAGAAAGCATATCGGGAGCAACAACAAGAACAAACGCTACAAGTTAAGCTCCAAACACATTCATTGCGGAATGAAATTGAGGTTACTCATGGCGCGTGGAGACGGTTACAGAGCTTGCTCCTCTACGTACCACTGGCACTTCTGCTACTGATCACCTTAATAAGTGAAACTATTTATCATGACTCACGCATAAACTACCTTGTTATGCTTACTGCTATAGTTGGCATTCTTGTTGCTGTGCGCTACCTTAGGGCAACGCAGGAGAATGAAAAGTTATTGCTGGAGCAGGAACGCGAACGGTATGACGCCGAGCATTTGCGCCAGTTGAATGTGAAACTCACTAGCACGCTGGCAATCGAGCCATTGCTGGAAAACATTGTTGCCCTTGTCACACAAGAATTGGGTTTCGACGCGGCACTATTAGTCTTGCGTGAAAAACAATATGATGGAATTAGCTCGCAATCGTATATGCTGGTCAATACATCTTCCACGATAACGCCCGCGACAAATTGGCGCTTGCGCAGCGACTCGTTTTTCTCTTTCCTTCTCAAAGACAGGCAAAGTACCGAAATTCATTGGGAGAGTTATACACAGGACATACCAGCAGAGATTGCAGTATGGCAAAAGTTGCAAGCCCTTCCTACAATGCATTTCTTCCCGTTGCGCTACCAAAATGCTATTCTTGGCTGTCTTGGTGTTGCTTGTAGGATGTCGGTTTCATTGAAACCTCACGATATTTCGTTGCTTTCCAAATATATTGAACAGGTAGTAATGAGTGTGAAGCAAGCCTATCTTTACGAAGAGACTTACGAACAAAAGTCGTTTGCAAGTGCGATGGTCAATATCGCAGCTCGCTTAAATTCGGCACTTGTGGCACCAGCGGAAATACAGCAACTGCTGTGTATAGAAGGCACAAATGCTTTGCAAGCAGACTATACATTACTGTATGTACCGGAAGAGGGCAATAGACTGGTACCGCTTGCTTTCTATAATGCTTTGACAACTCTACAACAGCCTTATACTGAGTGGCCTCCAATTTTGCCATATGAGAGTGAAGCACAAGCCTTTTATGGGCTACAGCCAATGCTTGTGTCCTTGCATGAGACAGCGAAGTTGAGCGATGCTACATCTTTGCAAGGACGCGAAAATGGAAGAGTGCATACTGGTTTAGCACTCTCAGAGCAGCAGGGTGATGAAGTCTCTTTGCTGCGTCGAAAGCTGCTGTCGTATCATAGCGATACTGTTATCCTGGCTCCGCTTGTTTCAGCCGGCGAGCCGGTAGGCATGCTTATCTTGGGACGTTCTACGCCGAATGGTCTACGTGAGCGTCAGCCCTTTGGGCGCGAAGCGTTGCCGATGGCGCAAGACTTCGCTGAGCAAGCGTCGGTAGCCTTTACCAACGCGTATCTGTATCAGCGTTTACGGAATGCGCATGATAAAATGCAAGTGTTGGATAAGTTGAAGGATCAATTCATGGTCACGGCCTCTCATGAACTGCGCACTCCACTCACCGCTGTACAGGGCTATATAGAACTTCTATCGCAATATGATACGATGCTAGAGGCAGAGCAAAGGCGGAATTTTTTGCAAAAGGCGCGGCGTAGCTGTGAGGAACTAGTCGTGATGCTTGGTAATGTGATGGATGCAAGTCGGTTAGAGGTGGAGGCAGGTATTCGTTCGGTTCCATTGGAGCGCGTCGATGTGAACGAAACTATAAACGGCGTCATCACCATCATCGAGCCACAGGTGCAACAAGAACAACGAGAGATACTACGCGATATCTCACCGAATATCTTCGTTCTGGCTGATTCTACAAGATTACGTCAAATTCTTATGAATGTTAGCGTCAACGCGTTGAAGTATTCGCCGCACCAAACGCCTATTCGCTTTGCTGCGGCGATTGATAGTTCTGACAAGCTCTCAGTAATACTCAGTATTACTGATAAAGGGAAGGGGATTGAAGCCCAAGACCAGGAACGACTCTTCCAGCGTTTTGTGCGCCTGGACCGCGACGTGAATAGTTCTGTACGCGGTTCAGGACTGGGCCTCTACATCTCGAAACGTTTAGTCGAGGCTATGGGCGGTTCTATTTGGATTGAGAGCAGTGGGATAGCGGACGAGGGTACTACATTCCATGTACGCCTGCCCGTAGCGTAATTATAAGTGTTTATTTTGTTAAGTTCTCTTTTTTATTTGCGTTTTCCGCGGCATCTGCTTGCTTTTTGACGAGCAAGGGGGCATGTTGCTCACAGAAACGGAAGCTACGACCCCCCGGCAGTAACTGAGCGTAAGCAGCAGGCTCACCACAGGTATCGCAACGTCCGACGTGCGTTTTAACGGCTTTCATAATATCTCCTAGTGTATGTACTGACAGGTTCATCATATCACAAATTCGTGCTGATTGCTTATAGCGCAAACCCTTGCCCAAAGGGAGCGAGAATGAGATAATGAGGCAGAATTTAGGGTAGGAGACAAAGATTGAACGACGACGAAGAGCTGCTTTACGAAAGTATGACTGCCCTCGATGCAGCAGGGCAATATGATAGATTGCTAGAACAGGCGCAGCAAACACTCGAAATATCTCCCACTAATGCTCCCTCGCTCGCTTTCAAGGCGCGGGCATTACAAAAATCGCAGGCATTGTCTGAGGCTACTATTGCCAACGATCAGGCATTACTCCTCGATAATAACCTGCCATTAGCCTGGATTAACCGTAGCGGACTACAGCTATTGCAAGGAAAGTTTACCGAGGCGTTACGTAGTTCGCAGCGTGCAATCGAGTTGGCACCGGATGATGCGCGTGCATGGGCGAATCGAGGAGTAGCTTTGCTCAATTTTGATAATGAAGTTGAGGCATTGCAAGCCTTCGAGCAGAGCATTCGGCTCGATCCGACAGGTGTTTTCGCGCTCAACATGAAGAGCGATGTGCTGCTACGAATGGGACGCTGGAATGATGCAGTTACGAACGTAAGACAGACACTCACCATCGATCCAACGAACGTTGAAACTCTCTCGTCGGCAATGCTGGCATTACGTGCCCTGGAAAACTATGAAGAGTTGCTTGTTGTATCGAAAGAACTGACGCGCCTGGACCCTGAATACTTCATTGCGTGGGAGAATTATATTCGTTCTCTACGTGGTATGGGCAACTTCGAGGAGGCGAATGAGGTATTTGAGCAGTTCCTGAAACTCAATTGGGACGATGCGCGGATGTGGACGATGAAGGCTGATACTCTTTACAGATTGCAGCGTTATCGCGAAGCCGTTGCCGATGCAGACCGCGCTATCGAACTGGACCCAGAGTATCAGCCTGCGCATAGGATTCGTGAGAAGTCGTTAAAGTTGATGTATCAGCGCAAGAAACGCTAATAAATTCTCTAACGTGTGTTTCTTCTCTCTATATCGTTCCTTCTCCATGTTTGAAACGGCCTTTGTTGTTTTGCAGCCTCTGCAAGCGATTGTGTTGCTTTCTCCATTGAAGGATTATGAGAAGTCTCACGCCCTCTTTCATCGCTACGTGAAAATTGTTCTCCTGCTAGAGGTTTTACTGTGTTGTGTTGCGGGTCTCTGGTTGGCTGTACAGACTCTGTGAGGCGTACTATTTCCTGCCGCGATTGTTGGAGAGCCTCTCGTGTGCGTTGAAGTTCATACTGTGTCTGACGTAGTTCTTGTTCTGTCTCACCAAAACGCTGGGGCCTGGATAGCAAATTATTGAGCGAGACAGCAATCTGCCAGAGAGCATTATTCTGAGCCAACGGCGCACGCGCTTGAAAATTGCCATTGGCGATCTGGACATGCGTATGCAAGATATGCTGAATGCCAATATCGAGCTGCTTTTTTTGCTCAGCAATAGTTTGTTGTAGGGTTGCAATGACCTCAGCACGATCAGCGCGTTCAATCGCTTGATTCGTGCTACGTACCCATAAATAGGTGACGGAGGCGACAATAATTTGTAAGGCAATCGGGTCTTCAATCACGGTTAAAGATGAGGTACGTAGCAGGTTTCCAAGATCAGGCGTATGTGGCATGAAGGTGAGGTCAGCCCAGATAAAAAGACAATTGCCTAGTGCTATCCAGGGAATAATTCTTGCTGGCAGGAAAGACACAGCTAATAACACTGCTTCCACCAGCAGATCAAAGCGCGGCAAATCGCCCACACCTAATCCACCAGGAGTTCTCAATAAACTCACTATATAACCAATCTCGAAGCCTGCAACGAGAATAATTCCTGCCGTCAACCCCTTTCCTAGACGATTGAGGATTAAGACAATGATGCTGACCGCGAGCGAGGGAAGCAGGATAAAGATCAAATTCCGATTTCCTTCAAGCAGTGCTGCTCCTAGAGAGGTCAACGTAAAGAGGAGCATAACCAGCAATATAGTGCTAGAAAGCTGACCACGACGGACGCGCTCACGCCCGACAAGACTTGCATCTAGTGCCACCTCAGGTGGCGCGGTAAGACGGTACCACCAATTCAACATACGTGGCGCGGACTGTGGTTTTTGTTGTGAAAATGCATATCCACGTTTGTCATTTTGAGACGGGAGAACGTCCCTATTCATGAAAATACTCTCTTTCTGCTCTCCTATCTCTCGATAGTAAGAAATTATATGACACAAAGCTCAGCATATATAGATATATTACACAAGTAAGGGTATACGACAGATGCTGTATCTGTCAATCATATAGGAAAAAGATGTGGAAGTGAAGGTAGAAAGCATGAGTTAAATACTATGAGACTTGTTCGATTGCCGACAAGGACGCGATAAATCGGTCCCTACAGCATTTACCTCACTTTTTGTGCATGGGAGAGTTCCTCCAAGAGTACCAGTGTCTCAGCCGTATCGGGATGCTCCATTCCCAACATCTGCTCTTGAATTGCTAGGGCGCGGTGTGTATAGTTCAATGCTTCTTCCTCATTACCCTTTGCTTGACGGAGACGAGCCATGTCAACGAGTACTAGCGCGTTGCGTGGATGGTGCGATAATGCAGACCGCTCCAGTATTTCAAGTGCCTGAGTGTAGAGCGTCTCAGCTTGTTCATATTGCCCTTGAGCCACAGCAAGCTTTGCCATCAACGTGAAGCAGGGCGCGATCTCATAGTGAGTGGTGCTAAATATCTTTGTTCGGATGTCCAGGACGCGTTCGCACAGTTCTCCAGCCTCTTTGTAGTGACCCTGTTTGTAGGCCAGTTCCGCAAGTCCATACAGGTTATGGGCTAAGTCGGGGTGATGAGGCTCAAGAGATTGCTCCCATATTGCTCGCGCCTGCATGAAAGAGCGCTTGGCTCGCTCATAGTGTCCCTGAACCAGATAGAGTTCCGCGAACACGTTCAAAATATCGCCGACAAGCGGATGTTCGGAGCCAAAAGCCCGTTTCCGTATCGCTAGAGCGCGTTGATAGAGTGGCTTCACCTTGTCGTATTTCCCCTGATACTGATAGAGCATTCCTAAATTTCGCAGACTGGCGGCGATATGAGGGTGTTCCAGCCCTAATGTCCGCTCACGAATTTTCAAGGCACGAATGTAAAAGGACTCGGCTTTAGCATAATATCCCTGCTCATGATAGAGTGCCCCCAGCGTCTTCAGAGTGGTGGCAACATCGGGATGCTCTGCTCCCAACGCATACTCGCGGATTGCCAGCGCACGCTGATAGTGCGACTCGGCCTCAGCAAAACGTCCTTGTTCTTGGCACAGTACGGCTAGGTGGTTCAGGCTCTCAGCAACCTTGATATGCTCCGGCCCTAGCAGTCGCTCGAAGGCTGCAACCGCTTGCCGACAAAGAGGCTCGGCTTGCACATACTGTCCTTTCTTATAGTAGAAGGACATGACTTTCGTGATGCTTTCCGCAAAGGCGAGCGTAGGGCTGTCTGGACTATGCGAACCGCCTCTTATATCCAGTACCCGCTTGTATAGAAGTTCGGCCTGCTTATCTTTCCAGAGTGCTTCATAGAGTTCGGCTTGACTCTCAAGCACAGGCGCAATATCAGGATGCTCTGAGCCGAGTAAGTGTTCGTACAACTCTCGTGCCTTCTCATACAATGGCTCGGCCTCTGGATAACGTGCTCGCTCATAGAGATAGCGTCCTGCTTGATGCAATAAACGTGCGCCATCCAGAGTGATGATATGCTCCTGCTTAATCAGGACAAAACAAGCTAATGCATGTGAGAGATAGCTCTGACACTGCTCCCATGCAGAAAAATCAACCTCTGGGAAAACACGATTGACGGCGCATACAACTTTTGTAGCCCATTGGCGACGCGTTGCTTCGTCCATTTCATTCCGTAGTACGGTCTGCACCAAACGATGAATGCTCAGTGTCTTGGTTTCTGGAGCGCGTTGAATCAGGGAATACGCAAGGAGTGCCTTGAGTGCAGTGGAGAATGCAAAAGGATCAGTAGCGAGGAGTTCCAGGTGCGATCCCAAGGACGAAGCTCCTTCAATAAATAGAGATTCGGGGATGGCTTCAGGAGCCAGGAAGATACACACCGTGAGCATTTCTGCCGCTAGGAGATTGACCTGTTGGAGCCGCTCAAAGGCCAGGGTGAAGGTTTTTGCAACTGACAGAGGGTGGTCGGCAGAGGCATCACGCTCAGCGAGCAGGGAACGTGGAAAAGCAGAAAAGAGATGCAGAAAATCGGAAAGAGTACATTGAGTTGCTTCGATATAGGCTCCGGCTTGATCGAGAGCTAGTGGTAATCCATCCATAGCGGCAACAATTGTTTGAGCCGTCTTTTTTTTCTCTAGCGCGAGCTGATCGAGAGAAGTTGTTGCATCGAAACGTCTGGCTCGGTGAAGAAGGAAGCGCAGTCCTTCCTCTGGTACCATGTGTTCGAGATTCAGCGTCTGAGCGGTTATGCCAAGGGCTTGTCTGCGCGAGGTCAAAAGCATAGCTCCTTGACGGGCAGGAGGTAGAAACTTTTTCACTAGCTCCGTGTCTTCAATATTGTCAAAAATGAGCAGCCATCTCTGCTGGGAAGTGAGCCATTGTGTGACCGCAACTACTATGCGGTTCTGGTCGTGTTCCTGTTTCTCTGGCAAATGAAGGAGGTCGGCGATAGCAGCAAAGCTGGAGAGCAGGCTTTCCAGGGTTTCAGCTCGAATCCAGAAGACGGCGGAATAGTCGGTTGCGTACCGATAGGCGTACTCAAGGGCAGTTTGAGTCTTGCCGATGCCGCCTAGACCGCTCAATGCGGAGGATTGGCTTAGCACAGCGGTATGCTGGTGCCCAAGAGCCTCGTGCAACTTACGAAGAATCGCGTCTCGTCCAGTGAAAAACGGGTTGCGCGGGAACGGTATATGCCAAAGAGGAGGTGCGACGGGAAGTGCTTGCTCAACGCTTGAAGCTCCAAGCAAGGGTAGGGAGTCAATGCCCAAAACGTGACAGAGACGTTCGCGAGCAACTTCTTGTGGAAGAGCTTGATCTAGTTCCCAACGTCGAATGCTTCTAGCCGAAACATTCAGGGACTCGGCAAGTGCTTCCTGCGAAAGTCCCAGGCGGAGACGATGCCAGCGCAGATGCTCTCCGAGACTGTTGAGTGAAGAGGGAAGTGGCTGCTCCTGTGTCATGCATGTGTCCTTCTAATAAAACTGACCGGACAGAAAGTGTCCTGTCCTGTCCTGGTATTGTACCACTAAGAAAGTTACAATTACCATACAAGACAGGATAGATAGTTCTTGAACGTCTCGTGTGGCAGGAATGAACTCTCTTTAACAATAGGAGAATAAAGAGAGAACATCCTGTTTTTCGGCAAGTGGGTAGTGCGTAGCTTGCACACTCAAACACGTTCTACCCAAATGTGTTTCAAAGAAAGGATCATCACATGTTCAAAAAGTTCCTCTCGATTCTGCTTCTGACCGTAGTCGCTGTAGCTATTTTCTCGGTTGTTACGGCCTCACCAGCATCTGCCGCATCACGACATAGTGTAGCGGTAGCAGCGAAGATGGCTCCTACCAATGTAAAGAAGGCTTCTGACGCCAACACTATCTGCTACTATCGAGTCACTGCTACCGCTGGTTTGAATGCACGCTCAGGTGCTGGATTAAAATATGCGGTCCAGTACACATTACCATACAATGACATTGTTGATGCTTACGCAGGTATTACATCTAGTGCCGATGGTTATACATGGCGTGAGTTGGGAGATGGCAACTGGGCGGTGACGAACTGGCTGCCAAAGGTACCATCGTACCGTTGCGTTGATTGATGCTCCTAGCACCTCGATTGCTGAATGCTGTTATTAGGCCAGACTTCTCCAAGTCCATGAATTGTGCAACGAGATGTATCACGTAGCAAACAAGGATAAGAACGTGTCTCCTTGAGAAGAAAGAAGCAAACCCTCTCTCAAGGAGACCATATCATGAGTTGTGTTGCCAAAAGAAAACTTTCTTAGAAATTAGGAAGCAGAACCATCAAGCAACCGATGTTCTTCGCTTTCAACGTATTGAACAGGAGTAATATAGAATGAGGATTGTACGCTATTCCATGAAAGGCATTCTCGTTTTCGCACTTGTCCTCGTAGTTCTTATGGGAGTGGGAACGCATACAAGCTACGCTGCATCAAAAGTAAAGGCAGATGACACGTACCCATACACAAGCCCTCAGCTCGACCCTATCTTAAAGAAGTTTTGTGGGTCAAACTGGATTACCCTCAATCAGTCGCAAGGAACGATTGGATGGGTAACGAGTGACGGAACAACTGATTGCCATGAGGCCGACTGGAACTGGACGGGGCAGACACTTGGACCTTTTAATGGAGGTCTCTGTTCTTTTTCGACCTATATAAGTGGATGGCACGTTCCACAGCCATTAACGCACAATCTCACTTATGGACTTCAGGACGATCAGGGCAATGTTTGGTATAGTGACCCTATCGATCAATATGCGGATAATGGGCAATGGGTGACGGTGAACTTTGAGGGCTTCTCTGGTTATGTCACAGATGCTACTCCTACTCGTATCTGGATGTCCGCCGACAACGGAGATAAAGATAATAGTACCCTCATTAGTGCAGGAGGGTTCATCGAAAATTGTGTTCCTCCTGGTGGTCCAGACTATTTTCAAAGGGAAGGAAAATAACCGACTATCAGTATGGCAGTAAAAAAGCGATAGTGACTTCTAAGTATGCAACGAGGAGGAACGCCTGCACACAGGAGTGCAATAGGCGTTCCTTCTCGCTGCCCAAACCTATTTTATGATGTACAGTTTTGAGCAGAGATAAGCCAATGAGAGAGCTTGCTCAAAGATAGCTATGATGAGATAATGGAGCAGAAGGCCGAACTTCTCCAAGTTCACGAATTGCACAACGAGATGTATTCTGTAGCGAGTAAGCTATACAAAGGGTTTGGAAGTAAACAATGCAATCACTCAATATCATTTTTACTGGCAAAGATCAGGTGGAGGTTTCTCAAGAGCCTTTGAAAGAAATGGGAGCGAATGATTTTCTCGTTCGCTCCTCCAAATCACTGATTAGTACGGGAACCGAAAGTATTTGCCTGAGTCGTCTCTTTGATTCCGGCACGCATTGGGATGCATGGGTAACGTATCCCTTTCATCCTGGCTACAGCCTGATTGGTCAGGTGGTGGCAGTAGGGAAAAATGTGAGTGTCGTTCATGAAGGTGAGCGTATTGCTCTGCGGCACAACCACAGACAATATACTGTTGTACCGGATACCGAGCCTATTTATCGTATTCCTGATGCGGTCTCTGATGAAGATGCGGCATGGTTTCATATGGCGACGATTGCTCAGGTTGGCGTGCGACGTGCTGAGCATACTCTGGGAGATGCGGTCGCTATTGTGGGTCTCGGTCTGTTGGGACAACTCGTTGTGCAGTATGCACGCTTACTAGGAGCGCGACAGGTTATTGGCATTGATATCGCGGAACGCCGTCTGGAGATGGCACGCGTTCATGGTGCAACAACTATACTCAACATGGACGTGGAACAGGCACGGGAAGAAGTGCTACGCTTAACCGAGGGGCTAGGTGTCAACGTAGTGTATGATATCACAGGTGCTGCACCAGTGTTTTCACAGGCTCTGCAACTTCTACGTTCTAAGGGACGGATGGTCTTGTTGGGTGATACAGGCTCACCTGAAAAACAGCATTTGACCAAAGACGTGATCACTAAAGGCTTGAGTATTGTGGGGGCGCATGATATGCACGGCGAATTTCCTGCAACCGATTCCTCCTTCTGGAACAATGTACGTCAAAGTGAGTTGTTTCTGAATTTTTTACAGCGCGGTGAAATGCGAGTGCAAGATTTGATTACGCATCGTTACTCGCCACTCGCGGCTCCCGAAGCATATTCGATGTTACGTAGAGAACGTGCAACCGCTATGGGGGTCATCTTCGACTGGACACAACTCACATGAGCAACTAGCGTGCCGTTACTCCCAATCCCGTTTCGTCAGGAAGTATCAATTTCCCATGCTCGACTCTTACGCCCACATACGGATCATTTTCAATGAGCAAATTTCCATCGAGATCGGCGTAATCGACCAAAGGTGTTAGATGAGCGGCGGCGGTGATGGCGAGCGAACTCTCGATCATACAACCGAGCATGATGCTCAGATTGTGTACTCGTGCTACATGTATCATCTTGAGTGCGTGCCTCAAGCCGCCGCATTTCATGAGTTTTATGTTGATGCCATCGACGCATTCTGCCAGACGTGGAATGTCGTCAACCGTAACGCAGCTCTCGTCGGCAAGAATTGGGACGGGTACGTTCTCACGAATCAACCTTAGCCCTTCAAGGTTGTGTGCGGGGACGGGTTGTTCGATAAATTCGATGTTGTATGGTGCAAGGGCATGAATGGTGTTGATTGCCTCTTTGGGCGTCCATGCCGCGTTAGCATCGACGCGAATAATGGCTGACGACACATCACGTATTGCTTTAAGAATATCAAGGTCGTTTTTTGTGCCGAGCTTGACCTTGAGTATGGGGTAATTCTTAGCAAGCAGTGCTTTTTTCGCCATTTGTGCTGGACTGTCCAGTCCTATCGTAAACGAGGTTGAGAGCGTCTTTGCTGCGTTTAATCCAAATAATTTGTAGAGCGGTACGCCTAGCATCTTGCCCATGAGGTCGTGGAGAGCCATATCTACGGCGGCTTTCGCGGAAGGGTTGAGGCCAATGATAAAATCGAGCCGTTGCAGAATGTCTTCGAGCGCGAAGGGATCGTCGCCTAGCTCGTTTTTGAAGAGGTCGATGCATGCGAGAACGGACGCAGGACTCTCGCCATAATATTCTGTGGGCGACGCCTCACCATAGCCTTTGTAGCCGTTATGGACAATTTCGACAATCACGTTTGGCGATGTCTCCTGCACTCCACGCGAGATACGGAACGGCGTCGTCAATTTGAGGTTGATAGGAGAAGCACTGATATGCATATACACACTCCTTGCTAAAGAGATTTTTCGTTATCTTTTCCCTATCATACGCTATACATCAGTGCCAGTCCAATAGTTTGCACGACGAAAAGTAGGGGTCTAATTCATTACACCCTGCTGGCGACGACGAGGCCAAAGGGGGTTGAACCATGTCTACACAGCCTCCGAAATGGTGTGTCGCTCACAGGGCGTAATGAATTATGTCCCCTACTTTTACCCGTCAAATCAAGATTACGTGTGTATTAAAACCGTCCCCTCGTTGTACCGTGCAGTACCCCAATCTAGCACATCTGCTAATTCTTGACGAAACTCTTCTAGTGCATCTTCTCTTGATTGCTCGTCAGGCATTATAGCAGTTCTCCAGACAAGCAGAATACAAACCTCTTTTGGGGTAGTATCACTTTTAATAATATAACGTGTTACTGTGCCAAAGAATAGATGTTGTCTTTCTTGTCTAATTTCCTCAAGTTTCTGCAATAAAGCTTCTTGCTTCCCTGCCCTTATCTGCACGAAAATTAGTATTGAGAGTAGCATGTTTTCTTTCGGTGAAGTACGCCAGAGGGGAATGCTGGTACGTGGGCGTCCTGGAACTCCTCGTTTGAACTTCTCAATCTCTTCAGTTGGAACTAAAATGATATCCCCTGCTCTGAAGCCAGAAATGCGTCCTTCTGCAACGTATTGATAAACAGTATTGCGAGCAAGCCCAAGTGCTTTAGCTGCATCTCTTATAGAAATGTATCCAGCAAGGCTAGGTAAATTAGTTGGAAGTTCACTGTCGTCATTCATTCTTATAGCTTACTTCTTGTAATATAATTATGAATATCATTAATTTGTAACATAATTTACAAAATTGGAGCGTGTAATGGTTTGTAATCATCGGAATTTGTGTTATACTCATTTCATCGACAGTAATTGTTTCTGGGATAGGGAGATAGTAAGATATAGAAGGCAACTTGAGGAGGGTGCAATGGCAGCGACGAATGTTGAGCAAGACATGGATGCTGGAGAAGACATGGGCTATGATGTCCCGTTTGTGACGTATAAGTGGGAACGCAGGAGATGCAGGTACGCGCTATCCTGACCTTTACGCGCTTTCAACGAGCGGTGGAGCAGAGAGAGGCGCGGACCGCGTTCGCGATTGCGATGGAACTGCAGGAGATCAGTACCGCGATGCAAAAGGAGGCAGCGGTGTGGATAGGAGTGCCGAGGCGATGAGCGCGATTCCTTTTGTGATCGACAACCAGAGCCATTATATGAATATGGAAAAATGATGTAGGTACATTGTCACGGAGAAACAGGGAGACCCTTGCGGTCTCCCTGTTTCTCCCTGCCCTGTCCTCCCGTACTGTATTATTCTTCAGTGGCTCCAAGCAACCGCAACGTCTCTTTCTGCATCTCGCTAAGTTCCTCTACGCCAGTGATGTTCATGCGTTCGTAGGGGCGTTCGTTGAGCAGGGTTTTTGTGCAG
>CAXUHG010000100.1:0-20373 GCA_964250805.1 uncultured Ktedonobacteraceae bacterium | reverse complement strand
CCCCCCCCCCCCCTCCACCCTGTAATGTTTTATTCTTTTTATGAGTATTATGCATCCTCTTTTCGATAAAAAAAGCAGGACGAATATCGTGTTCGCCCTGCTTTTGCTTATGTATTAGATGTTAGAGGCCAAGTTGTGCGCGGTACTTCTGGAACTGTGCTAGCAACTGCTGACGAATCTGTGCGCCAGGGGTTGGTGTATACAGCACTGCGATGACAAGGCCAATGAGAAGACCGAAGCGGAATAGTGATTGTGCGCGTGCCTTGCGACGCGCTTTACGCTCGCGCTGGGCTTGCATGTCGTCCAGCTTGCCCTGAATGTTCGACTGGACGTTAGAAATGCTGGAGCTAACCTGATTTGTGGCGTTGCTCGTAATATCCTGCACAGAAGACAAAGCTGGAAGGGTACTTCCTTTTGACGACTTTTGAGCCTTCTTGAGCTGTTTCTGAGCCTGCTTCAGATTTTTCTGAGCCGCTTTTCGTGCTGCTCTCGTGTTCTTCGTAAGCACATCTTGAGCAGTGTCTACGGTAGTAGAGATTGCGTCTTGTGCTTTAGAAACACCCGTTTTGACTGCGCTCTGTACATTATCTTGCACATCGCTTAGTTTGTCTTGTACGGTGTCCTGCAGGTCACTCAACTGACTCTGAGCTTTTTTGGCATTCTTATTTGCCTTCTTCGCGTTTTGCTTGAGCAACCCTTGTGCGGCAGTGACGCCTGCCGTTGCTACATTTTGTACCTTACCGATCTGATCCTGTACATTGCTCTGGATATTAGAATAAGTTGAAGGTGTGTTGCTTTGCACGTTTGAGTAAGTTGAGTTGGCGGCATCCTTTGCGTTTGCAAAAGTGGACTGTGCTACATCTTTGATGTTTTCGTATGCTAACACTGCTGTATCTTTTGCAGATTGTAACGTGTCTTTCGCGTTGTCAACGGTTGATTGCGCCGCATCTTGCGTCTGATCGGCCTTTGACCGACCTAAAGTGAATCGTGCCATGTATTTCCTCCGTTTTTTGCTAGTATGAATTTAGTATACATGTGTAAGTTACGTGGTGTTTACGGTTATCTTGTCAATATTAAGAGCTAAATATGCTTTTAGACGTGTTTCACACCTACTTAGAACACGAATGAGAGTCGCGAGAGGTTTCACATTATGTGATAGCATGTTCCATATGGGCTACCTATCTAATCCACAACTCAAGGAAATGAGGAACAGAAATTGAAAATTAAGCGTATGGGACGTACCGGTCTCAAGGTTTCGGAGATATGTCTGGGCACGATGACATTTGGTAATCAGTGTGACGAGCCGACCTCGCATGCGATTATGGATACCGCGTTTGCGTCAGGTGTTACCTTCTTTGATACAGCAGACGCCTATCCATTGGGAGCGCAACCGGATATGCTTGGACGCACGGAAGAATATATCGGGCGTTGGCTTCATACAAGCGAGGGACGCCGTGAGCAGATTGTGCTTGCTACAAAGTGTCGCATGCCAATGGGACCAAATCCGAATAATCAAGGTGCGTCACGCAAACATATTATGGCGGCTGCCGAGGCAAGTCTGCGACGCTTGAACACCGATTATATCGACCTGTATCAGATTCATGCACCCGATCCTGAGACGCCGATAGATGAGACGCTTCGCGCTCTGGATGATCTGGTACGTAGTGGCAAGGTACGCTACATTGGTTGCTCGAACTATCCAGCGTGGGAGCTATGCAAGGCATTATGGACAAGTGATAAACTCGGACTCGCCCGTTTCGATTGTGTACAGCCACGTTACAATATTCTGTTTCGTCATATCGAAGCAGAACTGTTCCCTCTTGTGCTGGATCAAGGACTTGGCGTAATCTCCTACAATCCACTTGCGGGCGGTCTCTTGACGGGGCGTTATCAGGCAGGACAGCAGCCAGATGAAGGAACGCGTTTCACCCTACACAATGCTGGCAAACTCTATCAACAACGCTATTGGCAGGAACCACAGATACAAGAGGTTGATGCACTCAAGGAGTTCTGTCGTGAGCACACCATCTCTATTGCTCAACTTGCGATTGCATGGGTGCTAGAACAACCAGCCATCACCTCCGCCATTGTTGGAGCAAGCAAGCCAGAGCATCTGAATCAGACATTACCAGCCGTAGATTTCAAGCTGGACGACGAGATGCGAGCCATCTGCGACGAGATCTGGTATCAATTGCCGCGTGAGCGCAACAAAGCTGTTGCCTACCGCTAGTTTGTTACATCTAAAAAAGAGCTTATCCTCGTAAAGTAATCTTCGTGTTTCACTACAGCGTATACCTTATCGAAGTGATATGCATAACTTAGTGCGTATCCATGCTTACCGTGATTACTATGGAACAAGAGGTACTGTTGATGAGGAACCTATACAGTAAGTTCGACGAGGTGGATGCTAGTATCAATCGGTGGCTGGTGCGCTACAGCGTTATGCTGCTACGCGTCAGCCTGGGTGCTGTGTTCTTGGGGTTTGGGGTGCTGAAGTTCTTCCCGAATGTCAGTCCTGCACAAAGCATTGCTACACAAACGCTAGCGGTAATGAGTTTTGGGTTACTGCCAGCTAGCGTCTCCATAGTATTTGTGGCTTCCCTCGAATGCGCTATCGGCTTATGCTTTATCACAGGCAAATTTTTGCGTATCGCCGTATGGTTACTGCTTTTCGAGTTGATCGGCATTTTGTCACCGCTCGTGTTGCTACCACGCGAACTCTTCACTGGTCCTTTTCACGCCCCGAACCTATTGGGACAGTATGTCCTCAAGGATGTGATATTAGCTGGTGCTGGAATGGTGATCGCAGCTAGCTTGAGGAGAACACCTTTGAATACAGATCAGGAAGTCAAGGGGAAGACGCTCTCAACGAGCGAACAAATGGTGAATGCGGAAGGTGGGTTATCATCTCAAACTGTACTCGTTCCTGTTCTACTGAAGAATCGTGTTATTCTGTCAGATGATACAGATTACACCATTAAGTTGGACGGTCGCAGACACGCCCCTCTTCGTTAGAAATTCTTTCAAGTCTTTTTATCCAAGCTCTTTAATGTTGAAGGACCTCGAAATCTCACTTGTTCGCTTGCTACTGAGAAGTGTGAACTAGTTCACACTTTTTTGCCTATCCAATTCATCGTTGTTTGTTATACTAACAACGTATGTGTCATTCAAATGGATAGGAGCAAATCAGTGAACGACTCGAAAATCACCCCCATATCCCCCAGGAATACGCTAGGAGCCTCAATGCCACAATCATCGCTCGCCCCTTTTGTGCCAGGAACGGGCTTACATATGCGTATTCCTGACGAGGCCGTTCTTTCGCCCGATGGGAAGCATGTTGCCTTTACTATCTGGGAACGGCTGGGCAATGAACCGAAACGGCAGGGGCGCATCTGGCTCGTCGATACTGTGTTGGCTGAAAGTGGTATCAGCGAACCAAGACCTTTGCTCAAGGGACCAAATTCATCGAGTACACCACGTTGGTCGCCCAATGGTAAGAGTATTGCGTATGTGTCTACAGTTGGTGAAGGCGAAAAGGCTCTGTCACAATTGTATGTGATGGCGGCTGATGGGAGCTTAGCACACCAGATTTGTACTATGCCCAATGGAGTGAGCGATCCTTTGTGGTCGCCCGATGGAAACTACATTGCGTTTCTCTCATATGAAGGCGAAGCACCTTCAACAGACCCATTAGTTGTAAGACCCGCACGTTGTCAACATTTGTGGACAGTACATATCGCAGGTGATCGCCCTACTCCTGTCACGCCCGATGGCTTGACGGTATGGGAGTATACATGGTCGCCTGATAGCCAGAGGTTCGCACTCTACTACTCGATTAAGCCCGACGAAAACGGCTGGTATGCTGGACAGATTGGCCTCGTTGCTTCTCTTGGCGGGGCGGTGCGACAGATGACGCAGCTTACGATGCAAGCAAGTTCACTCGCATGGTCGCCCGACGGACACAAGCTCGCTTATATTTCTGGCGATTGGAGCGACCGAGGACAGGGTGGCGGCGATATTTTTCTGCTTACGCTTGACGAAAAGGGGCGTAGCGAACCGCGTAACCTCACGCCCAACTGTGACTATAGTCCAGCATGGTGCCACTGGCTACCTGACAACAAGCATATCCTATTTGCCGCGTATAGTGGCGTCACACATAGAATTGCGACTGTTAGCGAGGAGAATGGTGTTGTCGTGACTCTGGACGATGACTTCGTTATGTCTGGCCCCACTCTCTTCCCATCGTCTAACTCCCAATTCGTCGCAGCCCTTCATAGCACGCCACAAGCTCCCTATGATGTGTGGTTCGGAGAAATCGCAGTGCAACACATCACATGGCATCGTCTCTCAAAACTTAATGCTATCGTTGAAGAGACGCTCGCGTTCAGCAAGACGGAACGTATACGCTACGAGAGCGTTGATGGCTGGCAGATTGATGCGCTTTTCACGCTCCCCAGTGTCCGTAAAACGGAGGGACCACCTCCACTTGTCGTGAACGTACACGGCGGTCCCTCATGGGCATGGCCCGATGACTTTGGAGGGTTCTGGACGCAACTACTCGCTTCGGCTGGTTACGCCGTATTGCGCCCGAACATTCGTGGTAGCTGGGGACGTGGCATGACCTTCGCCAATGCGGTGATCGGCGACATGGGCGGCAAAGACTTCCAGGATATTCTGTATGGCGTCAATACCTTGATCGAGCGTGGCCTCGTCGATGGTGACCGCATGGCTATCGCTGGTTGGAGCTACGGCGGTTACATGACCGCGTGGGCAATCAGCCAAACCACGCGTTTCAAAGCTGCAATCATGGGTGCAGGCTGGGGCGACTGGCACGATTTTCACGCTCTCTCGAACCTCTCCGACTGGGACATCCGCTTCATGCAAGCCGATCCCCTGGACAACCCAGAGGTATACCGCAAGTGGTCAGCCATCACCTACGCCAATAAAATTGTGACTCCCACGCTCATCCTGCACGGTGAGAAAGACCAGCCTGTGCCCGTGAGTGGCGGCTACGGTTTCCACCGTGCCCTACAGGAGCGCGGCATTCCCGTCGAGTTAGTCGTCTATCCGCGTGAAGGGCATGGTATCTCGGAATACCAGCATGCTCTGGATATCGAGGAGCGTCTTTTGCGTTGGCTGGAGAAGTATGTGTAATACCTATTCATGGAGATGAACAAATTAACGTGGGAATATAGACCAACGGACGCCCACAAGGGGCTAACCCTACTATATTCGGTGTGCTACGCACACAAAAGCGTTGCATAGTAGGGTTAGCCCCTTGTGGGCGTCCGTTGTATTACTATCTTCAAGCGTTGCAGTTACAGCCTATACACAGAGACAGTTACGTGATAGAATCCCTGCAACGGAACGCGCTAGTCACAGACAGCAAGGATAAGAGATATGGCTGTACAAAAGCCGAAAAACGCTTCTCAATCACAGCAACACCGCGAAGGTATCACACGAATTACGGTTGGCGGTTTCAAATCTATTGCTGAGGAGCAAAGCATAGAGATTCGACCACTAACCATTCTTGCTGGAGCCAATAGCTCCGGTAAGTCTAGTATCATGCAACCCTTGTTGTTGCTTAAACAAACTCTTGACGCAACATACGACCCTGGTGCGCTTCTGCTCAATGGTCCAAATGTAAAATTTACTTTAGCAGAACAATTACTGACTCGTACAAATGAGAAAAGACATTCAAACAGTTTCTCGATAACTATAGAAAACAACTCTGATGCAATTATATCGTCGCGCTTTGTAAGAAATGAGAAAAAAGGATTTGTCGTCGAGCGAACAGTGTATCGCGTGCCCGAAAAAGAATACGCTTTTTATCTTGGTATGCCTCAAGAAGACATAAATGCTATCGTTTTTCCTGAGAAGAAGCATAGTCAAGAGTCTCCTTTATTTCTTGATTGGATTGGCAAGTCACTATTATTAAGGTTAAATAGAGATGTAACCCTGACTCAAAATAGATGTTTTTTAACATTAACTATAAATGTTGGAGTAGCTTCGCTTCGTGAGAGTAATACTATGTTTAATATACCAATGCCTGGAGAAGCTGATCTAAGTGAACTTATTCAAAAGATAATACATCTTCCTGGTCTACGCGGAAACCCTGAACGTACTTATCCCGTTACTGCTGTTGGACCCGAATTTCCAGGCACCTTTGAAACATATGTAGCCAGTATAATTGGGCAGTGGCAAAGCGAAGCAAAAAACGACAAGTTGAGAAAAGTAAATCATGACCTTTTGAGGCTTGGTCTAGCAAGCCAAGTTTCCGTTAGACCGCTTGACGATACGCAGGTAGAATTGCGCGTAAACCGTTTTCCCAACAAAAATAAAAATAATAGTAAGGACACCGTTAGTATTGCCGACGTTGGTCTCGGCGTTTCGCAAACGCTGCCTGTTGTGGTGGCTCTTCATGCTGCTGAACCAGACCAGCTTATCTATCTTGAGCAACCTGAGATACATCTTCATCCTCGCGCACAGTTAGCGATGGCAGAGGTGTTGGCTGATGCTGCTATCGCGGGCAAGCGATTGGTTGTCGAGACGCATAGCTCACTGCTTTTGTTAGGTATTCAGACGCTTGTAGCGGAGGGAAAACTGCCGCCTGAGTTGGTGAAACTGCACTGGTTTACCATGCAGGAAGATGGTTCTACGAGAATTACTAGTGCAGACCTCGATGAAACAGGAGCTTTTGGTGATTGGCCTGAAGATTTTGCGACGGTAACACTTGAGTCTGAGGATCGCTACCTCGATGCAGCGCAGAAGCGTTTGAAGGAAAATTGATGTGACGCAGCGATCCAAGTGTCTCGTCATAGATACTGATATCGCTAGCTCTGCTGGCGGCGAGAATGCCCAAGCTCAACGTTCAAAGCAATCTCGTGATGTGTTGATGGCGGTGAGAGATGCTAGTCACAAAGTAGTTGTAACAGAACTGATTTCGGAGGAGTGGCGCAAGCATCAATCGAATTTTACTAGAACGTGGTTGCGCTCTATGTATGCGAAAAGAAAAGTTTGCCAGTTGGATGTTCCTATGAACGATGAGTTGCGACATAAAGTAGAGCAGAGTGTGGTGGAAGACAAAAAGCGCGACGCGATGCTGAAAGATGTACACCTCATAGAAGCGGCATTGGAAACTGATAAAACGATTATTTCAATGGATGAGACCGTAAGGCTCTATTTTTGTGACGTGGTACAGAAGATAGCTGTACTGAAACACATTGTTTGGGTGAATCCAAGTAAGGATGACGAACTTTGTATCGCGTGGCTGCAAGATGGAGCCGAGGGCGCGAAAGAGCGTATGCTTGCATCCTATAGGTCAATTTGACCGCATCAAAATAGAAACAGGGAGCCAGATTGCTCTAGCTCCCTATTCCTGAAATAGTCCACGGACTACAAACACGACGCTACGAATACACACTATTGTGTTCATCGCTACGGTTTCGTTTACACATGAGGGGCGGTGTCTGCCTCTCATATGTATAAACGAGATGAGAGAGGTGATGTAACGTATTTTGTCAAAAGTCCGGCAACCTGTTATAGATTGGTTCCCACACCGCGTAAAACCATTTCAATCGCTATGGCTGCCATAACTGGCAGGAAGATGAGCCGCAAGGTCTTGTTGCTGAGATGAGCTAAGAGACGCGCTCCCATAATAGCACCTAGTAAGACGCCGAGCGCGACAGGGGCGGCGACAAGTGGTAGCACGTCGCCACGCGAAAGATAAATGCCTGCGCTAGCAGCAGCCGTGACGCCTATCATAAAGTTGCTGGTTGTCGTTGAAACTTTCATTGGCAAACGCATAATCGTATCGAGTGCCAGAACCTTAAAGGTGCCGCTACCGATGCCGAGCAACCCTGAAATTACACCCGCAACGTACATCATTGCCAGTCCATAAGGAGTGCGTGTTACTTGATACGATACCTCGCGCTTCAGATGTTCGTCGGGGTAGCTATCCGAGAGATGTAACCACTTTGCCCACGCGTCATTCTTGACGCCCTGTGGTAGCTCTTCGCCAAGTTTGAAAATCAGTGGCAAGGCCGAAATGAGTAGCACGATACCAAAGATGATGAATAACAGTTGTGGCGCGAGGTAGCCTGCGAGAAACGCTCCACTTACCGCACCTGCTGTTGTTGCTATCTCTAAAAACATGCCGATACGCATATTTGTAATGTGTTCGCGTACATACGCCGCAGCTGCTCCGCTTGATGTCGCTATTACCGCGATGATGCTTGCGCCGATAGCATATTGAATAGGCAGGCCAAAGGCAAGTGTAAGTAATGGCACAATTAGTACGCCGCCGCCCAGTCCTACTAGCGAGCCGACCAATCCTGCTAGCACTGCTCCCCCAAAGATGAGGAGCAGGATAAGGAGTGAGTACTGCATTATGCGCCTCCCTTACCAAGTACAAAGCTGAGTATGAGAATAGCCAGTACCACAAGTGTGATGACAACGTAGCGATAATCTCGCTCTAATGCGAAGGTAACCACTGAAACCGCAACGCGAACAACAGGTGTGGCAATTAAGAGAACGAGACCGATAACGATGATAGACTGTGGCCTGAGTATGAGCAGACCATCCCAAACCTCGGCAAGTGTTCGTGGAAAAGTTAACACTCGTTGTATTGAAAGACCCCCTGGTCGGGTAGGTAAGAGACAGAGACCGACTACGATGAAGACGGAACTGAGAATGACGCCTCCCTGCAAAATCCAACTGATGATAGTCGCCGCCATCGTTGCCTGTGGAGGAGACGCATGAGATGGTTGAGCAATGTTCTCAAGAGTTGCTGGTTGAGATGTATGTGATGTCGCAGATTTTTGATGCATACTGATAAATCCCGTTTTAAGTAACATGAAAGACAAGTATTGTTACTTCCAAATAAAGTATACTTAGTTTCTTTCTATAAATCCAATATATGATTTCTATGATTTTGATAACTGTATAGTATGAAATGTTGTTATGGAGGGGAAGTGTGTGAAAGTAAGAGGAATGTGCAGTTTATAGAAATAGCTGGAAATTTCTTGACGGGAAAATTTATAGCGGAAATGAGGCATAAAAACGCTGAATTTTTTGTTGTGTAATGGTAAAATACTATTACCGTGTAATGCCAATCAAGCATATATTAGAAAGGTTGGCGGCATCTATGTCCTTTTTACAAAGCATACGGTTTCATCGTCCCTCATTGAAACAGATTTTTGTGGGTAGCCTAGGCGGTAGCGTTGGTATCCTCAGTGTGTTGTTAGCGGTAGCCGCGTATATCGTAGAGACCTTGACGCGTCCCAAACACGTCGAAAGCTTCGCGGAATTTTACACATTTACCCCCTTTGAGCTAAACATGCCCGCCGAAGAGGTCATCTTTCCTCCACTCTATGGTGAACATGAAGTCTCAGGATGGTATATTACGCACCCAGAGGCAACTGCAACCATTATTGTGTGCCCCGGCTATCGTGGTCGTCGCTCAGATGTCCTCGGCATGACTGGGCACCTCTGGAAGGCTGGTTATAACGTTCTTGCATTTGAATACTATGGTCATGGTACCGTTGTTGGTAAGCCGGTAACGCTTGGCTATCGTGAAATGAACGACTTTCTCGGTGCAGTTGCCTATGCAAAACAACGCGCTCCACAGACGCGTCTCGGTGCCGTTGGATACTCAATGGGTGCCTCGATAGCAATCATGGCAACGGCGCGAACACCTGAAATTGAGGTGCTGGTCGCGGATAGTGGGTTCGCAACTCATAGAAGTGCGCTGGACTACGCAGTGCGTCGTACCATTCATCTACCGTTTGTACTCTTCGACTGGCTGACGGACCTACTTCTGTGGCTACGTGCTGGCTATCATTTCAATCAGGTTGAGCCGCTACGTGACATCAAACGTATCTCACCGCGTCCTATACTAATAATTCACGGTTTGAAAGACACGATTGTCGATCCAAATGATGCTAAACTGCTTTTCGCAGCGGCGAGTGAGCCGAAAGAGTTGTGGTTAGACGTGAACGCCGATCACTGTGGCATCTACTTTGAAAATCGCCAACTGTACGTGGATCGTGTCATTGGTTTTCTGGATCAAACGCTACGAGCGGAAGAGCAAACACCATTGCAATTGCAGCGGCGTGACTTAAATGAAAAGCCATCCGATTTATCAGAGGCCAGTTAGTAGGGACCGATTTATCGCGTCCTTTTAGCAATCAACAACCGACGAGGACGCGATAAATCGGTCCCTACCCTCTACGAGAAATCCAAACTTACTACCATTCCATCTCTTGCGGCACGGGTGTTTGGAAAGACACGCCGAGCCGCCTTCTCCGCCTGCGAGGGATCATTAATTTTAGGGCTGAAATGAGTCAGGACAAGGGCGTGAGCAGAGGCATTCCGCGCGATACCAGCCGATTCTTCGGCGTACATGTGCGCGTGCATACGCGCAAGCGGAATATCTTCGGGATTGTCGTACATGCTCTCACAGATGAGCAGGTCAACATCGGAAGCCAGCTTTACAAGAGCTTTTGTTGGGCGCGTGTCGGTAATAAAGGCGAACGAGATACCGCGTCGAGGCTCGCCTAACACCTGCTCTGGTTCGATTGTTTGACCGTTGTATTCAACCGTCTGTCCATGTTGCAGGCGTGACCAGAGTTGTACAGGTAGACCAAGTGCTTGCGCCTTCTCAACTTGAAATTCTGGCCTACGCGCCAGTTCAGCGCGGTAGGCAAGGCAAGGAATACCGTGAGAAGCTGGAGCGCAAGAAGCATATAGGTTGCCAGGGAGGTCGAAGGTTTCTCCCCCTCTCATCTCGTGAATATGCACTGGAAAGGGTAGGTCTGCCGCGATACGCCGTAAGCCCTCGACGACGTAGGTCGTACCGACTGGTCCGTAAATATCAAGTGGTTCAGTGCGTCCGGCATGTGCAACCATAAATAGGACTCCTGGAAGACCTGCGACATGATCGGCATGCATATGCGTGAGGCAGATAGCTCCCAACTGGCGAAAGCCCCAACCCAGCGATTTCCACGGTATCTGCGTCCCCTCGCCACAATCAATGAGCGTGAGCGCAGAGCCGCTCCGTATCAATGCACACGAGAGCCAACGGTTGGGAAGCGGCATCATGCCACACGTTCCCAGTAGACAAATGTCGATCATACAGGTATCCTAGCTTAGAAGTTATTTTGATATGCCCATGCTAACGCTATGATCAGGGCGGAAAGTGCCGCAATAGTTGTCAGGGCGATGCTGATAATAAAAAAAGGAAAGTCGCTCACTATTAGCACGATGGCAAGAAGTAGCCAGAAGCCGCCAAAGATGAGTATGAGAATTTGCCATGCTTGCAAGCGTCGCTTCATTGCCGTGCCTTTCATTGTACAATGATATTTCTTAGATCCTCAGTATAGCAGAATAGAGTCGAGAACAAAATATTATGCCTGAATTACCAGAAGTTGAATATACCGCGCGTCAATTGCGCGTCGCCGTTGTTGGAAAAACTCTTTCCGATGCCTCCGTTTTCTGGGAGCGTACAATAGGCCATCCCGATGTAGCAGATTTTCTTGCTGAGATTGCAGGCCGAACGATAGAGGGTGTGCGACGACGTGGTAAATTCTTGTTGCTCGACCTGAGCGGTGATATGTTCCTCTCCATTCATCGCCGCATGACCGGAAATTTCTTGCTGCTACCCGCTGGCTGGCAGATTGATACACATATGCGCGAGACCGATCCCACTGTATGGAATGTGAAGGGACCAACCTTTGTAGAGACTTTCCCCATAAGTGAACAAGAACGAGGCGTCGCAACTCAACCAGTTACGCTTTCCCAAACCTTGTATTGCCGCGTCTGCTTCAATTTTAGCGATGGAACACGTCTGTTGTTCACTGATCCACGCAAATTTGGACGTGTAGCATTGTGGCCTCGAAACCGTGAACACGAAGCCTTCGCTGGTTTAGGACCAGAGCCGTTCGAGGAGGAATTTACTCCTGAACAATTCACACAGGCACTCAGGCGGCGCAAGATTAGCATTAAGCAAGCTCTATTAGCACAAGACCTTGTAGTCGGCGTCGGGAATATCTATGCGGACGAGGCACTGTTTTACGCAGGTATCCATCCACTTCGCCATGCTAATACCCTTACGGATGCAGAGATACATCTGCTGCATGAGGGCATTATTACCGTCTTGAAAAATGGCATCGAGCATGGCGGTACCTCATTTAATGACTACCGCGACTTGTGGGGCGAGGCGGGCGATAACTACAATCATGTTTCCGTCTATCAGCAAGATGGCGAGCCATGTGTACGTTGCGGTTCAACTCTCGAACGTATTGTGGTCGCGCAACGTAGCACGCATTTCTGCCCTACCTGTCAAAAGCTTATAGCGGAGTGAAAAAAGCTGGCGAACAATGTACCGCCTGTTTGCCTACATTAAACGTCACATCAACCGTGGTTGGTGTTTGGCGTGGCTGGCGACCCTGTAGTGCTATTGAGAATGTAACGTATCCACCTGCATCGCTTGTGGGTTGTTGATCGAGTGTCACATCGTTATTGTAGAAGTGAACTGTTGCGCTTGCGCTCGCACCACTCACTCCTATCACATTCTTTGTTAGCTTCGCATACACCGTTAGCACACTATACGCACCTGGCGCGTTATTTGCCGACCATGCTCCACAACGATAGGTAGGAGCGGTGGGAACAGGCGAAGTTTGCGCTTGAAACGACTTATCGACGGTAATCGTCTGCTGGGGCTTGAGTTGACTTACTGTAGCTCCACATGCCTCTAATGTCAAAAGTAGCCCCAGTGCCAGTACAGGAAAAAGTATATGATATATCTGTTTCATAACTTCGTTTCATCATTATGGAGTAATTATTAAAAAACTCCCCAACTATTGTATCCAATTACTATGTTGTGGTAACGTCTATACTACAAACGTTTGTGTTTGTACTGAAGATACAACTGCACTGTACGAACAACAAAAAGTGCTATTGCATCTACAGACCTTTACGAAATGCGACCTGTAAGTCAAACCATAGTATAGCGAGACGGGATACAAAAAAGCAAACTCTAGTGTTCGCTTGTAGTGCGTGTGAAAATCGTGTTAATATGTGCTATCCTTTTCTACCGTCAGGGTTGATGATTGCCCGTTCGTGTGCTACACTACAGAAGGCAACCGTGCGACAATACGTAATCGTGCGAATATCTATACAAAGGTGGCAATAACCGTGGAATATCATGCAGGCGAGCAACTCGACTTTCTGGGTCAGTTACTTGACTCGGAACAGTTCGTACAAGGCTCTGGAGGCGTTCAGCAGGAGGGGGTAGTTGAGACAAGGCCAGACCCAGGTCGAGAGCGCAGAAAAGGTATTCCAGAGGTCATCTTTGGCGAGACAAAAACCAATGAGCAAATCCTTACAATGGCACGAGGATTACTGAACGGCTCAGGAAAAGCGATCATCAGCAGAATGCGCCCAGAATCCATCGTTGCTGTGCGAGAGACGTTTCATGAATACAGGCTACAGGTTCGTGAGACGGCACACGCGATGGTCATTTATGCTCCAAACTACGTGTCTCCTACTCCTGGTGGACATGTCGGCGTGATTAGCGCGGGTACCTCGGATGTGCCCGTTGCGGAAGAGGCGGCTCTTCTCGCGGAAGAAATGGGTTGCACCGTCACATCAATCTATGATGTGGGAGTTGCAGGTCTGCATCGCCTGATCGCACCTTTGCGAGACCTACTGGCTACTCAGGTCGATGTGATCATCGTTGCGGCAGGTATGGATGGAGCATTACCTTCGGTTGTTTCGGGACTGGTTCCAGTTCCGGTTATCGGTCTACCAACATCAATTGGCTATGGTATGGGCGGCAAAGGGGTTGCCGCGTTGCTTTCGATGTTGCAGACCTGCGCCCCAGGTCTCACCGTTGTCAATATCGACAATGGTGTTGGAGCGGGCGGAACGGCGGCGTTAATCGCGAATCGCGTTGCGCTGGCACGACGAGAGCATCAGTCGCAGTAAGGAAGCAGCGAGATGTTCCTGATATAAGGCTAAAGGAGATAGCAGGATGTCTCACCGCTTGTTGGGTATATGGGATGTACGGAGTTTAAGAGAGGCGGGACTTTCAATGGCAAACAATAAGCGTGGACCTCAGCGTGGATCGCAAAAGGCAAAACACGGTGGCGAGGCTGTACGCGAGAAATATGGACCCGAATTCTACTCGAAAATTGGTAAGAAGGGCGGCGAATCGGTGAAGGAGAAACGCGGTCAGCAATTCTACGCCGAGATTGGCAAGAAGGGCGGCGAGTCTACCAAACGACAACAAGGCTCAGAATTCTACTCCAAGATCGGCAAGAAGGGTGGCGAGCGCGGGCGTTCAGGCGATACGACCGAGCCTGCAGAATAACCCAGAAAACCTATTTTCGGAATAAGGCACCTTCCATCGCTACGAACATACATGTAGTGGTGCGAGGTGCCTTTCTTTTTGCTTTGTTCTTGGCTGGCTTCCTACAAAAATGTATTGATAAAACATAACTAAATAAAGCTTTTTACAACTAAAAATCAATGAATCCATAATAAAACTTTAACTTGTTGCATGATATTCTTCCATCTGTAACGTCATCTTGTATGCGCCCACTCTACCAAACGAGCATGTATGACGAAAAAGAAAGATGGAAGAGGATAGCCCCGATTATGAGAAGTATTCCACGAAGACTAAATCTCCCACAACTATCAAAAACGACACCACCAACTATTATAGCAAAAACGCAATTCAAAGCTCCATCAACGCCAAGACTCGACAAACACTTTCAACAACTACCGTCTACACCTATTCCACCAATATTAGTAGATACGCCTATTCGTCTCACAATGCCAGAAAGTCAGGTTCAGCAACATCCTTTTTCCCGTCCATCGATAGCGTCTCCTGGATTTGGTCTTCCCAGAACACCTCGTCCTGAAAATTTCCTTGAGGCGGTTCCGCAACGCTATCGAGAGCAAGTCCTGCACTATGATAAGTGGTTGACCCTGCAAGCCAAACAGGATGTGCTGGTGGATAAACGCCGTGAGATGAACGAATACATACAATACGCGAATCAGACTGTAAGAATCACGGGCAGAGATGTTGCAACTTTCGCTCCTTTTCGCGCCGAATTGTCGGCTTTGCAAACCTTTACACGCAAACAAATTGGTGCTTTCTGCCTTCTTGCCTGTCTGTTTGTTCTGGGTGTCGCCCTTTTACGCGTCGAGATGTTCGCACTGACGATTTCAGCGATTACCATTCTGTATTTCGGCAATGTCCTACTCAGTATGTTTCTAGCGGCCCGTTCGCTTCAATCTGCTTCTGTGGAAAAGATAGATGATGGTGTTGTGCATGCGCTCAAGAATTCAGAGTGGCCTTTGTATACGATTCTGTGCCCACTCTACAAAGAGGCGCAGGTAGTGCCGCAGTTCGTGCAAGCGATGCAAGCCCTCGATTATCCCGCTGACAAACTGCAAATACTCTTTCTCACTGAAACTGATGACCGTGCGACGCGCGATGCTATCCGTGCCCTTCACCTACCCTCGCATTTCAAGATTGTAACTGTGCCCGATGGCAAGCCGCGCACGAAGCCGCGTGCCTGTAACTATGGCTTGATGCAGACAACGGGTACCTACGTTGTTATCTTCGATGCCGAGGATGTGCCTGATCCCTTGCAACTCAAAAAAGCCGTGTTGACATTCGCCAACAACGAAGCAGATGTCGCGTGTGTGCAAGCCAAGCTCAACTTTTACAACATTAAGCAGAACTTCTTGACGCGCTGGTTTACCGTTGAGTACACGACGTGGTTCGACCTGATTTTGCCAGGGTTACAACAGGCGAAGTTCTCGTTACCGCTTGGCGGTACCTCGAACCACTTTCGTACCTCGGCTCTCCGAGCATTAGGAGCGTGGGACGCCTACAATGTGACGGAGGATTGCGATTTAGGGTTACGCCTCTCACGCTATCATCTACGAACAGTGGTATTGGATTCGACGACCTATGAGGAGGCCAACTCACAGGTCAAGAACTGGATACGGCAGAGGTCGCGCTGGATCAAAGGTTACATGCAGACCTACCTCGTACATATGCGCAACCCAATAGAGTTTTTGCGCAAAGGTCGTCTCTATGAACTGTTCTCGTTTCAGATTGTGGTAGGCTGTGGCATCGGCTTCATCTTTCTCAACCCGCTTATGTGGCTACTGTTGTTGCTCTACCTATTCATAGGTCCATCAATTCTCGACATATACCATCAGCTTTTCCCTGGGCCAACTCTATATATGGCAGAGTTCTGCCTGATTTTCGGCAATTTCTTTTACATTTACCTGTATCTATTTGGTTGTGTGAAGCGCAAGCAATACGGCTTAATGCTATGGGCAGCCCTAGTTCCAATATATTGGTTGCTCATGACGATTGCGGGCATGGTCGCACTTTACGAACTGATCGTGAAGCCGCATTATTGGCAGAAAACGGTACATGGTTTGCATCTACAGGGAGCAGTGGGAGCGCAACCTTCTGTGCAGCAACAAGTTGTGAAATCTGTGGCGGACGAGCAAACGGCAGTAATGCCGTCGGTAGCATCCACAAAGACACCTGTTGGCATCATTCCCACTGTGAGTCACTCATTCAGGACGATTACCACTGCGCTCTTACCGGCCCTGTCGCAGACCCAAAAGCAGCAACTTCGCAAAACAAAACAAGCCCGTGTGCGTGATTTGTGGTTTATCGCAAGCATTGCAGTAAGTTGTCTTGCTAGCATTCTCGCATGTTGGTACTATCTGCAACAGCACGAGATAACGCTGTATCAGGATGCACTTTCGCACATGAGAATATCCAGAAGCGTCTTCGATAATGTAACTCCTGGACTAGCACAACTTGGCACCGTATGGCTGCCTTTGCCACATATACTCATGTGGCCTTTTATATGGAATAACAACTTATGGCATAGTGGCCTTGCCGGTAGCTTCGTCTCGATGCCATGTTACATTATCGCGTCAATCTACCTGTTTCTAGCCGCGAAACAGCTCACGAAGAGCAGTAGTGCTAGCTTTATTGGAGTGCTTGTCTTCGCACTGAATCCCAACATTTTGTATCTCCAAGCGACGCCACTCAGTGAAACCGTATGTATTGCAACTCTTGCCATGACAGGTTATTATTTCTTGCGCTGGACGCAGGAAAATACTCCGCGTTATCTCATTTTCGCTGCTGGTTGTACCTTTCTCTCGACGCTTGCGCGTTACGATGGCTGGTCATTGTTTGTAGCAATGTTATGTCTTATTCCAATCGTTGGTTTCAAAAGACGCCAACGCTTCATACAGATACAGAGCAATCTCATCATGTTTTGTGGACTTGGGGGACTTGGCATTGTGCTGTGGCTAGTCTGGAATAAGCTGCTCTTTGGCGATCCTTTGTACTTTCAGCATAGCGGTGTCTACTCCTCACAGGCGCAACAGATGCTGCTACTCAAGCACAACGAGTTGTATACCTATCACAATCTCTGGCAGTCGATACGTTACTATACAATTGACTCTGTACAAACTGTTGGTCTATTCATTTTCTGTGTAGCTGTCATAGGTGTAGTATGGTTTATCATCACGCACCGTCATAAAACAAGCGTCTTCGGCGTATTGCTGTTTCTTGTTCCTTTCGCCTTCTATGTCTTTGCCCTCTACAGTGGCAACGCGGTAATCTGGATCCCAGGAGCGACGCCAGCCCAGGACCCCGTATTCATGTATAATGTGCGCTATGGAGCGCAGATAGTGCTTCCTGCCGCGCTCTTTATTGCGACACTCGTTGGGAGTGTAAGTCGCGTTCCGTTGCCACACGTAAAAAATATCAGCCGCATAGCGTTTACGGTCCTCGTCATTGCTCAGTATATTCTTGTCTCACAGCAGGGCATAATCACGTTGCAGGATGGTCAGTATAACGCCTCCTGTCGCCCTCAACGCGTCATCACAGACTTTCTAGCGCAACACTACAACGGTGGGAAAATTCTAATTGATGTGTATGCGATGCAGTTCGATCCGACCGACGCAGGGATAAATTTTAGTAGTGTTATTTATGAGGGGTCGTATAAGGTGTGGCAACAAACTCTGCAAGACCCTGCCAGCTATGTGCAGTGGGTCGTTGCAAAGCCTGATAGCCCTGTTGATCTTGTATCGCAACATGTCAACGTGAATGGAACTGCTTTCCTCTCACAATTTACGCTTGTGGCTCGTCAATCGGACAACATTCTACTTTATCATCGTAAAGGCTTACCTCCGTTACCCAATTACGGTTCTCCACTGCACTATGTTTATCCTCATCACGCATGTCTCGCTGGTCAATAACACACGACACACGAAACAAAATTGCTCAATAAGGAGAAAGAAAGAGATGGTTTCATCCCCGAAAACAGGATTGATGCGCTTATCTTCAAAGCATTATTTGGTTGGCTTTGTGAAGCAACTGCTCCGTTTCTGCATCGTTGGTGGACTAAATACCTTTATCGACCTGCTGGTATTCAATCTGTTGATATGGCTTTTGCCGACAACACATGTCCATGTGCTGGTGTTATACAATTCGCTGGCCTATCTGGTAGGAGCGGTTAATAGCTTCTTTTGGAACAAATTGTGGACGTTTGAGCATCGCTCGCAGGTGACGAGTAGGCAGGTCAAGCACTTTGCTATCGTGACACTCGCAGGTATTGTTTGTAACGATATTCTTATCTGGCTGGCGACGAGCGCATTGACAGCCGCTTCACTATCGGGCTTCTTCTGGACGAATAGCGCGAAGGTGGGAGCGATTGCGGGAACCTTTGCTGTCTCATATGTTGGGATGCGCTTCGGTGTTTTCAACGTCCGCAATCGAGAGGCAAGAGTGATGCCGCCACGCCATTCACCGCTCCTCATGACGCCGCGTAGCCTCTCGGTTATCCTACCTGCTTACAACGAAGAGGCGGTCATAGAGCAAACAGTATGTACGATTATGCCTGTACTAACGGGCTGGATGCAGAATTTCGAGGTCCTCGTCATTAACGACGGCAGCAGAGACCGTACAGAGGAGATTGTAGCGCGTCTCTCAGCCTATGACCCACGCATCAAACTAATCAATCATCCTATGAATAAGGGGTACGGTGCGGCATTAGTGACGGGGTTCGAGTCGGCGACGAAAGAGACAACGTTCTTCATGGACTCGGATGGACAGTTCGATATCCGCGACCTTATAGCCTTCTTCCCCTTGATAGAGCAGTACGATGCCGTACTTGGCTATCGCATTGATCGGAAAGACGCATGGATGCGAAGACTTAACGCGTGGGTGTGGAAACAACTGGTTCACTTTATGTTTGGCGTCTCTGTACGCGATGTAGATTGTGCATTTAAACTCTACCGCTCGGAGTTTTTTCGCCACCATCGGCTTGAGACGCGAGGGGCAATGATCAATGCCGAAGTGTTGTACAAACTTGGGCGCTATGGGTACACCTATGCGGAGGTAGGCGTGCGTCACCTGCCGCGACAGGCAGGTATGGCAACGGGAGCCAAGCCTGCCGTAATTGTGCGTGCCTTACGCGAAATGTTTGTCTTTGCTCGTAAGTGGCATGCCGAGGAGAGTTACGAAGAAGGCCAAGTATGGTCTCGCGCTATATAAACACGAGTATTTATTTGATTTAAGAGGGAAAGTGAAGGGTTACGATGATCTTGTATACTCTAGTTATTCGACTCGTGCAGTATTTTTTTCGTTTTCGCATTGTGCGTTACGGCTTTATTGGTGGTATCTGCATTCCTGTGCATTTGCTATCGCTTGCAGTCTTCTTACATCTGTTCGGAGACAAACTCTATCTAGTCGCTCTCGTCTGTACATTCGAGGTAAGCACTACTGTCAACTTTATCCTAAATCAACGCTTTACCTATCATGAACAGCCGTGCCTGAATCCGTTAGGATGGGTGAAACGTGCTCTCAAAGGCCAACTCACCAGCCTTACCTCGCAAACTATCACCTTTTGTGTCGCGGTCACGTTCACCTATGGATTGCATCAAACGCCTTATCTCGGTAGCTTTGTAGGTATCGTGAGTGCGTTTTTCCTGAACTACAGTCTCTCGAAGCGTTTTGTGTTCCGCTCAATTCCGATTGTAAAACCTATAGAGTATAGGTACAGAGAGGCAGAGCAACGTGCATCGTTGCCTGGAAATGCGGTAACCTCCATGAATGTTGTACGTCCTATGGAACATAGACGAATAGCACGCACAATTCGTCCAATACGTTTGCAGCGATGGACGGAAGATGAGGTTGTGAATACGGTGGCGCGAACTTGAAGATATGAATGAGAGCGAAGATGTATGCATCATTCCCGAACCGAGGTTCGGGAATGATGCATACATCTTCGCTCTCAAATCTCCTAATCGCGCTTCTTC
>CAXUHG010000099.1:18602-20592 GCA_964250805.1 uncultured Ktedonobacteraceae bacterium | reverse complement strand
CGCGTAGGGGTCCACCAATGTTGGTTCGTCGGTTTTTCGTAGGGACCAGATTTATAGCGTCCGCTGCTCAATTCATTGAGCGAAATCTTTATCACCCCTGTATAAAAGGTGTTTCAGACATAATCTCGCGTGATAAATTCCGCCTCGGACGCGATAAATCTGGTCCCTACGAAAAACCTTCAAATGAAGATGGAGAGACTAGCCTGTAACTTAGTGTAGCATGTTCAGAGCAAGTACACCTAGCACGACAATAGCACACACGGTAACGCCAATCCAGAGCAGGCGCATCAGGGCGTCACGTTTCGCCTGTCGCCGTCGCAGTTCATCCACGCGGCTATTCTCGGCGGGACACCAACGCGCGGTTCCACAGTAGGGGCAAAGCGGGAACAGTTCGTAGGGTGGGCAGAGACCTGTTTTATTCGTCGCCTTGTTGCCATACGTAATTGCACCAACCTCATAGCGTATCTGTTCGCTCTCGAAGACCGCGCAGCAATGCACACAGCGCAACAACAGATATTCAGGCCAGTCGCTAGCATGACACTTGGGACAGAAAAGGGGTAACATCCTTTTCTCGTTACTGGTATTCGTAGCATCTTGCCAGTGATGATGGCAGCGGTGACAATAGTAGGTAGAATCGGGTGCCTCTGGCGCGGCACTCCGCAACAAGCCCTGTTGCTGCAATGTATGCGCCTCGTCCGGGAAGAGGTCGTAGGCCGTATCGCTCAGGTCAATGTGTACCTTTTTTCCATCCTGGAACACTGGAAAAGCGTAGTGACGTTGGCGATCACGCCGCGCGGATGGTGAGACTTCGGAGGCATTGGAGCGTGGACGCAGAGGTGTCGATCTCGTGGTTGTAAAAGGGGAGTCGGTGAAAGTAGTATTGGGAGCATGAAAACTGCTCTCGGAGCGTTGAGAATCGTAGTCGCGCCGAGTTGTGGGATTGCTGAGTATTTGATAGGCTTGTAACAAGACGCGCATGCGTTCTTGCGCGTCTTCTCCCTTATATACATCAGGATGATATTGCAGAGCGAGCTTTTTGAATGCACCCTTGATGTCGTTGGGGGAGGCATTCACGGCAACGCCCAGCAATGCGTAATAATCAGTAGTAGCGTCCAAGTTATGCATAATCCAAAACTACTAGCCGCCTGTCTTCGTATTTTATGCAGAGAAACAACGCGGGCAATGCTTGAGAAAAGTAATACAGCGTCTATTGTTTAGACGAATAGAACAGCAAAAGGTTGTAGAGATGCCACATTCACGAGAATATGAAGTACTTTTAGAAGCATGTAAACAAACAGGGTGTGTACTATGCCGTCTAGCGCATGAAAGTACATATCGCTATCTTGACGCGTGGAAGTATGAACTCTTTACAGACATTGACCTGCAAAAAGAGTTACGCGGCTCACAAGGCTTCTGTCATGCTCATACATGGGAATTAGCGCACATGGGAGCCTCGATACAACTGGCTCAGAACTATCGAGCGATACTCTCTGATACGAGAGAGCAGTTGCAGGCGGCAGAGGAAAAGGCCGCATCGGGGAGCATGTTGCGGCGCTTCTTTGAGAACGGACAAGAGATAAGAGAGCCACAAGTGGAGTGTCCTGCGTGCCGCCAGCAGAGGCAGGCCGAGGTACATCTGGTACACACCCTGCGTCACGCCTTGCTCGACTCAGAGTTTTACGAGGTATTCGCCAACTCATCAGGTTTATGTCTCGCTCATCTGCGCCTTGGCAGCGAACTCAAGTTCTCGGATACGCCCGGCGACTGGCTTTCACAGTTGCGAAAAGGCCAGATTGCGTGCCTGCAACGGCTGGATCAACAACTGGGCGAGTTAATCCGCAAGCATGACTATCGTTTCAAAGACGAGGAGCGCGGCGTGGAAATGATTTCATGGCTTCAGGCGGCTGGACTCGTCGCGGGTGAGGAGATTAAGACAAAAGAGCAGTGATACGTTGACAGTGGAAAAAGCAGGATGCACACGGCAATCGCC
>CAXUHG010000099.1:0-18592 GCA_964250805.1 uncultured Ktedonobacteraceae bacterium | reverse complement strand
CAAAAACCCCGCCGCCACCGGCAAAGCGCCGTGTGCATCCTGCTTTTTCCACTGTCAACTACCCAAACGTGGATCAGGTTGGAAGCGTGGTTTCCTGAGATTGGATTGCACATTCGGCGTCGGGCTTTGCGGGAACGTTTGCGTTGCAGACTGTCTTGCCTGTGGCGGAGGCGGTGGAATCGGATTACTTTCATGGAGAGACGATACGGGCAGCCACGCACGTAGCTCTACCGTCAACGCATCGAACACCGTACCAGTGTTGGTCACTGGTATTTGGAATGGCTTCATTCCTGCTCCGCCTGTTCGGAATTGGCGAAGCTCGGAAGTGAATTCCGTGAGAAGCGCATTGAGCTGCTCTAAACGGCGACCTTGCTCCCGAAAGCCGCGTACACGGTTGAGTAGCGTGTTGAGAGAAAGCGCAATAGGCCAGAGTACATCCTGCTGAGTAAGCTGAACACGTTGCTGATAATTTCCGTTCGAGATACCTACCAGCGTACTACGAATGACCTCGATGTTGCGCTCCAACTCCTCTCTTCGCCCCGACGCTGACAGAATTTGTTCCGCGAGTTGCTGTGTGAGGCGTGTGACCTCTTCCGCTGTCTCCGCGCGTCGCATCTCCTCGTATGCCGACCTAACCCAGATAAAGGAGATCAGCGCGGCAAAGACCTGCACAGTAATCGGAATACCATAGGCGGTATAGGGCATAAGCCGGATGTGTGCTACAAGGTCAGGTGTTTTCGACATAAAAGTAATTGATAGAACGATAAAAGTAATATGATAGATCGCAATTGGAAATACTAACCATATAGGAAAGAGCGAAGCGGCAATCAATAAGGGCTGTATAAAGAGTTCAAAAAGTGGCAAGCTGAAGGAAGTAAGTTGTTGATGAGGAATGCCAAAAATAGTGAGCATCATGGCAATTTCGAGCATCACAACCACGAGGACGCCAGCAAACGTCGTCCGTCGGCTTCTATTAAGAAGTAGGGCAAGCAGGAGGGCCAGGACGATACCCACGTAGCCGAATGCTAGAATTTTGTTGGGGTCTTCCGTGGTCGAAAATCCCGCGATTGCCATCTCAATCAACTCGATGAAGAGCGCGAGGCTCGTAACTTTGCCAATACGCGCACGTTCACGATCCTTTAAGGGAGCATCTTGAGGCACATTGGGCGGTGCGCCGATGGCATACCACCAGCGCAGCGGCCCTCTCACATCGTTACTGGTCAAACTAAAAGGCATATAACAACTCTTTTCTATGTATTATTTCTCCTCCAAGAGCAACATGTTGCTCTTGGAGGAGAAATAATACATTCTTACCAGGTTACTGGCAACATAATTGGCCCGCGGAATACAGGCGCGGGAATATCCTGGTACTTGAAACCTTCGGCGAGGCGAAGCGTTGGCATGCGCTCCAGAAGGATACGCAAGAAAATGGAGGATTGCTTGCGTGCGAGATCGGCCCCCAGGCAGAAATGCGCTCCATAGCCAAACGAGACATGACGACCCGCACCGCTCCTGTTTAATACAAAGGTCTCAGGGTCGCTCCAGACCAACTCATCTCGATTCGCTGAAGAAAGTCCAACCAGGAGACGCGAACCCACTGGAATATCTACGCCTTGCAGTGTCATAGGCTTTTCGGCTGTACGCATGAGCCAGATAACGGGCGGATCGTAGCGTAGCCCCTCTTCAATCGTGAGCGGAACCAGTGATGGCTGCGTGAGCAATTGCTCCCAGTGCTCTTCCCGCTTCTCCAGAAGCCGATAGAGCAAGCTTCCCAGGTACTGTGTTGTGGTATCTGACCCCGCGATCAATAGTTGGAAGATATGGAGTTGCGTTTCATCTGCCGCGATAGCAGGATTTTGAATAAGTTTTGTAAGCAGGTCATCCTGGGGATGCTCCCGACGTTCCGCGATCAGTCGATCAATGAACGCACCGAAGCTCTTCCAGGCAGGTGTATCCCAGATAGGGGCAGGAGTGATTTTGATGATTTCGGCAATCCAGCCTCGAAACTCCTCGGCATGCTCTTCAGGAATTCCTATCAGGTAGAAGAGGGCATAGGTAGGCAAGGGTGCCGTCAATGCCTCGACTATATCAACCTGTCTTATGCCAGTCTGAGCCGCTCGCGCCTCGATGTTGTCGATCAACTGACGCATCTTCTGTTCGATATACGGTACGATCTCGCGGTAGCGTTGCACATTGAGTGCTTGACGAAGCGCATTGCGAAGCTGCTCGTGTGGCTCACCATCAATTTGAGTAATGGCTTTATTTTTCGCACCTTCCAGTTCAAAGTTACCCGCGCTCGAAATCTGATGCTCTTTATTCTCCAGCAGGTCACGCACATCTTCGTCACGTGCTATGAAGAAAAAAGGAATGGGCGAGTTCGGCACAGGAATATGGGCGACTGGGCATTGTTGTCGCGTCGCCGCCAGATGTTCATACAGGTGCGACTGTTGGCGAGGATCAAAAGGGTGATACGGTTCATAGGTCGTTGTCATACGGATACTCCCTTCGGTGTACAGTAAAGAAAAAATATATTCTGATAAAAACTATCTGCCACGTTGTATTACCTCCATGCGTTCCAGGTCCTTCAAAATGTTGAGCAGATCGGCAAAAGGGTAACGCAGCAAACGGGCAATATCTTGCTCGCTATATTCTCCTGTTGAGAGATTGTATACATGGCGATGCATCACAGGCCATGTACGTATCCATTCAGGATTGGCGGGCAAGCGACGTGGATGAAGAGTTTGGGAAGATGGAGGTGGTTCAGGTGATGGAGTCAGCTCTTGCTGGGTCAACGGCAAAGGCGTAACAGCCCTTGATGATACAGGCGGCAGTGATGGTACTTGCTCATCCGAAGCATCAGTTTGCGGAAGCATTGCTACATGCCAATCGAGCAGGGCACTCTGCACAAGCTGTTCATCAATAAGTGTAGGATTACTCACCTGCCGACCATCCTTCATGACCACAACCCTGTTCTGGATGGCACCATCTTGAAACTGCAAAAAGATTGTTCCTCCGGCGAATGTACCAGAGGGAACGGCGGCCTTCACAGTTCCAGTATAGTGCATTTTCAGTAAGGTCTGACGAACGGTGCCATAATCAAGCGAGAACATCACAATGAAACTCCTGAAGACAAGAGATGTGCAAATATCAATAAGCCTCTAGGACATGTGTGTGCTAAGCATGCAAGCAAAGCCAACCGCTCGAGCCATGCAAATACGTAAATGCTTTTATAATTTCCTACACAAGAAGCATTCTAGCATAGTCTTATCTCAAGTGTAAATGATGCCAGGAGAATTTTATGTTTTCTTAATATCAAGTCACCTCACTAAGACAAATACAGAGCAGAGGGAGGCATGCCTCCCTCTGCTCTGTATTTGTCTTAGTGAGATCACTATTACAATGCGCTGACAGGCACGACATCGTGATCGCCGACGTGTACGAAGTCGCGGGCGGAGACGCTGGCACCGCGCGGTTGCACACGCCAGAAGTTTTGTTGAATCTGCTCCCATGAGTTGAGTAACGAGAAGGCATGTTTGCTACGAGTTCGTTTGGCGTGCTGGGCAATGACTGCTTGTAGTGCCTCGTACTCGGCTCCGTCGTCGATGCGTTCAAGGTCTACAAGGTCGTTATTGTAGTGTGCGGGCAGGACATTTTCGGGATCGAAGACGTAGGCAACGCCCGACGACATGCCCGCGCCAAAGTTACGACCAGTCTCACCAAGCACTACCACCATGCCGCCCGTCATATATTCACAGGCATGGTCGCCAACACCCTCGACAACCGCGAGTGCGCCACTATTACGCACGGCAAAGCGTTCACCTGCACGACCAGCCGCGAATAGCTGTCCACCAGTCGCACCATAGAGAACGGTGTTGCCGAGCAGCGTGTTTTTGTGCGAGTCGAAGGTGGCATCACTCGACGGTGCGAGAATGATTTGCCCACCAGTCATGCTCTTGCCAACGTAGTCGTTGGCCTCACCATTGAGAATGAGCCGCATACCTGGAACGTTGAAGGCTCCAAAGCTCTGCCCAGCCGCTCCCTGGAAAACGCTGGTGATGCTTACTCCTGGAAGTCCGGTATTTCCGTAGCGTCGCGCGATCTCTCCAGCAAGTCCCGCGCCAATCGAACGGTCGCCGTTATGAATTTCGTATTGCAGAAGCATACTCTGGCGACCGGAGAGTGCCTCTTCCGCATCCAGCAGCAAGCGTTCCGCGATAGGTGATTGTGGTAATGTAGCATGCGCTCCGCTCTCTGAACGAACGGGTAGCGTAGCCAACAACGGTGTCATATCGACATTGGCATCGGGCGACGCGTGTAGCAGATCTCCACGCCCAATAAGGTCATTGAAATGCGCGATACCGAGGCTCGCCATGATCTCGCGCACCTCTTCAGCGACTAGCGTGAGATAGTTGATGAGATGCTGCGGTTGGCCCGAAAACTTCGCACGTAAGTCTTCGCGCTGTGTCGCAATACCAGTTGGACAGGTATTGAGGTGACATTGACGCGCCATATCGCAGCCAAGCGAGACAAGGGCTGCCGTGCCAAAGGCAAACTCTTCCGCACCGAGCAAGGCACCAACGATAACATCGCGTCCAGTCTTGAGGCCACCATCGACACGAACCTTGACGCGCTGGCGCAGACCATTACGCACCAAAACCTGTTGTGCCTCCGCTAGACCACGCTCCCAAGGCATGCCAGCATGCTTGATAGATTGTAGTGGCGACGCACCTGTTCCACCATCATGTCCACTAATCAGCACATAATCGGCATGCGCTTTAGCAACACCTGCCGCGATAGTGCCTACACCGATGCTAGAGACGAGTTTCACACCAACCTTTGCCTGCGGGTTGACTTGATGCAAGTCGTAGATTAGCTGCGCGATATCTTCGATACTGTAGATGTCGTGGTGTGGGGGCGGCGAGATGAGCGCAACTCCTGGAGCGGTGTGGCGTAGCTTAGCGATAAAAGGCGTCACCTTGGATGGCGGTAGTTGTCCACCCTCGCCGGGCTTCGATCCTTGCGCCATCTTAATCTCGATTTCTTCGGCACGTACAAGGTATTCGGTGGTCACACCAAAGCGTCCCGAAGCCACTTGCTTGATTTTGCTGCTCACTGGATAGCCTTCGAGAGTTTCGGAATACCATGCCGGGTCTTCACCACCCTCACCTGTGTTGTTACGACTCCCAATGCTATTCATGGCGGCAGCGATGGTGCGGTGCGTCTCTGGACTGAGGGCACCAACGGACATAGCGGAGACGACGAACCGCGCACGAATCGACTCCATCGACTCGACCTGCTCCAAAGGAATAGGCGTCGTGGGAGCGAACGCTAACAGGTCGCGCAGTGCCGTTTTAGGACGATTGTAGACAAGATTTACGAATTGCTGATAGTCTTCGCGGTTGCCATTCAGGGCGGCTTTTTGTAGTGCCCGCACAATGAAGGGGTTGTAGGCATGATACTCGGCGTCGCGGCGGAAACGATAGCGACCAAGATCGGTCAGTTTGCGGCGTCGTCCATTTGCATCGACAGATGCCTCTTGAACGTTCTGCACTTGAGCAAGGATTTGTGAAGCCACTAGTTCGTAGCTTATAGTGCCAGCATGAGTGGCGGAGCCAGGAAAGCAACGCTGGATAAAGCTTGGTTCAAGACCAATGACCTCGAATTGTCCGGCACCAATGATATTGCGAATATTCGAGATACCCATACGCGCCATGACCTTACGTAGCCCATCCTCGATCACATGGAAGTAGCGTTCGACGGCCTCATCCTGCGTCAACTGCTCTAACTTGCGTTCGCCCGCCAATGCGCGTACACTCGCAAGAGCGAGAGAAGGCGTTACCGCCTCGGCACCATAGCCTAGCAGGAGGGCAATCTGGTGAATATCCAGAGCAGTTCCTGTTTCACACACGATGGTAACGATGGCACGCGTGCCGCGTCGTATCAGGGCATGATGAATAGCACCCATTGCGATCAGCATAGGTATAGGTGCCTGTGTTTTCGAGGCATTGCGATCACTTAGTACGAGCAACGTCACACCCTGCTCAATCGCCGCCACCGCCTCTTGCTCAAGGCGATTCAGCGCGGCCTCCAACGCGGTCAAACCAGCGTCTACAGCGAAGGTGGTCTGGAGCGTCAGAGTGCTAAAGTGTGGGCTGGTATGTAGAGCAACCAGTTGCGCCTCCGTCAACAGCGGTGTGTCGATGTGCAACAGACGCGCATGTAGGGGCGTCTCTGTGAGCAGGCTCTGACGATAACCGAGGTACGAACCGAGCGACATCACGATACGTTCGCGCAATGGGTCGATGGGTGGATTCGTCACCTGCGCGAAACGTTGATGAAAGTGGTCATAGAACGAGCGCACCTGTCCTGAAAGAGCGGCTAGTGGTGCGTCATCGCCCATGCTCCACACAGGCTCTTTGTTCTCGGTAAGCATGGGGCGCAGCACCATCTCGATATCCTCGTGAGTATAGCCGAAGAGTTGCTGACGGACGAATAACGTATCAGCATCTAGTGTGTTCTCCTGCGGCAACGAGGTATCGGAAGGTAGCGGTGCTATGCGCTGACTCGTAACCCACTGTTGATAGGGTTGCTTCTGAGCAAGAGCAGTCTTGATATCGGGGTCATGCAACACAATATGCTGTTCGACATCGACGGCGATCATTTGTCCAGGTCCCAGGCGCCCCTTCTCGACCACATCGTGTGCATCGAGCGTGACCACACCTGCTTCAGATGCTACAATGAGGACTCCTTGCGCGGTCAGTGTATAGCGTGCTGGGCGGAGGCCGTTGCGGTCAAGAGCAGCACCAACCGCACGCCCATCGCTAAAGACGAGAGCGGCTGGACCGTCCCAGGGTTCGATCAAACCCGCATGATAGGCACACCAGTAGCGTTGCGCGTCGTCCAATGTATCGTCGTATTCCCATGCAGGCGGCACAAGCATCTGCATGGCTTGTAACAAGTCGCGGTCAGAACGGGTGAGGAGTTCCAGCACATTGTCGAGTTGTGCCGAGTCACTAACTGTACCGGGCTGAATAACGGGTAGCAGGTCTTGTATGCGCTCATCCCAGAGAGGAGAGCTAAGCGAGCCTTCGCTAGCAGCCATCCAGTTACGATTGCCCTGTACCGTGTTGACCTCGCCGTTGTGAGCAAGCAGGCGCAGTGGTTGAGCAAGAGGCCAGGAGGGAAAGGTGTTTGTGCTATAACGCTGATGAAAAACGGCTATCGCGCTAGTATAGCGCGGGTCCGCTAAATCCAGATAGAAATGTGCCAGTTCTTTAGGTGCCAGGAGACCTTTGTAGATGATCGTGCGGTGTGAGAGCGAAACGATGTAACAATCGCTGATTTGCGCGGCGCGAAGACGTTTTTCCATAAGACGACGCGCGTAGTAAAGTTCTCGCTCGTAGTCTTCGATTGCGATATGCTCTGGTTTTGCCAACAGCACTTGCATCACAGTAGGAGCGATTTCGCGTGCGCGTGTGCCAAGCATATCGTAGTTAATAGGTGGTGTGCGCCACGAGAGAAGCGGTAGGTGTAGCTCTTGCAGCACTTGCTCGATAAGAGCGCGACTTTCCTGATAAGCCTGCTGCTGTGATGGCAGAAAAATCATGCCAACGGCGAGAGTGTCAATGGAGGGAAGTGTAATCTGTTGCGCCTGTAGTTCCGCTGCGAAAAGAGGGATAGGAACTTGTGTAAGAATACCTGCGCCATCATTTGTCTCAGCGTCGGCGTCCTGTGCGCCACGATGTGTCAAGCGTGCAAGGGCTTCGAGTGCCGTCTCGACCAGGGAATGACTAGCTTCCCCCGATACTTGAGCAATAAAGCCGGTGCCGCAGGCATCGTGTTCCCAACGGTCTTCATAAAGCGGGTAAGGAGAATGGACGTGGAAAGAGTGCATAGGTGTCCTCCAATAAACATACTCGTCTGCTCTCATCCGTGAGGCGGCATCGTTGGAGCCGAGGGATAAGATAATTCCGTATTAACGTTCAGGGTTTTGTGCAAATGGTACAAGCGTACCACTACATAGCTCACGGGTATGTAGCGCGGGGAGCGCAAGTAGATACGGCGTTGAGTCTGGGGGAGCGTCATAGCTCAGAGTCGCAAGGGCGTCATCACCTGTGAGAGAGAATATAGCATACGTTGTCTTGTATAAGCAAGGCTTGCAGTATGTGCAAAGTGTCCACAAGTATCAGGCAGCCAGTGTATTTATTGTAAAGCTGGATAGCAACCTTCTTACATAACATAGTCGTGACGGTGTGGGCAATTGTCCTAACTGCTCTTTCGTGCTTTCGCTAACATCTTGAGAGAAGACCTGATCCCATTGCTGCTGTTCTGCCTGAGTGAAAGGATCTGCTTGTGCCCACCACCAATAGGCATCATATGCGCTAAGGGTACGGTATCGTTCTATCCATCGCCAATCAAGTTGATTAGGATGAGATGAGTGCTGGCTTTGTTCTATCTCCATCAATACTTCCTTTGCAACTATCTAATGAAATCTAGCACATGTAATAACATCTGATGTTGTTTTCTTTTCTATGATGAAGAATGAAAAAGAGTACGAAACTTGAGAAAGCATCGTACTCTTTTGTATTTTGAAGTGCTGTAAAGCTCTGCTAAGAGATACTTCTGCTCGCAAGCTTATCCTTAGTTTTTTTCATCATCACCATTTTCATCATCACCTTCATCATCAGGTGGTAATGGTTCCGCTAAATACAGCAAAACTTTTATAGGTTGCATATCTACTCCTTTTTGCTATTACTCGTACATCCCTAAGATTTTGATTGGTTCTTTGATCTTTTAGGCTCCTTCCTCCTCTTCATTTTCAAAAGACAAAATACGGGTATCTATATCAGGCTCATAGACAAGGGTTCTAAGAGGTTGAGGGGCTGAGACGATACCGAGTTCTTGCAAATCTGACAGTTGCTCTAGTGCCACAACTCCCACTGCAAGGCGATCAAGCACAGTTTCGTCTTCTGCTACTGCACGCTCCACTTGCCAGAGTCCGCTCAAATATAGAGCATCTTTCATATAACAAACCCCAGACTGCTCAAGATCAGGGACACCTCGATACGTGCGAAGACAGCGTGAAAGAGCCGTTTTCCTAGCTTTTTGTCGTGCCGTCGTTGGATCATTGTTCTCTTGCAAAAGGCGACGGATCCAAAAAAGTAACTCAAAGAAGTCGAATAGCGAAAGAAATGTTTGTGGTTGGGTAAGCACTCCACTGGCTAATCCCGTCGCTAATGTTCCTAGCCACGGACCCAAATCGTTTGATACGTTTCCGTTTAAGGCTGCTACACGTCGCTCGTGATACAGGGCGAGACCTTCCTCCGTAGGTAGTGAGTTTTTGGTATGGATGCCTAACAATCCGAGACGCGAATGTTCCCCAGCGATACAACGAGAGATATGACCAACCAGTTCATGCGACAACAAGTGTCGTATTTCCTCAAGCGAAAATGTAGTATTAGGAAGATAGAGATGCCGTAGTCCTTGCTCAATACGAGCATTCCCCGCGCTTGCATCAATACAAACGCGCCAGCCCTCATATCCATTTTCATGCAATATCGCATCAAAGAAGCGTCTCGCTGTCTGAGCCGTTATCTTATGGGATGGCTGAATGTGAGTCGTAGATTGAGGTTTCTCTTGGAACGGTTTTTGCACCGCTTCGTCCTGAGACCAATCCCATGAAAGATGGAGATGTTCTTGTAAAAAATGCTGTAACTGTTCGCTGACCTCTCTCGCATCAGGATGTTTGAGTCCCTTGATAATTGTCTGTTTGACCTGAGAAAGAGCATAGTTCATTTCTTCAATGGATGGAGTAGGGAGAAGCAGTTTATTGAAATCCCAGAAACGTTGGGTATCGCCTTCGTAGGTAGCTTCAATGAGTCGGAGAAAGTAGACTTCCTCCTCGGCTATAGTTTGATGATAGAACTTGCGAACGAGAGCATTTGGTTCATTGCGACTAATCTCTTCGTCCAGTTGTAGCAAGGCAACAATACGATGCCGTACATCCTCAATCTCTATCGCTGGATATTGAAGTCGCGGTTGCCGACGTTCAGCAAGAGCAACGTCTAATTCTCGCTGACGTGATACTGTCATAAATGCTGCCATCTGCTCTTTGACGACTTCGGTCAAAGGAAGAGAACGCAGTTGATTCCACTGATGTTGCTCATCTTCATAAAAAGGTCCAGCAGATGCGAGCCACCAATGGCTGTCGTATGAAGACAATTCACGGTATCGCTCAATCCAACGCCAGTCAAGTTGAAAGTGAGATACTGATGCTTGTTGCCGCCACTCCTCAATCTCAGTAAGCGCGTCGTCTGCAAACATACGATATACTCTCCTTTCTGGACGGACATGCTGAAAAGCCTCTTGAAGGACCTATTCTGCCATTTCTAATCATATCATCTTTTTCGTGTATACTTGGTAGTATGAATAAGCCTATACAACCGCAAAGAACAGACAATCAATCTCCGCTTCCCACTCTGGTTTCTTTAGGCATTTGGTTTTCTACTTTGTGCTGGGGAAGCGCATACGTTGCTGCTCGTTTTCTCCTCCAACCAGAAACGGCTAGTCGTGCATCTCTTAGCCCAGCTTTATTAGCGGCTTTGCGCTTCGGTATTGCTGCACTGTTTTTTGTTGTTCCATTAGGACAAGCTATTTTCCATCATCGCGTTTCTCTCCGCGAGTTGCTCCTAATGGCTTTATTGGGACTTTACACGTATTCTCTCTACTTCTGGCTTCAGTACATTGGTATTCAAGAGACCAATGCTAGCATTGCCTCTATCCTCGGCGTCGGATTGATTCCCATTTTTACAACCTTACTTGCACAAATCAGGGGTGCGGAACGTCTGAACATATCTCTTTGGGGTATTTTGCTCTTCGGCTTCATTGGAGTCATGCTGATTGTCTTTCAGCAACCATTGTCTGCTTCTCTCCATTCTGGCTTTCTCCTAGGATCGCTCTGCCTCATTTTCAATACCTTCTCTTTCGCACTCTACTCGTACCTGAGTAAGCAATGGATGAGAACTATTTCGCCTCTTGTCTTGACAGCAGGAACGATGATAAGCGGGGCGATTGGTTTGATTATCCTCTCCTTCTTCGACCCCGAAGGAAATCATTGGAGTGAGGTGACGCGGCTGGACGGAGTGCAGTGGCTCGCATTGCTTTTCCTTGCTGTAGGCTGTTCGGTACTTGCCTATTTTGCCTACAATCGCGCATTGAGTCGATTAGACGCCTCTCGTGTGACAATCTACTTTTACTTTGAGCCACTTGTTGCTATTGTGCTTGGGGTAATACTGCTTGGTGAACATCTCACATGGCAAATCGTTATTGGAGGCTTTATGATTACTGCGTCGGTTGTACTTGTCAATAGGCTCAAGAGGTTGAAAAAAGAAATGTAATGCATTCAATACCGAATAACGAAAAAGATATTAGTGTACTTTTGCTTTATGGACGAAGTAGTTTCTGTGAAACTTTGTAATAGTCTGAAAGCATTTTCCCTAATACTTTCACCTCTGAGTGACTTCCATACCTTTCAACGAGCTTTGAGTAAATATCGTTAATCCAAGCAATGCGTTCCACTGTGTAAATATCTTGGAACGTTTGAAGCGCACTTATGGCTCTGCTAGCAGAGGTAATATAATCTCTTGTTCCGAGTGCTGCTTCGGCGCGAAGCAGGTCAGCATATGCAATACGGCGTGTTTGGTTACGGGCTATTCTCTTTCCACTTTTCAATTCTTCTAAGTCATCGAGTAGCTCTGTTGCTGTGCTTGTACGCCCTAAGACGATCAATGATGCGGCTTTCCCAAGTAGATACATTCCCTCACTCAACCCGTTTAATGCACCTTCTAGCAAAATTTGTTCCACTGGATCAGTAAGAGTGCTACCAGAATCTACCTTATTCTCAGCTTGACTTAACAAACGTAAAGAGACGGATGTGTTTTGTACAATGCCTTGTGCGCGGCTCAATTCGAGCCAAATTGCTCCTTTCAATTGTGGACGTGCATGCAGCAGTGCCTCCTCAAAATCGACAATAGCCTGTTCTATTTGCTTTCTATCTGGCTCATGATTGATTCTCCCTATGAGAACATTATCACCGAAAATACCTCCTTCCAGATGAGTGTAACCACGTCTATAAAGGGCAGCAGCAACAAAGTCATGTATCCCGACAAGTTTTGTCACACGTACAGCATTGTTCGCATAATGATATGCTGTAGCGAAGTCTCCTTGATGCCGAGCAATATCACTGGCAAGTTGATAATGGCTATTTAAGACTTCCCTTACATATTTTAGAGCTTCTCCATTACTTTGATGTTCAAGCACCTCTAGCACGTTAATCGAAGAAATAATCTCTTCGGAATCTTCTTTCCCTGTATAGCTTAAAAGCCACCGATCTCGTGCCTGTTGATCGTATTTCGCAACATCTAACGTCGATATATTTCTTTGTAAGACTGAAGGTTTTTGTGCTGTTCCACTTGTCGGAGCGTAGGCGATTTGTGAGAGTGAGGCAAGCCCTAGCAGAGTAGGAGGGATATCAAGTATCTTCATTAAAATTCGACGCCGTGTAATATCTACGGGGATTTTGTTTTGTTGCTCCATTTTCAGTATCCACCGTGCAGTGGCCTGTTCTCCAATACCTTTACTATATTGTTGAGCGAGGTCTTCGGCACTCATCTTGCGTTTCTTACGATAATGCCGAATGACTTCTCCTGCATTAGGCCAACCGTCTTCTTGCACAGTAAAGGGACCATACTCGCCTTTTTCACCCCAAAAGATTGCGTCTGACATAGCTTGCACCTTACTCCTTAGAAAGCATATTCACTGTTTCTCTTAGCCAGTATAGAGAATGTTCTCTCCATCTGCAAATTCGATACAAAAAAGTGAACTTGCAAGTTCAGAGGTAAGGGAAAAGAGGTTTGACAGAGGAGAAAAAATGCTATTCTCGTATGTAGAAAGGTCGTTTCGTAAAAGCCTTTCTCATTTAGTATGGCATTACAATTTCAGTTATGTCAACTCAATACAAACATGTGTGGAAAAAAGCGATAAAGGAGGAACACAAATTAGAAATGATTACAGAAAATAAAAGCGAAGTTGCCCGTCTGCGTGAACAACTCGCCTTAGAGGAGCAAGCATCGCGCTTGGGACTCTACGGACCTGCGATCGTTGCCAACCACGCCAGTACCACCGCTCGCATGCAACAGGGAGCCGAGCGCATTCTTGGCCTCTTTCGAGAGGGCAAGCACGAGGAGGCCGAGGCTCTCATGAATACCGACTCTTGGGAAGGCAACGACGCGGAATCTCCCACGAGCGAGAAGGAGGCACCATCAACGCGATGAAAACGCATGCTCTTGATTTGGTGACACTCGTGGAGAGCCTGAGTCACCGTTCGGCACTGCTCAATACCCCCATCCTGGACACCCTACCAGGGTTTGTTGGAGCGTGTCGTGGCTGGGTGCAGGTGCAGAAGGGAGCCATTGCAAGCTGTGTTCTGGAAGGGGTCAATGGCGACGAGATGGAAGGCGAACATGCCCTATCTCTCTTACGCTTAGTCACCGAGTGGCAGGTGACGCTGGATGCAGAGCTGCTCGTCCATCCACCAGTGGCGCATGCATCGCCAGCCACTCCTCCTGTGCCCGATGAGGGGATACCTACTCGTCGCGTCGTTGCCTTGCCACCTCCCCTGCTCGCACCACTACCGAGCAAGGAACGGTTGGTGCTGGGCATGGTCTTCACGATGGTCAATGGGCAACGGGGCATTCAGGAGATCAAGGCACAGTTGCACCTCTCGACGAACAGCATCGACTCTGCCTTACACCACCTTTGGAACCTACATCTGATTGACTATCATACCTCGTCCTCCTCATGACAGGACGACATATTTTTTCTGAACTTAGAAGGCGAATACACCTATGAAAACTCTCTCACCAGACACCCGTGGACGGTTCACTCCACAACAGAGGAGCTGTTCCACACCAGCAGGGGCGCGGCTGCTCTCCTGGTGGTATCGGATGTCCTCTCCTCCCGAACCAGAGGAGGATTCCTCATTTCGGCAACGGGAACGGTTTCGTCGGGGACGAACAGGCAGTCACATCAGCATCTCCCTGTTCCTCTTGCTCTTTCTTTCCTTTCCGGCGGCGTTTGCCGGATCAAACCCATTCCTCGTGACGATTCTGGTTCTGAATGTGGTGTTGCTCGTCGGTGCGATGCTGCTCAATCGCTTGGGGATGGTGGGAGTGGCTGGACTCATCGTTGTCCTCAGTGTCATCCTGAGTCCCACCGTCAATATCCTCACGACTCCTGGCGGCCTCAATGCCAGTGTCCTGCCCATTTTCGGGTTTCTGGTGCTGCCATTGTTGTGTACCGTCTCGTTTCTCCCCCCTGGATGGGTGTTCGTCGTCGCCGCAGGCAATAGCCTCTTTACGCTCGTGACCTTGCGGTTTCTCCCCAGTTCAGGAGAGGTACATTCTGTGTTACAGAGTGCCTTTGCTGGCATCGTGACTCCCATCATCCTGAGCCAGTGGATCGTGGCAATCGTCGCCTATCTGTGGGTACGGGGGACGCAACGGGCACTGCTACGAGCAGATCGTGCTGAAGAGATCGCTCGGCTCACGCGCGAGTTGGCGCAACGTGATTCCGCGATTGCCGAACAAAAGCACCAGTTAGATGCCTCGCTTGGGGCAATCGAACGGGTGCATCAAGAGGTGGCGAACGGCAATGTGGGGGCGCGCGTTCACCTGACCTCCAACACGGTCCTCTGGTCGATGAGCGGAAAGCTCAATAATTTATTGTCACGCTACCAACGCTTACAGACGGTTGTCGGTGAGCTGCAAGAGGCCAATGCGCTGCTGCTGAAAGCTCGTGAAGAGGAGAGGCACCTTGCACAGAGGCGTGAGCAGAGGACAAACCTCTCCTCGCACGACTCGCGGCGTCAGCAACCTCCGACGTTTTGACTCTTCAGGACCTCACAATGCGATACAGACACACGGGAGACGGAAAGGAAAGGGATATCATGTCTTTGCAAAAATCACTCGAAGAAGGCTATTTCAAACTGGAAGATGGGCGATGGAAGCTCACCGCCAACCACGAGATACAGGGAGTCACCCCCGCCATGCTCGATTGGTGGTGGGATTCCATCAACACGACCCAACGCTATCGGCTGTGGCACCCAACCGACCACATTTCGTTTGAGTGGCTGGTTCCTCCGTCACCTCATGGACACATTGGAGCGATACACCGCGTACAAGAATTCTTCAACGGGACTCCCGAACAACCCCTCACGTTGGACATCCGTTGGGAAGACCCAGCCCAAGCCAACGCAGAATACGCTCATGTCCTGCTGGCGACTGGTACCAGTGAAGGAGGGACGTTGGATGCCACCTTGATGCACGAATACGAAGCGATGGGTAGCGGCACACGCATGCGGAGTCATTTTTGGCTTTCATCTCAAGCCCCTGAGTCTGCCGTCGCAGCACTGTACCAACACAATCAGCAGGAAATGGCATCCCTCTCGACCTTTTTACCCTGGCTGTATCAATCCGAGGTGGAACTTCCCCTAGGCAAAGGATACTTTACGTTGGGCGAGCGACGCATCACCAGAGAACATGTTGTCGATTCCTCTGTCACAGAACACATCCAATATCGGGTGTGGACTCACTGGGAGGAGAAAACGTATCACCTGACGGCAAGTAGCATAGCCGTCTTGCTTCAGATAGAGCGAATTGACCTGTCCACATGGACGTGGTATGCAGCAGAGGAAGGAAAATGAGAGGAGTTTCACAAGACGATGCCTCAAAGCGATGGTGGATGCTGGTTTTGTTGTCATTGACGTTGCTGGTCTTGACACTCAATTGGTTTGATCTTGCGGCAGCCTTTCCCCAACTTGGGCATCAATTCCACATCGGTATTTCTCAGCTCTCCACTCTTATCGCGTTGTTTATTCTCGGCTTTGCGGTGTTTCACATTCCATCGGGCATGCTCGCCTATCGTATCGGGGTCAAAAACACGCTGTTGATAGGTCTGCTTCTGGAATCGTTGGGGGGCATAGCCTGTGCGTTTGCCCCCACTTACGAGTGGCTTGCGGTGTTGCGCTTTCTGACTGGTGCAGGTGGCTCGTTCATTATTGGCATGACGTTGGCACTGCTGACCTCCTGGTTTCGTGGCAAGGAACTGGCTCTGGCACTGGGAATTTCTGCTGGCGCGTGCTTCACGCTTGGTCAAGCACTCGCTCTGTTTGGATGGATTGGCGTGATTGGTGTAGTGGGATGGCAACTCGCTCTTCTGCTTGGTGGAGCAATTGGCCTCGTCATTGGTGTCCTGTGTCTGGTGTTTTTGCAGGTCCCTCGTTCCGAAGCCCATTCCCTTTCGGCTGGCACGTTTGAGTGGAAGGCGGTCGGGCGTGTTCTGAGCAATCGCAATCTCTGGCTGGTTGGGGTCAGCTTTTTCGGCGTCTATGGTGCGGGTCTCACGACAGCACAACTGCTCACCACGTATCTCAGTCAGGTCTACGCGCTCTCAGCGCAGACAGGCGGCTTCTTCTCAGCGATTTTCGTGCTGATGGCGATTCCAGGCTCGCTCGTCGGCGGCATTCTGGCGGACCGAACTCCCAACCTGCGAGCGGTTTTCGTCGTGCCGTGGGTGCTGCTCGGACTGTCGCTCTGCCTCTTCCCGTTTCTGGGGATGGTCGGCGTCTGGATGATGGTTCTGGTCGCTGGAACTTGTCAGCAGTTTGGCTTTAGTGCGTGGGCAGCCATGCCAGGACACTATCGGGATCGTGTCTCTCCTCAAGACGTGGCAACAGCAGAAGGCTTATTGCTCACTGCAGGAGGGCTAGGCGGATTTGTTGTTCCCGTCATCTTCGGCATGATCGCAGGGAGTACTGGGTACATCCCGGCCTTTCTTTTTGGAGGCATTGCGAGTATCGTTTTTGCGCTCCTTGGATTTGCCGCCCATGAGCCAACACATGGCACGATAGCCACAGCGCAACCAGAAGATAAGCAGACGATGCTCTCAGAAAACGCGTAAATCGAGTTGGGAAGAAGGGAACAGCAATGGCAAAGATGAAGTGGTATGCTGGACGCAGAGGTTTTGGGTATAGCCCCAATGGACATCATTTTGTACGCTTAGAGGATGGCACCGAAATCGAGGTACATCCTGATACCTACGACCAGCAATTTCATGCCTATCTGGAGCGCATTGGAGTGCAGCGAACAACGCATCACGAAATCATGCAAAAAGCTGAGGCAGAGTGGCAAGCGTATTGTCGTGTCATAGATGCCTTTGCCGAGGACACGCAGCAATGGCTTGAGTATCAGGGACGGGGAGTCTTTGTCACACGGCCTCGTCCCCAGGAGAAACACGAGAACTAGCAATGAGACACTTTATTGTTTTCAATAAACCAGAAATGATATCACGCGAAGGCAGAGAAATGAGGTTGCTCCAACGTACCTGTTAAAAAGCCCTACGGCTACGCTAGCGCACGGCATGGTGTGCAAATTGTGCAAGAACACCAAGCGCAATTATGAGAAGGGAGAGGCAGATAATGATAAGGGCAGCCCATTTGACTTGTTGTACCCAGTTGCTGGACTTTGCGACTTCAGGAGTATAGCGAACCGGTTTGACATCCTGCAAGTTCTGCAAATCATGAATCATATCATGCATCGAGGAATAGCGTTTATCAATATCGCGTCGAATAGCCTTCATGACAACGGTTGCCAGCGCGGGTTGGACAGTGGGATTGCAGTCAAGCAGTGAAGGAGGGTCTTGTGATACATGCTGGTTCATAACGGCGAACACGTTCTCACCATCGAAAGGTGTGTGTCCGCATAGCATTTCATACAGCATGATACCAACAGCATAGATATCGGCGGCGGCCGTGCCACGCTCACCTTTTAGCTGTTCAGGCGACATATAATCGGGTGTGCCAACGGTGCTTGAAAGGCCACGCCATGTCACGCGTCGCGCTCCTTCGAGGAGAGCGATGCCAAAGTCGATAATCTTCACGTTCCCGTCTTCTTCAATCATGATGTTTTCGGGCTTGATATCACGATGAAAAACGCCGTGTTCATGACAATAGGCAAGAGCGTCACAAATTTGCATGATGATACGTAATGCCTCTTCGGTCGGTAGAAGTTGTGGGGCACATTCTTCCAGCACAACACGTAGAGTACGCCCCTTAATATATTCAACGACTAGATACTCCTGGCTGCGTTTCTCATCAGTGTTAAAGAGACGTTGAACATTGGGGTGATTGATACGATTGCCGATCTCCGCCTCACGTTTGTAACGCTCGAAAACGGCGACATTGCCAAGAATATCGTCGTTGGGAATCTTGAGTACAACCTCTTGCTGGTTTTTTACATCTTTGGCAAGGTAGACACGATTCATGCCTCCATGTCCCAGCATACGAATAATTTCGTAATGGTCGATCCGCGCACCAGTTGTATACGTCATCGCTAATAATTCCGCTTATTCTCTTACATCTTTACACTGCATCCGTGCATGCCCTCAGTATAACATACGGAGAATCCAACACCAAACACGTAAAGGAACCTGTTCGTAAAAAAGTGGGGGGGGGGGGGGGGGGGGGGGGGGGGGGGGG
>CAXUHG010000098.1:19577-20598 GCA_964250805.1 uncultured Ktedonobacteraceae bacterium | reverse complement strand
TGCCGTCTATAGAGTGAAGATGACAGAACGTTGGAAACACGTTTTACACGTTATCATCTCATAAAAAAGCAGTGAAAAGGAGCGGAACTATGACCATCAGACTGACAAACGATGAGCAGTTACGAAATCTCGTGCAGGAGAGATACACGAGTAGTATAGTTATGACCACGAAACCAGGAGCGACAACACAGAGTAGCTGTTGTGGTAGCGATTGTTGCACCACTGCAGCAAGCGATCCAATTACAAGCAACCTCTACAGTGATACTGAACTGAGTAGCTTACCTATAACGGCGACACTTGCCTCACGCGGTTGTGGCAACCCAACGGCTCTTGCAGAGTTGCACGTAGGCGAGAGAGTGCTTGATTTAGGGAGCGGTGGAGGAATTGACGTGCTATTATCAGCACAACGCGTCGGTCCCACAGGATTTGCCTATGGCCTCGACATGACCGATGCAATGCTCGAAGTCGCGGAGCGTAACCGTGCGGAGGCAGGCGTGACCAACGTGTCATTCCTCAAGGGCATCATCGAAGCAATTCCCCTACCTGATAAGAGCGTCGATGTCGTCATCTCCAATTGCGTCATCAATCTTTCTGCCGACAAAGCCCAGGTTTTGCGCGAGGCATATCGGGTCCTGAGTCCCAATGGACGTTTTGCTGTCTCCGATATTGTGATACAAGGCTCCCTTCCTCCTGCCATTCAACAAGATATGGAGGCGTGGGCAGGATGTATCGCAGGTGCTTTAGAGGAAGAGACCTATCGGAATTTGCTAGTAGAGGCAGGATTTACTGATATCGAAATTGAGGTGACGCGCCGCTATAGCTTGCAAGAGGTAGCAGAAAGCGGTGCTAGCACTGCAATCGTTGCCCTCTCTCAATCTGAGCGCAATGAACTCGATGGAAAATTCGTGAGCGCGTTTATTCGTGCCAAGCGATAAAGATAAACTACGTTTTGTAGATGGCTCGATACGTCGTATTCTAGCTAAGAAGTTATAGATATCGAAGTGGGGGCGCCGCCCCCCCC
>CAXUHG010000098.1:0-19567 GCA_964250805.1 uncultured Ktedonobacteraceae bacterium | reverse complement strand
ATTTACTTAAAAAAACCCCACCCACACCAACCCCCGCGGGTTCCCGCCCCCCACTTCGATATCTATAACTTCTTACAACTAATCCACTTTAATTAGTTGTATCGCCGTTGGTATCCAGACTTTTTCCAACCAATTGCGCGGCCTGTTTACGTTGTGCCTGCAAGCCTTCGCTAAAATGTACGGGATAGGGTTCCTCGACGGTCAGTGCGCGATATTTCGCGGGTAGTTCTTGCAAGTTTTGTTGTGCCAGTTCGCGTATCTCCGAGAGAGGTGGCATGCTACCTGGAATCATCTCGCCGTTTCGCATTACGGGGCGCAATATGCGATGATAGCTGTCAGGACGTGGCTCCTGTGCAAGCTGAATAATGTCCTCTTTCCACTCAGGATGACGATAAATCTCTTTCTTCCCAGGCCACGTACTCTTCGCACCGGCGATCTTCACTTTCGGATACTCCGTGCCCGATTCGTCAACATACCACACCTCTTTATATACCGTGCCAAGTGAGCCACCTTCAATACCATGTTCAAGCGAACCCGCGCCGTTACCAAGCGAGGTCCCCACGCCAAATGAATCAACCGCCGCGCCACCTTTGAGTAAATCAGCTATCTTCCATTCGTCGAGATCGCCGCTTATCAAAATGCGTACACCATTGAGTCCTGCGTTGTCGAGTTGTTCTCGAACATAGATGCTATCCGCCACAAAATCGCCGCTATCGAGCCGAACTGCCGCTAGCGTATGCCCCATCGACTCTTGTGAGCGCAACGCCACCTCTATCGCCGTATGAATCGCGCGTCGTGTATCATAAGTATCAAGCAGCAAAGTATAGCGATTGTACGCCTCTGCCGTTGCCTCGAACGCCTCTTCCTCGGAAGCAAAGACCTCGACAAGAGCATGGGGAATAGTGCCTGTGGCAGGTAAGCGAAACTCATAGGCAGCATTGAGCAGCGACGTACTGGTACAACCACCAATGTACGAGGCACGTGCTACTGTCATTGGCTCCTGGGCGCGACGGAAGGCAAATTCCGAGACTCGGCGTGGATGACCGTCCTGTTGTGCTGCATAGACGATGCGTGACGCCTTCGTCGCAATTAACGTCGAAAGGCCAATCGCCTGTAAAAGCCCTGCTTCAAGTAAAATAGCCTCACGAAACGGTGCTGTCACGCGTAGAATTGGCTCGTTAGGAAATGCGATAGACCCCTCCGGCAATGCCAGAATTTCACCTGTAAAGCGTATTGTGGCGAGTTCGTCGAGAAATTCCGCATCATAATCGCGGATACGTGCCAGAAATTCTAGCTCTTCCGCAGAATAGCGAAATGCCTGTGCGTATTCCAGCGCATACTCGACGCCTGCAACAAGCATGTATGCACCACCATAGGGAGCCTTACGTGTATAGAGATCAAACGTGGTAAGCCCGTTGATGCCATTTCTCCACGCAATATACGCTGAGTCTGGGTGATACATGTCGGTCATCAATCCTGTATGTACATGTGGCGCACGACGATTCATATGGCTACAATGCCTTTCTGTTACAAGTCTTCTTAGTTAGTGTACAGAATACAATAAGAGAGAGGTTAGTGTATATTGTATCATACGTATCAGATACTATCTTTACTACTGTTTGCAATCGTTGATGCTTAGGAGAGACTACCCCTTTTATTATGTGGAGTCGTCCCTAGAGTTAGTATTATTGGCGGTTTTGTAGGGACCAGATTTATCGCGTCCATTGCGTGATTTATCACGCGAGATCTGCCGCGAAATCGCTTAAAGACAAGCTCTGTCACGATTTCGCGCAATGAATTGCGCTTCGGACGCGATAAATCTGGTCCCTACGAAAAATGCCGCATCAACTGCTGAAATTGAGGAATTTTAATGAATATTGTTGTTATTGGTAGTGGCTTCGGTGGCTTGACCGCCGCCATCCGTTTACAGGCACAAGGGCATACGGTGACGCTGCTTGAGAAGCGCGACAAGCCAGGAGGACGCGCCTACGTCTACGAGCAGGATGGCTTTGTCTTCGACGGTGGTCCTACGATTATTACCGCTCCTTGGCTTATACACGACCTGTTCGCGCTTTGTGGCAAGAAGACAGAGGACTATGTGACATTGGTCCCAATCAGTCCTTTCTATAATATCCGCTTCCAGGACGGCTCGGTCTTTCATTATAGCGGAGACCGTGAGAACAACATTCGCCAGATACGTGAGTTCAACCCAGATGATGTCGAGGGCTATCTCAAGTTTGCGAAAGCAGGCGAAGAAATCTACAAAACCGGCTTTGAACTCATCGACCAACCCTTCCTGAACTTCTCGGACATGATGAAGGTTGCACCCGATCTGATTCGCTTGCAATCGCAGAAGTCCGTTGCAGGTTTCGTCAATCAATACATCAAAGATGAGAAACTGCGTCAGGTCTTTAGTTTCCATCCATTGCTTATTGGTGGCAATCCGTTTCAAAGCACCTCGATTTACGCCTTGATTCATACATTGGAGCAAAAATTTGGCGTATGGTATGCGATGGGTGGCACAGGTGCGCTCGTGCGTGCGCTTGCCCAACTGTTTCAAGATATCGGTGGCACGCTTGCCCTCAACACCGAGGTCTCTGAGATTGCGATTGACGAGAAAACAGGCCATGCGAAGGGCGTACAAATAGGGTCAAGCGAGTTTGTTCCAGCAGATATTGTGGTTAGTAATGCCGATGTTGCCTACACCTATCTCAACATGATACCTTCGCGTTTCCGTCGCAAAAACACTGATAGGCGTATCAAGAGCATGGAATATGCCATGTCGCTCTTCGTGATCTACTTCGGCACGAATCGCAAGTACGAGCATATCGCACACCACGAAATACTGATGGGGCCTCGTTACAAAGGCTTGCTCGAAGACATCTTCAAGCACAAAAAGCTCGCCGAGGACTTCTCGCTTTATCTGCATCGCCCCACCGCAACGGATGCCTCACTCGCACCAGAAGGTTGTGAGAGCTTCTACGTCCTCTCACCCGTCCCCCATTTAGGTGGAGACACCGATTGGACGACGATGGCAAAACCCTACCGCGACGCAATCATCGGCTATCTTGAGGAGCGGTATCTGCCCGACCTCTCGCAGCACATCGTCACGGAACACTATATTGATCCTCTGCACTTCCGTGACACGCTGAACAGCTATCTCGGTAGTGCCTTCTCGGTTGAGCCACTACTCACACAATCGGCATGGTTTCGTCCGCATAACCAGAGCGAGGACATTCCCAATCTCTACCTTGTAGGTGCTGGAACGCATCCAGGTGCAGGTATTCCCGGTGTGATGAGTTCGGGCAAGATTGTGGCGGATATGATTGGAGCGGGTTCTATCACAAATGAACAAGTAAAACTTGTTTCTGCAGGTGTATAGATATTGGTAGGGACCGATTTATCGCGTCCTCGGTGGGGGCGCGGGGCACACGTCACCAGGACGAGTCATTGCCTATGCGTTGCCTCATCTCTACCCCATCGAGGACGCGATAATGCTCTTTAAGCAAATAAAATGGGAATCGGAAAACCCAACGGACGCCCACAAGAGGCTACCCTACTATACGACACTGGGACGCGCGAAGCGCGTGAAGTATAGTAGGGTAGCCCCCATAGGCGTTAACTTAAAGGTTCAATGGGGACTAGGGCGCCCGCAAGGGGAACGCCCCTCCCATACCACGACGACTGGTGTGGCGTAGGTTCGGGTATGGGAGGGGCGTTCCCCTTGCGGGCGCCCTGGCCTCACCACAGATCTCTTTTGGGGTTAAGTTAACGCCTATGGGGTAGCCCCTTGTGGGCGTCCGAGTTACCGAATTAAATTTTTAAACCGCATAATCGGTCCCTACTACACAGTCAACCTACATATGTCAGGACCAGGGCGTTCCCCTTGCGGGCGCCCTAGGTATGGGTGACACATTAAGCTTGACTGTGTACTACAAACAACGAGCAATATAGAGAATTATATCTGTCATTCGTATAGCCAATAGCGTATCCGGCTCGGCTTACTGCTTTTGAGAACAACCGCCCCCCTATAATCAGGAGTTGGAAGTGCTATATCTTGCAAAAACCAGTTATTCGCTTCATCTCTATTCCCACCAATTGCCAGAATACGCGCCTCTTTCTCTGGCTCTAGTGATACCTCGAATTGAGAGAGTGGTAGCGATAAACCATCTCCACACGCCTTCAAGTACGCTTCTTTTCGTGTCCATGCGCTAAAGAATGCGGCTGTCTGTTTCGACGTGGGTAATGCAGAAAACGCTTCCTGTTCTTGTGTCGAGAAAAAGCTATTCACGATTGCTTGCGTATCTGGAAATACACGCATATGTTCGATATCCACGCCAATCGCTTGTCCATATGTAAATGCAAACAGTGCTAGTTCGTGTGAATGCGATACATTGAACTCTATATCCTGCGCGAATTCTGGAGGCACAAGAAAAGGCTTACCATTTGCTGTATACGAAAAAGCTAGCAACTCTGGCGCGATGTGCAAGTAGCAGCTCAGCAACATTCGCAGAATGCCGCGCCCAACAATAAAACGCTGCCTATGTATCTCGAAACGAAACCGTTGTGCTCTCGTCTGTTCATCTTCTGAAAGCATCTTCCAAAACTGTGTTTGCCGTGTTCCTAAAGCATTGAGTGAGGCACACCACACGTGTACCTCGTTGTTTGCTAAGAAGAGTTCTGATGGCGCGATACGCCACTCGTGAGTAGGAAGCAACATTGTTTTATACGTTCAAGATTGCGTATTGTTCGCTGTGTTCACGCCCTTGCCCCGCCAGTATTTTCGCAATAAGATCAGCTTTTTTCGTTGCGGAGGTACTAATATGCAGTGCCTCGACAATTTTTTTGAGGTCTGTAACCTTTTTGTCTTTTAGCTCTGCTTCTGTATATATGGGATGCGATCCTACTTCTACAGGTTGCTCCTCGACAGTAGCGGTCGTTTTTTTTGATTTTGTGGTAGTTTTCTTTGTGGGTTGAGGTGGCTGTACGTCTTCTATCTCCGCAATCCCCGGCTGTAACTCCGTACAAGGTACGTCTGGTAGACGCCGCAACACTATTGCGAAACTCGAAAGCAGGTCTGCAAGTTCGTGTGTTTTCATCTGTTCAAGCTGGTCAACTGTTATACGTGTACTCATGGTCACTATCCTTCTTTACTTATCTTCTTTAGTATGTATTTTGACGCGCCATATATTTCTTTTGTGAGCCTACATGGTGAATACGACTGATAAACTCGCCCGCGATATCCCTAAATTGTTGCTGTAGGCCAAGCGTGTGACCTGTTGCTGGAGTCACTACGCTGATCGGCATATGATCGTCAGGTGCCCGTGCCACCTGCACACTGTCACTGATTGTATGCTTGAAGACATTACCAGGATACTCTTCGCGCACGCGCTCACAATACATCTCGTGATGTTTGACGCCAGTTTTGACACGCGTGAGAACGATACCACCAAGCACTGGCCCAATTAACGGTGCATTGGGACTTGTTCGTGAGAAGAGTTTATTGACCGAACGCTGTAACAAAGCGATTCCATAGGTCGAGAGGAAATCGGGTACAGTTGGCACTACATAGGCATCGCTTGCCCACAAGCTATTTTTCGTGACTGGATTAAAGTTTGGAGGGCAATCGCAGATAATGTAATCGTAGTCGTTACGCACCTCTTCAAGGCAACGTTGTAGAATATTGTGGCCCACAAAATCAGAGAGGCGTAAATCGACATCGACGAGATCAGGATTTGAGGGCAGCAAGTCGAAGCCATCAACGCCAGGTATCACATTGGAAACAATCGCATTCCGAATCGGGAAGTGGCTGTCACGCTGCTCGAAAATATCATAGGTCGAGCCGCGCACATCCTTCCACGTCATCCAATATTCCTGGTCCATCACATAGAACGTCGCGCTTGCCTGTGGATCGAGATCAACCAGCAACGTGCGACGTCCATAATGTTTCGCTAGTGCAGCCGCAGTCTCAGTCGAAATTGTCGTTTTTCCGACACCGCCCTTAAAATTCAAAATCGTTACAATTTGCGCCATATTTACCTACTACTTCGTAATCGTAATTCATTTATAATTGAATGAAATACTATGTGTGTCATAGATTATGCCAGAAGTACAAGGAATATGTCAAGCCAATTGAGTTCCTTTCGCAGTTTCAGCAACAATAAAATTCACAAGGTCAGACCACTGATGCGAACGATGAAAGGCTCTTCGTTGTCGCGTCGCCCCTATTCCATCGCGTAAAACAGACGCGACAAGTGCCGAAACTTCTTCCCAATCGCCTTGCGCTTCCAGTGCTGGACGTAGAAACGAAAGAAACCTGTCTATGAGCGTGTGTGCAGCTATGATTTGCCCCGTTTGAGGATCGAGCAGGTCGGCATCCAAGCCGTAGCGTGCGGCCCGCCACTGTGCAGCTCGTAGTATTTCTTGTCGCAGAGTAGGGGAAGGTTCTTCGCGTAGAACCGACTCGTGGCACGTCTGTATCAAGGCGCGTATGAGACCTGCGACCATCACCGCTTCGTCTATCGTAAGACAGACATCGACGAGGCGAGTTTCTAGGGTCGGAAAGCGCGTTGAGAGGCGCATATCCCAGTAGACTTCGCGTGCATTATCCAGGCTCCCCGGTGCAATAAGTTCCTCTATGAGCCTATCATGCTCTGCAAGTGAGGAGAAGAGGTGCGGCGGCCCGGAGAAAGGCCAGCGTGACCAAATCTCTGTACGATAACTGACATAACCTGTATCGACTCCACCGAAAAAGGGTGAGTTCCCTGTCAGTGCAAGCAGTACAGCTAGCCACACACGCGCATGATTCATCACCTGTACGGCCTCTTCTCGATTGGCAAGACTTACATGCACGTGACAACCAAAGATGGATTGCTCGTTTGCAAGCTGTCGATAATGGTGTTGAATGGAGGAATAGCGTTCGTTGGGAGAAAATTGCTGGTCTTGCCATCTTGAAAAGGGATGTGTGCCAGCCGCCGCTATCTGTTTTCCTTCTCGCTGCGCTGCTTGAATGACCTCGCTCCGCAAGCGCGTAATTTCTGTCCGCACGTCTGAAAGCGTCTGACATACGGGAGTAACCACCTCTATCTGTGAGAGCAACATCTCATACTGAACCGCCTCTCCTAGCGTTTTTTGCGCTTGCGACAAAAGTTGGGAGGCAGAGGAAGAGAGGTCGTGTGAAATGGGGTCGATAATCTGGTATTCCTCTTCGACTCCTAATGTGTAAATGAAATGCGATGGCATAGTAGAAAACCTCTTCAAGAGCGAATTATCCGTATGTGATTGTACCTCTCAAGGTGGCAAGAGAGAATACTTCTCTCTGTCTTTCATAAGTATTTGTTATGCCTCGATCAGCAATCTCCTGAGTACTTTGCCCACCAGATTTTTCGGTAGCTCTTTGCGGAACTCAATCTGTTTAGGCACCTTGTACCCATCTAGGCGTTCACGGCACAATGCTAATAATTCGTCGGCGGTTGCCTGTTCACCGCGTTTCAGCACAACCACCGCTTTAATATATGACGAGGTTGCTGAACCCGTACTGACAACTGCCGCCTCTAAGACTTTGGGATGTTCGTATAACACCTCCTCGACATCACGCGGGTAGATGTTGTATGCACCCGAAAGGATAAGGTCCTTTTTACGGTCAACTATCGTGAAAAAGCCGTCTTCGTCCATTCGCGCAAGGTCTCCTGTGTGCAACCAACCAGAGCGTAACACTTGTGCGGTCTCATCGGGCATATTCCAGTAGCCTTGCATAACCTGTGGCCCCTGAATCAGCAATTCCCCAACCTCGCCAGGGGGTAATGGCACATTTGTTTGCATATCGACAATGCGTGCGTTGGTACCAGACATGGGAATACCAATGCTGCCAATACGCCGTTCTCCCTGAAAGGGATTCGAGTGCGTGACGGGCGATGCCTCCGTCAAGCCATAGCCTTCGACAAGGTATCCTTTGGTCAACTTCTCGAACGCCTCTTGTGCCTCAACAGGCAACGGAGCCGAGCCACTGGTGCAGTAACGGATCGCCGCAATACCATAACTCCTGACTTTGGGATAATTGGCGATGGCAAGATACATTGCAGGAACAGCTGGAAAGATGCTGGGGGAATGCATTTTGATCGCCTGCATAATCTGGTCGATACGATCCGTTGGCATCATAATAAGTGACCCTGCCATCGCTATCGAAAGATTCATCGTATCGGTGATGCCATACGAATGCGATAGAGGCAACACACCCAGAATGACCTCTCGTCCACGTTGCGCGTTGGGCACCCAGTGGCGCACCTGAGCAACATTGATGAGCAGATTACGATGCGAGAGCATGACCCCTTTAGGCGTATCAGTTGTACCGGATGTGTATTGAATAAGCGCGAGCTGTTCTGATGAAACATCTGTGTGGAGCGGAGTAGTTGGCTGACGACGCAGGAGATGCTGAAAATTGTGTTCCTTTCGCTTCGTATGTTCCGTGTTCTCTTGTTGCGTCTCTGACGGAAGCGCAGTCTCCTGTACTGTACTCCCAATACGTGTACCATGCGTCGGTGTGTTTTCAATCAAGCTTGCCAGCAGAACGCGTTGTTGCATCGGTAGATATTCGCGTACATCTGTATAGATAATATGCTGTACCTGAGTACCGCGACATACCTGCACTGCAAGCGAACGGTAAGACGAGAGCGTTATCAGAACAGTAGACGTGGAGTCTTGCAATTGGTGATGAATTTCTGCCTCATTCGAGAGCGGACTCCCTAGAACAGCAATAGCTCCTATTTTCAGAATGCCATAAAATGCGACCACACATTGTGGAATGTTCGGTAATATAACCGAGACGCGATCTCCTTGAAGAACACCAAGCGACTTCAAGGCATGCGCGAAACGATTGCTTCCATAATCCAGTTCGCGGTAGCCAATTTTCTGGTTGAAGAAAATAAGGGCGGCACGATGTGGATACTCAATAGCAGCATTGCTGAGCATATCATGTAGAGGCTGTTTGGGTAGTGGCAGTATCTCTGGGACGGAATCATCGTAATGTTGCAACCAGGGCATATTGACAAGACGAGCATGCTGAGGATTTGCAAATGTAAGTGCATCTCGTGTCATCTTCGTCGTCTGCTGCTGTTCATGTGCTGCTTCATCGTTTTGTATTGCATTAGCGTTGATTGGCAACGACAGTGTAGTGGTGGAAACGAGGAAGCGACGAATCGCGCGATTTACCGCATCGGGTCGCTCTAGTTGAACGAGATGTGCCGAGACAGAAATCACCACCTGCTGCGCTCGCGGAATACTACGTGGCACATCTTCATAATGTGAACGCAGGAAAACAGTGTCTCGATGACCAAGTATCACAAGCGTCGGAACTCGTAAATGGGGAAAGCATTCATCGCCACGCCAGACGCTCATAACAGCATCATGCATGGGTTTGAGTGTTCGCAGTGGTGCATAGAGCAATGCACCAATTTTTCGCGCGATATAGCTGAACAACGGATCGGGAATCATGCTCATTAACCATACAATAATTGGGCGTAGAATAAAGCGTGAGGGCACTCCTACCAGTACCATGCCGGAAATATTTTGTGGATGACGCAGTGAGTACTCTGTAGCAATGGCACCTCCAAAGGAATGGGCGATAAGGAAGAAAGGAGATTGTACCTCTAATGTGTCTAGCACATATTCCAGATCGTCAACGAGGCCATCCATTGTGTAGGGGAGTGCATAATTGTCATCGCTGAGGCTATGACCGCGCAAATCGGGTGCAATAACACGCACATATTGACCGAAGAAACGTAGTTGATAGAGCCACTGGAGCGCGTTTCCACCATAGCCATGTACAAATACAATCGTGTGCGTCGCGCCTGTGGGGTGAATGTCAATGACGCTGATACTGCGAAGGTTGCTATAGAGAGTGCGACGATAGAATTCGACATCCAGAGCCATACATGCCTCCTGCACTCCAATGTGTAATAGTAGGCGGTCAATCTGGACGATTATAGCACAAGGGAAGGGGAAACAACAATGTGTAGGGAGAGCCGAAACATGTAGGGAAGACTCTTGCGGTCTCCCTGTAACCCTCTCTCTACACACTCAGTATTATAGGTTTTTGCCATAACGTTCTTTTTGAGCGCGAAGAATAGTGCGGAGCGCGTCGGCTTGCCCATGATTCCACGAGGCTGAGCGCACCTCTGATCCTACAACAGGAAGGGAACTCTGTTCACGTATCTGGGCTGCGCGTTCGCGTTGCAGTATTTCATGCACAAGCTGACGATCACTTAGCCGCCACCCGCGCAGCTTGGCCTGCTCTGCGAAGCGCATCACTCGCGCAAAACCTGCGCGGTAATCTCGCTCCTCGGTCTCATTTCGCATCGGTGTATCTTGCATACGAAGCCTCGTTATCATATCTTTATATTTGTCAAAAATCGTATGTTCACTTTATACATTATGCCAAAAAAGCCTTTCCGCGTCAAGCGAATACAGCACTGTAAACTTATCCTTTATTGCGACGCAGTGCCTCATAAATCGCGTTTGTACCAAAGTCCAGGGCTGCTACCGGAATACGCTCGTCCGCAGCGTGAATCGCCGATAGAAAATCGAAGCCTTCGTAAAGGTCCATTGGTAAGAAACCGTAGGTCTGAATACCCAACTGCGAGAAGAAACGTCCATCCGTGACTGCTGGCATCAATATGGGCACAGCGATGCCTCGCGGGTCGGCCTCATGCAGAATATCGGCTAACGTCCCATAAAATCCCATGTTTGGCTCGATTCGTCCCTCTCCATAGCGCATAAGTTCAAATTCCACGTCGTCACCAAGCAATTCGTGTAATTCGTGCAACATTTCGTCGGGCGTAAAACCAGGGAGGAGGCGCCCATCCATCTCAACAACGACCTCGCTTGGAATGACGTTGATCTTATGACCACCTTGCAGAATCGTTACATTGACAGTGTTATGTAGAATGGGATCGAAAAAATGTGTGAGCGAGCCGAGCGAGTCCAATACATCATTTGCTCGCGTCGAGTCTAGCAGTTGACGAAGCCTTGCACCTGTTGGGGAAGTTGAAAGCTCGTCTGCCATTGTTTTGAGCATGGTTTCGACGGTTGGCGTAACATGCACTGGTAAGCGTTGCTGATCGAGTAGCTGTAACATGTGTCCCACCTTCGCTACCGCTCCACCATGCATAGGAATCGAGCCATGACCACCGGGGCCATGTAGCGTCGCTTTGAGCCAACACACCTGTTTTTCGAGAACCTGAATGCAATAAAACTTCTTCCCGTCAATGTACGTAGTAAATCCACCAACCTCACCTAGCGCATAACGCACGTCTTTGAAAAGGTTCGCATGCTGCTCCACCAGATATTTCGCGCCGCACCCACCACCCGACTCTTCATCGCTTAGCGCGGCAAAAATCACATCTCCTGGTAACAACTCGCCCTCAGCCTTTGCACGTAGCAATGCAGCCAGCATCATCGCCACTCCGCCCTTCATATCAAGCGTGCCACGTCCCCATATATAGTCCTCAACTTGTTGACCCGCGAATGGAGGATATTGCCACTTCTGATTTGCCGTTGTCACTACATCGACATGCCCCTGTAAAAGCAGCGGAGGAGCCTCACCACGCCCCTTCAAACGCGCAATCACGTTCGGACGTTGCTCGTCACTACCTAGTACGCTCGTCTCAAAACCAGCCTCTTGTAATACGTTGTTGATATAAGCAATGCACTCTGCCTCATTCCCAGGAGGATTCGTCGTATTGTAACGTAGCAAATTTTGCAATAGTTCTACTGGACGCTGATACAGCGTGTTGTTTGCTTGCGTAGCTGACATTGTATGTTTTCCTTTTATAGGATTGAATTGTGTACGACTTTTTTGGTAGTATACAACAGCCATCCGCCCTTTCTTCTCCAAATTGGCACCTTATTTACTGGTTGATACGTATACATAGTAAGGAGTCTCTCTCTTAAAGAGAGCGTATGAGAATGCAGTTATGTAAGGCGTTATTTGCGCTCCTGACGCGAAGATGCTTATAATGCAAATATAAATAGAATAATTTTCCATCTTGTCTCATAATTGTTTATGGAGGAAATTGAGCGTGGCAACAAAGAAACAAGGCAAGCTTACAGACGAGCAAAAAAAGCTGAGAGATGAAATGCTAAAGAGTGCTTTTCGTGGCACTCAACGCCCGCGTACAGTGCGTGATCTCGGCCTGAGTACCCTGAAAAATCTACCCGCGAATATCGGCATGGTACAGGGCTTTATGAAGGCCGCTAACTGGAAACAGGCACAGGATGAAGTGCTGCAAGGTCTCAATAATACTGTGGTGATCGTTGGGCAGCCTAACACTGGCAAGAGTACATTGTTCAACAAGCTCAAAGGCCAGACTCTCTCACCAGTATCATCACATGAGGGTACGACGCGTACTCTTGTTCGCACGGACTTCGGCCCCTTCACACTGATTGATACCCCAGGCATTGATGGCCCAGGTAAACTCTCCGATATCGCAACCACGGGCCTGGATCAGGCAAGCGTTATCGTGTTTCTCATTGATGCTTCAAAAGGTATTCAAGAGAAAGACAGAGAACTCTTTAACACGATCACGGCGCAAAAGAAGCCAACAATTGTTGCTGTCAACAAAGTGGATACGCTCAGAGGTGGTGAAGACGGCGACCAGATCGCTACGGAAATTGCCGTTGCCCTCAACGCGGTTGGTGTGATTCCGATTTCAGCAACCAAAGGCACAAATATAGCCGAGGAACTCATTCCCGCCCTGATCGACGCTAGCCCGGAGGCTGCTCTGGTCATTGGACGCGAACTACCCGCATACCGACGTGTCGCGGCACAGCGTATTATTCGTAATGCAACTCTGCTTAGTCTCGCGGCTGGACTAGAGCCAATTCCTTTTGTTGACATTCCCATTCTGCTCGGTACACAGATACGGCTAGTGTTGCGCCTTGCAGCCCTCTACGGCGAACCTATGAACTCCGCTGAAACCGCCAGAAACGCTCGTGAATTGCTGGTGACAATGGCTGGTGGACTCGGTATGCGTTTTCTCGCGGAGCAAGCTGCAAAGGTCGTCCCTTTCGGTGGCGATCTTGTCGCAGGTCTGATTGCGGGTGCTGCTACATGGTCTATCGGCGAGGTTGCCTTAGAGTACTACGGAGAAGGTAAAAAGCTTACTCCGAATACGATACGCCAGCGTACCAGCGACCTGTATCACCGTTTCCGCAAAGAAAACACTGTTGAAGGATATCGTGCAGAAGGTTCTAACGGCACTACTCCTGCTCTCTTGGATACATCAAAGGAAACTGTTTCTAACGACTAGCAGAAGGGATCGGCTATAACGCGTATGGTTTTTCCTTACGAACAATACGAAAAACTGACCGAGCCGCTTACTGTCTATTACCCAACGGGCGAGGAAGACCGCGCCCGTTGGGTTCTTGCTACGGTAGAGAAGGCTAGTAGACTACTTACTCACTTGTTGGCGCGACCAATGCCAGAAATGACTATTTTGCTGATAAGAGATTCCGACTGGTCGCTAGCTCCACATGACGAAGAGGAGGAGGTGGGCGCGTCTCAACCCTATTTGACAGCGGCAACAACACCCCCAATTCTAGTGGTGCCTTCGCTGTTAGATACAATCTGGGGCGAGCCGACGCAGGAAAAACTCGCCTTTATGCTCTACCACGAAATCGTTCTGGCCTTTCTTGAGGATGACCCGCGTCCTTGGCCCGATGACTACCCATTGTGGGCTGATGAATGGCAACTCAAGTTCGCCTCTCTCTGGCTTGCACTGCAACTCGATGGGCAGCAGGGGATCGTGAACAAGGACTTACACGAGCAATACGCCGAGATATTCGAGCCAGAACCAGATGGCAAAACGCCCGTCACGGTTCGTGGCTTCGATTGGTACGAAGATACAACGTCAGACGACTACCTTGAGTATGAGCTACTGCTAGAGCAATTTGCCGCCGATCTGCTTGCTCACTATCCGGCTGAAATTTTTCCGCGCTTCCTTGCCCTTTACCGGACAGAGCGCGAAACGCTTCTGAGCGACGACGTAACCAACATGCTATCCTCAGTTCTCGGTCCCGCCGGAACCGAGTGGCTAGAAAACCTCGTCTATTTCTAAGATGTTGCATCGCTTCATGAAAAAACAGGGAAGAGTTCGCAACCGCGAACTCTTCCCTGTTTTTTCATGAAACCTCTTTACCCTTTGACTGCTGATCCTAATGCCCCTCCCATGAAGTAGCGTTGGAAAATGAAGAACAGAACGATGATAGGAATGAGATTGAACATCGACCCTGCGAGCAACAAATTGTACAGCGTATAATTTGCACTCTTAAAAAAGAAGAGACCGAGCGGAAGCGTATACTGATCCTGTGTACCAAGTGCGACTAGAGGCCATTGGAAATCGTTCCATGCACCTTGGAAGCTTACGATAGCGACAGCGGTCAGAGCAGGCTTCACTAGAGGAAGAATAATCGAGTAAAACGTGCGCCAGCGCGACGCTCCATCGATTCTCGCAGACTCTTCCAGTTCCTTTGGCAAACTCTTCATAAACTGCACCATAATGAAAACCGAGAGCGGCTGTGCCATCACCGGAAAAATCAGTGCTAGCGGTGTATTCACAATGTGCAAAGCGTTCACCACAAGAAACTTCGGGATGAGTGTTACTGCAAGTGGAATCATCATCACAGACAGCGTTGTGACAAAGATGAGATTCTTGCCAGGAAAATCCATGCGTGAAAGTGCATAACCCGCCATTGCTGAGAAGAAGACGTTTAGAATTACGACTCCACCAGCGTAAATGAACGTGTTGAGAACCCATCGTAAAAAAGTGGGCTGGCTAAAAAAGGTGCTATAGTTGCTCCACACAAACGGGTTTGGAATAAGCGAAGGTGGGAATGCTAAAACACCGGCCTGAGTCTTGAATGATGAAATCAGCGCGAAGAGCAATGGTCCTACCGATGTTATGGTAAAGAGAGCCAGAAAGAGGTAGAGAATGACATTCGACCAGTGAAAGCGTCTCTTTCCTGTTTGTGCCGTTCGTACCTGTTCTATATGCCGTGTCCTTACTTGTGCCTGTGCTTGTGCCATGATATGTTCCCCTTCCTAGTTGTTCCCACTTGGATCGATCAGTCGGCGTTGAATCAGTGTTACGATGAAGATAATGATGAACAAGAGTACCGCCATCGCAGCAGCAAGCCCAAAGTGACCGTCTTGGAAGCCCGCATTGTAAATTTCAAGCAAAGGTACGAGCGTTGCGTTCGCAGGTCCACCGTTGGTCATGAACTTCGCTTGGTCGAAGACCTGGAAAGCACCAATTGTACCAAGGGCTACAACAAGGAAGATTGCTGGCCTCAACATGGGAAGCGTGACATTTATAAATGCCTGGAATGAGTTCGCGCCATCTACCTTAGCCGCCTCGACAATTTCCTGTGGCACATCTTGTAATGCAGCCAGGAAGTAAATCATGAACGCTGCTCCTGTTGTCCAGATATTGAGTAGGATAATGGACGGCAATGCGAACGTGGTGTTATTCAGCCAGTCCTGCCCCTGGATATGCACTAGTGAGAGCAAGTAGTTGATCAAACCGTCCGGGTTGTAGAGCCACAGAAAGATCAACGAGGTGGCAACTGAAGAAGTCAAGGCTGGAATGTAGAACATTGTGCGGAATACTCCCTTGAAAGCAGGAGCATTATGCAAGACGACCGCGAGTATCAATGCCAGAATGGTCTGGCCTATAACCACACCGACTACGTACTTGAAGACGTTGATCATTGAGGTCCAGAAATCACTATTACCTATGTCGCTGAGTTGGCTGAAAAGTAACTGATAATAGTGTAGTCCCACGAACTGTGCATTACCAAAGCCAACATCTATGTTGAAAAGGCTCAGTCCAACTCCGTAGAGCGAGACGAAAAGCGTAAACACACATAAGACAATAAGGTAAGGTGCCAAAAAGAGATATGCGGAAAGCGTTTCACCCTTGCGCCCTCTAGTACCGCCCGTACCACGCTGCAGATTACGTCTTCCCTCTGCAGTAATCGGTGGAGCGGAGGAGACGGATTGGGATGCTGGTTGCATAGCCATAACATGTACTCCTTGATTTGCCTATTGCTCCTCACCAACTTCATAAAGAGATGAGGAGCAACACACTACTACGATTTCATGTTCTACTAGAAGTGAAAGTTATACCTGCAATTGGCTATTCACCTTCTTCGCTGCATCATCCAATGCCGCTTGTGGCGTTTGCTTGTTCAGCATCACTGATTGCAGTGCTGTTGCAAGCGTGTTGTGGATTGATAGATCTTGTGAACCATAGTAGTCGGCATAGCCATACGTGGCGGCATCAAACAATGTCTTGAAGCCGGGATGACTTGCAAAGTATGGTGCATTCGCAAGACTCTTGAGTGTTGGCAAGGCGAAACCTGCATTGAGCTGGCTCGTCTGTACGTCCGCTCCCGTCATATACTTGATAAGCTCCCAGGCAGCTTCGGGATGTTTGGTGCCTGAATATGCAGCCCATGCGTTCGTGTAGATCAAGTTCGCACGTTTCCCATTTGGAGCCACTGGCAGAGGCGCGATATCATATTGAACACTTGGATATTGTTGCGCCAGGTACGGAATCAGCCAACCACCCTCAATCGCCATTGCCACGCGTTGTTTGCCAAACGCGTCGCCATTCCACGGCGCACCAACACCTGTTGGAAGTGTACCTGTATTGTTCTTCAAGAAGCTGTCATAGTATTGAAGAGAACTGACTCCCTGCGCACTATTGAACGCTGCTTGAGAGCCGTCTTTGTTCAATACCGATCCGCCATTGGCAATGAGGAACGCTCCCCAGCGTGACAAATCCGGCGACATGCTGATGCCATAGACGGAGTTTGGCGAACCTGGATTTTTGGTTAGCTTTTGTGCGTCCGTCTGCATATCGCTCCATGTCCAGTTGCTGCTTGGAGCCGTCACACCGGCACTCTGGAACATCGTCTTGTTGTAGAAGACGCCCAGTGAGTTCCAGTCCTTAGGAATACCGTAGATTTGTCCCTTCGTACATGCGAATGGACTTAACAGTGAAGGATAGTAGTTGTTGGGGGAAACGTTATCATGCGCCATATAGGGCGAAAGGTTCAGAAGTTTCCCGTTACTAATGTACTCTGACGCCATGTCCGGCTGTAAATAGAATACATCTGGCACTGTGTTACTGGCAACGTTCGCACGCATCTTGGTAGTGTAATCACCATTGATAGGCGAGTAGTTAACCTTGATGTTAGGGTGAGACTGCTGAAACTTGTCTAAATTCTGACGCACAAGGGCATCGTCAGCAGGAGAGGCCGGAGAATAAGTGAACGTCAGTGTAACAGTACCACTTTCAGCAGAAGCTACATTGGTGTTAGTGTTGCTTGGACAGCTATTGTAACTTGTACCACCTGCTAAACCTTGTGTGGAGATACCATTATTACCACCGGTGGAACTGCTACCGCCACCACCACCGCAAGCACTCAATAGAAGGACAAAAAGAATGAGTAAAGGGGCTATTAGCCGTCTCATAACGAACCTCCTGGCTGTGCAATCGTCCGTGATTCACAGTAACGGTTTCTACTTGTAGCTGGAGCGATAAAAAAAAGGTCTCTCCACAACTACTTGAGTCAGTGCGTAAAGACGTGTATCTGTTGCCGCATAGAGTTTCCCGTTCTCTTCTCTAAGAACTTCGCTCAAATGCTACAACAGCTAAAGAAACTACTAGAGGAACACACTACAGTTACACACACTTGCGAGGGCTACGCTAAATGCGCTCTCACTTGTTATACGTAGCGAGATGGAAATATTATACAAGAAATTACGTCTTTGTGAAAAGGTTTCCAAGCTCTAAACGAAATTTCTACGAGGTAGCACTAAAAGCCGATTGAATAAAGCGGGTACGAGGAGTATAATACCCCCTATATTGTAGAAGATAGGAGTTAGCTATGTCAACTGATGCAACAAAACTTTCTGACGACGAAGTCCAGAAGCATCTACAAACACTTGCGACTTGGACTTTGAATAGCGGCGAATTACAACGCGTATTTGAACTCCCATCATTTCCATCCGCCATTTTTTTTGTCGATGCTATCGCACATCTTGCTGAACTAGCGGCGCACCACCCCGATATCTACATTGCATATAACAAGGTTCGCCTGAACTTTGCAACGCACTCTGCTGGTGGTATTACTGAAAAGGATTTCGTCATGGCTCGGAAAGTGGATGAGGTATGGCACACTTTCGACTGGAAATCCCCTATTTAATAGTGTGAGAGAATATTGGATATGTTGAATCGCGTTGCAATTATTGGCTTAGGGTTACTTGGTGGCTCAATGGGACTTGCTTTGCATCGAGCAAGGGCGGCGCAAGAAATCGTTGGTTATGATATGGGGCAAGGAGTAAGTGAAAGCGCACGGACTATTGGAGCAATAGATCGGTCCTATAGTTCGTTAGGTGACGCTGTACGAGGAGCAGAAATTGTTATGCTCGCAACACCTGTCGGAGCAATGCACGCTCTTCTTCAGAATCTTGCCTCTCTCGTCGAGCCAGGGACTGTCATAACTGATGTTGCTAGTACAAAAGCACAAGTAGTACAGTGGGCTGAAACATATCTACCATCAACAGTTTCTTTTGTTGGTGGACATCCTATGACGGGTAAAGAGGCTAGTGGAGTCGAAGTGGCTGATGTGGAACTGTTTCATCAGTGTATCTACTGTCTTACCCCGACTCCAAATACTCAAGTAGAGGCTCTAAACAAAGTTGTAGCTCTGGTTGAAGTGTTGAACGCGCGGGCATGGTATTTGGAACCGGAAGAACACGATAAACAGGTTGCCAGTATCAGTCATCTACCATTTATTGCGTCCTCGGCCCTGATGAATACCATTGCTCATGAGGCAACATGGAGGAATGCAGGCTTACTAGCTGCTGGTGGCTTCCGCGATATGACCCGTTTGGCTGCTGGTAGCCCAACTATGTACCACGATATTTGCATCACAAACAAGGAAGCCATTACTCTGCTTCTCGATTCTTATATACATGAGCTACAACAACTTCGAGATGAGATCGCTCAACCAGATGGGCAACCTTACAAAACCTTTGATGAAGCTCACGAACTACGCCTTCAATGGCAATTCTTACGAGATTTTCCAGAGCAGTCATAAAAGCCTTGACAAACATAAAATGTTATGGCATACTATGCAAGTCCCAGCAAGAACAATCACATTTCACTATGTGCGCCTGTTTCTGAGACTATCGCATGCCACGCTAATGTGGCTCCTCCCCGGAAACACTTTCTCCGAGAGCAAGCAGACCGCAACGCGGTTCTCTATGGATTTTTTCGTCCTAGAGGTTCATGTTCTTTTGATGTCCGCTGCTCTGCGAATGAAGAGGAATGACTTTTGGGGATCATGTGAAAAGTAAAGAATAAAACACTTGACAAACCACGAACGATATGCGATACTACTGCTACAGTCAAGTAACGAGTGAAACACTTGTAATGACTGAAAACAAACGAACGCACCTTGACAATTGAAGAGTGGAAAGCAGAACAGAACATAGGTAAGT
>CAXUHG010000097.1:16940-20701 GCA_964250805.1 uncultured Ktedonobacteraceae bacterium | reverse complement strand
TTGTGCATAGCCAGCAGGACACCTTCTATGCCCTGTACAGAATATGCCCTCATCAACACGGCGATTTGAACTATGGTCTGCTCGGTGGTTTGACAGATGCAACACAGCCTGGCAAAGAGTTCGAGTATACGCGCGAGGGCGAGATATTGCGCTGTCCCTGGCATAGCTTCAGTTTCGACGTGACGACAGGAGCGTGTCTGACCGCGCCCTATAAGCTACGCGTCAAGACGTATCCCGTGCTGGTGCATGAAGGAGATGTGTATGTTGAAGTATAAGCTGAAAAGGTAAATAATGCAATTGCTCAATCTCTTTTTACAGGTAAAGATCAGCAGGGTCAACATCTGTGTTGACCCTGCTGATCTTACAACCTATGTGTTCTCATGTATTTTTGTCATCTTCCCTTTATCTGCCATAGCTGCGTTCGCGCGAGCATCCTCAGAGTTTCTCTGCATCTCTTCAACGGTTTTAGTGTGTAGACGTGCAGCGCCTGCAGTCTGCACTGTCTTCACACGTGTGCCATTGCGCTCAACGTCTTCCAGACGCCGCCGGGCTGCCATAATTTCGGTAGCGGCATATTGCGGGAGCCATTGTGCCTGTGCCACGAGTAGCTCATCAGTCATCTGCCATACCTCTTCTGGATTACAGACAGCACCGACCAGCGGATCATGCAGCATTGCTTGCTTTAACAACATGACATTGCCAGAGACTGCGGCCTCCATCCCCATCTCCTGAACATGGACACTTGCGGAACAGGTGCTACTGCACGCCAGTGGTAGATTGCCAACAACGGGTATGTTGATGCCCGTGCGGTCAACATACCCAGGGACCTCGATTACGCAACCGTTGGGTAAATTGGTGATGTGGTTTTGGTTGACCACATTGAAATGGCCTCGATAGATGCGACCAGTCTCTAAAGCCTCAATGATGTACGAGCCGTGTTCTTCGCTGCGTTTGTCTGAAGCTATCTTGTATGGGTCCTCTTTGAGCCAATTGGGGAAGTCGGTCTCGAACCAGTTTCGACCCTCGGTGCATACACGCAGGTAGCCTCCCGTCTCTCCATTGATCCAATTGGAGAGATCAATCCACTGCACAATCTCGTTGACACGTTTGCGGTACCATGGCAAATATTCGCTCAGATGCCCGTTAGATTCGGTACTGTAGTAGCCGAAGCGGCGTAGAATGTCAATACGTACTTTCTCTGTTTGAGGATATTCGGGATGCTGTTCAAACAACTCCAGTAGACGAGGAATCATATTGATGCCGAGCCATTCTACTTTGATAAACCACGTTTGGTGGTTGATCCCAGCAGCGATCACATCAACGTCTCGACGGTGCAGATGCGCATTGGTTGCCAGCAAACCTTCGCGCTTTGCCCACAATTCGATACACTGGGTGATCTGCCAGTGTGCGCCCTGCACGCCATGACAGAGACCAATGGTCTGGACCCCCCCATATTTGTTGCAAGCCCAAGTATTCATTGCCATTGGATTCGAGTAGTTGAGGAAGAGTGCCTCTGGCTTAGCTACTTCACGAATATCTTTACAGAAATCGAGCAACGCGGGAATAGTCCGTTGCGCATACATAATGCCGCCTGCACACAATGTATCCCCAACGCACTGATCGACTCCATATTTCAGAGGAATGTCTATGTCAGTTTGGAACGCCTCCAATCCACCTTGACGGATAGTACTCAGCACATAGTTACTCTCTGCTATGGCCGCTCGCCGATCCGTAGTGGTTTCTATTTTCGCCGGAAGCTTGTTTGCGACTATTTCGCGTTGGCAGAGTTGCGCGACCATATCGAGGTTTTGCTCGGAAATATCGGTTAACGCAAATGTTGTGTCCGCCAGTTCAGGCACTGCCAAGATATCGCGCATAAGTGTGCGCGTAAAACCAATTGAGCCAGCTCCAACCATCGCAATTTTGATAGCCACGTAATTCTTTTCCCTTCTCTTTGTCGATTACTACACTACTTCCAAATACAAGATAGGATACTGTCATCCATTTCTTCCACCTTCTCAGGTAAGAACGGACTCACCATACCATGTTACAACTTTACTCCTTTTACTCATAATTAAGAAATAGATTTCATAACAGTATATTATGCCATTCCCCAAACACCACTATCAAGTATTTTACATATCTGGACGTGTGAATCATATTGTTTTTTACTTAATGGGCAACAGGTAAAAATATGTGTACTTCTTCTTCTGTTGACAAATGACTACAGGTCAATTATAATTGACCTGTAGTCATTTATTAGAAAATATGCTTGGAGATCACATGCAACCCATATTTTTGCTTTATGGTGCAGTTGGGTATACAGGCGAGTTGATCGCTCGTGCTGCTGTACAACAAGGCTTGCGGCCTCTTTTAGCTGGTCGAAGTGAGCAGAGTGTTAGCAAACTCGCAAACGAGCTAGGACTGGACTATCGAGTGTTCACGCTCGAAAATCCTGCCGATATTGAAGCTGGGCTAGCTGATGTGCAGGCAGTATTGAATTGTGCTGGTCCTTTCACATACACCTCTCGCCTCTTGGCAAGAGCATGTATACAGACTCGCACACACTATCTTGATCTTGCTGGTGAGGTTCCTGAGTTTCAGGAGTTAGCTACGCTTGATGCAGAAGCGAAGGCGGCTAGTGTGATGCTTTTGCCTGGAGTCGGCTTTGGCATCGTTCCCTCAGATTGTCTTGCGCTGTACTTGAAGTCACGTCTACCATCTGCTACACAGTTATCACTGGCTTTTCATGCGCTTGGTGGCGTTTCGCGTGGTACACTACTCAATTTGCTGAAAGATATTCCTCACAAGGGCGTCATTCGCCGCAATGGAAATCTTGTACCTACACGAGCAGGTGTCGAGAAGCGCACAATAAGTTTTGATCAGGGGTCCTTTACGGCGGTCACGAATCCCTGGCGTGGCGATGTCTTTACTGCATACTATAGTACTGGAATTCCCACCATCAAAGCTTACACCGTATTTCCTGGCGCACTACGGGTAGTGATGGCGGTGAGTACACCACTCAAAGGTATTTTGAGTTCAGCAACGGTGCAAAATGTCCTGAAAGGTCAGATGCGGAATCAACCTACTGGTCCAACCGAACAAGAGCGAAGCCAGGGACAAACGCTGCTTTGGGGCGAAGTGACTGATGATAGTGGACGCAAAGCCGTTTCACGATTGATCGGGCCAGAGGCGTATGATTTTACGGTCATAACCGCGATTGCAGTCGTCGAACAAGTTTTGAAGGGAAATGTGCAGACTGGATTTTGCACGCCTGCACAGGTCTATGGTGCTGATTTTGTTCTGGGAATGCCAGACGTTACTCGTAGTGATGAAAGTGTATAATTCAAAGTCTTAAAGGAGTAAAACTATGATTGTTGTTGCAGGAACCGCAACTATTAAACCAGATAAGTGGGATGAGGCTGTACAACAGGCACAGCAGATGTCTACTACAACTGAGGCAGAGAACGGTTGCATTAGCTACCGAATCTATGTCAACCCAAGCGAACGTAACACGTTTTTCATTTTTGAAGAGTGGGAGACCGAAGAGGCGTTGATGCGTCATTTTCAGACACCACATCTACAAGAATTCAACACATATCTTAGCTCGGTACTAACTGGCGGAATGAATATTAAGCGATACAATGTGTCGGAGGTCTCGCCACTATAGAACGCTTGGTATAAAACCTAAAGCGAACAATACAGAAGCGTAGGGGAATGAAAAAGATTTACCAAAGCGTGTGTATTTTTTAGTGGGCAGT
>CAXUHG010000097.1:0-16930 GCA_964250805.1 uncultured Ktedonobacteraceae bacterium | reverse complement strand
TTGGTAATCCATTTTTTTTCCCTTCCGCTTCTGTATTGTTCGCTGAGCAGTGATTACAAAATGCTGTCGCTGATGATTGTCGCAACATCAACATTCATCACAACGCCTGCACGAATCAGAGCGAGCGATACTTGCTCAGGTGTGCCTAGTTGTGCCACGACCTGACGTAGTTCCGCAGGAGTTGTCACAGGTTTTCCGGCAACATCGAGCAGAATATCGCCAACCATGAGGTCGTTTGTCTGCCGTGTATCTTCGATGCCAGCTATGAGCAGCCCCCGCTCGCGTTGTATGTTCAGTAGAGTGCGAACGGTTTCAGGAATTTCCACCATCTGTACTGCTATGCCAAGCTTGGTAGTGCGCTGAGTGAGACTTGCGAGCCAGTCTGTGACAACGTTGCTAGGTATCGAGACCGAGAGATCGCCTCCAAAGATCATTGCGTTGATACCTACAACGCTCCCATCGGCATTAAGTAATGGACCACCAGAGTTTCCTGGGGCGAGTAGTACATCTGATTGGATGTACTGTGTTGTCACATCCTCAGCCAGTTTCGCAGTTCTGACCGCGCTGACAATGCCTGCCGTTATAATCCAGCGTTGTCCCCACGGATGACCGATTGCGAAGACCCATTCACCGATACGAAGGGCTGATGAGTCTCCAATCGCAAGCGGCTTAGGAATGTCGCTCGTCGTCTTTAACAGTGCAAGGTCGAGCCGAGGGTTGCGATGTAGCACCTTCGCGTCGAGCGTTCTGCCGTCCGCAAGATACACTTGCACACGAGTATTGTTTCTGCCAACAACGTGGTTATTGGTAATAATATGCCCTTCCGCGTTCCAGATGATACCCGTGCCTGCGCCGCGTCCCTCGGTGTGTACCTGTACGATGCTCGGTTGCGTGGTGGTAAAGATGTCAGTTAAGCCAGATGAAAAGACATCGGGCAACGGAATTGAAGATTTTGTCGAATATGCTTCTGCTTGTGTCATACTCTTTCCGCCTCCTAATACTGCTATTGTCGTTGTCCAACGGTGACTTGTAGCGTCTGTACAGCGTTGCCACGAATGACTTCTACAGGAATGGTTTTGCCTACATAATCGCTAACCAGGACAATATGCAAGTCCTCTGAGTCTTTAATAGCATGACCCGCCAGAGAAACAAGGATGTCTCCAATCAGCACGCCGCCCTTTTGGGCTGGACTGTTCTCTTCGACCTTGACAATCAAGAGACCATGTTCTTGTTCACGCCCCGAACGCTGTCCTGTCGGTATGTCTACCAACTGACTACTGATGCCGAGATAGCCACGTTTGATAGTGCCATGAGCCGCTAAGGTATCAGCAATGCCTTTGGCTATATTTGCAGGAACAGCAATAGCGACACCATTAGCTAAGCCAGTTGTCAAAAGGCCAACGACTGTGCCGTCCAAGTCGATGAGCGCACCGCCGGAGAAGCCGGGGTAGGGAGTGGCATCTGTACGGATATAGCGTTCGAGCGTTGTGCCTTGATTGGTTCGCAACGGACCACCAACCGCACTAACAATACCCACACTTGCCATCGCACCTTCGCTATTGGAGCGACCAACGGTCATAATCAGTTGCCCAACGCGTGCCTCATCATTTGCCCATACCGCAGGTGTGCCGTTGAGGTCGTTCACACGTAGAATAGCGAGATCGCTAGCAGGGTCGCGTCCAACGAACTGTGCAGGTAGAATGCGCTTATCATGAGTTTGAACGGTGATATCGTTCTCACGATCTAGCACATGGGCGGCGGTTAATACAAGGTTGTTGATATAGATAACTCCGCTAGCAGGTTGGCGTTCGCGCCCATCGACTAGGACAAGCGCGGGACTTATCTGCTCAACAGCATCAGCCATCTGGTTTGAAAGCGAGCGAAGTGGTGAATTTGTGGGGGAAGTTGTTTGTTCCATAGTTTTCTTTTTTTCCTTTACGGGTCTCTAAGAGGTACCTTTCCTCTTTGTGCTTCACTATACCCGTTACACTTCCATCGCAACATCGGCAATTTAACTAGTTTTCGTACCTGTAGGAATGGCTAGGGTGATATATTGACAGGCAAAGCTTTGTGTGATATACTCTTCCTAATTCCTGATTTATTACCCAAATCAGGAATTAGGTGTTTTCTATAGGTCTGACAGAGAGGGAATTGTTCGCCATGAATTCCGAGAACCATCAGTCTCGTCCAACGGACGAACACACGAACACACAGCTCATTATTTCCGAGTTTGAGAATGCTTTGGTTCGCGCTGGTCATGACGCCAACGCGCAACGCGCCAACGACGTTTTCGCTGAATATCATCTGACATGCCGACCTAACACGCTCCGGCGTCACTACTACGACCTGCGCTGCTTCTGTAATTTTCTGCTTGAGCAGCAACAGGTCGAGCGAACACCACAGGAACTTGCCCTCTCTGCTGAACCCTGGCGTGGCATGACCTATGGCCTCGTCGCTGACTTCCGCGCCTGGATGCTTCAACATAGCTTCTCAATCGGAACCATCAATAATCGGCTCGCAACCATACATCAATACTGCCGTCTCTCAGGGCCTCCACCAAAAGGTGTAGGCGTGATTTCTGAGCAAGAATTTACCGCAATCCTGACCGTCTCTGGTTACAATGGTAAAATTGCACGCAACGTGGATCAGCACCGCATACGCAACAACACGCCGACACGTAATGGATATAAGAAATCTGACTTCACACGTATCTCTGACAGCGACCTCGCGCGTCTACAGAAGACCAGCTCCCCCACTTCCCCACCGACACGTATCCCCCGCGAACACGATCAAGTCCTGCAAGCACGTGACGCTGTGATGTGGTCGCTGCTCGACGAACACCTATTACGTGTTAGTGAACTAGTTGTACTAAATATAGAGGATATAGATTTTGAAGAGAATACCATCACCGTGTATAGGGAAAAAGGTGATGATACCTGGGTCTACGAGATGGGTCCTCAAACGGAGGCGAACTTGCATGTCTATCTCAAGCAGCTTCGAGAGATGGGGCGTGAGACTGGTCCACTCTTCCTCGGCTACGGTGGCAAGCAAATGACGACCAGTGCCATCAATAAGCGCGTTGGCCTACTTGGGAAGCAACTCGGCTACGGAGTTACTCCTGAGGATGGACAAAAAAACAAGATTCAGAGCAAGCGGAAGCAACGCCTCTCACCCCATGACTTCCGACACCACGCTGCCATTAGCTTACTCGATGAAGGTGTGCCTCTCAACGAATTGCAAGCACTTGGCGGCTGGAAAACAGCACACATGCCTCTACACTATGCGAAGGTAAGTAAAGATGCAGTGGTGCGCTCTCCTAGGAGGAACAAAGCGAATCAGAAAAAGACAGACGAAGAATAGTTATTGTGATATCGCAAGGATTCTTTACGGAAAAGCTTTAAGTGCGAAAAGCCGCTGGCAACGAGAAAGACGAGCAAAAAGCAGAAGAGGAACACCTTCTGCGTAGGTAGCAGAGATGCGTGATCCATCGACTCAGTAAAGATGCTCCGATATAGAGGAGAGAAGAAAACTTCCATGCCTCTCCATTTGACAATGGTCTATTTCTCTGGTATACTTTGGTTGGACGTACAACCAAGAGGAGTGCATGACATGGAAACATCTGGAACGACTCGCGAACACATCATTCAAGCCGCGTCTCATGTTCTGGTTGAACAAGGGTATGATGCTGCAACGATTAAAGCCATTGCTCGCGAGGCAGGAGTTGCTCCGGGGTTATTGCATTACTACTTCGCGAATAAAGATGAGCTGTTCGTAGAAGTGCTCAAGGATATCTCTCGCCGCTACACCGAGAGTGGGTATCAGAGGAGGATTTCACTGCCTCCTGATCAGTTACGCGAAGCCACCCTCAATGACATGTTGCAACGAACAGTGAAGAACCCAGGTGCGTATCGCCTGCGGTACGAACTCTTTGCCCTTGGATTCCGCAATTCAGCATTGCAGCCCGCAATTCGCTCACTGCTGGAAAGTGGTCGTTCGGGAATCAGCTCTATCGTTGATGCCGTTAGCGATGAACGGTCCTTTGATGTTGATACTCTGGCGAGCATTCTTCTTGCCTGTATCGATGGTTTGGCTCTTCAACATCTCGCTGAACCAGATTTCGATATTGAGAGTGCCTACCGTTTGCTCTCTCGTATGGTGAAGAGCTTGCTTGAGTCAGAGTGAAAAAATTTCTGCCTTCCTGGTTGGATGACCAATCAGTTTATGCGGTTTTCCTGGTACAGGAACTGAAAACGAGCAGCTTTTGCCCTGATATATGAGCAGAAGTGATTCGTGGTTTGAGAAAACCGCTCTCGAGGCGATCTCTAGTACTCGGTGATGGGAATATGGTATCCCTTCTCAGCAAGACAACGGTCCAACATCACTTACTTTCGTTCGATTCATTGTAAAAAGGAGTATCTCATGCAACATTCTCTCATCTTTGAGCACGATGTCGCCATTGCTATGCGAGACGGTCTAGAGCTTCGTGGCAATGTCTATCGTCCTTCTACATCTGGCACTTACCCGGTGTTACTGACAGTCGGCCCATATGGGAAGGATATTCACTTTCGTGACTATAATCCGAAAGCCTATGCCGGAATTGCCGAACAGGGTCCCTACATGAATTGGGAAACTCCCAATCCTGATTGGTGGGTCGTACAAGGCTATGTGGTGCTTCGAGTCGATCAGCGTGGGATTGGCGCCTCTCCAGGACGCCTGGACCCTTTTTCACATCAGGAAGCAGAGGACTTTTATGATGCCATCGAATGGGCGGCACAACAGCCGTGGAGCACTGGCAAAATAGGATTAAGCGGAATCTCGTACTACGCGGTCTCGCAATGGCATGTGGCTGCGCTCCAGCCACCTCACCTCGTCGCGATTTTGCCCTGGGAAGGGTTGGTCGATTTATACCGTGATGTTGCCAGACACGGAGGCATCTTCAACAATGGTTTTGTCGTCCCCTGGTATAGCCATGTGACTCGTGTTCAACACGGCTACGATGGGAGCCTCTCTGAGCAGGAACGAGCCGCAAATAGGGTCGATGTGACCGCAAGTTTCAAAGAGCATTTCCTCGATGATGACTACTATCACTCGCGCTTGCCGGACCTTAGCCGGATTATGATTCCTGTCTTCTCTGTTGGGAACTGGAGTGGCGTGGGACTGCACCTACGAGGGAATATTGAGGGCTATCTTCATGTGGCTTCTGCTCATACATGGCTGCGAGTCCACATGGGTGATCATTATAGCCCATTCTACAGTGAGGAAGGGCGTGCTCTTCAGAAACGGTTTTTTGACTACTGGCTCAAAGGGGTGGAAAATGGTTGGCTTGAGCAGCCACCTGTGCAACTCGCCATTCGCAAAGGGCACGAGGTGATGTGGCGCGATGAACAGGAATGGCCTCTGGCTCGCACACACTGGTCGCATTTCTATCTCGATGCTGCCAGCAGCAGTATAGCCGCTGAGCAACCAGAAGCAGAGGCACACGTCAACTACACAGCAACTGAGGGTGATATCACCTTCACGACCGCTCCGTTTGTACAGGATACGGAAGTGACTGGACCGCTCGCACTCAAATTGTGGGTATCTTCCGCGACCGACGACATGGATATCTTTGTGACCATTCGCAACCATGATGCGAACGGCAACGAGGTTCCCGGTATTGGAGCCAACAGCGAGGCTATTCCCGTGACCGCCGGATGGTTGCGTGCCTCGCAGCGGAAACTTGATCCATCCCGCTCAACGGACGCTCGCCCATTTCACACACATGATCAGGTGCAAAAGCTGACGCCTGGGCAGATTGTTCCTGTGGAGATAGAGATCTGGCCGACGAGTATGGTGTTTGCATCGGGGCATCGCCTTGCTCTTACTATCGGAACACATGATAGTGGAGCATGGGCAGAATTCAATCACAACGACCCTGAAGATCGTAATCCGGCGGCTCTGACCGGAATAAATACCATATATACGGGAGGCAAATATCCTTCTTCCTTGCTTTTGCCGATCATCCCTAGTTAATAGTCTTCAAAAAAGGTGCTGACAATGCAAACTCTCCTTCGTTTTCTGAATCTTCTCGTCTCCCTCGCTTCAGCAGGGGCGGCAGTGATTGCTCTTCTGCGACCGGGATCGTTCTCTGGTTCGAGTCAGGTGGGACGCGGTGAGCTATTCTACGTGCGTATGTATGCAGCACGCTCCATTCCGTTCGGGCTAGCAGCCGGAATTCTGCCGTATTGGCTTGGTAGACCAGCTGTCGCATGGGTTCTCTTTACGGCCGCTGTGATTCAACTCGTGGATGTCGTCATTGCGATGGGGAAGAAGGAGTGGGGGATGATGATAGGCGCATCTGTCGGAGCGATCGTGCATCTCCTTTGTGGCATGGCGATCAGGTAGGGGGTGTATATCCCTCGAAAGGGTGTACTCATTTCGTGGGATATACATCCCCCCTACTAGTAGTAATACACTCTGGTATAGCTTTACAGCTTAGGCTGTATACTACCATACCTGTATACAACTATGAAAGGAAACTTTGTATGAAAGCAGCGATTCTGAAAGCACTCGGTCAACCTCTTCTTCTTGAAGATATTCCCGAACCCGTTCCAGGGGCGGGTGAAGTACTCGTTCGTGTGCTGGCGGCCCCCGTTGGGACGTATGCACAGGAAGTCTTTAGTGGAAAGAGACCCTATCCCCTCGTCCTTCCTCTTGCTCCCGGATGTGGAGCGATTGGAGTAGTGGAAAGGACTGGACCTGATACCACTCGATTAAAACCTGGTCAACTTGTTTTTTGTGATCCGATGGTTCGACCACGTGATGACAGCACGTCACCAGCCAATAGTATGCTGCAAGGATGGATAGCCCGAGGAGAGGGGCCACAGAAACTCCAGACCTACTTTCGCAATGGTCCGTTTGCCGAGAAGATGCTCATTCCCCTTGAAAATGCCGCTCCACTCGACCATATGGATGGCATGGACCCTGTGAAGCTGACCTGGTTGGTTGCACTGCTCGTTCCTTACGGTGGACTGCTGGCAGCAAACGTCCAGCCGGGACAGATTGTGATGGTGAATGGAGCAACTGGCTCCTTTGGCGGTGCAGCAGTGGCTGTTGCTCTAGCGATGGGCGTGGAACGAGTCGTTGCGCCTGGAAGGAATAAGGACCGTCTTGATGTCCTGGTGAACTACTTTGGTGAACGCGTCCGTCCCGTTCTGCTCTCTGATGATGAGGCAAGCAACAGGAAACGTATTGTACAGGCTGCCGAGGGTCCAATTGACTGCATGCTCGATATATTGGGGCAAACGCAAGATGCGGTGCCAACTCGTCGCGGCATTCTGGCGGTACGCCCAAACGGAACCGCTGTTTTGATGGGAGGCGTCAATGCTGACATAGAGATACCCTACGGACATGCCATGCATAATAACATCGTGATACGGGGTCAGTATATGTATCCACAACACGCTCCCTTGTTGCTCGCTGGATTGATTCGCGCTGGTCTGCTCCGTCTCGATGTGCTCTCAACCCGTGTCTTCCCTCTCGAAGAGGTGAATTCAGCAATCCGGTACGCACACGACCACGGGAGTGCTTTTCAACTGACGGTGCTGACGCCATAGCGTGATGGTCTCCTTGCTTCGTCATTGAAGTTCATATAATTGCCTGAAATAGGATACAAAGACAAGAAAGAGAAAAAGTACAATGCCAACAGACACATTTTCAACACCAGAGGGGACACCATCTGTCCACGTGACACGGACAATGAACCGTTCAATCAAAGATGTGTTCGACTGCATGATAGATGCTGACATTTCCCACCTCTTTCCTCGTAAGGGAGATGTAGCAGGCATCATTTCAGCAACAGTACCGACGAAAGATTGGAAAATTGGACAGGAACGCGTGATGACCTTTGACGATGGAACGAGCGTCGGCGAAACGTTATTGACATACGAGCCGTATCACTTCGTCTCGTATCAAACTACCCACTTTTCCTCACCTATACAACAACAGCTTCTTAAGCGCATGGAAGCTGCATGGTCCTTTACCGATAGTGGAAATAACATGACGAATGTAGAAGTGTCTTACGGTCTCATACCTGCCAATCCAGAAGCAAAACTAGTCATTGAGCAAAGTTTACTCAAGTATGTCCAAAGTCGGATGGAAACGTTATTGAGTATCGTTAACGACGATCTCGACGTCTAGAGGTAGGCCCAGGATACGTGTAAAATTCTATCATAAAGCAATTTGTTATATTCTTATAGGGAGAGACACGGATGATCCTCTGATATACGTGCCTCTCTCTGAATAGCTGAGAAAACGATGGGTTTCTCTCTCGCAGGTTCTCAGTCAAGCGATGGTTCGATCTCTGGTGGGAGCGGCCCATCTCGACCTGCCTCTACGACATCAGCTTGTGGAGGAGGCGCAATCTCAAAGGTAAGATCATCCGTGAGCGGCGCAGCAATAGCCTGGAGATCGAGTTCATAATTGCCAAAGCGTTTAATGTGCTTGGTCTGATACGGTGAGAGTGCAGCCAGTTCATCAATCGTGGGGATCAACCCCTCTTTTGCAAGTGCATTGAGGGCTGTGCTGATCTCAACGGTATTGTCTAACATAATACAATTTGCAAGCAACCCCGTGTATTTAATGCGTTTTTCCTGCTCTTCATAGGCTCGTTCGTAGATGGTTCCTGCCGAGGCGAAGGTAATCCAATCTTCAAAGGCATTGTATTGTTCTACTTTATTGGTACTGCGATGGATCACTTCACGGAGTTTGACATCTGAAATGAACGTGAGGAGGAAGGCAGTCCGTACCACCGTTCCTAACGCATGAAACGCTTGATAAAGGCGGTTTTTGCGGCTGTAGGTGGTGAGCTTGCGTAAGAGCATGGATGGTAACAGCTTCCCTTCCTGAATCGAAATGACAACGCGCATGAGATCTTTCCAATGGGTTTGAATCAGATCCCAATCGACCACATTGTCCCCGAAGAGCGCATCGATATGCTCGTACTGCGTTTCTTTCGATGGACGATAGAATTTCAACTCCTTCCAGTTGCGAATGCGCGGCATCAGCTCAACCCCCAACAAGTACGAGAGGCCAAACACAGGAAGGTTTTGGCCCTGGGTATCCGCGTGAATGGTGGTTGGCTTGATCGTGGATTGATTGCGCATCAGGATATCTAAAATGTAGATGGCTTCCCACGTTCCACAGGCGACGAAATGACTGAAAAGCAGAATGTACAGATCACTCACATGATGATAGGCAATCCCTCCAAACCCTCCATAGCGAATGTGTTTCTCGGCCAGCAAATTCTCTTCGGCCAGGTCATATTGCGTCCCATCGGCAGCCACCCGTTTTTCATCACCCCAGTAGCGCGGCAAGGTAAACCGATGAAACCGATCAATAATATCACGTTGAGCAGCCTCCAGTTTGGCAACCGTAAAGTGGCGGTGATTGAGATGGGCAATCTGATCAGCAGTCAGGGCACCTTTGAGGTGACGAGCCATCTGGTGCGGACCTAGATGGGTGCCATAGGCAAAGATTGTGAGCAGATGTCGCTCTCTGGCATCGGGCGTTTTCGGTTCGCTGCCGGACAAGGGACCGAAATGGCGGGTAAAGCCGGTCACGTGATCAATGCGTGCGAGCACATCCAAGAGGTGTCGTTCAGGAATCTTTTCGACGAGAGCCTCCTCCAGCTGCGCAAGGTTTGTAGGGGTCGCTTTTGCTCGCAGTTTTTTGAGCGCTGGCTCTCCTTTCTCATTGATGATTAATTCGTGGTTTTGTGGCCTGGTTCGGTCAGCCTCTGCCGCCACCTCGGTCAGAAAGGTGCGTAGATGCTCGACAAAGCCTTCAGCAGTAACCGGAAAACGAAGCTGCTGACAATAGTCAGCCAGTTTGGGTTCACATTCCTCCCAACTGAGAAGCTGGTCTCGATAATCGGCAAACTGTTCTGAGCCTGCCACGCACAGATCGCCGGTCTTGAGTTCCTCGGCCACATAGGAAAACACGCACGTCTCCAGGTGCTGGCGAATATGCCAACTCTTGCTTTTGCGCCGGACCATCACCGTGCGTTGCCATTTCGCGCTGGCAAAGGAGAGATCAAGCGTCGCTTCCAAATACTTCTTCGGGTCATGTTCATGCGCAATGATAAAGTTCATCGCATCAATAAGGACCTGATCCGAGGTCGTTGAGGAAAGGTCGAGCGTTTTAATGACGCTGAAGAGCGCTTTGCGATGGGAGGAGTAAAAGCGCCAGACCAGGGGTTGATACCGATCTCCATGGTGGGCGCTCACTTGCTCACACTGTTCGAGCAGTTGCACCGTCCCTCCTGCATCATCGAGGACTTTGCGGATCTGTTTTCCGGCTTCTGCCACATCGGGCGTTTCCGTATTGGTCTGCAAGACCTCAGTAAACACGTCAATCAGGCGTTCAGTGGTGGTGCGATCCTCTTTGCGTAACCGCTCCAACTCTTCTTTGGCTTTCGTGGTCAGCTTGGTCATACGTTTGATGAACATCTGCACAATCTCATCGCGAGTGGCAATCGTCGCCTGGTGCAGAAGGCAGACCAGCAGAGCAAAGCGTTTGGGAGGTAAGAAGTCTGAGAAGTCAGATGCATGCAAGGATCGCGCTTCTTCAGCCAGGTAGCTGATCTTTGCCTGGAGAATCCCTTCAACCAGACGCCCGGTATTCCCTTGTGACTGAAGCCAGAGCAGGCGCGAGAGCCACTCATCTAGATGGGTAAGTGTGGCACTCTTGGGCACTTCTTTGATCCGATTGAATGGGGTAAATGGAGAAGCTTCCTCGGCACGGAGCAGACCAGAAAGCGCTTGCTGCTCTGCATCCGACAGGCTTGCAAGAATGCGTTGATAGATCCCTCCATTGACGAGGGTGCGAATACGTCGGGCCAGGCGATCTAGCGTGCTAAAGGCAGGCAGTTCACAGTGTTCGGCCAGCAGCATCTCGATAGCCGCATTGATGAGATCCGCCGGGTTGTTCATCACCTGGGCTGACGTGTGCATCGCACGGGTCGCCACATGGCGAGCCTGTTTGCCCAGGGTTGTAATCTCCAAGTGCTCCCGTAGGGCAACATGGTAGCGCTGGAGGGTCGCCGGGGAAATATCGGGTACCAGGTCAGCTTCCAGCTTCATAACCGCGCGGATATGGCTGATCACCACTCCAGGAATGGTTTGTGGCTCTGGGAAGTAATGCAGACGCTGATAGACCTTCAGCAAGATCATCAGCGCAAACTTTTGGGATGGTCCACGTGCTTTGGTGGCTACAAACGCGACATCCCCAGGCGTTGGGGTATAGATATCACGTAACTCCTTGACTGAGGGAGCACGGGTAAAACGAGGATAGGCTGTTCGCTCAATGGCAGTCATGAACGCATGCCTCCTACCCACCGAGATTTCTCAGCAAGAGCATCATCTCTGGAGAGAGGTGGGTCAATAGACTTATCCTAAAGGAGCCAGGGGAGCAAAGACAACGATAGGGCAGTACGGTAGGACAATTGGTGCCTTTACGGGTCTTGGCAGGAGACGCGCTCACGTCGTCCAGAAAACGTTGTTTTTCGATCTGCTCATACTCGACCCCAAGAAGAGCAAAAAAGCTGCTCTTCCTGAACGTTCACCGAGAGTGGACCAGTTCCGCAGAATCACGCGGATTGACGCGCATGCGTGGTTATGTACTAGCGACGATGCTCTTGAGCTGGTCGAGGGACGCTCGGACCAGTTGCAACAGATCTTGCGCGTTGGGTTCGCTGGCCCAGCGGTCAAACGCTGCTTTGAACGCGATAACTCCGACTTCTGCCGCAAGCCTTGCGGCAGGGTCAATCACGCCGCGTCTTCGCAACGCCTCGGTCATAGCCGAGGCAAGTAATGCGTTCTTCATCAGCTCGCGTTCTTGGAGCGCTGGGTTTGCGGCAATCACCGCCTGACGCTGCCGGACGCGTTTATGACGCTCCTTGATCACAGGTGCGAGGGCCTCCAGGGCTGCGGCGACGACATCGAGCAGCGTGGCGGAAGCTGGCGCAGCTTCGATGGTACTCACGGAGACCTGACGTAGTATGTCCTGACCTCCGAAAAGCACCTCGCGCTTATCGGCGAAGTAGCGGAAGAATGTCCGCTCGGTGAGGCTAGCCCGTTCAGCGATCTCCGTCACCATCGTCTGCTCAAACCCGCGCTCCTGGTACAGGTCCAGAGCTGCCTGCTCTAGTCGGCCCATGGCATTGGGTTCCCATCGGCTCATCTGTTCAACTCCTCCTTCATAACAGCTATTGACATCACTTCCATTATATGATATTATAGTGATGTCGGCAACTGACATTGCTGCTTCGCCTTACCGAGAGAGATCTGTGGCGTAGCGGAACAGAAAAAGGGAGAAGGCCGATTCTCGCGTGAGAGGAGAGTGTACGCTGAAATCAAGGGCGCGCGCTTCTGCCTTGACATCAGAATATACGATGGTTTGAAAACTTTGTGCCATTGAGAAGGCAAAAAACAACCCGTTTTGCTATTAAATCATTGACTGCAGCGACCAGAATAATTGCCCTTAAACAGCAACTACAAAGAAACAAAGATCTGTTGTTTTTCTAGGGGAAATGTCGCATCAATAGGAGCATAATGCTCCTATTGATCTTATTAAACGCTCGTTTTTGCGAGAAGAAAGAGGAATCGTCAACATGGAATTTATGGTGAGCGCCAGCTTACGCGCACAAAATCAAGAAGAGATGCTCCCCCTTGTACCCCAGGAGCAAGCGCACGTTCAAGCCTTACAAGAGCAAGGAACGATAAAGGTACACTACCTCGGTGCTGATCGTTTGCACGTCTGGGTTGTGATGCGGGGAGAGTCACAGGATCAGGTGCAAAAGGCTCTGGAGGCTTTCCCGCTCTATCCTTATCTGAGAGAGTTAGAAATCGCACCACTGGTCAAGATGTAGCCAGGAAAGCAGATTGTGATCGATTTTTCCGTGTATCCAGGACTTACCTCAGATTGAGCCATTTCTGTTGAGAAAGGCAAGCAATGCGTCTTCGATCAAGAATGGTAAACGGTATTGCGGCACCTGAAATGCCTGGAAAAGTTATGAGGCAGAGAAAATCCTCTGAGATGGCTCCAGGGGCTGATCTGAGAAAAGATTTAAGTCTAGAAAACGAAATGTATTGGGCTCATACACAACTTTGGTGAAAGCTCTTCTTTCGTCAATCAAAAGTGATTGGATTTGTGCTCAGAGAAAAGAGAGCCTTCATTTGATAAACTCATCATTCACCAAAGTTGTATATGAGCCATGTATTGGTTCAAACGACAGCACCAAAAGGAGATTGTTATGGCAACTGTCACTCTCACCCGCATCGCGCATTCTAGTGTTCTGATCGACTTCGACGGCGCTTCTGTTCTCACCGACCCCTGGTTTTCAGAGCGCTTTGGCTACTATCACGGCGAGCCGTATGGCATCACGCTGGAGAAACTGCCCCACCTCACCGGAGTGGTAGTCAGCCACGGACACTACGATCATTATGATATGCACGCCTTTCAGGCGTATCCCGACAAGCAGGTGCCAATGGCGGTCAAGCGGGGGATCGCAAAGGCGGCGCACGAGGTCGGTTTTACCAATGTGGTTGAGATGGACGCCTGGGAAACTACCAACTTCGGCCCGATCACCGTAACCGCCGTGCCTGGGAAACATGGCGTGCCGGAGATCACGTATCTGCTGCAAGCTGGTGGCGCAACGGTCTACTTTGGCGGTGACACACTGCTCATTCCTGAACTCTCGGAGATTCCGGCGCATTGTCCGCAGATCGATGTGGCGCTGCTTGCCATCAACGGTCTGCGGATTCGCCCATCTGGTAATCGCAAGGTGGTCATGGACGCGGCTGATGCTGCCGAACTCTGCCGGATTCTTCAGCCTCGTTACGCCGTGCCGATCCATTATACCTTCAAGGGAGGGCCTATCGTGGATACGCTGATTTTGAAGTACGCAGGCAAGCCTTCTGCGCTGACGCAGCAATTCCAGCAAACCACCGCCACGCTTTCCCCAGCAACATCTGTGCGGGTCCTAGCGACCGGCGAGCCATTGGTGATCACGGTTTGATTCTTCCTCAAAATCACCTCTGTGGTTGGCGTGTAAATCCCAGAATTAGCTAGGAGACAATTGGGGGTCTGGCAAGGATTACTTCCTGGGATAGCTATATGAGCCTGTGTAGCCTATGATACATTTTTTATTGTAAAAATGTTGTTTTTACACGTGCTATTGTCGTAAAGACATTTCTTCAAAGCTTCATTAGCAGAAATAAAGCCCACCAAAATGCCCATTTTATTTCTGCTAATGTCCTCAAAAACCAAGAAATTCGATTTCTGCTAAGGTTTTAGAGCCATTGATGGCTATGAAAGGAATGCAATATCTCGTCTTTTGCACAAAAAATGGCATTAGAGCCTTACATATTTGTCGTGCCCACTTTGCCCATTATACAGAGGAGCACCCTCTTTTTGGAAAGTATACCAGAACGTTTTACAAGCCCATGCATGTGCGTGGGAGCCTGAAAGAGGGACTGGTGATAAAAGATTACGATATCCATGAAAAGTAAGGGATAAGAACCGCACTATTCGGGCGAAGCATTCTACTCAATATAACAAATTGCTTTATGATAGAATTTTACACGTATCCTGGGCCTACCTCGTCTAGTGCTGAGAGTTCGTTCCAGAATAGAGAGCAAAAAAGAGATACATATGACAACACTCACACAGGCAATTCAGGTTCATAACTATGGCAACTCCGATCAACTCACGTTCGAGCAGATTCCACAGCCAGAGCCAAAAGAGGGCGAAGTACTGGTCCGTGTCCATGCGGCTGGCGTCAATCCTATGGATTGGAAGATTCGCTCCGGTGTTTCGCAAAACGCGGGACCACAGTCGTTTCCTTATGTTCCAGGAGTTGACTTTGCAGGAGTTATCGAAAGCGTTGGTGCTGGTGTCACAGCATTTCACGTTGGACAAGAGGTATTTGGCTGTGCATGGGGCACATACACACAGTATGCTCTTGCTCCTGTACATTATACGGCATTGAAACCAAAAGCGTTGAGTTTTGATGAGGCTGCCACGATCCCACTTGGTGCAACAACCGCATGGCAGGGTCTCTTCGATCATGGGAATCTTCAAAAAGGCCAGCGTGTTTTGATTCTTGGTGGCTCTGGGGGGATTGGCCTCTTCGCCGTCCAGTTTGCTCGTTGGAAGGGGGCACAGGTCATCAGTACGACCTCGACACGCAATATTGACTTTGTCCGTTCGCTCGGTGCGGAAACGGTCATCGACTACTCAAAGGGGCGTGTTGAAGATGAAATACACGATGTAGACCTTGTACTAGACACCGTTGGTGGTGAGGCACTTGCAACCGTATACCCTACGCTCAAACGTGGTGGCACACTGGTTACGATTGTCGGTCAGCCTGATGAGGCGAAAGCAAGTCAGTCAGGTGTATACGTTGTTCGCTTTGCAGCTCAAATCTCTAGTGAATTGCTTACAAGAGCCGCACAACTGATCAGTGAAGGACAGGTCAAAACTATCGTCGGCAACACGTTCCCTCTCAACGAGGCCGCACAAGCTCAGGATCTCAGTCAAAAAGGTCATGGGCGCGGTCGCATCGTTCTGCATATTGCATAGCAACAAGTGCTACTTTGTGGAATCTCTGTGTGAGAGTCCCCTATCGGCACCATTCCTGCACAAAATTGTCCAAACAGTGCTGATAAGGTTCAGTCTCGGCACTGTTTGTTTCTCTTGTAGTGCCTTGAGATCCGTTGAGAAAGCCATCTTTCCTATCGTTATTTCTGCATAACTATTATATGGTACCTACAGCGGAAAAGGCAGAAGCCAGTTATGTACAGGGGTCGAGCATTAACCGTACATTGCACGGGTGAGCCTAATAGGCCAAAACAGAGTTCCAACTCATCTCTTCGAGCCATTCTGTTCTCAACTGACCGCCATTCTCATGCTTCTGCTCTCTCAAGCATACTCATCACTTGCTCGACGGTCTGTTGAAGATGATGACGCATGATACTAGCAGCACGAAGCGGATCGTTGGTCTGACAGGCGGCAAGAATCGCGCGATGTTCCCTGTCGGCACTCTGGGTCTCTCTGGGAAGAGATGCTGTTGCGGAGAGGTGGAGATACGCATTGGAGGCATTGCGTAAGTCCTCAATCATCGTCAGTAGCCGTGGACGCTCGCCCAGGCGATACAATTGCATGTGGAACTGGTGATTCAACTCAACAAAACGAACAGCATCGGTGGTGGCAACCATCTCATCCAAGATGGCTGTGAGTGCAGGTGCATCTTGCTCCTGGAAGCGCTCGGCGGCCTTCTCGGTAGCAAGCACTTCTAGAGCGATACGAATTTCATAGTGTTCAATCAGATCTTGAATGTCTGGCAAGAACACTGTGACGCCTCGATGGGGATCAATCTGCACGAGGCCCTCACTTTGCAGCAGTCCAAATGCCTCGCGAACGGGTGTGTAACTAACCCCGAAGCGTTGTGCGATCTCTTTCTGGCGTAACCTCGCACCTGCCGCTAGTTGTCCTGTGGTGATTTCCTGTCGAAGCGCAACCGCAACCTGCTCCGCCATGGTGAGTTTGGTGAGCGGGCTGGTTGTGCTGCTTTTTTCTCTACGTGAGTGTCCATTCATAGCCTTCATTGTTCTCCTTGACAAATATATTATATGTTATATATAATATATAATATCTAGCGGTGCTTTGTCTAGAGGGGCATAAAGAGGGAACGACCGCCCATCAGTATGCGCCTGGTTACTTCTACAAAGGAGATGGAAGTCTCTCCACACGAGCATGGACGTTGACCATCTGCGAGGAATTTTTCTTCGAGAGCGTCCATGGTCAGATCAGGAATAGGAAAGGAACAACAAACACATGGCTTATAATCCTTACGAACACTTGCCAAAGGTGCCCTCATTTGAAGTCACAA
>CAXUHG010000096.1:0-20806 GCA_964250805.1 uncultured Ktedonobacteraceae bacterium | reverse complement strand
GTCTATGCGCGAACGCGCATAGACCTTCCATTCCACCAATTATTATCAATTTTAATATCCGATAGGAGAACATATATGGTTGCAGTATCTATCATGATCGAGGGGCAGGATGGTTTGACGTGGCATCGTTGGAAACGGCTCGTCTCCGAGGTGGAGTCGCTCGGTTTCGCTGGCCTTTTTCGCTCCGACCACTTCACGAATGCAGTGCCACCTGATAAAGACTCGCTAGAAATGATCGTCTCGCTCACCTACCTTGCGGACCATACGCAACGTATTCATTTTGGACCGCTCGTTGCGCCTATTTCTTTTCGTCATCCCACACTACTTGCACGACAAGCTGCCGCTCTCGACGATTTGAGCAATGGACGCATGATATTAGGCGTCGGTGCAGGTTGGCAGGAGCGCGAACATACGCTCTTCGGACACGAACTCGGCGATATTCCGACGCGTATGGCGCGTCTGGAGGAGGGGCTTGAAGTCATTACGCGCCTCCTGCACAGCGATGAACCAGTGACATTCGAGGGTAAATTCTTTCAGTTACGAGGAGCGACTTTACTGCCACGTCCACAGCGTTCAGGCGGGCCAGATATTCTGATTGGCGGCAATGGTGTTAAACGTACTTTACCGCTTGTGGCAAAATATGCGAATATCTGGAACGCTGTCTTCCTTCCTCCCGCAGCATTCACTGAACGTAGCACTCTTCTTGATGATCTACTACAACAGGCCGGTCGCAAGCCAAGCGATGTCAAACGTACAATGATGAATGGCGTAACGTTTGCACGTGATGCACAACAGCTTGAGCAGAAACTGGGACATTTACGCGATGCTCCCGAAAACGCCAATAAATCGCTAGAAGAGATACTGCAACCCTCACGCACAAGCAATCTTATTGCTGGCACACCAGAGATGATTGTGCAACAAATCAAGGCTTATGGTGATGCTGGCGTGGAAGAGTTGATGTTACAATGGTTTGATACCGATGATATTGATGGACTGAAAGCGTTTGCAGAAAGCGTCTTACCAGCCTTATAGAAAATTATGCCTGTGTTTATATTTCGTAGGGACCAGATGTATCGCGTCCGAGGGCGTAATTTATCACGCGAGATCAATTATTACACCCTTTATACAGGTTCAACAAGAATCTCGCTCAATAAATTGAGCCACCGGACGCGATACATCTGGTCCCTACGAAATATTGGTTATGTCTCTCTCGTTAGAAGCGGTATGATGCCTTACATACCAGACGCCCCAGCCACAGAACGCTAATAGGCTTGCAGAGATAACGCCGATAAGTTGATCGAAGCCGAGCAGTTGTGCGAAGGCACCCGCAAAGAGTAGCACGGGAATGGAGCCGACGCTGTAGAGCATGTATTGAAAGGCCAACACGCGAGCGCGGCTCTCTTCTGGTGCGCGTTCCTGCATCATCGTCTGCGTCGGAATATTGACTATTGCCAGTGCCGCACCTAGAGCTAGTACCACACCGATAATCGTCACAACTAAAAGCGGCGACGACGCTCCCTGTTTCGGGTCGATCAGCGTGGCAATCCATTCAGAGGCGGGTAGCGCGACAAAGCCAATTGCTAGCGCAATGAAGCCGATTGAGGTCAAGCGCCATGTGCTGATGTGCTTCGTGATGCGTGGGAGCAGAACCGAGGCACCAATCAGGCCAACGGCAGCCGGAGCCAGTACCAGCGACATATCGGCGGCAGGTCTATGTAGCACCTGTTGCACAAACGTTCCCGCCAGTTCGCCAATCAGCAGCATAATGATGCCTACAACCGACAATTGCACAACAGAAAAGAATAACAATGGGTCAACGCGTATCGTGTGCCAGCCCGCAACCGTATCATGCCATAACGTCTGAAACGTCTTGCCCAGATCAATACGCGTCCCCTTGCCGAGATGAATATCCGCATGCTGTGCATGATAGGCACTTTTCGGAATCATCAATATTAGGATGGCACACACTATGTACAGAACCGCGCTCACCACAAACAGCATGTCGATAGACTCGAAATGCACACTGAAGACATTGAACGGTGGAAAGATTGTTGCTATAACGCGTCCAAGCAGCAAAAATCCCAGAGCTTGCGACACCGTGATTGAGATATTGAACAGCGAAAGCGCGGGCAGCAAATCATCCTCACCAACGAGCAAGGGAATAGATGACCCCTCGGCAGGAATGAAAAATTGTCCAACTAGCGATGTTAGGTAGGAAAGCATGTAGAGCGGCCACAAACTCGAACGATTGATGAGCAGAGACACAACGATCAACACCATCGTACCCATACGTAAAAGGTTTGTCACCCACAGCACTTGTCGTTTATCCAAGTGGTCCACGATGGAGCCAGCGACCGCGCCAAACGGTATCGCGGGCAACGTAAACGAAATAATCGCCAGACCCACCATAAATATCGAATGCGTCTCCTCCGTCACCAGCAACACCACACCAAAATTCACCGCATTCAACACTGTCAGCGAAATAAGTTGTGCCAGCCACAACAACAGAAAGTTCCGATTTTTGAGGACGCGCCGAAAACTGGCAACATCCGCCTCTCTACCCTTCTCTTGCGACGGGGGCGTTGCGTCTCTTGGTTGCTCATCAGTCTGTGTTGCCATGAAAATGTGTGTCCTCTCTGGATAGGCAGGTTATAACCACAAAGGTATGCAGGGAGACCGCAAGGGTCTCCCCTACATTTCACGTTTCCTATGTGTAGGGGAGACCCTTGCGGTCCCCTGCCTCTACGCCCGTTTATGTATCATGTCATATCATAACCGCAAAGACGAACAATTGCTATGGAGCAGTTGACCTATTCATGGTAACGGACAGCAAAGTGCTATACTTATTGAAAGTCCATAAATGGAGAGTAGCGATGTATAATAAATATTGACGCTGACACGCTTTTTACAAGAAATACATTCTATTTATCCTCATCTGTCTTCTGACATTTGGGCTAGTATTATACTGGCTCGCAAATCTTCAGAAATATCTTGTCACTGCCCCTCTTGCACGTGCGCCACCATATAACCTTTCCAAATTCGTAGGGACCAGATTTATCGCGTCCGAGGCGCGATTTATCGCACGAGATTCTTTGAACACATTTCGCAAGACACAGTAAAGCCTATCTCATGCGATAAATCGCGCCTCGGACGCCGTAAACGTGGTCCCTACGAATGGCATTGGAATCACCAGAATATATACAAGCGAGATTTTCACCTACCACGAGGAGATTTTACATGATTACAATTCCAGAGAGTTTCGCGCGTTTCATGCTAGAGCTGAACGAGGAGGAGGGACGCGAATGGTTGGCGCGGTTGCCTGAGATACTTACGCGTTGTGAGCGACAGTGGCATCTTACGTTAGGGCAACCGTTTCCCAATCTGTCTTACCACTACGTCATTCCTGCTGTACGGGATGACGGTATGCAGGTCGTTGTGAAGGCACAATCACCAAATACCGAAAGAGAGGAGACGGAGGCGTTGCGTCTCTTCGATGGGCACGGTATGGTGCGCTTGCTGGGGTATGATGCACAAGACGAGGTGATGCTGCTTGAGCGGCTCAGCCCAGGCGTATCGCTACGCAAGATGACCGATGACGTAAAAGCTATCTCGATTGCGGCGGATGTGATGAAGCGTTTGTGGCGTCCTGCACCATCTGAGCATATGTTCGCTACGGTCGAGAAGTGGGGCAGGGGCTTTGAGCGGCTACGACAACGCTATGATGGCGGTAACGGCCCGTTTCCGAAGGCGTTGTTGGAGGAGGCTGAGACGTTATATGCCGAGTTGAGCGCGTCGATGGGGCAACGTATGTTACTACATGGAGATTTGCATCAGGATAACATCCTGTCGTCCGAGCGCGATGGCTGGCTGGCAATCGACCCCAAAGGGCTGATTGGCGAGCCTGAGTATGAGACAGGAGCGTTATTGCATAACTTCCTGCCAGAGTTGTTGGAGATGCCAGACCCAAAGGCAGTGTTGGCACGACGTATCGATCAACTGGCTGAGGAGCTTGGCTTCGAGCGAAAGCGTGTGTGGGGCTGGGGACTTGCTCAGGCGATGTTGTCCGTGTGGTGGGGAGTTGAGGATAGTGGTCAAATTCATGAGGGTGTACTGACGTGCGCCCAATTGCTCTCTGAAATAAAAATATAAAAGGATTGTGGCATGGTGCCGCTGGCACCATGCCACAATCCTTTTATATTTTTATTTCAGGTACCAGTCGGTGGTGGTGATGCCACCGTAGTTGACCGTTTTCTTCACAACGCCGCCAGGATTGGAGAAGCCAACGATAGGCCGCCCCTGCTCCGCCAGCAAGAGGCTATCGTGCCAGATGGGGGCAGCACCATCAACGCCCGTGACATTGACCATCGCGGAATTGTCGTTGTTGCCAGCCCACACACCCATCACGAAGTCGCTGGTGTAGCCCACGGTCCAGTTGTCGCGGAAGTCGGTGGAAGTACCAGTTTTCGCCGCCGATGGGCGAATGGTGCCAGGCTCGCCCTCATAGCATTGTGTATCGGTGCTGCTGTGCAGGTCGAGCGCACTACACTTGCCGAACTCATACGTGCGCGATGCATTATCGCTTAGCACATTTGTTATTAGGAATGCGACCTGCTTGGAGATGACGCGCTGACCGGAAGGCTTTACATCCAGAATGACGTGCCCTTGTACATCCGTGACGGTATTGATTGCATGCGGCGCGACACGCACACCTCCGTTTGCGAACACGCCGTAAGCGGAGGTTTCGTCTAGCAGGTGAACGCCAAGACTACCAAGCACGATAGTATAGTTCGGTGTACCCTGATAGGTGTTGATACCCATAACTTGAGCGGTGTGTAGCGAAGCGTCAACGCCCGTTTTCATAACCAGCTTGACGGCTGGAATGTTGAACGAATTTTGTAGTGCGTAACGATAGGTTATCAGGCCGTGATAGCGTAGGTCGTAGTTCTGCGGCACGTATGGTGGAAGACCACAACACATCTGTACAGAAAGTGGTCCATCAAGTACTGGATTGCCAGGACTGACACCTTGCGAGAAGGCGGTGGCGTATATGAAAGGTTTGAATGAGGACCCTGGTTGACGATAGCCCTGTGAGGCTACGTCAAAGGCACCTGTACGCGGGTCGTTGGGGTTGATGTTGCCCAGCAAGACGCGAATGTCGCCGTTGTGATAGTCGATGAGGACTTCCGCTGCATTCGACATGTTGTGTGTCTTCGCAAGTGCAGCGATGTGGCCCTGCGCGATTTTCAAGACTTTGTCTTGTAAGGGCAGGTCTAGCGTGGTCGAGACAACGAGACCAGCACGCGAGAGGTCGGCAATTTTGACGTGCAGTTCTTGTGCCAGTTCATTAAGGGCATAAAGTACAAAGTGCGGCGCAAGCGTGTTAGTAATGATGCCATGATGTAGAAAATTCGGCTGTTGCGTTTCGAGCAGAGCCGACTCTTCCTCAAGGTGCGTGATATAGCCCTGTGCGTACATCTGTTGTAGTACCTCTTGTACACGCGCCTGTGCCGCTTTAGGGTGTAAAAATGGATCGCGGGCAACGGGCGAACTGGGAATACCCGCGAGCATGGCAGATTGTGCGATATCGAGTTGCGAGGCAGCAGTTGCCTTTGGTGTATCGTGCAGATTGAAGTAGGTAAATGCCGCTGCATCGGCTCCATACGCCTGTTCGCCATAGTAAGTCGTGTTGAGGTACATTGAAAGTATCTGCTCTTTCGTGTACTGACGCGTCACAGCAGGGGCAAGGATAATTTCTTGCAACTTGCGTACAACCGTCTCCTGGTTGCCGACAATCGCGTTTTTGATGACCTGCTGCGTGATCGTGCTACCGCCAGAGACGACATGCCCTTTGGTGAGATCGGAGAGAGTGGCACGGACAATGCCTGTAATGTCGTAGCCAGGATTTGTGTAGAAGTATTGGTCTTCGATGGCAATTTCAGCATGCGCGAGATTGGGTGAAATCTTGTTCAGAGGCACGCTCGTCTGCAAACCCTGATCGATTGCTTGATAGAGCGGTGTGCCATGCATATCGTACATCTTCAAGCTATCTTTAGGTAAGATATCCGCAAGCGTCGTCACCTGTTGCCCATAACGCTGCTGGGTCGCGCCTACGACAGCACTGAATGTAACCAGCACGGAGGCCATAATTAGTATGAAGATAAGCGAGCCAAGCGCGAGAGGCAGCATAGCCCACTTTGTCGCCATACTTTCCGTTGCGGCATAGCGTTGGTTGCTGTGACGCAGATTTTTGCGCTTGATGTGGCGTTTAGTACGCCAGCCCGTCGTGTTTATTTGCCGATGTGGTACAGCATAGTAAACTCCACGCTCCGGGCGTTCCAATTGCGTATTGAGCCTCTGAGCAGCGGCGGCTCGACTATGTGCAGGAAGCTGAGCTGGCAGTCTTGCCTCCGATACTGTACTCTGCTGTATGTTTGCTTGTGAAGAATTTTGGGAATTCAAAGATGATTGCGTTGGTTGTGAATCGGTCTGCATGGTTCGCCTCTTTCTGGCTCGGCAACACATACACTATACTTACATATTTGCGTATTTCGTCTGTCATCTACATCTTACGAAAGAGCAGAAAAACGTATCAATTGTCAATAAGATATATCTATAATAGCAACGTTACGACGAACGGATAAATACAAAAGAGCAACACACAATAGGATATACGAAATATTAATACATTTGGATTACTGTACATCTGCTCTTGTAGAGTAGCATAGCGCAAAGGTTTCCTGACGGAGTAATCAGACGTTGCCTGTATGTAGTAACGATGGCGGAGTTACAAAGGTAACGGAAATAAATATGTTTTATTTCAACCAATAATTGAAATGTATCTATTATAGCTATGTCGTCATCGTTCTGCAGGACTCTGATGTTGTGCTTGAGGGTCAAACGAGTCTTCATACACAGAGGGTTTTAGAACGCCGATGTAGGGCAGATTGCGGTAGTGTTGCGCGTAGTCAAGGCCATAGCCAACCACAAATTTGTCGGGAATAGTGAAGCCTGTGTAGTCGATGGTTACGGCTTTGACGCGTTCGCGCTCTTTGTCGAGCAGAGTGCAGATACGCAAGCTTAACGGATTGCGTCGATTGAGCAGGTCGATCAAGTAGCTGAGCGTAAGGCCACTATCAATGATATCCTCGATGATAAGCACATGCTTCTGGTTAATCGGTCCTTCAAGGTCTTTGATGATGCGTACTATGCCGCTCGAATGCGTGCTAGCTCCATAACTTGCCACCGCCATGTAGTCGATCTCTAGTGGCAACTCAATCGCGCGTGAAAGATCGGCGATAAATGGAACGGCACCTTTGAGGGTGCCCAGCAGTAACAATGTTTGGCCTTTGTAATAGTCGGTAATCTGTTTACCTAGCTCGGCAATCTTCGCTTGTATCTGTTGCTCCGAGATAAGAATCTCCAGAATATCGTCGTGCATCTATTGTACCTCTCATGTTAAGATGTAGAAAACAATTTCAAACACATAATTTGTTGCGTCTGCTCAGTAATACGAGCGCGCTCATCGACACATACACCGCCGAGCCAGAGCGGACGACCATCCTCGTTGAAGAAGAGAGGCAGCGTATCACGCTGGATACGCGGTATATGTTTGTCAATCAGGATGTCCTGTACCTTCTTTTCATGCTGCATTCCTAACGGTTGCAACACATCGCCAGGGCGACGAGTACGTATAGAGACGTTCATGCCCACCATGACGGCATCCACATATACGTTATATGCAGTCGCAGGTAGAAGTTGCCACACGGTCTGCCAATCGTGCTGCTGTAGAGCCATTCTCACTCTTTGCATTGTCTCCTCTGGCAGCAACTCCACTATGGCTGTCCACGCTGTTCTATGCAGTATAACACTCCCAGGAACGTTCAGCACAATCTCGTCAGATATTCCCTGCACTTCTAGCGAGCGAGTCTCTTGCCTATCTAAGTGCTGAAATATCAGGGTATTCTGCATTCGTGTTACAGTGAGTTTGTCGGGTAAGTCAAGTTCTATAGCATGTAACACGTTCTCACGCTGTAAAAGTTGCTCTATAAGCAGGTAGTGACGCAATTCCAGGGGCGATTGACCACCGCTCAAATTAGCTGTAACCTGTCGTATCAAGTGCCTCTGAATGCTCTGTGAAAGAGCGAGGAGAGGCGAAAGAGCAAGAGTAACACGAGTTGCCTCTTCCTGCTGTACAACACGCAACCAAGCCTGTTTCACCTGCTCCTGAATCCACTCAGCATCGACACGCATAACCTCGGCACTACGTAGTAACGTGGTGCGAAAGTCAGCGTTCATCGACTCGATAAGTGGCAACAGTTCGTGGCGGATACGGTTGCGATAGAAGCGAGTATCATAATTGCTAGCATCTTCGATAGGTCTTAGGCCGTGTTGCTCGCAATAGGCTAGCGTCTCAGCATGCGTTACAGTCAAAAGGGGGCGAATAATATCTTGCTGTCGTGGCTGTAGACCAACCATGCTGGCGATACCCCCACCACGAATCCAGTGTAAGAGCAGCGTCTCCACCTGATCGTCCTGATGATGCGCGATGGCGATAAGTTGGCCTTGCGCGACCTTGCGTAGAAAACGGTAGCGTGCAGTACGCCCAGCATCTTCTAACGAACGATGTTCTTGTTGCGCGATCATAGGAACGTCGCTGCTACCTATCGTATATGCCAAGCCCCACTGTTCCGCAAGTTGTGCTACTTGTACAGCCTCCTGCTCACTTGCCTCGCCACGAAGTTGATGGTTGAGATGCGCGACATGGAGGTTTACTTCTGGATAATGCTTTCCTGCTCCACATAATGTATGCAACAGGTGTAGTAGACACAGCGAATCGGCTCCTCCTGAGAAGGCGACGACAACCGTGCCGTTTGTAGGCAGGAGGCGGTGTTGCTCGATATAGGCAATGACTTGCTCTCGCATGTTTGCGTCTCAACGTCTCTTATGATACGATGGAAATAATTATAACACGCTGTCGGTTTTATTGTGAGGTTCCAATAAGGTTTAATAGAGAGATATTCAGCAGCGGAAGTATAGTGCAAGGGACATAAGAGAAAATGGCACTTCGTAAAGTAATCACAACAGAGAATCCGATTTTGCGCCAGAAGGCGAAGAAAATTCACCACTTCGACCCCTCGCTACAACGACTAGTCGATGACATGTTCGAGACTATGCACGACTCAAATGGTGTTGGTCTCGCAGGTCCGCAGATCGCGCAATCCATACGCGTCTTCGTGGCGGAATATACAGACCCGGAAGACAACACGCATCACAAGGTCGCCGTCTTCAATCCAGAGATCGTCAAGGCCGAGGGGGAGGAGTATGGCACAGAGGGCTGTCTAAGCATTCCGGGATATGTCGGTGATAACATCAAACGTGCGACAAAGATACTCGTCAAGGGACAAGATGTGAAGGGGAAGGCAATACGTGTACCCGCCGAGGGCTGGTTCGCGCGTATTCTCCAGCACGAAATCGACCACCTGGACGGTATTCTGTTTCTTGATCGCCTCGAACGACCAGAGGACTTGCGCGAAATTCCAGCGGAAGACGAGGTTGAAGAAGAGGCCGCCGGCGTCATAGAGTAGGTTATGCATCCTGTATTTGGCCTTGAGTATGAACGGACCGGATTACAACGCTAAGTGCTTAGCGTTGTAATCCGGTCCGTTCATACTCAAGAGACTATTACCACTTATGCTAGCACAAATGGCAGATCAATCCTTCAAGGGTTGATGAATAGGCATGAGTTGATTCATGTATTGAAATCGGAAGGCACTGGGAGAGCAGCCCTTGTAGAGATGAAAGATTCTAGCAAAATATTGGCTCGATTCAAAGCCACATGTGAATGCAACCTCTGTGATAGTAGAACTGTTGAGATTTTTGAGCATCCATGCGGCCTTTTCGACGCGGCAGGTAGTGAGATACTCAATGGGCGACATATTGGTTATCTCTTTACAGTAGTGAGTAAAGCGGCTACGTCCCAGGCCACAAGTGGCAGCCATGCTTGAGAGTTCCCAGGGCTGGTCGAGCGTTTCGGGGAGAGAGGCCAGGAAAAGTTCGACGGTACGCTGAGCAGAGGAGAGCCTTGTATCGAGCGATGGATGAGAGTTTTGCAATAGTTCTGTTATCGCAACTAGTAGACCACTAATAGATAATTTGACGCGGCTCTCGTTGGACTGTGTTGCCGCCTCGACTAATTTCTCAAAATATGTCTCAATCTCAGCATTTGCTGACCAGACTGGCTGCTCGTTATGACTTAGCATAATTGTAAGGCACTCGATATCGGAGTCAGATGAGACGAGCCATCTGGGCCAGCACCACTGCTGGTTGGGGCGGCGCACTCCTACATCCAGGATGAGCCAGTAGAGTCGGCACGCGCTGATGTGTGGGTTGCCCACACGATGTACTTGCCAGGGCCGTGTAATCGTGAGATCTCCATGTTTGAGCAGATACTCCTCTTTGTCAACCTGAAAGCGCGTTTTGCCTCGCGCAAGATAGGTAAATTCAATCCCTTCATTGTAGTGCCAATCCAGGCCCCATGACTGCTGGGCCGCTGCATCCCAGTAGCCCAGACTACGCACTTCCTGGAGCGTCCCATCAGGTAAGGGCTGACCAGGATACGAGTCTCGACCACAGGCTACAAGAGTGAGTTCTCCACGTACTGCCGCTTGCTTGAGGGGTTCACAGGTATCCGCATAATATGTCTGATTGGGTAGATGGAATGCTGCCACGCTTTGTTTCATCGTTGGTTTCCTTTGTGTACGATCTACCAGTACCACATTGTACAAGAATCTATTTCCCGTTTAGTGTAAACTTTTATTCAGAAAGTATACCAAATTGATTATAAGGAGGGAAGAGGATGTCTCATTATCGTACTGCGGTGATTGGCTGTGGTCGGGCCAATCCAGTTCAGGGAAATGTGATGGAAGGTTTTGCTATCGCTTATCAGCATGCCGCAGGCTATCAAGCGATTGACAATGTAAGCCTCGTGGCGGCTGCCGATATTGATCAGACCAATCTAAAGGCTTTTGCACAGAGATTTTCTGTGCCTGGAACCTATACCGATTATCGTGAGATGTTGGAGCAAGAGAAGCCTGATCTGCTGAGTATTTGTACATGGCCTGCTCTGCATTCAGAGATGGTGATTGCTGCTGCTCAGTCCGGTGTGCGAGGCATCTTATGTGAGAAGCCGATGGCATTGAGTTTACGTGAAGCTGAGCAGATGATAGCCGTCTGTAAGCAGCATGGGACTATGCTCTCTATCAGTCATCAGAGGCGCTTGACCAGACCCTGGACCATTGCCCATGAGTGGGTGAGCAAGGGGAAGATTGGGCAACTGATACGTATGGATGGCTGGATCGAGAATTGGGATTTACTGTCCTATGGCACACACTGGATTGATCTGTTTTTTTACTTCACCAATGATCGTCCCGCTCAATGGGTCTTTTCTCAATGTGACTTTACGCAGCGACAGAGCCGCTATGCACATCCAGTTGAGGATCGCAGCCTGACTATGATCGGTTTCGAGAATGAAGTTACCGGATTGTTGCATTTAGCTCCAGAGGCTCGTGGAGTAGGGATGCGTTTGATTGGCACTGAAGGCCAGATCGAGCTACGCGAAGGTGCCGACTTACCACGCCTCATCAGCAATTCGCTACAGTCAGAAGAGACCGCTTTATCTGGCTTTCGGGCAGATGCTGGTTACAGTGCAATTGAGCAGGATTTGATAAAAGCTATTGAGGCTGGACATCCTTTGCAGGTGAGTCCTAATCAGGGGCTTCGTGCGACAGAAGTAATTATGGCGGCGTTTGCATCAAGCCTGGACAGGCGGCTCATCACGTTCCCTTACAATGATCCCACATTTTCTGTCAGCCAGATATTTGAACATTTGGCACAGGGATAGTTTGCTGCTCACGAGACACATCTCGTTGTCGCATCTCAGAAAAGAAAGAGGAAAGAAAGTGGATATTGGTTGTTTTGCCCTTGTCGATCCTTTCAGCACCTTTGATCATCAGTTACAGAGGATTCAGGGTCTTGGCTTTACGTATGCTGATGTAACTGACAACCACAATGGGGGAATGCTTGGTACAGAGTACGGCTTTACTGCTAGCGTCAGCCTTGATGCTAACCCACATGATGTGATCCGCATGTTTAAGTCTTATGGTATTACTCCAACAAGCTTCTGTGCTCATGCTAATCTATTGGATGCCGTTGCCCCTTGGCGTTATGGCACCGTTGAGATCATAAAAGCTGTGCGTGCCGCAGCCGCTATGGGTATTCCTTATGTTATTACCACGGAGGGTGAGCCGAAAACCTCCTATGGGCATAGCCTTTCATGTGCTGAACGTCTATTTGCTATTCGTCATGCTCTTGCCGAGCCGATCCGTGTTGCTGCAGACTTTGGGGTAAAAATTCTTTTGGAGCCACATGGCCCAGTGACTGATAGCATTGATGGGATGGAGTCTATCCTGGAAGCGTGTGGAGGTTCTGCCAACCTGGGTATCAATATGGATACTGGTAATAGCTGGCTTGGAGGAGCTGATCCTGTTGCATATGTTGAGCATTTTGGTCGCAAAATTGAACACGTGCATTGGAAAGATCTACCTGCTGAGATGGAGGCACAGCGCGGAAAGTTGTTTGGTTGTGGGATGGCTGGAATTCCACTGGGGACAGGAGTCATCGATATCAAGCGAGTGTATCAAGCTCTGCGTGCTATAGGCTTCAATGGGCATACAACCTTGGAGATCGCAGGTGATGAAGCTGTCCTTGCGAGCCGCCAGTATTTACAATCATTAGAGAACTCATACGAGTAGACAGAATAAAGGCAGTAGAGGGAGTGCATACTATGCAACGGAATACCGACTTGACCATATCTCCGAGAACAGAAGGGAGGGTTGAACACCGTATCCAGCAACAGGAGATTGCCTGGATTATAGGGGGGATTGAGCGTCTCGTCTCTCATTATGGAACAGATCGAAACAAGGCTTTTCTGCATCCAGTGCGTACTATTCAGAACGAGGTGTTGACGGACCTGGAACCCGCTGATCATCCTTGGCATCGTGGTCTCTGGTTTGCCTGGAAATACCTGAATGGGGACAATTTCTGGGAGGAGCGCAACGACGATGAACACTATGGGCGTACTGAATATGCCGGGTTGGATACGCTCATCTACCAGGAACAGCAGACTCAGTACACGGCACAATACAACTACTTAGATGAAGATGAACGTCTGCTGATGCGCGAGCAACGTGCGCTTACTATTAACTTTCCAACCGAAGGACCATGTATCATTGATTGGGATACAACCTTCACTGCGTGGAATCAGCCTGTGCATTTTAGCTGTACTCCGATAACTCCAGAAACATGGTGGGGGGGATATGCTGGCCTCTCATTCCGGGCCGCTCCTACCTGGACAGACGTGCAGGGTCTGGATAGCGAGGGGCGGAACAATCTGGATATCAAGAATCAGCGTGCTAGTTGGGTGAGAATGGCGGGTCAGACCGCGCAAGGACATCACGCGAGTGTAGCGATTCTTGATCATCCTGCTAATCCACGTTATCCCACCTACTGGTACTATTCAGATGCGGCAGATCAGTTAGGGTTTGCGTACATGAATCCATCTCTTGTCTTTGCTGAGCCATACGATTTAGTATCAGAAGATCGTTTACGCCTGCGTTATCGGATTCTTGTCGCTGATGGCGTCCTTAGTGCAAACACAATAAACGATTATCATGCTGCATTGATGGCGAGTAAGTAGAGCTAACAAAAAAGCTCAATTATACTTACCTCTCTCAGCAAAACTGTCTAAGTAATAGTTTCTCTTCATCTTCACAAAAGGTGAGAGACTCCTTGCCGCATCTGGCGACAAGGAAGTAGGAAGAATACTTTCATAAAAAGGTGAACGTATGCACATGTTATTCCGTCCAACTGGGAGAATCAAGCTTTTCACGTTGCTTCTCCTTGCCAGCGTCCTTATCTCGATTGTCTCTTTCAACAGCATGCACGCACATGCGGATGACAGTCCACAAAGCCAGCTTCAACAGCTTATCGCGCAAAACAACTTAATCGCAAAAAGCATCTATCCTCCCAAAGGGATTCGCACGCACGAGTATGTGACCCCAGCCTATTTCTATGATATGTTCGATTGGGATACCTACTTCATGTCCGTCGCGTCCAGTTATGACAACACGCCGAATTTCCGTGCCGCCATCCAGGGAACTTTAGAGAACTACTTAGATCAAATGGATAGTAGTGGCAACATTCCTGATCCCTACAGCAAGGACTTTAGTGGCCCATTGCAAAAGACACGGCTCTGGAAGCCATTTATGGCTCAACTCGCACTCCAGATATCCCTCAATCTCAATGATTTCAGTTGGGTGCAGGGAACCTATTACTCCAAGCTGCAATTACTTATCAATGACTACGAGACAACGCGGCTTGCAGACGATGGGCTTTTCTACTGGTATGATTCTCTGGAGAGTGGGTGCGACAACAACGCCGCCATTCCTGGGGGGTACGATGTCGTACAAGGTGTTGACTTAAACTCCTATATGTATCGTGAGTATCTCGCAATGGCAACTCTGGCGAATACATTGGGCCATCCCGATGACGCGACCTCTTATACCCATAAAGCAGGAGTTCTCTTGAGTACAATTCGTGCAAAAATGTGGGATGAGAGCGATCAAAGCTTCTACAATATCTACCAGAACGATCCTCACACACCAACTGGCTTCATTCGCGTGAATAGTTGGACGAACTTGACCCCCCTATGGGCAGGAGTCGCAACGCAGGACCAAGCAGATAAAATGATCAACGCTCATGTGTTGAACACAAACGAGTTTTGGGCCAATAATGGAATTCGCACCCTTGCCGCCAACGACCCTTCTTACAACCCAACCTCAGGCTATTGGCGTGGTCCTGTCTGGGGAAACTCCAATTGGATTGTGATGCAAGGGCTAAATCGCTATGGCTACAACACTCAGGCGATTGATCTCGCGAATAAGACCGTCAACGTGTTACTCAATGATATTAAGACGAACGGGACGTTCAACGAGAATTATAATCCAGAGACCGGTACACCAACTGGGGCAGAGGGAAATGTAGGCTGGAACTTGCTTGGCGCACATATTGTTGATGAGGCTACCAATAAGACCGATCCTAGCTGGAACGATCTTACACCTGCAACCCCACAAACGCCAGGGCAAACAGCCGCTATCACGAGTGTCAACTGGCCCTCTTCTATCGCTGCTACAGGGTCAGTCAATGTTACAGTGAATTATCAGGTGAATGGAACAGACACGCTTGAAGCGATCTTATGGGACGGAAATTATAATTGGGAAGGAACCGTTACGGTCACGGTGACGACCAGTGGCACAACGACGCTCACCGTGCCAGATTACTCAGGCATCACAACAGGGAAAGCCTTTATGCGCATTAGCCTGCTAAATGGCTCTACCGTCTTAGCTCAAGCCGAGAATGACTCGCTCTCGGTCTCTTAACGTGTGATATTAGGTCCTTGAGTATGAACGGACCAGACTACAACGCTAAGTGCTTAGCGTTGTAGTCTGGTCCGTTCATACTCAAGGACCTATTTGTTTTCGGATTCATTTACATTTTTTGTTGCTTACGTAACATAGGAATTGATTGCTTGCCGAGGTTGGGACCACAGGCTGGACATACATAAAAGCCCTCTTCGCGGTAGTGCAACTCGTTGACCGGAAAGTAGAGATAACAGATGCCACAACGTGTGGTATCTTGCCGACTCGCTACCTGACGATCATGCTCGAAGAGTTCGCGTAGCGATTGAATAAGATGTTCAAAAGCATATGCACTGCTTTGTGCATGCTCTATTTTAGCTGGTGTTGAACCCAAGACGGGTAAAGCACCAGTTACATTGCTTGCTCGCATTTCCCGACGACTGACAAACGAACTACCATTGTTACTCGGTGTTTCGTCATTTCTGGGAATATATTCATCACTCAAGGTACAAAATCTCCACAATAAGTTCGGGATGGCATAATACTCTGCCTCCACCATTATACTCCGTTGGGGTTACATAAGGCAAGCGGCTGAATTTAATGGCGGATATTTATGACGGACGCCCACGAGGGGCCACCCTACTATATACGACGTAGCGTGCGAAGCACACAAGAGCGTCATATAGTAGGGTGGCCCCTCGTGGGCGTCCGTTGGTCTCAATTTCATTAGTGCGTGATATACTTCAAGGAAACATCCATTTACCAGAAGGAACCGCGCGATGACACTTGTACAGGGGATACTACTATTTTTGGTGGCGATACTTGGCGGTACGCTCAATTCGGTGGCGGGGGGAGGCAGCTTTTTCACGTTTCCAACACTGATATTTACTGGTATTGGCTCTATCACTGCAAACGCGACCAGCACGGTAGCCCTCTGGCCCGGCTCCGCCGCTAGCGTTGGAGCGTATCGTCGTGAGCTTGCGGAGCAGCAGCGTGGCTTCCTTTTTGTTCTCATCGTGACTAGTCTGATTGGTGGTGTGCTTGGTGCCCTGCTTCTGCTATATACGCCACCCGCGACCTTTGTAAATCTCATTCCATATTTGTTGCTGGGCGCAACCGTTCTCTTTGCCGTAAGTCCTTATGTCACAGCACGCCTACGAGTACGTACCATTGAGAAGACGACGCAAGTTTCCGCCACAACCCTTATCGTTATTGCCATCGCGCAGTTTATGATCGCAATTTATGGTGGTTACTTTGGTGGTGGCATTGGTATTCTCATGCTGGCGTCGCTCGCCTTTATGGGCATGGACGACATCCACAAAATGAATGCCGTCAAAACAGTGCTGGCAACGGCGATCAATGGTGCTGGTGTCGTCACCTTTATTATCGCAAGAGCCGTACTATGGCCCCAAGCGATTCTGATGATCGTCGGGGCCATCATAGGCGGCTACGGTGGTGCCTACTATGCGCGTAAAATCGAGCAAAGGTGGGTGCGCCTCTTCGTTGTTATCACAGGTATTGTGCTAACCATTTACTTCTTTGTGCATCATTGAGCTTGATATTGATTATATCGTATTTCGTAGGGACCAGATTTATCACGTCCGATGGCTCAATTCATTGAGCGAGATTCTTGTGAAACCAATCCACAGGCTATCTCAGATATGATCTCGCGTGATAAATCACGCACGGACGCGATAAATCTGGTCCCTACGAAAACCATCATTATTTACAAGCTCGTACGATTCCTTTGCTTATCATCATGGCGTTCTATCCCCAACTCAATGAGCCTTTCCAGTAATTGCGGGTAGGGAAGGCCGCTTGCAGCCCAGAGCTTGGGGTACATGCTGATTTCGGTGAAGCCGGGGAGGGTGTTGACTTCGTTGATGTAGACGTTGTTTGTTTCGCGCTCAAGAAAGAAGTCCACGCGAGCGAGGCCGCTCAAATCAAGGGCTAAGAACGCTTGTAGAGCTTGACGGCGTACCTCTTCAGCGACGGTTTGCGGGAGGTCGGCGGGAATGATGACCTGCGATTTGCCGTCGATGTATTTGGCATTGTAGTCGTAAAACTCACCACTACTGATGACCTCACCGACAACGGATACGATTGGCTCGTCGTTGCCCAGCACGGCACATTCAAATTCGCGGCAGTTGATGCCACGCTCGATAATGATTTTGCGGTCGTATTCTGACGCGACTTGTATGGCGTGTTCGAGTTCGGCACGGTTGTGTGCCTTGTTGATGCCAACGCTTGAGCCGAGATTGACGGGTTTGACGAAGCAGGGATAGCCGAAGCTGCCTTCAACCACGTTCATAATCGTCTCAGGCGAACGCTCCCACTCGTTACGGCGACACACAAAATATTCAGCGTTAGGCAATCCTATAGAGGAGAAGACCATCTTCATCTTCTCCTTATCCATACCAAGTGCCGCCCCCAGTACGCCACAGCCAACGTAGGGAACGTTCGCCATTTCGAGTAGTCCCTGCAGCGTACCATCCTCGCCATAAGTGCCATGTAGCACAGGAAATATCACGTCCAACGCGCCGTTATCCTGCAAATTATCGTTTCCATGCAAAGGAATGAGGCGGCGAATTGTGGGATCGCCAGTCAAGGTAACGGCGGTTGTATGCTCTTCGGCAGAAGTGTGCGCTCCCGATTGCAACATATCAGCAGGCTTATCACCTAACAACCATGTGCCGTCTTTGGTGATGCCAATAGGCACAACTTCGTATTTGTTGGGGTCGAGATTCGCCATTACCGACCGTGCCGAGGCAAGCGAAACTTCATGCTCACCGGATCGTCCGCCAAAGACCAGACCGACGCGTATTTTTCTCTCCGCCATTCTCTATCTCTTTTCTGTGCTAGAACATTGTAAGTAGGGTTTCGATCTGCATGCCGCGCGAACCTTTGAGCAACACGAGATCATCGGGTCGCACCTCGTGTTTGAGCAGGTCCGCGATGGCTCGTTTCGCCGCCTCAAGCTCTGGTTTGCTCTCTACATCCGCATCGTAAAAATAGGTATGCTCTTGAGGCATTCCCGCCGCGATTGCCCCCTCGACATAATAACGCGCCTTATCTCCCAGAGCCACAAGATAGTCGATATTGCCAGCAAGGGCAGTTCCCGTTAGAGTGTGTTCGCTTTTAGCATAGGGACCGAGTTCAAAGATATCGCCGAGAACGGCCCAGCGTCTCCCTGGACGCGCTGTATTATGCATCGCTTGCGTAATCGCAATAATGGACTGCCGATTGGCATTGTAGGTATCGTCGATAAGAATGCTACCATTCGGTCCTACTTTGATCTCGCCGCGTCCCTTCGTTGCGGGTAGAGCCTCTAGCGCGGACGCGATCTCTTGCAAGGGCATCTCGGCAGCACAGCCAGCGGCGGCGGCAGCCAGCGCGATAGCGATACCATGCTCTCCTGGAAAATGTAGCTGTACACGCTGTTGCTGATTGGAATAATGCAACGTGAAGCTGCGCCCGAAAAGCGCATCGCCGCCGACATCGGTTGCTCGTACCTCGGCTCCCTCCCCCTGTCCATAGAACAGAACGTGTGCCTTCGTGCTGCTCTGCATACCGCGCACATTGGGGTCATCGTAGTTGAGGAGAGCGATACCGCTGGGAGCAAGCACCTGCACCAGTTCAGTTTTTGCGATGGTCACACGTTCCTGCGAACCAAAGTACTCAAGGTGCGAGGCGCCAACATTGGTGATAAGCGACCAATCCGGTTTAGCGACAGTGTGTGAGAGTCCCACGAGTTCACCCACCCACTGCGCCCCCATTTCTAGCACGGCATAGCGATGTTGCGGCTCAAGGCTTAACAATGTGAGCGGGTAGCCAAGCTCGTTGTTGTAGGATGCCTGCGTTTTTAGCGTCGGGGCTTTACGACTCAATACGGCGGCAACGGCGTCTTTCGTACTGGTCTTACCATTACTCCCTGTAATGCCAAGCAAAATTGTGTCTTGCCGACGCTTAGCACGAACGCGTGCTGTCGCTTGTAAAGCCACAAGTACATCGGGCACAACGATTTGCAGAAAATTTGGCGGCACATCCTCGACAGGATGAGTACACAACGTGCCCAAAGCACCAGCCTTCGCAACGGCAGAAATATAGCGGTGTCCATCGACATGCGCCCCTTGAATGGCGACAAACAGGTCTCCTAGCTCGATCTGACGGCTATCATGATGCGCCGCACGAAAAACAAGGTCTGACTCAGGGGGAGTACCGCTCTGTATGGAAAGTGCCGCGCCATTTCCTTGCACAATATCACTGAGGGTGAACATACTGACTATCCTCGATCTCTCTACAGTTATTGCAAGCAGATTATATCATGATTTCAACAGTTTCGTAGGGACCAGATTGATCGCGTCCGAGGCTCAATGAATTGAGCGAGATATTGACGAAATCTGTCTACAAGCCGTTTCATGTATAATATCGCGTGATAAATCACACACACGGACACGATAAATCTGGTCCCTACGAAATATTTTTTTACATGAAGGTTGGAACGAAAGAGCTAACATTTAGTTAGCAACTTGACAAACGGAAGTATCTCGTGCTATACTTTACCCTGGTTAGTAGAGTTGCTAACACGTAAAAACAAAGACGACATTACATGGAGGATATTTTATGGCTTGGGAAATTGACGCATCACATTCATCAGCGACGTTCTCACTAAAATACGCAATGATTAGTACAGTACGTGGTCACTTCAACGTCATTAGTGGACATCTGCATATCGACGAGCAGAATCCCGCAAACTCATGGGTTGATGCTCAGGCGGATGCTTCCAGCATCAGCACACGCGACGAGAGACGCGACGGTCATCTCAAATCACCAGACTTTTTTGACGTTGCGCAATATCCAACGATCAACTTCAAAAGCTCAAGCGTTGAGCATACCAGTGGTGACGAGTACAACATCACTGGCGACCTGACAATGCATGGCGTAACCAAACCTGTCACCCTCAAAGCCGAATACGGCGGTCAAGGAAAAGACGCCTATGGCAATCAGCGCGTGGGCATTAGCGTCAAGGGCAAGATCAATCGCGAAGATTGGGGACTCTCCTGGAACGCACCACTAGAGCAAGCTGGCGGCGTTCTCGTCGGCAAAGATGTCAACATCGAAATCGACCTCTCCGCAATCGAGCAAGCTGCAACAACTACAGCTAGCTAGTACGATATTCCTACACACAAAAAGGCGAATAACCACGCGTGGTTATTCGCCTTTTTGTGTGTAGGAATATCGTACAATAAGCATACTGTAATACATCATCAAAACGCCATTTCGTAGTACACAGTCAAGCTTGATCTGACCATTTTCGTAGGGACCAGATTGAT
>CAXUHG010000095.1:0-21171 GCA_964250805.1 uncultured Ktedonobacteraceae bacterium | reverse complement strand
TATCGCCTCCCTTTGATGACATATAAATACATACTCAAAAATCCTGTAGCACGCGGCGCGTGCTACAGGATTTTTGAGTATGTATTACAATTTCACGACGGTAACGCCAAAGATGTCGCCAGCCTTGCCGACCTCTTCCAATGCTGAGTCGGGAATGGGATCGTCAACAGAAATGACCATCAGTGCCGTTTCAGCCGTTCGTGGCTGTTGATTATGAGGGCGTGGCGCACGGACAATCGGCCCCACATCCATATGGCGAATGTTGACATTGGCCTTGCCCAAGAGCGTTCCGACGCGTCCAATCATACCGGGCTGGTTCAGGTTGCGGCAGAAGAGAATATAGCCCTCTGGTACGAACTCGGTTCCATAGCGTCCAACGCGCGTCACGCGTGGCTCGTCATGCATAACCGTTCCGCTCAGCACCTCGATATGCTCGTCCCCAGGCTCCACATGCTCCTGTTTGCCAGCAAGCGGTGAGCTGTAGCCGTTGCTCTGCTGTACACGTAGAGTAACGAGATTAGCGAACTCGGTAGCTGTCGTCGATTTTTGCTCGACGATCTCCAGCCCCCATTGTTTTGCCAGCACTTGCGCGTTAATCATGTTTACATGAGCATCTGATACCGATTCCAGCAAGCCCTTGATAAGTGCCGCTTGCAATGGACGCAAATCATAGTTCGCAATTTCGCCACTGCACGATAGCTCGACCTTGCTTAACGCCCCAGGCTGTAGTTGCGTGTAGAGATGTCCCATTTGCTCCACCAGACGCATGTACGGCTGCAACACCTTCAACGTCTCAGGTAGAATCAGTGGCGCATTGACAGCAGCACGCGGGAAACCACCGTGTAGCACCGAGACAATTTGTTCGGCTACGTCGATAGCCACGCCGACCTGTGCCTCTTCGGTAGATGCGCCAAGGTGTGGCGTCGCAATCACGCGCTCATGCGCTACGAGTTGTTGCAGTATCGCATTATCCTTGATTGGCTCTTGGCTGAATACATCGAGCGCAGCACCCACGATATGCTTTTCATTCAGAGCTTGCAACAACGCCTCTTCATCGATCAGACCACCACGCGCACAATTGATAAGTCGCGCACCCTGTTTCATCAAGGCTAATTCTCTCGTACTGATGATCCCGCGTGTACCATTGGGGCCGCTAGTAAGCGAGGTATGTAGCGTTACAAAGTCGGCCTGTTGCAATACCTCATCGAAGCTAAGCATTGTCACGTTCAGCTTACGAGCCTGCTCTTGCGATACATAGGGGTCAAAGGCGATAATCTGCATCTCTAGCCCCTGCGCTCGCCGTGCGACCTCTGTACCCACCTTGCCAAGCCCGATAATGCCCAGAACTTTGTTGCGTACCTCGACGCCCAGGAAACGGCTCTTTTCCCACTTGCCCGCCTTCATGCTAGCATTGGCTTCAGGAATATGTCTCGCCAGTGCCATCAGCATCGCTACAGAATGTTCCGCCGCTGCGACGATGTTGCCTGTAGGCGAATTGACAACGATGACGCCATGCTGTGTCGCAGCGTCGGTGTCGATATTATCGACGCCAACGCCAGCACGTCCGACGATTTTCATTTGTGTAGCTTCCGCCAATATCTCGCTTGTAACTCTTGTTTCGCTGCGTACCACCAGTGCTGAGTATTCGCCGATAATGGCCTTGAGTTGGTCGGGTTTCAAGCCAGGCCGTTCGTCTATCTGCGCCTCTGGCAACTGTGTGTGCAGAAGGTCGATACCCTCCTGCGCCACACGGTCTGCGATAAGAATTTTGAGTGCGGGCTGTTCCGCGTTCCTTTGTGCCTCAACCATCGCTATTTCTCTCTTCCCTAGCCTTGAAAGCCAAGCTCATGCAAGCGCGTCTCAACTGCGTTCATTGTCTGCTCAAGGTCTTGCTGGGTGTAGAAGCCGAGGTGTCCGACGCGGAAGATTTTGCCCGCCATGTGATCCTGTCCACTGGCGATCACCACAGAGTCTTGCTCACGTAGCTTCTTGTTGAGAGCCTTGAATTCAATCCCCTCCGGCACCATAATCGCCGTCACCGTGTTGGATGCTCGCTCATGGTCGGCAAGCAAGGCAAGTCCCATGCCCTTCGCACGTTGACGCACATACTGTCCAGCGCGAACATGCCGCTCAAAAATCGCCTCGCGTCCCTCTGCAAGCATCATCTCCAATGCTACATCAAGGCCATAGAAGAGTGAAACAGGCGAGGTAACGGGATGTTGCCACACCTCTAGCTTTTTAAGCGTAGACTTCCAATCGAAGTAGAAACGTGGCAACTTCGCCGTTTTTGATGCCTCAAGAGCACGTGGACTGGCTGCAATCATCATAACACCAGGAGGTGTCATCCACCCCTTCTGTGAGCTTGTAAACACCACGTCGATGTCCCATACGTCCATATCAAGAGGAATGCTACCGAGCGAACTCACCGCGTCAACGACAATCAACGCGTTTGGGTTGATACGACGTGCGATAGAAGTTAGCGTTTGCACATCGTTAGTAACACCCGTAGAGGTTTCGTTGTGTGTCATGATGACGCCACGGAATGGGGGTAGTGCATTGAGACGCTCTTCGATGACATTAGGATCGGCGGCCTGTCCCCACGCAAACTCGATACGCGTCACATTGAGGCCGTAGGTGTCGGCGATCTTTGCGATACGTTCACCGAAGTTGCCAATCGTAATCACGACGACATGCTCACCGGGGGAGAAGAGGTTGACAATTGAGCATTCTTGCCCGCCCGTACCAACGGCGGGAAAGGTCATCACGGGTGAAGCTGTCTGGAAAAAGTATTGTAGACGTTGCGTGACGCGTTTGACAATCGCGGCGAACTCTGGTCCGCGATGGTTGATCATTGGATTGGCCTGTGCCTCTAGCACTTCAGGCGGCACAACCGTTGGCCCTGGTACGCGAAGATTTTGCTGTGGAATAGGTTGAATAGGTTCTACCTGTGGAACAGGAATTGATTTTCTTTCCTGAATGGTCATAATAACACTTGCTCCATCTCTATCTAAAAACGGCGTTGCATGCCGACGAATGCATTGTCGGGAAAAATGTGTGCTGCATCGCAACGAGACGCGGCGGATAACGTCGTTGTTACCCGCCGCTCTGGTTTATTGACTCTACATTACAGTATCGCATACAATGCAAAAATGTCAAACTGTTGGGTGTTCCTGCTCCTCTTCAAATCTCTTCACTACATCCTCAATACTCCCCGCCATATAGAACATATCCTCGCGCACATTATCATGCTTCCCATCCAGAATCTCTCTTGTACCTTGAATGGTCTCTTTCAAAGTGACATACTTCCCAGGTTGCCCTGTAAACGACTCCGCTACATTCATTGGTTGTGTGAAGAAACGTTGTAGCTTACGGGCGCGGGCGACGGTGAGTTTGTCTTCCTCTGATAGTTCCTCGATGCCTAATATCGAGATGATATTTTGCAGGTCTTTGTAGCGTTGTAGCACCCGTTGCACTTCGCGTGCAGTGTTGTAGTGTTCCGCGCCAACGATAGAGGGATCGAGCAGGCGGCTGGTTGAACCGAGGGGATCAATCGCCGGGAAAAGAGCCTGCTCGAAGAGTTCCCGTTGCAGCACAACGCTTGTATCGAGATGAGCGAAGGTAGTTGCTGGTGCTGGATCAGTATAATCGTCGGCGGGTACAAACACTGCTTGCATCGAGGTAATCGAACCTTTGCTGGTTGAGGTGATGCGCTCCTGCAAATCACCCATCTCCTCCGCGAGATTTGGTTGATAGCCAACTGCTGAGGGCACACGACCGAGTAACGCGGAAACCTCGGCACCAGCCTGGGTGAAGCGAAAAATGTTGTCGATGAACAACAGCACATCTTTGCCCTCTTCATCGCGGAAGTACTCAGCCATTGTCAACCCTGTGAGAGCGACGCGCAATCTTGCTCCTGGCGGTTCGTTCATCTGTCCAAACACCATCGCTACACGGTCAATCACGCCACGCTCAATCATCTCTTCGTACAAGTCGTTGCCTTCGCGCGTTCGTTCGCCCACACCGACAAAGACGCTGTAGCCGCCGTGATTATGCGCGATATTGTTGATAAGCTCCTGGATAATTACCGTCTTTCCTACGCCCGCACCGCCAAAGGCACCAACTTTCCCCCCTTTCATAAAGGGGCAGAACAGGTCAATGACCTTGATGCCTGTCTCCAACATCTCCATCTGCACCTGTTGCTCTTCTAAGTCAGGAGCCAATCTGTGAATAGGGTGTCGCGGTGCGTCTGGTATCTCCTCTTTGTTGTCGATAACTTGACCGAGTACGTTAAAGACGCGCCCAAGTGTTTGAGGGCCGACTGGTGCCAGAATTGGGTGCCCAAGTGCAACTACCTCTTCGCCGCGTTGCATACCGTCCGTCGCGCCCATCGCAATGCAGCGCACCCAATTGTTGCCCAATTGTTGCTCAACCTCTAACGCAAGATATCCGTCTATCCCTTTACGTACAAGACGGATTTCATCATAAATGCCTGGAAGGTGCTGCGGTGGGAATTCGATATCTACCACCGCTCCCTGTACCTGTACAACTCTGCCTGTCACCTGTGTTGCGACTGTCATGGCTATCTCTCCTTTTCGTTCTGCATTGTTTTTTGTTTCAATGCAAATGTAGGACAAAAGAGAGGGCGATACATCACCGAAATAACGTAATAATGATGGATGAGGGAAAGGCGTCGGTGAATGAGGGAACTAGGCAAAATAACGTAGTTTGTGGAAAGCAACAAATATCACGCCAACAATTTCAGCCTAGCACAATACTCTACAACAAACTCACGGAAGGTACATGCTGCTTGAGAGAGAAAATGTTCTTTATGCCAAGCTAGGCCAAAGGTGGTTTGACAGGTTGGATGGCTAAGATGAACTGTTGTCAAGGCTCGCTCGTTTATTTGTCTCTTCACCAATTCAGGTGCAAACGCCACACCAAGTCCAGCTTTGACAAAACCAAGAATGGTCGCTGGTTCGTCCACTTCACATATAATGTGCGGTGTAATGCCTGCTTGTTGGAAGAAGCCGTCGATCAAGTCTCGTAGGCCGTGCCCAACTTTTTCAATCACCACCCCTTCGTCGGCTAATTCGCGCAATGGAACCGTGTCCCGTCCAGCCAGTCTATGTCCGTTTGGGACGACCAGCAGTATTTCTCCGATATGCAAGGGCTGCCATTGAATGACGTGTTTGAGCAGAGGGGATGACGAGAAGCAAAAGTCGCATGAGCCGTTTTCAAGTCGAGGCAGCATTTCAGATACCATACATTGAGATAACTTAAAGTGGACCGCTGGATGCGCTATCTGGAAGCTGTGTAACAGGTCTGGAAAAAAGGAGAGCGAAGCCGCTATGAGCGAAATGCTTCCCTGTTCGAGTCCTGCCATGTCTCGTACCTTACGTTTCCCCTCTTCCAATTCATGAAAAATCTGCTTTACATGCTCAAGGAACTCTTTGCCAAACTGGTTCAGCCGGATAGACCTTCCTTGGCGATCAAAGAGCGGAACTCCAAGCTCTTTCTCCAACCGAAGAATTGTTTTGCTAAGCGAGGGTTGAGCGATATACAACTCTTCGGCAGCTTTCGACATATGTTCTGTACGAGCGACAACCTGGAAATAACGTAATTGAAGTAAGTCCATATATTTCTTTCCTCTATCCTTCATAGCCACAGGGTTATGAATTCATGCCTTATTATGTCTTGTTTGTTTCTATACCGTCAAGGTAGGATGGGGGTATTCTGAAAACAGTAAGGAAAAGGAGATACGATTATGGCGAATACATTGACAATTGCGGTTCTCGGTGCTGGCAATGTTGGCGGTACGCTGGGACCCAAATGGGTTGCGGCAGGGCATCAGGTGATGTTCGGCGTGAGTGATCCAAACGGAAAGCACGCGCAAACATTACGGGACAAGCTAGGCGATAAAGCTGTAATTGGGACCGTTGAAGAGGCATTGAGCAACAACCCAGATGTGGTAGTACTGGCACTACCAGGGAATGTGATGGACACGATTATTACCATGTATGCCAAGCAGTTGGATGGTCGCATCGTTATCGACGTATCAAATCGCATGGGAAGCGAAACTATGAATAGTTTTGCAACTCTCCATCAGCAAACGCCCAACGCGCAAACGTTCCGTGCCTTCAATACCTATGGCGTGGGAAATTACGAGAAACCTCAGTATGGAGAGGATACTGTTAGCCTCTTTTACTGTGGACCTGATGGCGATGCTCGTACAAAGGTTGAGCAACTGATCACCGATGTCGGCCTGGAGTCGGTATACGTAGGTGGAGTTGATCAAGTCAATGTGGTTGATGGAGTGGGGCGGCTATGGATAACGCTTGCCTTTGGACAAAAACGAGGTCCACAGCTTGCTTTTAAGCTATTGAAATAGAGAGAAAAGACATACTCGCTAGTAGAGGTTTTTTTAGATATCTCTTGAGCAAGTATGTCTTTTCGAGGGTATGCTTAAACTTGGAGTGTAAGTAATGCAGAACGATATTCGGCAAGACAAAACTATTTTGGTAACAGGTGCAACAGGCCGCCAAGGGGGTGCTGTTGTGCAAAGTCTTAGCGCAAATGGTTGGAGAGTACGTGCATTAGTACGTGATCCAGCGAAACAGGCAGCGCAGCAACTCGCAAAAGAGAACGTCGAGTTGGTACAGGGTGACTTGTTCGCACAAGATTCGTTAGAAAAAGCACTTGATGGCGTGTATGGAGTCTTTAGCGTCCAGTCACCTGCTGAGCATGGCGTAGGGGGCGAGATCGTTCAGGGCAAATTACTGGCAGATGCAGCGCAGAAAGCTCAGGTACAGCATTTCGTCTATAGTTCGGTAGGAGGTGCTGAACGAGAGAGTGGCATTCCGCATTTTGAAAGTAAATGGCAAGTAGAAAAGCATATCCGAGCCATTAGCTTGCCCGTGACGATTCTCCGTCCAGTCTTCTTCATGGACAACTTTGCGAGCTATTTTGGCGTACCTGTCAAGCAACAAAATAAGCTCATCATGCCCTTACATCGAAAGACGCGCCTCCAACTTATTGCCACCGAAAATATCGGAAGCTTTGCCGCACTTGCTTTTGAGCAACCTACAAGCTTTATCGGCAAGGCACTCGAAATAGCAGGTGATGAACTGAGTATGACCGAACTTGCCGAGACATTCAGCCGCGTGATGGAGCGAACCATAGAGTTTGTCGAACAACCGATAGACCAGTTGATCCAGAGTAATCCAGAGAACGCATTGATGATGCAATGGTTCAATGAGCAAGGATATCAAGCTGTTATTCCAGCTCTGCGTGCGCTCTATCCTTCTTTACTAAACTTTGAGGCATGGCTACGCGAGCATAATTGGCAAGCATAAGGAAGGAAAGAATCATGAGTGACGAACAAGGAAGACATGAACCTATTGCTATAGAGCCACAGCAAATAAAAACTCTGCGAACGCGTTTACAAGGGAGCGTGTTCGTTCCAAGTGACGAAGGATACGATAAAGCGCGTCTAACATGGGATACGAAGACCTTTGACCAGCACCCGGCAATTGTCGTGATGCCTGCTGTTTCTTCTGATGTTGTTGCTGCCGTCAACTTCGCACGCGAGAACAATCTTCCTATTGCAGTGCAAGGGGGAGGACACGGACATCCACATCCTGCGAACGATGCACTTCTGGTCAATTTTGCGAACATGACCAATATACGTATTGATGCAGAAGCAGCTATAGCGCGAGTAGAGCCAGGAGTATTGTTCAAAGCGTTCGTCCAATCTGCGCACGCCTATGGGCTGGCTCCGCTCAATGGTTTCGCAGCATCTGTCGGTGCTGTTGGCTACATGCTTGATGGAGGTATTGGTTGGTTAGTACGCCAGTATGGTGCTGCAGCCGCAAGCATTCGCTCGGTTGAACTTGTGGCTGCTGATGGGAATCTCTTGCAGGTCGATGCGTCCAACCATCCTGATCTCCTCTGGGGACTACGTGGAGCAGGAGGAAACTTTGGGATTGTCACCGCGCTCGAATGTACGCTGTATCCGGTCAACGAGATTTTCGCAGGTCAGGTGGTCTACCCACTTGAGCAGGGAAAAGCAGTCTTGAATGCCTACCTACAATGGACTGAAACCGTTCCTGATGAACTCACCTCGGCTCTGCGTATCACGCATTTCCCGGATAGCCCCGACCTTCCACCACCGCTCCGTGGAACATCAGTAATTACCGTCATGGCATGCTACAACGGAGAGGCCACGGAAGGGGAGGCATTGCTCTCTCCGATGCGGACATTGGGAACTACGCTCCTCGACACCTTTGCGCTGATTCCTTACTCGCAAGTCGCTACCATTGCCAACGATCCCGACGACGCACCACCGCTCTTTCTGTACAACGAAAGTGGGGCCTTTGAGACTTTCTCGCCCAGCGACATCGATGCCATCCTCGACATTGCGGGAAATCCCGCCTCTGGTATCTTCCAAGTCGAGATACGGCAGCTTGGTGGCGCACTCGCGCGTCAACCTGAAGATGCTATGGCGTTCAACTGCCGTCTTGCACACTTTTACCTAGACCTACAGGCGACGGCGCCTTCGCTTGATCAGCTTAAAGAAGGGAAACAATCAATAGCAAGTATAAGGCAGGCATTACAGCCAGATATGATTGGAGAAACCCTCATCAATTTTCTGGATGCTGGAAATGTTGGCCCATATCTCACGCGAGCCGCCTACACATCAAAAAACTTTCAACGGTTACGAGAACTCAAGGACACATATGATGCGAAGGATGTCTTTCGCTTCAACCATAATATTCCTCCTTCTGGGTGATGAAGGGAGTTTGACTAGCCTCATTCCAGAGAGTGTTGAATGTGAATAAATCGGTGTTATATTGCTTAGACGATGTGCTGCTCGTAGGCGAAACGGGTGGCGGCACTACGCGAAGAGACGCCGATTTTCGCGTAGATGGAGCGCAAATGCGTGTTGACGGTACGCGGACTAATCACAAGCTGTTCCGCGATACGCGCATCGGGCAAACCAGCCGCCACTAGCCGTAATACGTCTACCTCTCGTGCGGTTAGATTGGCTGGATACGTCTGTTTCTCCTGTAAGCTAGCTTGTCCTGTTGGGATTGAAATACGTGCGACCATGCTTAGAGCTAATTTGAGTGTCATGGAACGTCCGTAAGCCCATGACTCGTTGAACGCAACCTCTCCCAACTCCCTGTGTAGGGCTTCGATTACTTGCTCATGTTCAATTCGTAATGTTGGTGCGATTGGAATTTGTAGGCTATCGCGTAGTGCCTCGGTGGTGCCTAGAAATTGTGTTGCTCGCTCTGGTAGGCTCATCTGTATACACAACCATGCGAATGTTTCGAGCGAGGTTGCTAGTCCCAACCTATCATTCAATTCCCACGAAAGTTGCAGGCTTTGTTTGAGCAACGTACATGCCTGTACGGTGTCTTGCTGCAAACGCGCGACCTCTCCTAAGCCAAACAGCGCACCCGTCATGTTGACTTTATCGTTCATCGTGCGTGTCAGTGTGAGGCATTGTTTGTAGTACGCTTCAGCCGCCATTAGGCTGTTCTCACGAGAGCGTTCTAGGTCTCCCAGCGCAAGAAAGAGCAGCACCATGCCTGGAGTATAAGCGATCTCTTTCGTCAGGTGCAAGCTCTCTTTGAGATAGCGCGAAGCCTGTTGAATATCGGAACGATAGAGCGCGAGTTGCCCCAGACCAGCAAGTGCAGTCGCCTTCTCTTGTTTATTGCCCAACTGCGTCGCTAATGCTAGACATGCTTCAAATTGTGTCTGTGCTTCAGCATACTCGCCCTGTAGTCGTAGGATGTCGCCCATACCGTTGAGACACGCGGCCTGACTCCATGTATCGCCGACTGTTTGCAAGAGCGTTAGACTTCTGCTATAAAAAAAGTGCGCTGTTTTCAACTTGCCTTGTTGTCGCATGATGCCACCGAGATGAGTAAACACATCGGCTTCGTTGCGTAAGTCGCCGACTTTCCGCAGCAGCATCAAACTAACACGAAAGCGTACCTGCGCCTCTATAAAACGGGATTGCTGACTTTCAACCTTGCCATAGATGCTGTGGAAGATGCCGCGCAACCATGCATTATCCATGTCTTTGACGATTTGATAGCCCGCCTCGACATAATTCTGTGCAGCGGCATAGTTTCCTTGCTGCAATTCGAGTGTCGCAAGCATGCCTAGTGCAAGTGCCTGTTCGCGCTCGCTGCCTATCTCGCTGGCAAGGTCGTGACATTCGTGAAGACGTAGATAGGCTTGGAACAGTTCGCTATGCATGCTTGCAATGACTCCTGCCCCATACAGCACCTTCACGCGCATTGCCTTGTGTTGTGCCGCCTCGTCGATTGCCAGCATCTCCTCGAACCAGTTTCGTCCCTCACTGAGCGAACTGCGAAAGTTCAGATAGCCAATCAATGCTCCTGTGAAGCGCAGACCCAGCACAACCTCCTTATACTCTATAGTCCAGCGCAAGGCTGCCCACATGTTCGCCGCTTCCTGATCGAGCCGCTCCAGCCATTGTCTCTGCTCTCTTCTGAACAGATATCGCTCTCCCTCCTCAACTAATCGCAAATAGAATTGTGCATGCTGTCGCTGTGCTGCTACTTCCTCATTATTGTCCTTCGTCAAGCAATCCAGCGCATACTCGCGTAGCGTTTCTAGCAGCGTAAAGCGGGTTTCGCCTTTGCTCTCTGCCACAACACGCACGAAGCTTTTATCGACCAACGACGTGAGCAAGGTAAGTGACGTATCTTCTGTCTGCATGCCAGCGATAGCTTCCGCGGCTGCAAGCGTCCAGGTTCCCGCCAGCACACCAAGACGACGGAAAAAACATTGCTCCTCCTCGGTCAGCAGGTGGTAACTCCAATCGAGCGTATTGCGTAATGTCTGTTGGCGCATCGGCAGATTGCGCGGACCACCCGTGAGAAAGTTCAATCTACTTTGTAAGTGTACAAGAATATCCTGCACCGTCATCAGCTTGATACGCGCCGCCGCAAGCTCTATCGCTAGCGGTAGGCCATCCAACTGAATACAAATCTCTGCTACGGCTCGTATATTTTCCTGTGAAAGGGTGAACGCTGGTTTGATTGCCTGTGCCCTCTGGACAAACAAAGTCATAGCCGCTGAGGAAGGAATATTTTGTGTTTGCTGGGAAAGCTGTGGTAGCGCGAGCGATGGCACCTCAAACTCATGTTCGCCATAGAGATGTAGAATTTCGCGGCTGGTGACTAACACTTTAAGATGAGGAGCGGCGGTCAATAATTCTGCGACCTGGATACCCGCCTCAAGGACATGCTCGAAGTTGTCTAATAGTAGGAGCATGTGCTTATTAGACAGGTAGTCCTGTAAACGTTCGGCAAGCGGAGAATCGATAACCTCTTCGACTCCTATGGCGTGTGCAATGGTAGGAAGCACTAGCTGTGGCTCACGTAGTGCAGCGAGCGAGACAAAAAACACACCGTCACGAAAATGCTTAGCAACTTCTTTCGCAATTGCCAGTCCCAGCCGTGTTTTACCAATACCACCGGGACCGAGCAATGTCAACAACCGTACATCGTCGCACAGGAGCTGTGTCGAGGCAGTGGCGATCTCCTGTGTGCGTCCTATGATGGTATTCAATTGTGATGGTAGCGTAGCGGTAGAAGACATTTTAGAGAAGCTAGTCCTGTTATCTATGCGTCACGCTACGAGAATAATGTCGAGAACCTTCTGCGCCGCTGTCTCATCAGAAGCAGCCACAACTGCTTTCAAGAGCAGACGAAGCATATTTGCCTCTGTCACGCGTGTAACTCTCTCTTCTGCGATTTCGGCTAGGTCGGGGAAACGCGTCTCAACGATATCGACAAAGCCCTCTCGCAACCCTTTAATCTCTCCTTCGATTTCTCCCTCTACCTTGCCTTTGGCTTCGCCTCTAGCCTCTTTTTCTGCGAACAATCTTATCATCTTTGGGTCGCGTTCCATCAAATCATCATGCATGTTCAGTCGCTCCTCTACTATGCGCTTTTCGTCCAGTGCTACCGTGTCTGCTCGTCGTAAGACAATGCCCATCCATCTCAGTTCGCGTGCTAACCGTTCGTTATCATTCTTATAATATTCTACCATCTCGTCGATAGCTGTGTTCAAGAGCGTTGCGTTTGCCCCGTCCATCGTTGGCAGTAAAGCATAGATGGATAGCGCGTGGTCCCTTACATACTGTTCTGCGTTAAGCTCCCATAAAGGGAAGACGCGAAAGTGAAATATCAGCAGCTGCATATCCCCGCTCGTCTCTACTAAGGGGGAAGTTGCCATCTGTGTGCGAAATGGGTAGACGATAATTGATAAGACAGGAAGAGCGTATTTGCGATGAAGGTAGGAGTGATAGTCTAACAAGCGGAGACTCATGTTGTTTGTTCCCTCTTACCACGTATTCTCCGCCAATAATATCACGATTAAACTCTACAGACAAGTGTCGAATTTCATATATAGCTTGACTTATGGATACACTTAGAATTATGCTTGATGTGAGTAGAAAAAGTAAGGAAAAGTATATGAATTCGTCTGAACGTATCGACAAACAAATCGCGGAACTTGCCGATTGGCGCGGTCAAAGAGTCGCTCAACTACGCAAACTCGTCCTCGAAACCGACCCGGACATTACTGAGGAATGGAAATGGGATACGGCGGTATGGTCTCATCATGGACTTGTTTGTGCTGTCGGCACTTTCAAGAAGGCAGTAAAAATGAACTTTTTTCAAGGTGCTTCTCTGGAAGACCCGCAGAAACTCTTCAACGCTGGCCTTGATGCGAAAAAAACGCGAGCAATAGATTTCCATGAGGGCGATGTAGTGAATGAACCTGCTTTGCAAGACCTCATTCGTACTGCCATTGCACATAACGTTGAAGGAAAATAGCATGACCTACTCTATATTTTAGTGAGAAAGTGCTGTTGGTATTCCTGTACGACTAGTCGCACAGGAATACCAACAGCACTTTCTCCAGCTAGCTTAACAGAACCACCGTATCGACCGCTCCCACATCCACCTGCCCCTCAACGATCTTGCCATCAAGCAAGGACGTAAACTTCCCACTTGGCAAAGTCACTTGCTGAACTTGTTCCGCATGATTGAGTAGGAAGTATATCGTTTTGCCATCATCCCTGACTCGTTTTGTGACTTCGACGCCTTCGGGTGACTCTAGGACAGGGGATACCTGTGCCTGTTCAGAGAGTAGTAGTGCGAGTTTATCGAGTAGTTCATCGTTGCCTTGTGCGGCAATATAGTAGGCGTGTCCCTTCCCATAAGCATTGACGGTTAAGGCAGGTTGGTTTGCGTAGTAGTCGCTTGCGAATGTGCCGATAGCTTGCGCTCCTTCGAGATGAACAAGTTCGCCCCAGAGCGTTGTGGGATAGGTTCCTTTTAACTGTCCCTCTTCAATTCCTATCGAATTGCTCATCTCTGGCGTCAAGGGGTCGAACTCTTCGACATGAATGCCTAGCAGTTTGCGTAGTGGTGCGGGATAGCCACCTAGCATTACGTGGTCGTGTTCGTCAACGATGCCACTGAAGTAGGTTGTGAGGAACGTGCCTCCGCGCTCAACAAACTGCTCAAGGTTCTCTGCAACGCCTGGGCGAATCATATAGAGCGTTGGCGCGAGAACGAGGGTATACTTGCTCAGGTCGCTATCGGGCGCGACAACATCAACCGCGATATTGTACTTGTGAAATGCACGATAGTAGGGAAGAAGTTGCGTCCAGACGTAGTATATACGATCAGTTGGCCCCGGCTGATATTCAACGGCCCACCAGTTCTGCCAATCCATTAGAATAGCGACTTGTGCGGGGACGAGCGAGCCAGCTACGTCGGGCGCGAGTTTTTGTAAGTAGCCTCCAACCTGCTCCGCCTGTTGAAAGATGCGTGTGGATTCGTTACCGTCATGCGTCACGACTGCACTGTGGAACTTCTCCGCTCCGGCCTGTGACTGTCGCCATTGAAAGAACATTACGCCATCGGCACCGTGCGCGATTGCCTGCATGCTATGGAGGCGCATGCGCCCTGGACGTTTGTGAGGATTCTGCGGCATCCAATTAACCTGACTTGGGCTTTGCTCCATCACTAGATGTGGTTTTCCTTTGAGTGAACGCATCAAATCGTGTGAAAAGGCGACTTCCCAGGGTTTTGCCGATATTGGCGGATACATGTCGAACGAGATGACATCCATATGCGGTGCCCATGCGAAGGCATCAACAGGTTTGAAGCCAACCATTAAGTTTGTTGTCAAAGGGATATTTGGCGTGACCACTCTTAGAATGTCTTCCTCGACACGGTAACAACCAAGCAAGGAGTCGGACATGAAATGCCAGTAGTCGAGGCTCTGCGTAGGATTATTCTGTGCTGGTGTAATGCGTGGAGGTAGCACATCTTCCCACTCGTAGTAACGCTGGCTCCAAAAGCTCGTTCCCCATGCATCGTTGAGACTCTCAAGTGATTGATAGCGTTCTTGCAACCATACACGAAACGCCTCTGCGCAGTTGTCGCAATAACAAACGGGAGTATGGCAACCGTATTCGTTGTTCAAATGCCACATAGTGAGCGCGGGATGCTGTGCATAGCGTTCGGCAAGTCTCTGCACTAACGCACCAGACTTACGGCGAAAATCGGGACTATTTGGACAATAGTGCTGGCGTGAGCCATGCGACATGCGTCGCCCGTTACGCGTCACAGGAAGCATCGAGGGGTACAGGCGGTCCATCCATGTTGGCGGCGATGCCGTACCTGTCGCTAGGTCGGCGGCAATACCATTCTGTGCAAGCATGTCCATAATGCGGTCCAACTGCTCAAAATGGTAGGAATCGGGTCGAGGTTCAAGCATCGCCCACGAGAAAATATTGACCGAAACCATATTGACATGCGCGAGCTTCATTAGCCGCATATCTTCTGTCCACACGGTTTCGGGCCACTGCTCCGGGTTGTAATCGCCACCATAATAAATCGTCTTCGGAAAAATAGCCTGTGTCACTAGTAACTACCTCCTAAAAAATATGAGAAGAGTCATGTCGCTTCCCTGTAGTATTTTGTGTATCGCGCAATGCATCCTGCATCGCCTGCTCAACCTCTGTCTGTAGACGCGAACGAAGTTGTGTTGCCCATTCTTCATCCCATATACCTTGTGTATGCATATTCTGCTCATGATAGAAAAGTGGGTCTTGTAACTGCGAAGATGGTGACTGAGCAACAAATATTTCAAGCAAAATTGGTCCCTGTCCTGCATGCGTCGCCTGCATCGCTTGCTGCATTACCATGTAGACCTGCGATACATCTGTGCCACTTATCATGTAATAGGTTAAATTTTCTGGCAATATCTTTTTGTCTAAGCAAGAGGTTGTATTATCGAATACATCTTGACAACTGTGTTCGCAGATAAAAAGAATGGGAAGCTTGTGCTGTGCGGAGAAGCGCACACCCTCAAGAAAATCTGGCTCATCAACTACATCGTCACTGCAATAGGCGATAGTGACAGCATTGGCTCTACGCAATTTAGAGGCAAAAGCAATACCAGCGGCATGGAGTATTTGAGTTGAGGCAGGAGCAGTACCAGTGACAGTATTGTGTTTATGGTAGCTCCAATGTGCCTGTTGTGGCGCAGTCTCTCGGTCAAGATGAGTACGAAAAACCTCATACGGCGTCATTCCTATAGTCAAAACGACGCCGAGATCGTGTGTGCATGGCAAGGTGAAGTCCTGCCCAACTTCGATGCACATCGCGCTCCCAATTTGAGCCGCCTCATAGCCTCGACAATTGACGTAGGACAGTGGAGATTCTTGAGCTTGTAATTGGCAGATAGCATCGTTCACAAGTCGCGTCAGCAGCATGCGCTCGTATAGATTTTGTGCGAGTTGAACGCTCAAAGGGGCGTGCGTCAAGAAGTCCTCTTTCGTATAGCCGATATTTGAGGTTTTGGTAGGGACCGATTTATCGTGTCCTAGGAGCGATCAACTGCCGACGAGGATGCGATAAATCGGTCCCTACCAAAAACCATCGTATTGGCAGAACAGTAGGTACATTGTACGACGCGAAGGGAAGAGGCGCAACGTATCAAAGGAAGGAGGGTCTATTTTCTGCTAATATTGCTTTTCTGCGTTACTGATTTTATAATGAATGCGTGAAATGTAGTATGCCTAGCGGTTAGGTCAAAAAATGTCAATGGCGACATAAGGAGAAATTTGAGAATGACAATACATACTCGATCAGTAGAGACGGACACGCCTGCACCGTCGCTGGATGTGGTTGCGCTCTATCGCACAATGGTAACTGCTAGAGTGACAAATGATCTGTTAAAAACACGTAAAACACAGGGTAAATATCCTTTCTATATTGGCTGTGCCGGTCACGAGACGATGGCGGCTGTTGTGGCGGCACTCGACAAGAGCGACTGGCTCGCTCTCTACTACCGCGATCTAGCCGCATGGCTACAACGAACGGGTGATGTGGCAGGTCCTTTGCGTGAAGCCTATTCACGTATCACTGGTCCGATTGCAGGGCGCAACATGCCATCACACTATAGCAGTAAAAAGCATCGTATCTTACCCAGTTTTAGCGAGATTGCTGGCCTTGCACCCTTCGCTGGTGGCTTTGGCTACGCGATTCAGCGCGAGAACGAGCATGATATTGTCCTGTATACAGGCGGCGACGGTGCTACTGCAACAAATGATTTCAATGTCCTTCTACGTCAAGCTGGAGTTCATCAACTTCCGGTACTGATGGTTGTTGAAGATAACGGCTGGGCTATCACCGCACAATCAACTATTCAGTGGGGTGGCAGGCTCGTCGATTACGCCAAAGGTGCAGGTCTCCATGCGGAAGAGGTGGATGGAACCGATGTCATGGCGACGTATGAGGCTACAAAGCGGCTTGCACAGCATATTCGCTCTAGGAAAGGTCCTGTCTTGATGCATCTACGCCTCGGTTTGCTGGATGCTCATTCAAGTAGTACTGATATCAAGTCGTATCGCAAACGCGAAGAGATCGAATTGACGACGGCAACCAAAGACCCTGTGAAGAATTTTGGGAAGTGGCTGGTCGAGCATGGACAGTTGCAAGAAAGCGATATCGACGCGATTCGGCGCGAGGTGCGTAACGAGCTAGAGCGCATCGAGGCCGAGGTGCTACAGGAGCCAGAGCCAACCTCTGACCGCGTGATGCATCACGTTCTCTATGTTCCGCAGTGGCAAGAGAATACGCCGCGCGGCGCAAGGCGTCCAATAACTATGCTTGGTGCCATCAACGAAGCTCTTGCGGAACTTGCACAGCGTGATTCCAACTTCTTTGTCTATGGGCAGGACGTGGGTAGTCCAAAGGGTGGTGTCTTCGGAGCCACCGCCACGCTCGTCTCACAGTTTCCAGGTCGCGCAATTAGTAGTCCCCTCAACGAACAATTGATTGTGGGTATTACCGCTGGTGCTGGCATGAAAGATGGCAAGGCACGCTGTGCTGAAATTCAGTTCGTGGACTATCACCAGTCTGCAACGCAAACAATACGCCTCGCCGCTCGCATCGCCTATCAGAGTTATGGCGACTGGAACGTGCCGCTACTCATCCGTACAAAATCTGGTAGTGGTGGCGGTGGTCCCATTTCCAGTAGTGGCTCTGGCGGTGGTGCCTACGGACACTCGAATGCGGGTGAGCAATGGTTCACGACGGTACCGGGGATGATTACCGTGTGCCCCTCGACTCCCTTTGACGCCAAAGGGCTGCTTTTGGAATCGGCACGCGCACAATCTCCCGTCGTGTTTCTTGAGCGTGGTCGTCTCTATCGTTCCGAACCGCCAAAGGACAGCAGTGGTCAAATCATCGCGGCAATGGCTGAATACTGGAATGTGCCCGATGGCTATTACACGCTCCCATTAGGCAAGGCGCGACGTTTACGCATTGGTGAAGGACCAACACAGCTTGCGATTATCGCATGGGGCGTGATGGTGCTAGAGGCATGTACCGCCGCCGCGAACATCGTGCAGCAAGAGGGCGGTGCTATTGAAGTTGTTGACTTGCGTACCCTTGCACCATTCGACGAGGCAGCGGTAGCAGCAGCGGTGAAGGAGGCCAATCGCGTGCTTGTCGTTACGGAAGAATCCGACTTAACGAGCTATGGAAGACACATTCATTCGTGGATTGTCGAAAATTGCTTCTACGACCTCGATAGCACACCCGCATTCATCTCTGCAATCAAAGCTCCTGCAGCACCATACAACGCTGCCGAAGAGGAGGCATTCTTCCCTTCTGCCGTTACCATCGAAGAGAAGATTGAGGAATTGTTAGCAGAATAACAATACGTAAAAGGAGTGTCCATACTGTATGAACACTCCTTTTACGTTAACACGTTTAGCTTTTCACTCTTTTTGTAAACGTGGAGATACCGATTGAGAGGAAGGCAACACATGCGACGACGAGTCCCAGCAGTACCCAGCCAATTCCAAGTGTGGGCAGTGGGTGCCCATTTTGTAAAGGCACCATTGCGTAGCGTAGCCCCTCCGAGGCATAGGTGAGGGGATTGATGAGTGTTACTATTTGGAACCAACGTAGCGCACTCAGCGTTCCCCACGGATACTGCACACACCCTGTAAAGAGTAGCGGCGTCAAGATCAAGGCAAAAGCTAGGCCGATCTGTCCCGGTTCAACGAGTGTTCCCAAGGTGAGGCCGATACTCGCAGCGGCAATCGAGGTAAGCAGCATCACTACCACAATTACGCCAATTGCATCTGAACGTACACTAAATTCGTGACCGAGTATGAGAAAAGCTAGTGGAAAAATGACTGCTCCAGCAATCAGTCCGCGTATTGCTCCAAAGAGAACTTTCTCAATCGCTACCAAACTGACTGGCATAGGCGATAACAGACGATCATCGATCTCACGCCCGATACCCAGGTCTAACACCAATGGCTGAGCCACTCCTTGCAAAGAAGTGGTGACTATTGTGAGTGCTACGATGCCGGGAAGGAGCAACGCACCGTAACCATGACGGGCAATGCCAACCGATGGCAGAACGACTCCAAACACAAAGAGAAAAAAGAGTGGTTGTAATAAGAACTGTGTCAAAAAGGCAAGCAGTTGGCGGCGCGTCACCAGTAGATCGCGTGAGAGGATGCCCAGAAAGACCGCATAATACGATTGGAGACGGCTCCGCTTTGGGATTGCAGCGGAAGCTTGAGTGGGTGAGGGATTCGGTGTTATCAGAGTACTCATGCGCGAAGATCCCTTCCAGTAAGATAGATAAAAACATCTTCCAAGCTTGGCTTGACGAGGTGCGTGTCCTGTAAATCTATATCTAACTGCACAAGAACACGTGTGGCTTGACCTACAAGGTGTTGCACATTTTCAGCGTACACACGATAGAGAACATTTGTTGTCTCGCCTTCAACTGGGCTTTCTTCCACCTTCGAGACACCTGGAAGAGCTTGTAGAGATTCGAGCAGCTCTGTCGATGTTGCTATTTTTACCGCTGCTGACGAACGCGCATGTTCCTGTTCGTGGACCGAGACACGCAATTCCAGCATATTCCCCCCTGGAATAAGCTTCTTGAGTGCTGCTGGTGTATCCATAGCAAGAATACGTCCGTGATCCATAATTGCTATCCGCTCGCAAAGTTGATCCGCCTCCTCCATATCGTGAGTCGTCAACACAATCGTAATTCCTTGACGATGTAACTGCCGGATACGCTCCCACAAAAAGAGACGGGCTTGCGGATCGAGGTTGTTCGTTGGTTCATCCAGAAAAAGCACCTCTGGCGTATGCATAAGGGCGCGAGCTAGCATAACGCGCTGCGCCATGCCTCCAGAAAAGCGTCCCAACACATCGTGGCTCCGCTTCTGTAGGCCAAATTCGGTGAGCAGTTCATCGGCTCGCTTCTCCCGTTCCGCGCGTGGGACCAGATGATAACGGGCATGAAAGGTCAAAATCTCTCGGACCTGCAAGCTGCGGTCAAGATTACTCATTTGTGGAACAACAGCTATATGCTCTTTGACTCCAACTGGATCAGTTGCGACATCAATGCCTACAATCTGAGCCTTACCCTCAGTGGGGATGACGCTTGTTGTGAGGACACCAATGGTTGTTGTCTTGCCAGCCCCATTAGGACCTAGTAAGCCAAAGATTTCTCCTTGTCGAACTGAAAAGGAAACATCGTCAACCGCGTTAAATGTAGCCTTCGCGTAGCGTTTGATGAGATGACTTACTTCAATCGCGTTGGCGGATTCGTTTATCATACTTTGTTCTCCAAAAGATGCGCTAAGATAGGGAGAAGAGCCTGCAATTGCGCTTGCTCATTTATGCTCAGGTACTTGATGCGCTGCCGCAAAACAGCGATGCGTTGTTGATCATAATTGGAGACAGCTAATCGTCCTGGCTCAGTAATCTCTATCCAGATATTGCGCCAGTCGGTCTCGTCATGAATGCGCTGCACATATCCATGAGCAAGCAAGCCTTTGACCAAGCTAAGTATAAAGTAGCAAGGGAAAGAAGCGAATGTCAAGGGAGAGAGCAAAGCCCTTTCGTCATTGAGATCAAGGTACACTAGAAATGATTGTTAAATAGCTCTGGAAAAATGCCATGCAATCTCGACGAATTGGAGAAACTGTGCTACACTACGTCCAATAAAGCAGATAGCAAAAGTAAGTAATGTATAATTCTTGCGGTACGCGAAAGGCAGGAAAAGATATATGACGACCTGTACGTCTTGTGGCAGCGATGTCACTGGAAAGAAATTTTGCCCGCAATGCGGCACTCCTGTACAACAAACAGCAAATCCTGCAGTAAACGCTGCCGCCATGACAACGTGTCCGCGCTGTGGTGGTGAAGTGAAGGTTGGCGCAGCATTCTGTATGCATTGTGGCTCAGCATTACAGGCTCAACCTGTTGCTCAAGCTCAACCAGCAACACGTCCCTGTCCGGTATGCCATCAGGCTGTACCAATGCAGAACGCGTTCTGCATTCATTGTGGGCAGAATATGAACGCACCCATTGCGTCTCCGCAGCCTGTTGTGGCTACAGCGATATTCTGCAACAACTGTGGCAAACAAAATACTCCTGATATGAAATTCTGTGGTGGCTGTGGCAATCCGCTCGTCGCTCAGCAGGGACAGTACTCACAGCCGCAGTATGGGCAATCCCAATACCCGCAACAATATGGACAACCGCAGTATCCACAACA
>CAXUHG010000094.1:17126-21187 GCA_964250805.1 uncultured Ktedonobacteraceae bacterium | reverse complement strand
GTGCATTCGATCCACGACACTGCACCAGCGAGGATCGGCGAACCAAGGGGGGCCGGTCTCCAAGCAACGCCGTCGAACTTGGAGTCGCCCGCAGTTGCAAATCGACGGCAGAACGGTTCCTGATCGGACGCCAGGACATTCACGCAGAAAGCGGCAGCGGTTTGAACCTGCGCGAAGCTCCGCGAACTGCTCATGGAGTAAAAGGCGATCAGCGGGGGATCCATGGAAACGGACGAGAAGGTGCCGACAATCATTCCGACGGGCTTGCCGTCACCTGCCACTGCTGTGACGGCGGCAACGCCGGTCGGATAGTGCCCCAGTGTTTCGCGGAAGAGCGCGGGATCAATATCTTTGGACATGCGACCTCCATTAGACATAATGCTGAGCGGCGGTTCTGGCGCCAACTTTTGAATCAAACCAAGTCTTCCTAAACATGTCAACGGTTATGATTAAATAAAACGATAGATAGGTCGTCCGTGTCAAGTCAAATGAAAATGTGACCGAAGCGTGGTTTTTCGTATTATTGAGTTTATTTCGATTAGCGGAAATCCTTCAGGAGCAAAGATCGTTCAGCAAAAAGAGACAAGGTGAAAGTTGCAGCAAAACTCTGCCCAATGGGTGGGTCGAATGTTCACCGTTACTGGAAGGTGGGTCAATTTAAGATGTTACTGGACACGAGTCAAATTGGAAACACTAAAAATGGGTCAAAAGTCCCACGCTATCGACCGTAAGTGATATTTCAATTATGCGATGGCATTTTCGGCAAGCTTGACAACTCCTCCCTGTTCTTGCTATAATATGAATAAGAATTCGATTTCGATTTATGGACATGCATCTTTCTATGTGTGCCAAAGGGAGACGGAGAACATGGTACATTCGGGAGGATCGACGAAACGCGCTGATGCCACGGCAAACCGAGCGCGTATTCTCCAAGTAGCCCAGTCCGTATTTGCTGAACGTGGGCTGGATCTCGAAATGAATGAAGTTGCAAGACGAGCTCATCTTGGTGTTGGCACGCTGTATGGTCACTTTGCCAATCGTGAAGACCTCTTACGGGCGATTGTCCAACGGGTTGTTGCGGATGCTCTTGCACAATTGCAAGCAGCTCAGGCAACGCACGCGGATGATCCTCGTGCGGCCCTCCAAGCTCTTGTACTTGCAGGGCTGCAAGTGCAAAGACAGTATCAGTATCTTTTTGCGGTAATACATGATTCCAGGTTGACAAAACTCTTGGATTCCTCCTACAGCCGGGCCACGCGTATCCAGTTTCTTGAGATTCCTAGAGGGCTGATCGATCTCGGCATCCGCACGGGTATTTTCCGCAAAGATCTCGATCAAGACATGGCAGCAGTAACGATCATAGGAGCGATCAACACTGCGGTTGATTTACTAGGAATGGATGACTCACTTGAGGAACTCACTCAGCAACTTTCCCATTTCCTGCTGACAATGCTTCTTGAGAAGACCAAAGAATAGGCTCGCCAGGACCGCGCTGAGCGATCCTGGCAAGCCGCACCTGAAAGAAAGGAAACGAGACATGCGTGTTATCGCTTCAACCGATAAATGTATCGCGAGCGGTTCCTGCGTCCTAGCCAGTCCCCAGGTTTTTGGGCAACGCGACGAGGATGGCGTCGTCCACATTTTACACGAACACCCTCCTCTTGCGTTATTGAATCGCGTCAGACAAGCTGTCGAACTGTGTCCGGCAGGTGTTTTCCATATAGAAGATGAGGAACAGACCACAGAGCTGACTATTGTAGAAGAGACTAGTAATAGGTAGTGAGATTGTATCTCATTGTTCTCAAAACGAAAGGAACGCCCATTCATGACACCAATACATAACACGAATGACCCGCAAACAACGTCATCAGAAGAAAAGCTCAAATATCCCATTCCCTTTGCTGACCATAGCCTGGAATGTCCTGCGATCTATGATCGTGTGCGACGGGAATGTCCGGTTGCACATGTGCAGATGCCCTTTGGGGGAGATGCATTCCTGTTGACTCGACATGAAGATGTCGTCAAGGCTTGGTCTGATCCAAAGAGTGGAATGATCCAGGTCTCGGATGGTGACGTGCCTCGTACTGGAGCGGGACAAACGGTAGGCAGTGGAGGAGAAGGAGAGTCCCTGTTCAGCGTGTCCGACGCTCGTCACAATAAGACACGTCGTCTGATCACCCAGGCGTTCACAGTGAAAGCAGCGAATGCCCTGGTTCCGTATGTAGTTGCGTTGACCAACGCTCTCATAGATGCCATGGAGCAAGCTGGACCGCAAGCCGACCTATTTGAAGATTATGCTATTCAGACGCCGATGGCAGTGATCTGTGAAATGCTCGGCGTGCCTGCCAAAGATGAACTCCAGTTTCGCAAGTGGGGAAATGCTCTGATCTCAACCACGATCTCCGTACAAGACCTCCAATCGGAGCAGATGCAGATGGGTGCCTATCTGTTCCCTCTCATCGAGCGAGAGCGTCAGCAGCCAGGCGACACTGTGCTTGGAACGTTAGTAAAAGCCTTTGAACAGGGAGATGAGGTCATTACTCAACAGGAGCTAATCTCTCTAGCAGGAGGACTCATCGCTGCTGGCTTCGAGACAGTAAGCACGACATTTACGAACTCTGCCTTTATACTGCTCCAGCATCCTGAGCTGATTGCCCAGTTGCGTGAGCGTCTGGATGATCCAGAGCGCATGGCGACAGCTATTGAAGAAATCTTGCGCATCACGCCAATTGGTTGGGCACGTCCACGCATTGCACGCGGTGATATACCCTTGAGTGGAACTACAATCTATCCGGGATCGGTGTTGCTGTTAGATGTACTCGCGGCAAACAATGACGGGTCCGTCTTTCCCGCTGCCAGAGAGATCAACTTTGATCGGGAAATCAACCCAATGGTCACCTTTGGCCGGGGGATTCATGCCTGCCTCGGGCAGCAGGTTGCACGCATGGAGTTACGAGTCCTGTGGACCACACTGCTCCGGCGCTTGCCAAATATTCGGCTAGCGGTTGCTCCCGAAGAGGTGCCTTGGCGACCGAACAATAGCGCAACATTTGGACCTGCTCATTTGCCCGTCATCTGGAATTAATCCTGACCAGATCATCCCTGAGCGTGGATGATCTGTTTGAAACACGCTGGTTACCGAAAGAACTGGTACAGAAGCTTTTCTACCTTTACCTAATGATGTTAATCGGTAGGAAGCTAACTTGAGCAACTCAAGTGAACGATGCGTTGCTCAAGTCGGCTTCCTACCGATTAATCTCAATCACTAAGACCCACGTATCAAAAAAAGTGGCGAGGAAGGAGAGCAACGTTGCTGCAACAATCCAATAGAAGCCCTCTGTTCCTCCTGTCAGGAAGACAACGCCAGCAATCATCAACGAGATGGTTGCCATTTGACAGATGAGAATAACCCGTGCGAATGCCAGACGAAACTCCGCTTGCATTTTGCGCAGACTGTCGATTTGCAGAAACATGATGATGATCCACTCACAGAGTCCAAGAAGCAGGACTTCGATCCCAATGGCAAGGAAGGACTGATTCGGGATCAGCATGAGCGAGGCAAGAAAGAGGACAGCTACCAATACCACCAAGGCTTCTAATACCCGATTCGGTAAGTGTGACGTCTCCATAATCTTTTGTAGATTGATGGAGAGTCCGACAAAGATGAGTCCAGCCAGTGCGGCTGACGCACCTAATTCACCTAAGAAAAAATTTTCCCAACCGCTCATATCTGGTCCTTCTCGCTTCCTATTTTTCTCCGCCTTTTCAATCTAGGGCTGGATACTCTCATGTGAACTCCCATAAAATCAGCGGTTGCTTGTGGACTACAGGGACCAAGGGTATAGCCAATGTGGGTCTGATCCCACTCAATCCCAAGAGTATGAATCAGCGCGTTGAGAAGCCAAAGTTGCTCTTGCATTTCTCGACCTTCACGGAAAAAGATGGCATATGATTATTTCTTTCATTGCTAAAGAAAGCATTACTTGCTTTAACTACAGTATATCAGAGAGAGGAGGGGGAAAAACAAAGCCAATGGGGTTAGCAAAGCGGAGGTGGTTTAT
>CAXUHG010000094.1:0-17116 GCA_964250805.1 uncultured Ktedonobacteraceae bacterium | reverse complement strand
CGCCCCCCCCTCCTCTCTCTGATATACTGTAGTTATGAAGAACCATCTACCTGTTCCTATTCAGAAAGCAGCAGAGCCAAAAAGACGCCTTGGTGGACGAAGCACACGTGTTCGGCAGGGAGTGCTCGCAGCCACGCTCGAACTCTTACGTCAACGAGGCTATGAAGGGATGACGACAAAAGACATTGCCGCGCGAGCAGGCGTCAATGAAGCCTCGCTGTTTCGCCGATGGGGAACCAAGGCAGCAATAGTAGCGGAAGCGTTGCAGGATTATAGTGCTTTAGAGACACCCACTCCAGATACAGGGAGTTTCCCGGATGATCTGCTTGAACTGCTGCGTGGGATCATTGCACGCATCCAGACGCCGTTGGGACAGGTGATCTCACAGATTGTTGTGGGACCCAATAGCCAGCCGGAACTAGAAGAAGTGCGCCTTGCTTATTGGAGTGATCGGCTGAGCAGGGCCGCAGCGATTGTCCAGAGAGCCCAAGCACGTGGAGAACTTTCTAAGGAGGTCGATGCTGACTTTCTCGTGGAAGCTGCGATAGGGCCAATCCTGGCTCGGTCACAAGCCACAAATCGTCCCCTGGATGATCACTTGCCTGAGCAGATTGTAGAGCTTCTTCTCTATGGATTGGTCAGGAGCAATTGGCGCGCTGATTCCTGATGGATGCTCCCTCACAGTCGCAAGAAATCAACGTTTGTGAGACGTCTCTGCACACCTTCTCAGGCTTGTAAATGGCGTCATTTCCAGGCTGATCATGTGCTCTAAGCACGACTTTCCATTCCACCGACAACATCGACTCGCATGAAACCTAGCCTCACTAAACATGTGAGTTGATGTCCCATGAAAGAACTTCTTTTCTCATGTGCTATACTCTCTCGTATAGACAAAAGTATTATCTATATGGGAAAAATGTTATTTCTCTTATCGAGGATGTTATGACGGTACGAATCAATGAACTATTGCTTGGTGGTCTGCTTGCCATCCCTTTTAGCATCATCCAGCAGCATGTCCTCGAGGCTTATGCTGCTGCTGGATTTCACGAACTGCGTCCAGCCTATCTGCCCATCTTTCTGTATCTCAGTGACACGGGGGATCGTGTTGTTGATCTGGCAGAACGTGCTGATATGACCAAGCAAGCAATGGGATACCTTGTTGCCTCTCTGGAGGAACATGGCTACGTCGAACGCGTTCCAGATCCAACTGACGGACGAGCGCAACTGGTGCATCGCACCACCAAAGGTCAAGCGGCACAGGCGGTCGTGAGCCAGACTATACTGGAAACGCAGGCACAGTGGAGTGAACAGCTTGGGGACCAGGAGATGGAACACCTCCTGGTCTTGCTCCGCCGTCTGACGACGGTGATTTTTGAGAACCGAGATGGCAAGCAGTGAAACACATTGCTCTGCCACCTCTGCTGAAGTCATGGATCATCGTCGCGTTGGCTCCATGAATGGGAAACGAACTCAGCGAGAACTTCTCTGTTTCGAGGTGTGGCATTTCAACCGCCGCGCTACGCTGTACCCGTCTCTGGAGTGTCTCCGAACAGGTGTCGGAAGTCCATCGGTGCCCCGTACTCGTACACGTGGTTCTCGCCCCAGGGTTGGCTGTGCAACTGCCCCTGTGAGTCTACCACGATGTATTCCGAGTCCAATGGCTTGCCATCTGCTCGGTCACGGAGCCAGTCTGCTAGAAGGACAAGGTTAAATGGACCTAGTTGGCTCGAACGGGTATCCCCCAACCCGTGCAATTCTCCGCTGTAGAGGACCAGCGTCTTGGGTCCTTGCACATGGTTCAAATGCTCGAACGCGTAGCCGACATCGCTCAGCTCGTCGTCCTCCCCCGCGATGACCAAGTACGGGACGCGAATCTTCTCGCTCAAAGGTCGGACGTCTAGTTTCTCTGTCATAGCGTCGAAGGAGGCTTCGTCATGGATGCCCGTCATATACATGAGTCGCTGTTTGAATGTCGGCGAAGCCATCTGCAGTAAGGGGTAGTCCTGCGGCTCGAAGCAGGTGTAGGTGACAGCACAGGCAGCATAACGTGGCTCCGCTGCAGTGATCTGAGTGGCCCAGTAGGACCCAAAGCTGAGGCCAAAGGCCATGACCTTGTCGGTATCGACCTCGCTCCTGTTTGCCAGCCACTCGTAAGCGGATGTGCCGCACTCGCCGTAGGTCTCCGGATCGTACCAGATGCCGCGCGTCAGAGACTCACCCTGCCCAGGACCATCCAAGCACAGGCACGCGAAGCCACGCCGCAGGTAGCGATCCGCCGACGAGGAGATCGTGAATTCCTTGATGCCATCCATACCGCTAACCATGACCAGACACGGCAGACGCCCCCCAGAGTAACCTGTTGGCAGGTGGAAGTAGCCCGCCAATGTTCGGCCCTGATAGGGAATCTCTACCCGTTCGACAGGGTGATCGGCTAAGCGAATGTATTCCATATAGCACTCATTCTTCTTTTCGCCGAGTGCAAGATTGAAGGGTGTGTTGTCGAAGATGGGCCACTGAGCACCTCCGTAGAGGACTGAGGCTGCGAAGAAGTGATCGCCAGCAGTCACGAGATGGCCCTGTTGGAGAGCTTGCTTGGCTCGTAATTCCATGCGGCGGGCTGCCTTGGTCATTTCAGGAGCCATGTCGTCATACTTCTTAATGGTGGCACGAAGCCCCATAATCGCGGGCTGAGTGTCTGGGCTGCATGGGGCACTCATATACAGGAGTCGGGGTTGGTCCCACTCTGGACCAATGAGCTTGATGACAGTATCGAGAAGCCAGCGTTGGCTGGCAAAACGCGAGGAGCGCTTTTGAACGGCGACAGGTACGATAGGCATGATACTTCCTTTCTCTGTAAAGCATAGAGGGATGTTGAGATTAACTCTTCTCAGTATTTTGTCTATATAGAAAAAATACTTGTCTATATGGTAAAATATTTTGTCTATTTTGTCAAGGGCGATAGATTGAATCTACTCATAACTTATGAGCACCTTATGAAAGAAGTTATGATGGTCAAAAGAGCAATGACGGGTGCAATCAGTGGTATTCCAGCACAGGTGCTCAGCAGAAAGATACAATAAGAAACAATGTGTTACTCGTCTCTGATTTCTATAATGTACTTTTTGTTCCGGGACAAAATTCTCATTCACATTAGGAAGATCAGCAGTATCTCTGACGTGACGAGCACTCTACAGATACGATTGGTGTAAGTGAAGCATTGTACAAGCACTACTGAGTGGGAATGATAGTGTTCAGCGAGCTTCCGTCCCGAGGCCGCATCTCCATCCGTGTTGCTCTCCCCGACACTTCTTCGCGGAGAGCGGCACGGACAATGGCAGATATACAACCCTCTTCTACAGGTTTTATGCTTCGTTAAATTGGAAGTGTATCACCGTTCATGTTGTTTGATGTTCGTCGGCGATATGAAGCACAATACGGCCTCGACCGTGACCACCTTTGCTGTGTTTATGTGCTTGGGCTACTCCAGCGAGAGGATAGGTAGCCCCAATGACAACTTTCAATTGCTCCTCTTTTATTAACTGCACAAAGGTTGTTAATAGGTCATGAGAGACTTGAGCAAGAAAAGACTCAACATGTACGTTCTTCTCTTGTACTTGTGCTTTGTCGGGCTGTCCCGCTATCGTCACAAGAGTGCCACCATTTTTCAATGCTTTGAGTGAGGACGCGAGGGTTGGGGCACCCACAGTATCAAATACAAGGTCTACGTCGTGAACAACTTGCTCGATTGACGTAGATGTATAGTCAATGACGGTATCAGCACCGAGTGAACGTACAAGATCAACATTCGCATTTGAAGTTGTACCAATGACATGCGCACCCTTCCAGTGAGCGAACTGGATAGCGAAGAGTCCGACACCACCGGCAGCACCCTGAATGAGAACCGTTTGACCAGGTTGGAGGTTCCCATGATCAAAGAGACTCTGCCATGCAGTCGTTGCACCCAGAGGTATTGCTGCAGCCTCTTCAAAGCTAAGGGTATCAGGTTTTAGGGCAAGGGTAGTGATAGAAGCGAGAGTAGACTCTGTGTATCCTCCTTTTGCGCTCTGTCCAAAGACTGCCTGCCCGATCTTCAAATCCGTGACTCCTGAACCCACCTCTTCTATGATACCTGCAATGTCACGACCAGGTATGTAGGGAAATTGTATTGGTTGCACATCTTTCATCTGACCTTCAGTGATCTTCCAATCGAGCGGGTTGACGCCAGCGGCAAGGACACGAACGAGTACCTCGTCTGCCTGAAGCTCAGGATGCTGTATCTGCTCGATTTTAAGCTCTTCTAATCCACCGTAGTTGTGAATACGTATTGCCTGAGTGTGTTTTGTCATGGTAAATGAAATTTCCTTTTCTTGCTAAGAACTACAACTCCTCCATTTAAAAAAGAGAAGGTACGTTTTTCGTCAGGCCCACCTCGATGACCAATGGCTTCGTTCGAGTCAGGGCCTCCTGCAAGGCTGGTTGCAGCTCGTGCGGATTGGTGATGCGTCGCGCCTCAACCCCAAAGCTCTGCGCCTGTGCGACAATATCAAGTCCTGGCAAGTCGAGTCCAGGGACTTCCGGTGTCTGCTCCACCTCCGCGAACGCTTTGAGCACAGCGTACTCTTGGTTGAACGGTACTATCACTGTTAATGGAAGTTGATACTGAGCAAGTGTGTAGAGAGCCTGAATTGAGTATTGAAATGCTCCATCACCGATAACAGCAATCACAGGTCGATTCTCACCTGTTGTCTGTTGTGCCAGCGCGATGCCAACCGCCGCAGGAAGACCAAATCCTAAGCCACCCATCGCAGTGTTGAAGAATGATTTCGGCTGCTTTGCCAGGACATGCTTCTTCAAAATGGCGGTATTCGACTGCGATTCCTGCACCACCATTGCATCTGCTGGCGTGACTTGTGCTAGCGTCGCAAACAAGAAATCGGGCGTCATGGGAGTCGTCGCCTCCGGCAGAGCCAAAGAAGACGCTTTCGACGAAAACGTGTGCTTCGGAGAGGTATTTGTCAGCGAGTCGGTGAGGAGCGCACAGCCTACTCCCACGTCTCCAAGAATCGCATCGCCAGCAAGCGCAGTTTCTATCTCGCGTGGATCATCGCTCATGAGCAGCAGACGTGCGCTAGCAGGTAGGTAGTCACCAGGAACATAAGGATAGTACCGAAAGGCAGCCGCACCAACAACCAGCACCACATCATGCCCCTGGAGCTTGTCGGATAATGGCTTGAGTGCAGGAGGCAACGTCCCTCGAAACTGCGGATGATTTTCGGGGAAGCCTGACCGTTCGGTCTCTGGTGGAGACCAGACGGGAGCACCGAGTTGTTCTGCCAAGCGTATTCCTGCTTCCCATCCTCCGGGCGTCCTATCTAACGCTGCTCCTAGTACTAAGACCGGGTTACGACTTTGGGAGAGTATGTTTGCGAATTCGCGGACGGCATTCCCATCTGGGGCGACGCGTCGGCTGACGTGACGAACTGCTGCCTGTTCATGTGCTTCGTGTGCGAAATCACTATAGGGAAGCGAGAGAAAGACGGGACCTGCTGGCGGCTGCAACGCCGTGACGTAGGCACGCATGATAGCTCCTGGAATATCTTCGGGTCGCACAGGCTGATAACTCCACTTGACAAACGGTTGCACCATTTCCGTGGGAGCAATGTTGCTCAAAAATGGCTCTCCTAGCAGCATCTCGCGCAGTTGCTGTCCAGCAGTAATGATCATTGGCGTTTTGTTGTACCACGCAGTTGCAATCATACACATTGCATTGCCCGTCCCGACAGATGTATGCAGGTTAACCAGGGCGGGTTGTCCTGTGCTTTGAGCATAGCCATCGGCCATCGCGACAACACATGCTTCTTGCAAACCGAGGATATAGCGGAAGTCTGAGGGAAAATCCTGGAGGAATGGTTCCTCCGTCGAGCCAGGATTGCCGAACATGGTGGTTAAACCAAGTGCCCGTAAAAGTCTGTATGTTTCTTCACGAATAGTTGTCATGTATCTTTCCTTTTTCATAGGCTACGAAAATACGTGTGTAATAGAACTGCATGAGTAACAGCGTGTCCTATGCACTTGTTTCTCATCGGATGACTGTCGCCTGACAAAAAGAAGTATAGAACTCTATCGTGACAAGAAGCGTGACAGAGACCGATTACTTTCATATGTACTTTGTTCTATACTTGCATTCTTCACTAGTTCTTGTTACATTTGGAGGAACGAGTTTGCATTCTGTTGTTCCTGTGGATTACTATACGTAGAGCACGCATTATTAAAGACCGAACTCCAGAAAATTGACCTCTGCTTTTTCGATATGATATGTTTATGGATGAGAATTTATTCGCGTCCGAATTGCCAAACATATTGAAGAAGCGTCACAAGGACTGGAACATGGCTTATCTTTCTATCGCTGTCTTAGGCTCCCCTCTGATTTGTTATGAAGAACAGGAAATACGCTTTTCTACACGTAAACAGCTCGCCCTCTTGGTATATCTCGCTGTCGAAGGTGGTACGCATTCTCGCCAGTCTCTTTCTGAACTGTTTTGGCCTGAACTGGATGCTGAGCACGCTCGCTCAGCCTTACGCACAACTCTTCGACGCCTTCGCGAACAACTGACGGATGCCTCTCATGGGCGTGAGTATCTCCTAAGTGACCGGAAAACACTCGGTCTAGCCCCCGATGCTAAAATTCGCCTGGATATACGCACCGTGCAGGAAGCATGGGACTCCACAAGAAATGCGACGAACTCGGCCCTCTCATTATCTACACAGGAACAGCAGGAATTGGTCAAGCAGCTAGAGGACGCGCTTCGTCTTGTACGGGGAAGCTTTTTAGCAGGCTTTTCGCTACAAGACTCCATCGGCTTCGACAACTGGTCTCGCTTCCAATCCGAACACTGGCATGTACGCGCCATCGCTCTGTTCGCACACCTTGCTCGCCTACAAGAAGCAGCGAGTGAGCGTGAGCAAGCTCTACATACGGTGACTCGTTGGTTGGAAATCGATCCGCTCAACGAAGATGCCTATCAGTGCCTGATGCGTTTGCATCTTTCAGGTGGGAACAAAAGGGCAGCACTGCAAAGCTACGATGCCTACCGAAAAATGCTTTTTCAGGAACTACAAGTACAGCCAACGGCTGAGATGATGGAACTCGCACGTCATATCCGTTCGGTCACTGCTCTCGCTGAACATGTAGAGCATACTCTTCGCCCCTCTGCCTCGGCTACATCGCTCTTTGATACTCCATTGATCGGACGAAGAACTGAGTTCGGTACGTTACTTGAGCAGTACTACTCTATTATGGATGGAATAGCCCAAGCAGTGCTTGTGGAAGGAGAGGCTGGTATAGGCAAGACACGCTTGGTTATGGAGTTTATCAACTGGGTACAAGCACAAGGTGCCGATGTACTCCATGGACAGGCGTTTGAGGCTGGAGGACGACTGTCGTATCAAGTAGTCGTCGATGCGTTGCGTCCCCGTCTGGAACAGGAGCAATCTCCTGAGAAGCTTGTCTCTCATATATGGCTGGCAGAACTGGCACGCCTGTTTCCCAAATTACAAGAACGTTACCCTGACCTCTCAATTCCACTCGTAGATGAGTCTGTCGCCCATATGCGCCTATTTGAAGCAGTGGCTCGTCTGCTTCATGCTCTGACGCGTCGAGCACCACTGGTGTTCGTGCTTGATGATATACAATGGGCCGATACTGCTTCGCTGGATCTCCTCCTCAATCTCGCTCATTTCATGGAAGAAGAACCTTCCCCCTTCCTGTTCATAGGCTGTTTGCGCTCGGAAACTCTCCTGAGTGGAAGTTCTGAACTCAAACAGTGGCGCACGGGGTTAGAACGCATAATTCCGCTTCGGCGTCTCTCGCTAGCGTCCTTTAGTCCGCAGGAGACGCTTGATCTCCTCGCTTCGATATTAGATGACGGACAACGCTCGACGGACGACTCTCTACCAAACACGGAACTCGACACCCGTGTGAAGCTGGGAACGTGGCTTTACACTCAAACGGCTGGACAACCCTTTTACCTGTTCGAGGTGCTCAAGCTCTTACGCGAACGTGGAGTGCTGCTTTCAAAACAAGGGGAGAACGGGCACAGGTACTTCATGCTGACGCAGAACAATCATGAAATGCATCTTCAAGTGCCATCTGTACCCCCTGGAGTGTATGAGCTGATCGCGCACAGGCTAGCGCAACTTTCCTCCGCCACCTTTACATTACTTGCAGCCAGTGCTATCTTGGGGCGCCAATGCAGCTTTGAAGTTCTTACTCGGGTTGCGTCCCTTTCTGAGCACGAAGGGCTACTGGCCTTAGAGGCGGGACTGCATTCCTCCATGCTCTATGAGGAGCAATCGGGTGATATACAGCGCAAAGAGCGATACTACACCTTACCACACGATCTGATTCGCGAGGTTGTCATACGTCAATGTAGTGACGCACGCAAACACCGCTTACATCAGCGAGCTTTTCAGGTTCTGGAGGAGGGCCAGTCTGCTTCCTCTGCTGAACTTGCTCATCACGCATTTGAAGCAGGATTGATAGAATCGGCACTGCATTATGGTGTGGCAGCGGGTGACGAGGCGATGATGGTCTTTGCAACGCAAGATGCGATTGCCCATTTTGAGCGTGCTCGACGCCTCTTTTCAGAAGTCTCAGGAATGCCGACTATGCTGCACCGCTTTCCACATGCTTTCGTGAAGCATCTGTATCTGCATCTTGCTCGCGCCTATGAACTGGCACAGCAGTGGCAACAGGCTCGTTTGGTCTATATGGAGCTTTTGCAGATGGCACAGCAAGGGCAGCAGGAGCATTTGGAGGTTACATTGCTGAATCACCTCGCGATGCTGACGATGCGGTATGAGTACGATGTTTCGGCAACTCTACATCTCCTGGAGACCGCACTACAGAAGGTGCAAGTATCTGGAGATTTTGCAGGGCAGATTGAGACAGAAATTAATCTTGCTATGCTTATCGGACGTGGTCAGCAAGATTTTCTGTCAGCTCTTCCCTATGCTGAACATGCGGTCGCTCTGGCACGTAGCCTAGGTCAGCCGGACCTGCTCGCCTATAGTCTGTATGCCTTGACCATCATGTCGAATGGTCATTGGCCGGAAACCATGATGTATGGAATGGAAGCGTATGATCTGTTTCAACAATTAAACACGATACCACAAGAGTATCTTGATGCACTTTCAACACCTCTGTTATTCACAGGAGTATCGCCCTCAGTCGAACTAGGCGTTCAGGCACTTGCTATTGATTGTCTTATGCATGTGGTGCTTGCAATGACGTTTCGTGGAGAGCATAACGCGTTGCAGAAAGCACTCCCGCTCGCTCAGCAGAACCACGAACATGCACTGCAAATGAGAAATGAGAACATCGTTTTTTCAACCACTTTTGCACTTTTTCACGTACATCTGGAGAGAGGTCATTATGAGGAGTGCCTTTCACTTACGCAGTCAGCATTGGCTCTCGCACATCACATACGTACATCTCATGTGCGTTTTTGGTCCCTCTATATGGAAAGTATAGTAGGGCTACGACTCTTTCAGCTTGATGTAGTGCAACATGCAAGTGCTGAGATGAAGCGTCTTGCCGAGGAGCAGTTCAACCCATATTATGTAGAGACAGCATTAGCATGTCAGATAGCAACAGAGGTGTTGCGAGGGAACTGGTATCAAGCCCATGCATTTGCGATACAAGCAGTGCAGGTTCGAGCCTCGAATAAGAACGTCCAACGAGGCTTAGATGATTTACTCCGCTTTTTCGAGGTCGAGGCACTTTTACATGGAGGCGATGAAGCATTGGCACAAGCAAGTGTGGATAATCTGAGCAGTATTTCGGAGAAAAACTCATGCTCACGCATCTCAGTACTCCGCTCACAAGCTCTTATAGTGCGATGGAAGAAAGAGACAGAAAAGGCTATTGCTCTCCTTGAAGAAGCATGTCGCTTAGCTGATGAGATTGGTTTGCCCGGAGAACTCTGGCAAATACAAGCAATGCTTGGAGAACTCTATCTAGCTTGTGGGGATGAGCGACAAGCAAAACAGGCTTATGCTCAGGCAACCCTTATTCTTCATAAACTGACAGACGGAATATCGAATCAAGAGGTGCGCAGAAATTTTCTCTCGGCTCCTCAGGTACGGTCTGTCTTTGAGCGGTTGTAGCAAATAAGGGAACCCAACATTTTTACCCCCCAAATCCTCGCTAAGGATTTATGGACACTAATTTGCGCTCCAAGCCAGCAAGTGAAGCAAATACATTGCTATCACATAACAGAAGCATGTATTCATCACCAATACGTCATAGCAGAATGTGTGCAGTTTATGAGGTGGGTTGCTGACTACTATCAATGACGAGAAGTACTTCGAGGACATGGATCGGCGTCACGTTGTGAGCAACTCCGGCACGAAGATGTCCTCGCACGTCAGCCGACGCTTCGAGAGACCTTGTTCAAAGTGATAGCGCAAGAAGGTGTCAACCGCGTTATGATTGGCCTGGATGCCGTAGGGCCACCAGTCGTCACCCAGCACGCGACGATCTTCATTGATGAGATGACTGAACCAGGGCAGCATAATGTCTATGTTGTTAAAAATTAAGCCCTTCCTGTAATTCTCCATTGCAACGTTCTTCGCATCGCAGAAGCCACGATAGATCGTTCTTGCGAGATCGGGATGTTGCGCAAGAAGGTCTCTGCGTATGACCACGGTATGCATGATAGGGAAGATGCCGGTACGTTGATAGTACTCGCGTTCGACCACCTCGTAGTCGGGGAACAGTCGTGCGACTTTAGGCGAGTTATTGAGGACGCACTTCGGCACATTCGCCGAAATCAGTGCATCAATCTCTCCTGCTTCCAGCATACTTCCTAGATCGCTGCCCTCTGGTGTCAATGTCACCTCGACGTTGGCAGGATGAAGATGAGGAATGAAATTGATCGGTTTGAGAGGCCAATCAAGAGCACCAATGATCCAGCGGCATTGGTCTGGTGTCACGCCATACTCGTCCGACAAGATTCCCTTGGGCCACACGCCTGCGTCGTGCCCATACACCGCAAATTCGCCAACGGTCTTGCCGACGAGATCCTCCGGCTTTTTTATGCCACTCGCCGTGTTGACATAGATTGCGGAGTGCCGAAAACAGCGGTTCGGGAACACGGGGAGGGCAATGAACGGCGGATCGTCGAAGTCGAGAGTGCGGAGATAGTATGTCATCCCAAGTTCCGAAACGTCGAACTTGCGCTCACGCATCATGCGCTCGAAAATGTCCGAGACGATGAGGGCACTTTCAAAGCTGGTGTCGATGCCGTCGAACTTTACAGTGCCGTCGAACAGCGCACGCACGCGGTCATACTCATAGGACCCAACGGTCAGTTTGAGATTGCTCATTATAAAATTCCTCCTTCTGACGCAAGACTGGTTATCGGAGCTGGTCAAGAGCTTGTGGGTAAATGTTTCTTTCGTTGGCACTGGCATCATCCACTCGCTTTGAAAATTCTCGATCTGCTGCTATATCCACGTATTTTGCTCGATTTCCATCATAGATTATCTCCAGTGTGTCTTGGAAAAATCTATCGTTACATCAATGCTTTGTGCAAAGAGCAAAGGCACATGCATTAGGTGTGATAGAATTATACCATGATCAGAATTATCCCAGTTTTTGTGGACCTGTCGTGAGCGCGTTTCCCCCAATCAAGTAGGATTCCCTGTAGGAAAGCGTCGCAGAACCCCAAGACTGCGCCGTGAAGAACTGGCAATGGCTGCGGGAGTAGGGACGACATGGTATACATGGCTCGAACAAGGACGAGCTATTACGGTCTCGGCTCCAGTGCTGAAAAGCCTTGCTCGCAGAGAGAAAGTCTGTTGCCGTAGCTTCCAGAAGAGAAATTTCGTTTTATTATCCTATTCCAACTTTCTGTTCTACCTGTGGGCAACCCCCAACTGCGCCAGCAATCGCATTACATCCTCCAAAAACACCTCTTTCGCCACCGTAAGCTGTATCTGACGATGCGTTCGATCAAACAACTGCGACTCCTCAAGTTTGTAAATTTGCTAACCCGGTAGAGGTTGGGCTATCGCAAGGCGTTCAGCCGCACTTTAAACTGGACAAGAAATAGAGAAGAACATACGCACAAAATATCCCAGTTTCTGTCACGTTTCTTGTCACGATGAAGCCCTATACTTCTTTTTGTCAGGCAACATTCATCTGACGAAAAGCGATTGCATACTACATGCTTTTGAAGAGGAGAAACATATCGTTTCTTCCCATCATCGAAAAAAGGGGACACGTATGGCATATATTAATGTTGGCAAAGAGAACACGACGGCTATTGACATCTATTACGAGGACCACGGCTCAGGTCGTCCCATAGTACTCATCCACGGCTTTCCTTTAAGTGGAGTGGCATGGGAGAAGCAAGTTTCGGTGCTGCTCAAGGCAGGTTATCGAACGATTACCTATGACCGTAGAGGCTTTGGCAAATCCAGTCAGACTGGTATTGGCTACGACTTCGATACCTTCACCTCTGACCTCAACACGCTGATGGAGAGTCTCGACCTGCACGATGTTACGCTCGTTGGTCATTCGATGGGCGCAGGCGAAGTAGCACGCTACTTTGGAAATCATGGAGCAAAACGGGTGAGACAAGCAGTCTTTATCTCCTCAATTGCGCCATTCCTGTTAAAGACAAATGATAATCCCGAAGGAATAGACGCCAGTTTCTACAATAGCACTATTCAGAGTTTCACGGCAGATCGCCCAACCTTTATGGCTGAATTTTTCAAAGACTTCTTCAATCTGGACGTTACGCTTGGCAAGCGTATCAGCGAAGAGGTCTTGCGTGCCTATTGGAACCTTGCTGTCAGTGCCTCACCCCTCGGCACAGTAGCCTGTGTACCCACATGGCACACTGACTTCCGCAAGGACCTACCCCATGTCACTGTACCCTCCCTCATCATCCACGGAGCTGATGATCGCATACTACCCTTAGCCTTAACAGCCCAGCACCTCCACGAAGCAATTAAAGGTAGTCAACTTGTAGTGCTAAAAGACGGTCCACACGGCATTTTCTGGACTCATGCCGATGAGATCAATCAGGCATTGCTAGACTTCCTGAAGTAGCAGCAAGAATTCTTGCTTCCCTAAGACAAGTATGAGGAAGCATAATCGAAATTCTGTCGGGCAGGTACGTTAGCGCATGCAACGAGAGGAGTATCACAATGGTCCTCCTCTGTTTTCATAAGTATCCCTTTTCCTCCCGTCCTGCAGAGAAGGCTGGATTAAAACATTGCCTCGGCAATGATCTGGGCAATCATTCGCCGACAATAATGACCTTGAGTTGGTCCAGAGACTCTCGGATGAGTTGCGATAGGTCTTGCTCCTCAGCGTTGCTGACCCAACGAGCAAACGCTGCACTGAACGAGAGAACGCCAATTTCAGCCGCGAGGTTCGCGGTAGAATCGGTCACGCCGCGCCTCCGCAACGCATCGGCCATTGCGGAGGCTAGAGCCGTACGCTTCAGCAGTTCGCGTTCTTGGAGTTCCGGGTTTGCAGCAATCACGCTCTGGCGTTGCCGGGCGAGTTCGTAGCGCTCCTGAAACAGAGGGGAGACGACCCCAAGGGCCGTAGCGATCACGGCAATTGGCGTTGCGGAAGCGGGTGCGTTGGCGATAGCACTTGCATATATCTCGTGTAGCATTGTTTGATCCCCAAACAGGACCTCGCGCTTGTCAGCGAAGTAGCGGAAAAATGTGCGCTCGGTAAGGCTAGCACATTCAGCGATCTCCGCGACTGTTGTCTGCTCAAACCCGCGTTCTCGGTACAGGTCCAGTGCAGCCTGCTCAAGTCGATCCCTCGCATCGGGTTTCCATCGGCTCATACATTCACCTCGACTTTCATGACAGTAGTTGACATCACTTCTATTATATCTTATACTAGTGATGACAGTAGTTGACATCACTGTTTCTCCTGGAGGGGTAGAACCCCTATTCCTGGAAAACGTCATTGCTTTGAGAGAAAAGGAAGAAATACATGAGTTCTATACGTGCGGTCGTCGTTGATCCCGAAGTTCCAGGGCGGCTTGCCATCAAAGAGGTCGATGCACCCCAACCCCGCCCGTCAGAAGCACTTGTTCAGGTTGCAGCCATCTCTTTGAATCGAGGAGAGGCACTGGGGGCCATGCACTTTGGAGCGGGCTGGCGTCCTGGTTGGGACCTAGCCGGAACTGTTCTTGTGCAAGCGGCTGATGGGACAGGACCAAAGGTCGGGAGTCGGGTTGTGGGCAGTGTTGGTGCAGGTGCATGGGCGGAGCAGGTAGCGGTTCCAACGGACAGACTAGCCGAACTTCCCGCTAGCGTGACATTTGCACAGGCGGCGACCCTCCCTGTTGCTGGCCTCACTGCGCTGCGTGCCCTTGAGAAAGGCGGACTTCTGCTGAACAAGCGCGTGTTGATTACCGGTTCCACAGGTGGGGTGGGACTCTTCGCGCATCAGCTTGCCAAGATCAGTGGTGCCTACGTTGTCGGCACGGCTCGCCAGGCGCGCCATGAGGCGTTGGTACGTGAGATGGGAGCAGATGAGGTAATCGTGGGGGAGGATATCGAGCCGGCGCGTGCCTATGGCCCGTATGACTTGATTATCGACATGGTAGGTGGAAAGACATTGGAGAACGCTATCCCACTGCTGGCAACGGGGGGAACCTGCGTTATTGTGGGTGGGTCGGCATCATCGTCGGCCACCGTAGATTTCGGTGCTCTCATCCGCACAGGAAGAGTGACCCTCTATGCACTGAATATGTATGTAGAATTTGATCGTCGTCCTCGATCTGAAGACCTGGCCTGGCTTGCGCAACTGGTCGCCGAGCATCGTCTGCAAACCTCTATCGAGGTGGAGGCTTCCTGGCACGACATTGGTAAGGTTGCGCACCGCTTACGGGAACGACAATTCGTTGGCAAAGCTGTTCTACATCTAGCGTAGAGAGTCGCTCTGAAGCTGACTGTATCTTGAATATGGTCAGTTTCGGAGAAAGGAGACACCGAGCAAGAATTCTTTGTCTTGAGAAAGAGGATAACCTTCGGCTTTTAGAGGCAAGGGGAAAAACTCCAGCAATTAGTAGTTATGTGTACAAATGCTGTTTCCATGCTTGCATTGTAAGCATAGAAACGCTGAAAGAGAAGGGCGTTATGGAAAAAAAGACGTTTATGACCCATGCGAATGGAATGGATTTTTACTGCGAAATGATGGGCCAAGGTCCAACCATTGTGCTTGTCCCCGATGGGAGCAATGATTGTGGTCCATATGAGAAAATGATGGACTCTCTTGCAGGCGAGTTCACCGTTGTGACCTTTGATCCTCGCGGTGGATCACGATCACCCGATCCCTCTCCACACCCAGTGACTCCAGAATCATTTTCCGATGACATCGCAGCTCTTGTTGAGGCAATCCCTCTCGAAAAACCCATTTCGGCATTTGGAGTGAGTTCAGGAGGACAGGCCGTTCTCGCGTTAGCCAAATTCCATCGGGATATTACCAGAAATGGGATTGTCCATGAGGCGGCACTACAAGCGGATACACCGATTAAAAATGCTGGCTTTGAGTACTTTCGAACGATGTCCACTTTCTCTCCTAAAATGGGGGATCCATTGACGATCTTATCCATTACGATGTTTGGGACACCAGAGGGGAGCGAATATATTATGAACACGGTCCAACGCGCAAGCATCGCGAAAAATAGTGACTACTGGGCGCAATACTATCGTGGGACGGTTGATATGGGACAGTACTTTGAGGAAGATTTTGCGCACATGGCACCCGTTGACTTCACTATTGGGACCTGGACGCCTTCCTGGTTGACGGCGGCGAATCAAGCGACTGCTGCTCGCGGAAATCGCCCTGTCACCTGGGTCAACAGTGCTCATGCTCCATACGCAACTATGCCGAAAGAAATGGCAGAGATTGTTCGAGAAAAAGTAAAGCAGTACTTGAAGCCATAAAGTATCCTGATGAAGCAGAAAGTAGAGCTTGATGGTGTGTAGGCATGTCTTGTAAGAAAGTGAAAGATATACCTACACACCATCAAGGAAGGAGTACATGATGAGTGAGTGCATACAGTTTGGGGCCCGATGCTCGCAAGCTGACACAAGGCTTGCTGATCTGCGGTATTACCCTCGCCCCCTGTTCTTTGCCGTGCTGATTATTCAGTTCTTCACTCGCGCTGGCTTCGATATTCGCCGGATTCCTATCAGCCTGCTGAGCCTGGGAGACCTCGGGTGGATTCAGATTGCCAATTTCATCATCGCAGGGCTGCTCGCACTTGCATGCACCATAGGCATGCGAAGAGCGTTAGCAGGCAGTAAAGGTGGAACCTGGGGACCGTTGCTCATCGCGACGTACGGCCTGGGGTTACTCTTAGCTGGCATCTTCCATCCAGACCCAGGATACGGCTTTCCGCCTAGTGCCCCAGCTGGCATGATGTTGCCTATGAGCGGTCATGCAATCGTGCATTATGTTGCCTTTGCCATCCTATTCATTTCGTTGATTGCGGCCTGCTTTGTCTTTTCTCGCAGGTTTCGTGCGCTCGGACAGAATGGGTGGAGCATCTACAGTGCTGCAACGGGCATTGTCACTCCAGTTCTCATAGCAGTCGGATTCACAACCAATACCATCCTGGCGATTACCGTTACGGCGGCCATTGCTCTCGGTTAGGGGTCGGTAGTTGCAGCGCGACTCTACGTAGACCTTGAGGACCAAGGAGGTATTCAGTAAGATTAGCACTGCTTCGACGCACACACGGCTACGTGAGGTTGCGGAAGGTTTTTAAAACGAAAAGGAAGAGAGAATACGATAATATCACTCTTTCGTAGGTCGATTGACTCTACAGGCCGCTTTAGTTACACCACATTTAACAAAAGAGAGATAGTCTAGCGAATGATAGTACATAGTCTGTCGGATACAACAGACTATGTACTCATATATGCAAAAGAGCGTCGTGTTGGTCAGAGCGATTGTGTTGGAAGAAATAAACTGCTCTGTTATAGTGAATAGAAAAGAGAACCTACTAGACCTAACGGTGTGGGTATTAAGAAAACCCGGCAGAGTGTTGGGCACACCAAACGGACC
>CAXUHG010000093.1:8325-21530 GCA_964250805.1 uncultured Ktedonobacteraceae bacterium | reverse complement strand
ATCAATCTGGTCCCTACGAAAAACCGACACATGTAGCTTGACTGTGTAGTAGGGGTCATAATTCATTACATCCTGTGGACGACGCACTACGTGAGAGGGCTTGTAAACATGGTTCAACCTCATTAGCATGCTGGGTTGTCAACAGGTGTAATGAATTATGACCCCTACAAACACACAACCCACAATCTGGACACAACAAATCTACAGCAAGAAGACAAAGGCACAAAACAGCCACAACAAGTTATCTCTTTTTGTATACCTACAATCTATATACAATCTTGCTACAACATTTCTTACTGCGCCATTTTTTGATTAAAAATGCTTGACAGGGCGCGAATTATGCTCTATAACAGAAGGAGACAGGGTGATGCTATGACCTATATGGCATAGTATGAGCGAGGTGCTTTGTGAACAAAAAACTACGTGCTGCACGACGGCGAAAAGGCTGGACACTTGAGATTGCGAGCAGCAAGATTGGTGTTCACCCTAACACGTTACGGGCATGGGAAATGGAAATCCATAAGCCAGGAGTACACTTCCTGGTGGAGTTACAGCGTCTCTATGATGCAACTTTGTATGAATTGGGGCTGGATTATCTCATCGACAGTGGGGTAGTGAGTGCGCAAATGCCCGAAGCAATCGCTCCAGAGGTTTATGAGCCGTTTGTAGGTGATATACTGATGGCGAAGGACCTGGAGATTCGGTTACTTGTGCAGGTGTGCGGGTGGAATCGGCCTAATACCGACTCTAGAGATATCCAGAGGAATATTCAGCAGGAGATCAGGAGCTACGACGCTATGACCGATCACACAACCAACAAATTAGCAAATCCTGAACGACGTAGAGCGTTAAGTGTGTTGGCAACGCTACCAATTCAAGTGTATGGCCTCACCGCACTTGCACCAAGCATGGTCGCTGCCGAAGAACTTCTGCCTCGTTGTGTCGCTGGCATAACTGCATGCTGGCAACTTAGCGATGGTACCGACCTGCACTTAGCGAAGGCTGCACTCACCGCATATGTACCAACCTTACAAAGGACTGTGAGGCAAGCTGGCAAGCACCAAAAAGTGGCGGCAGGGTTAGTTGCACAAGCATATCGACTTCAATCTATGCTTGGGTGGCATCTTGAAAGCTTGGAGCGAGCGGAATGGTATGCAAATCAATGTATTATCTTTAGCGATATTGCCGAAGATGCTGGCCTTCAAGCAATGTCGCGGCGATTGTTAGCGGAAGTATACTACTACTCTAATAAGCCAAAAAAAGCTCTCGATATATGTCAAGAAGCAACGCTCTATCTCAACCATACGCCTATCGGCATACATTGTTGTGTCTATAGAGGACTTTCCTCGTATCAGGCAATGCTTGGGCAAAGGCAAGAGGCACTGGTATCACTGAAACGCGCTCATAATAGCTTTGTCCGTTCATCGCCAGAAGATACACCAATTTATGCTGCACGTAACGAGTTTGACTTGATATTATGGGATGGCTTGACGCATTATCATCTTGGTTACTACAAAGAGGCTGCTGACTCCTTTATGCAAATAGATGGCTTGCATCCCAAGAAACCTATTGCGGAACGGGTGCGTATCGAGTTTTTGAATAATCAGGCTTTGATAGAAGCACAGAGCAAAGAGAGAGATATGGAGCGAGCTATCGCTTATTGGAAGGCTGGTATACAGGGCGCAGTGGCATTGAAGAGCGAGCGTCGTTACAACGAAGCGTGCGGTGTGTACCAGAGTATGCGCTCAGCATGGCCTGAAGAGAAGAGGATCGAAGACTTGGTGATTTATACTCAGCGTTGGGACGACTAGAGACGCTCCTGTCACGATGAGATTGAGAGATTGTCATAGCTTTGAAATCTTTGCGCGTGTTATATAGGGACACAATGCTGTTTTTTAATGAAGCTCAATAGCGTTTCGTGCCTCTGAACAAGTTTTCAACGTAAGCGAACACTTCTAAGGAGAACACTCTCATGGACATTTTAACAGGTAGCTCTCAAACCTACCGCAGCTCATGGGGAACACTTTTAGTTCGTGGAATTATCGCCCTACTTTTTGGAATCGCGGCCTTTGTGTGGCCTGGCTTAACTCTGCTATTCTTGATTACGCTTTTCGGTGTATACGCTTTTATTGATGGCATTATCGCGGTCGTCGTCTCGATACAGGAGCGCAGCACCGTTCGCTACTGGTGGGTGCTACTATTGGAAGGCATCGCCGGTATCCTCATTGGTATATTGACCTTTATTCATCCAGGTGTGACGGCTGTAGCTCTCCTCTACTTTATCGCGGCATGGGCTATCATAACAGGCATTTTTGAGATTGCCGCCGCCTTTTCAAGGCGAAGCTCTATGGCAAGAGAGTGGACGCTCGCACTGAGTGGTGTCCTCTCTATTATACTAGGTATCTTGCTGCTTACTGCTCCGGGTGCTGGACTGATTACTCTTGTCTTCTTCATCGCCTTTTATGCTCTCCTCTTCGGAATATTGCTCATCATCCGCGCCTTCCAGGTACGGCCTAAGTCAAGAGGAAGGCTGCTATAACAGTGTATTGATGAAAAATAGAAACAAGACAGCAGCGATGCCGCTGTCTTGTTTCTATTTTTCATCAATACACTAGCTTGACAACATACACTATCTTATCCTATTATAGACTCATAGAGTCCGTAATTAGGAAGGAGAGACAATTGAAATATTCACAGGCGACCAATTACGCGCTGCATACTATGTTGTATTTTGTGGCTCTGCCCCTTGGAAAAACTATTGGTGTGCAGCAGTTAGCTGATTTTCAAGGTCTCTCTCCGACCTATCTTTCTAAGATTTTGACTAAGCTCGTCAAGGCGGACATCATCGAATCTACTCCTGGTATGCATGGAGGATATGCCCTTACTAAAAACAAAGAGGACATTTCTTTTTTGGATGTCATTCAGGCTGTTGAAGGTGCGGCGTCGTTGTTCCATTGTGGTTTAGAGCATTCACGCTCTCAGTGCTTGATTGCAGGCGTTATGGCTGATGCGGAACACCATATGGAAGACTACTTACGAGAAAGGAAACTTATAGAGCTTGTTGGACAAATGGAAGACTACTTGCGCGAAAAGAAACTTGTAGATACTGTAGATCTTCATTCGTAGGGACCCGATTGATCGCGTCCGTATGCGAAATTTATTCCGCGAGATTATGCTGAGATGGCTTACAGACGGTTTTCGTCAAGATTTCGCTCAATGAATTGAGCTTCGGACGCGATCAATCGGGTCCCTACGAAACCCGTTATGTCAAATTGATAGGAGCATTTTTTTGATAGATTTGTAGACTTCGTGTATCTACGATATCTATAAAGAAAGGGTTACAATTATGATGTTACTTGATTGCGCCATTATTGGTGGTGGACCTGCTGGTTCAAATGCAGCACTTGTGCTAGGGCGAGCAAGGAAAAATGTCGTATTGTTCGATGAGAACAAACCAGCGAATGCGGTAGTACACCATTCATGGGGCTTTACAACGCGCAATGGTATCCCACCCGGAGAGTTCAAAAGCATCGCTCATCAAGAGTTAAGTGCGTATCCTTCGGTTCGCATCCAACATACTCAAATTACTCACATGCGACCTTATCAAGACTCATCTTTTGAACTTGAAACAGCGAGTGGCGAAGTATTTCACGCCAAAACTGTTCTTCTCGCAACTGGCGTGAAAATAAACCTCCCTACAATAGAAGGTATTCAGGACTGTTTTGGAACAAGTTTGTTCGTCTGTCCCTATTGCGATGGCTGGGAGTTGCGCGATAAGCCCCTTGTCATTATCTCGGATGGACAATCTCCGTTTCACTTGGCAACGATTGTTCGGAATTGGAGTCGAGACCTTTTGGTATGTACGAATGGACATTCTGTATTGACCACAGAGCAAAAAGAAGTTCTTCTCAGGAACGAGATACAGGTAGTCGAAGACAAAATAAAGATGCTTGTCGGAGAGAATGGCAAGCTCGAGCGGATCGTATTTGCTACAAACGAGGAGCGACCCTGTGAAGGTGGTTTTGTAGTCCCGCAAGCGCTTCAGGCTTCTTCATTTGGGGCAACATTTGAATGTGACATGAATGCTCAAGGTGGTATCGTTATTGATAACTTTGGCAGAACAACGGTAAAGGGTATCTATGCCGCTGGAGATGCCTCGTTCGGGGGTCCTTCTCAATTGATTGTTGCAGCAAGTCAAGGGTCTATGGCGGCAGCAGGCATAAGCATGGATTTAATCCAAAGCGAATTGCGCTAAGAGGACAAAAAGCTATCACAAGCGAGATGACAGCCTCATTCTGGGCGTTTACGGGGAGCGATATAGGTCACAGAGGTAGGAGGATATTCGCCCTGTAGTAGCGTATCAAGCTGGGAGAACATCGTCTGAATAAGCTCCATTGAATCAAACTCAAAAATGGTGAGATGCTTCTGACCGAACAGAATCGGCGAATCGACGTTTGAATAGGCCGCAATTTTTATATCTTGTCCTGGATGAAGCCCCAATTCCTGAAGCGCGATGAGGACGCCGTGGGCGAACATTTCATCATCCAGGATTAAGCCATCGGGCTTCTCGCGCTCTGAATCAGTAAAGTATTGTTTGGCAAGAAGATAGCCCTGTTCCTGAAATGGCAGCACATGTTGTGGTTGAGTCAATGGAAGTGGCAGGATCGCTGAAAATCGTGAGGAGAAGGAGATTTGAGCATCAGCATGGGCAGATTGTACACCGACAAAAGTTGGTGAGTGCTGAATATTCTCGTTTGTTTGCCGCTGAGACGTGGGACGCCAGAGGCCAATACGGGTACATCCTTGCTCCAGTAATGTTTTCGTAGCCATAGCACCCAGTCTGTTGAAATCTATCTCCACGACCCAGGGACCACCACCGGCAAATGAGACATAGGAGATGGATTGTTTAATCAGCCAGTCATGGATGGGAGAGCTTAGACCAATCGCAAGGACACCGTGAATTGAACTGGACGTAATGCTTTGAATGACCTGCTCTGGCAAAGAATGGCTCTCATCTAAATTAGGCATAACATTGTGAAAAGTGTACTTTTGCGGCTTAAAGCGAGAACGCCGTTCAGCTTCCTGAAAGATTTGAACCCAGAGGTGAGTCCAGAAGGGAGAGATGCCTCGTAAAGCAAAAATTGAAGCGTCGAATAGAATAACAATTGACTTATAATGGATATACGGCGAGACAAAGATACCTTCACGCTCCTTGCTATATAGTGTGTGATCGGCAAGCAAAGGGGCTAGTGCCTCACGAAGCGTGATGCGAGAAGTCGAAAATAGATCACATAAGACGCGAACTGATGGAATCTGCGCATCAGGCCCCTTTTCCAAAGCCATCTGGCGAATTTTTATGCGTATATCCTCTACCTTTGTCAGGGATTGCTCTGTAATTAGTTCTTCCATTAAACACACCTCACATAAAACTCTGTAACTATTCGGGCATCTCAAAGAAGGGCAGCAACGTCTGATACTTATCCCCTCATCGTCTGACTGATATCTTTTGGAGTACTCCAATAAATAGTACCTTGTTAACCTGCTCTTTGTCAATAAGAACAACCTATCAACCAAAAAGCCTAATTCTAGTGCGTCCATTGACAAATTTTGAAATCATTATGTATACTTGATACATGTCAACGAGATATTGGAGTACTCCAAAGAAGGAGTTTCCTCTTTCTTGCAGCAGATTGATTGGCGTGTTAGATAAGGATATGGTCTTACAAAAGAAAGGAGAATTGGCAAACAGTAAGGCGCATATCTAACGGCCCTATTATAGGACCATCGAGAAAATTTGTCCAAAGAATTACTAAGGCTAAGACACAGCGTACTTACATAGCGGTAAGTATTGTTGTTCCTGTACATCTGAAAGGTTCGACTGCATAGAATAAAGCGGTAGAACATACCTTGGAAGAACGAAAGGATACGACGATGTTTCAAGGGAAGGGCCGACGCCTTGCGTTTGTAGGCGTTATCTTAGGAATTTTAGTACTTTCAACGCTGGTGTTTTCTTTAACGCAGCCACTGCGAGCTTCATATGCGGCAGGTGCTGCTTACAACTGGAATCAGTTGAAAATTGGTGGGGGTGGATATGTGACGGGTACGGCGATTCATCCTACTACTTCCGGCCTGATGTATGTACGTACAGATGTCGGGGGAGCGTACAAACTTGGAGCTAATGATACTTGGCAACAACTTCTCACTGCCAATGCCGTTCCTAATCCAACACCCAGCGATTATAATGTTGAGAGCATTGCCGTCAGCGCGAGTAATCCCCAGACGCTTTATATTGCGGTCGGTAATGATCTTAGCAATATGACCGGACGTATTCTCAAGAGTACCAATCAGGGGCAGACTTTTACGGATAATGGGCAACGCTGGTACATGGGTGGAAATCAAGATTATCGGACTGGTGGCGAGCGGCTGGCAGTTGATCCCAACAATGACAACATCGTCTACTTTGGTTCGCGCGAGAACGGTCTCTGGGTTACTACCGATGGTGGACAAAACTGGAATCAGATTTCGAGCGTTCCAGTTGGGACCAATAGCGGAACTGCAGCTGGTGACAAATTTGTGCTGTTTGATCCCACGAGTGGGACCAGTAATGGGAAAACCAATCGCATTTATGTTGGTGTTGCTGGCTCCGGCGTCTATGTATCCAACGATGCGGGTGGAAGTTGGAGTAATATCATGAGTTCCTCTCAGATTCCCTATGATGGTAGCATCGCAACAGATGGTACGCTCTATGTTGGCTTTACCGCCACCTCCGGGGCAAGTGTGGTGGAAAAATACGTGCCGATGAGCAATACGGTCACTACCATCTCTCCTTCATCAAGCGTCAACTATTATGAAGTCGCCGTCGATCCTACTGATCCCCAACGGGTCATCGTCGGGGCAGGTGGGATATCAAACGGAAATCTGTGGCGCAGCACAGATGCAGGAAGCAGTTGGGAGACCCTCAGTACGACGCTCTCTTCGCCAGATATTCCCTGGATAGCCAAAACGGATGAGGGTAACTTCTTATCCAATGGTCAGTTTGTGTTTGATCCTTTTGTGAAGGATAAATTGTGGTTTCCCGAAGGAATCGGACTCTTATACGCGAGTAATACAACCGGCACAACCGTTGACTGGAATACCTACTCAAAAGGCATCGAAGAGACTGTGACCACCGACCTCATCGCTCCCCCAGGAGGTGTACCCGTCTCCAACATCTATGATCGCCAGGGCTTTTATCATGCCGATGTCAATAGCTATCCTTCGCAGCCGCTTGTTGATAGTGCGTTCTGGGGTGGGACCAGTTTGGACTACAGTGGAGGCAATCCAAGCACGCTTGTCACGGTGCAAGCCAAGAATAACTACTACCCCTCATTGACGGGACGAGGAGCGACATCGACGGATGGAGGCAAAACCTGGAACGTCTTTGGCAGCAACCCTGAGAATAATCTGGGTGGCAACATTGCGATTTCGGCGACGAACACCAGCAATCTCGTCTGGTTGCCGAGCACGGGCAATTTTGGACATGGCAATGCGCCCTACTACTCGACCGATGGAGGACAGACGTGGAGTCAAAGTGCTGGCATCACTGATCCGACCGATACGCACTGGTTCTTCTGGTGGGGATCAAAACGCGCATTGGCCTCGGACAAGGTGAACAATGCCTTCTACGCCATCACCTTCTCAACCGGTAGCTCTGCCACTGGTACCTTCTATAGCTCGACAGATGGAGGCAAAACCTTTGTGCAAGCTGCCAATTCCCCAGCCTGTGAGGAAAACGGAGATTGTCATGTCTATGGGCAGATTCATGCGGCTCCAGGGTATGCGAGCAATGTCTGGTCGAGTGCGGGCAAGGATGGCTTGTGGTATACCACCGATGCTGGACAAAGTGCCTGGACGAAGGTGAGTGGAGTGCAGCAGGCGCGTGCCTTCGGCTTTGGCGCACCTCTTCCTGGCTATAGCTACCCCGCCATCTACCTATATGGAGAGGCCAATGGAGATAGCTCCTTTGGCATTTATCGCTCTGCTGATGAGGGTGCGACATGGACGTTACTCTCGACAGCTCCGTTGGGCATCTACGATAACGTCAATGTTGTCACGGGGGACATGAACATAGCGGGACGCGTCTATGTGGGCTTTAGCGGCAATGGCTTTGCCTATGGAGATGATCAGAACCTGGGCCAAGAACCCAGTCCCACAGCAACCAGCAGTTCTACAACGCCAACACCAAATCCAACCCTAAGTCCCACAGCTACCCCAGGCTCTGGCTCAGTGGCGGATGGGAAATATACGATCATTAATCGCAATAGTGACCTGGACATTGATGATCCTTCATTTGAAGGGGAGACGGCTCATCTGGATCAGTGGGCTGACAACAATGGTGCCAACGAGCATTGGAACATCACGGCAGTAGCAGGAGGCTATTACAAGATTACGTGTGATTGCAATGGCTTAGCCGCTGGTGTGGATGCTGGCTCAACGACTCAGGGGACTCCAATTACACTACAAAGCTACACGGGCGGTGATGAACAACTCTGGCAGATACTCCCAACTGATAGTAATTACTATCAGATTATCAACAAAAAGAGTAATCTTGCCTTAAATATCAGCGGCAATTCAACGAGTAACGGAGGTGCGCTTATTCAATGGCCGTATGGAGGAGAGGCCAACGCGCAGTGGAAACTGCAACCCGCACAATAATACGCTCGCTTCATTAACAAAAAAGATCAGTGGTGAGTTTTTTCTCTACCACTGATCTTTTTTTCTCTTTCCTTCCCCCACACGGACTTCTCAAGCTCTTTACTACACAACTCTCGGTGAACTCTTACGCCTGAGAATACGACGCTTTGATATGCACGAACAGACATTCCGTTTGACCGCAGAGCAAAAAGAAGTTCTTCTCAGGGTGGCAATCTGATCCAGATTGTCGCGCTTGATCGCCGGCAGTAGCTGATGTGTTATACAGCTCCTCTATAAAGCTAGGAGCGGAGAAGGGAAGGGACTGAACAAAGGCATTTCGACAGTTTGACAGAACGAAGTCTTTGGATGAAGGCGCGGTCATCGCCCCTGGATTTGCGAACGTGGAGCGTGATCTGTATGCGCATTCTGGCTTCTTCGACAACAACAAGAAGATAGCCGATTACACACCGGGGGAACTGAACCTGCTTCTCTGCAGCGAACCGCGCAAACATCAGGGTCTGGCGTACAACACCTATGAGGGTCTGGTATACAAGTTCAACCGCAAGTTCGTTGCGCGAGACATTCAGACGCTCTCGCCTCGCATACGACAACGAGAACTCCTCGGTGCCAAGCATTCACTGACGAGCCAATATTTGGGATAGATGCTGGTCTTTGAAAAAGTCGAGGGCATTACCTCTTTGCGTTGCAAAACACGCTCTAAGAGGGTGGAGTATCGGTAGCAAACAGTTCGAGTTGCTCGATCTGTTCGCGTACAGGTGCGAAACTTTTGCGATGATGTGGTGTGACGCCGTGTTCTTGTAGTGCCGCAAGGTGCATCGCTGTACCGTAGCCTTTGTGCTGGGCAAAGCCGTAGACGGGATATTCCTCGTGCAGTTGTAGCATGAAGCGGTCGCGTGTGACTTTGGCGATGATCGAGGCGGCGGCAATCGAGAGGCTACGGGAGTCGCCTTTGATAAGGGAGCGTTGTGGTAGTGCGATATCTGGCAATAGGAGGGCGTCGAGTAGGAGAGCCTGTGGTGAAATAGAAAGTTGTGCTAGTGCATTGCGCATTGCTTGCTTTGTTGCCTGGAGAATGTTGCGCTCGTCGATGAGTTCGACGGAGCCGAAGCCAACGCTCACAGCTAACGCATGTTGATAAATTACGTTGTACAAGCGTTCGCGCGTGAGTGCCGTCAACTGTTTGGAGTCGTTGACGCCCGTGAGCTGTGATGATATATCCACTGTGAGGGGTAAAATAACGGCTGCCGCGACGACTGGTCCAGCCAAGCAGCCACGTCCGGCCTCGTCGAGTCCAGCGATATAAGAATGACCCTGTGCATACAGGGTCATTTCTTCTTCCAATGTTGGGGAATACTGCTTATTCGCCTGCATTTGTAGTTCTTGTTGGAGCGGGTGCAGGCACTGTCGCAATGGGGGTTGGACGGTTCGCTACGCGTTCAGCTTTGGCGGCTTCTTTAGCCGCTTGCTGCTTCGCGGTCAACGGACGTAGTTCTTTCAAGCGAGCCGCTTTACCGGTGAGGCCGCGCAGATAGTACAACTGCTGGCGACGCACTTGCGCGTGGCGCAGAACTTCAATTTTCTCGATGCGGGGAGAATTGATGAGAAATGTACGTTCAACTCCAACGCCATTAGTGATACGACGCACGGTAAAATTCTTGCTCATACCGCCGCCGCGTAGACGCATAACGACGCCCTCAAAGGGCTGGAGACGCTCGCGCGTTCCTTCAACAACTTTAATCTGTAGGCGTACAGTATCGCCTGAACGAAGCTCTGGAACATCTTTGCGTAACTGAGCGCTCTCGACAGCAGCAATCAATGCGTGACCTGCTGGCTTCGTAATAACCTTCTTGTCAGCTTTATCAGCCATCCCTAAAAACCTCCTGATGCGCTCAGTGCTCGGCGAACGAAAGATAGGCCGGAGAGCAAGAGACGCAGGTACCTACTTAGTGTTAAGCTGCTTCATCAAGCGCGATTTGCGGCGAGCAGCATTGTTCTTGTGAATAACGCCTTTTTTGGCGGCGCGGTCAAGTTCGCTCACGGCGGCGCGTACCGCAGCCTCGGCGTCTCCCGCGTTGACAGCCTGTGATGTAATGGCTGTACGAGCCTTTGTGACCTGTGTCTTTACAATTGTTTTGACGCTGCGATTATGTGCGCGACGTTTGCGCTCCTGGCGCATGCGCTTCTCGGCAGCAGCATTATTGGGCATGTAGTATTGAACCTCCCCGAAACAGTAGCCTCATCTCTGAGTTTGTGTGTATAAAAATGCCGACACACTGTCGGTCTTGTAACGCCAAACGATTATAGCAGAAACGCCGTTCATATGTCAAATTAAAAGAGAGAAAAACGGTACTGGCAGCGTAGCCGCATGCGACTACGCTGCCAGTACCGTTTTTCTCTCTTTTAATAAATGACAACTGCCATACCGTAGCCACTATGTGAGTAGAGCCACGCTATCTGATCCTCTTGCATATTGATACAACCATGACTACCTGTACCTGCGAACGACTCATCACCACCACTATCGTTGTGGGGGTAGTTGGTGCCAACGCCGTAATTCACGCGCCACCAGCTATCATGTAGGAAGTAGCCGCCGTCGTGATACTCCATTGCAAAGTTAATGTTTGTATTAGGGTACCAGAAGGCCGAGCCTTTTGGTTCACTGGACTTGAAGACTGTAGGTGACTCGCGGTCGAAGATGTGCCAGAAGCCGGGAGGAGATGGCTTGTCGAATTGTCCAGAGGTGATCTGGAATGCCTTCACAAAGTTTCCATCCTGATAGATACGCATTGTCTGTTCAACCAATGAGATGACCACCGTTTGCCCTGTCATTGCTCCATAGTGCTGCATCATCTGTGCATCGGTAGCATGGGGCTGAGACCAGGATGTCTTGTCGGTGTAGTCGGCCTCCATTGCTTTGAGGCTTGTCATGTCGTTGTTGATGAGGTCAATGGCGGCCTGATAGTCGTCAGGAGTCTGCGCCGATTGGACCGCGTTGTCGGCATCAGAACCAAATCCCTCTTGCTGGTCGTACTCATAGTCCTGCGTATAGTCCTGATTGTTGAACGCATCATGATACATATGAGCCGCACCCCATGTTGTTACCTCTTGGTGAAACTGATTCAGAAGGTAGGTCGCTTGCCCCTTAATCAAAGGAGTCTGAATCGAGGCTGTATCAGCATCAATCTGAGCCGATACTTTCAAGTAGTCGTCTAGCGACTTAGCATTATTTAATGCCGTCGAATCCGTCGTGAGAAGCTTCTGAAAGCCGCTCACATCCTGCCCGTACTGCTTCATCTGATCGATATAGCTGCTAAACTGCTTGAGTTTCGCCGCGCCAACATAAGGAATTGCCTGTGTTGAGTATGTGCTTGTCTCCTGTTGTTGAGCATTAAGCTGGTCGAGAATCTGTGTATAGTCTTCGGGACCAGTTGCGCTACGGAACTGCTGAATGTCGAGCAGAGCCTCCTGATTAAGAGCGGTAACGTCGAGTCGAGACGATTGTAACTGCTTGATGGTGTTCTGGAACAGTGTAAGTTTATCGAATGCTGGTCCCATCATATGTAGTGCTGAGGTCGCGCGTCTTGCGTTCGTGCTAATCACGATATAATCTTTTGGATATTGTGCTTTTGCCAGTAACTTCTGATCCTGCGTGAGTTGATCGGCAAACACTCTTGCCTCGACAAATCCTTGACCTTGACGCTGCGCCAACGCACCCTCGAAGGATTGTAGGTCGAGCGTGGATTGATAATCATAGTGTTGAGTTGCTTGCGTCATCAAGCCACGTACCTGAATCGTGAGCATCTGATAGCGTTGAGCCGTGTTGGTGTAGTAATCTGTCGCAGGCTGATCGGTGAAGAAGGTCACGGGAGCGTTGCTCGCATTTAGTTGTGCCTCCTGGTGTACGATTGGCTGCAACGTTGTGTCCGGCACACCAATGTTTCTTGCTTGCGTTAGTGCGGCATCGAGGGCACTCTTGTTTGTGTTCGCCTTCTGCTGCATCGAGTTATCGCCGCCGCATGCACTCAACGTGAGGAATAGGAGGAGTGCGATGCTGGCTAAAAGAGTCCATTTTCGCGCCCCATTCTTATAAGAGACAGTCATCATTATTAGAGGAGCCTTCCATTTAGGATAAGCAATCAGTAAAAGAATACATATATAGGATATAACGCATAGAGCGAGTAATATGTTGCTCACATTATACATCGGTTTAGCGATACGAAAGTAACAAACAAAGAGAAATGGTGGTTGTTTTGAAACCCCACAAAAACAAAATATAATTTTTTTTTTTTGGGGTGGTGTTTTGTGGTGTTGTTTGGTGTGTGGGTGGGGTGGGGGGGCGGCCCAGACCAACCCGCACCGGACGATAACCCACCATGATCTTCTCGCTCAGCGATATGATTGGCTTCCTGCCGAGCCTGCTGCAGGGGGCTCTCCTCACCATCGCCGTCTCCGTCCTGGCCTTCGCCCTCGCCTGCGTGTTCGGCCTGATCTTCGGCCTGATGCGCCTGGCG
>CAXUHG010000093.1:722-8315 GCA_964250805.1 uncultured Ktedonobacteraceae bacterium | reverse complement strand
TTTCCTATACAAAATAAAAAAAAAAATAAAATTGTTTAGGCTGTCAAACCCACAGAATCACCATTTCTCTTTGTTTGTTAGGGCTAGCGATTATGCTAGAGCTTGATCGAGATCAGCGATAATGTCTTCGATATCTTCGATGCCTATCGAGAGGCGTAGCAGCGTGTCGTTGAGGCCACGAGCCTCGCGAATATCTCGCGGAATCGAGCCGTGTGTCATGGTTGCGGGATGGCATACCAGCGACTCAACTCCGCCGAGGCTCTCGGCGAAGGTGAAGACTTTGAAACGACGCACGATATCCTCTACATCAGCGAGCGTTCCCTTGAATTGGAATGAAACCATACCGCCGAAGCCGCTCATCTGCCGCTTCGCTAACTCGTAGTCGGGGTGAGAGGAAAGTCCAGGATAATAGACTCTTTCTACACGCTTATGCTCCATCAGGAAGCGAGCAACCGCACGGGCATTCTCCTCATGTTGGCGCATACGCACGGCTAACGTCTTGATGCCACGCATTGTGAGCCACACATCAAAAGGTCCTGGAACTCCACCAGCAGCGTTTTGATAGAACTTGAGTGCCTCATAGACCTCAGAATTGCTTGTCACCAGCGCCCCGCCAATCACATCGCTATGTCCATTGATATACTTTGTGGTGCTGTGTAGTACAATATCGGCACCGAGCGTCAGCGGTTGCTGGAAGTAGGGGCTTGAAAATGTATTATCCACTACCAGCAAGAGGTTATGGCGATGCGCCACCTCCGCGACAGCATGAATATCGACCAGACGTAAAAGTGGATTTGTAGGAGTTTCGAGCCAGATAATCTTCGTGTTGGGGCGAATGGCCTTCTCATACTCTTCGATTGCGCCTGCTGTAGCATAGCTTGTCTCGATATTGTAACGGCTCATGATGCGCTCGAATATGCGATAGGAGCCGCCATAGAGATCGTCGCACGAAACCATATGATCGCCCGCACTTAACAGGCTGAGTACCGCGCTTTCCGCCGCCATACCACTTGCGAAGGCCAGTCCATAAGTACCATTTTCAAGCGATGCAATACATGCCTCTAACGCGCTACGGGTGGGATTGCCTGTACGTGCGTACTCGAACCCTTTATGTTCTCCCATACCCGTTTGAGCATAGGTTGATGTCTGATAAATTGGGGTCATAATCGCGCCCGTCGTTGGGTCTGGCTCCTGCCCCGCATGAATAGCTTTCGTCGAGAATTTCATAAGAACTCCTACATCAAGATTAAAAAGAATATAACATTGCATCGTTAAAAGTACAACAAATAAGGACTCATGTTCTGCTTATGAAAACAACAAATGTGTAGAGTCTTATTCCTCTACGGAATGTATGGTACGTTCGTGGTATGATATGGAATATGTTGAATAGGACCTTGCCAGAGACAAAGGAATTAGATAGCGCATGAACAATACATCTCCATTAGTACAGGGCAATCAGAAACCACGAGTAGGTGTCATGTTGGTGCATGGCTTGAATGGGAGTCAGCGCGATATGCAAGAGTTGAGCGATCTCTTCTATGCGCAAGGAATGATTACAGAAAATATCCTGTTGCCTGGGCATGGCAGCAACGTGCGCGATATGTTACCACTGGGCTGGCCCGAATGGTCGAAGGCGGTACATACTGAGTTGCATGCGCTCAAGCAGCGTTGTGATCTCGTCTTTTTGATTGGACACTCGCTTGGCGGTGCGCTCTGTCTCCATGCAGCGGCGCACGAAGAGGTTGCGGGTATTGTGACGATGTGTGCCCCTATCTCGATGCACCTGTGGATGATGCCGGTAATTCAACTCGCCAAACGCGTCACTCCACTTGTTCCCACTATCCGCGAGGATGTGCGAGACCCAGAGGCACGGCGTCGCTACACACGCGATGTGTACCGCTGGACGCCGATGGCTCCTGTCGAGAGTATGTTGCGTTTCCTACCACAACTGCAAACAGAGTTATCGCAAATTACCGCACCAGCTTTAGTCATGACCGCTGTGCATGACCATGTGGTTCCCGCACGCGACGGGCGCAAGATTTACGCTCTGCTTGGTTCGCAAGAGAAACATCTTGTGACATTGCGCCATTCCTATCACGTCATTATGAAGGATCACGACCGCGAAGAAGTGTTCGCAAAAACGATTGCGTTTGTGCAACGGCACACGCAACAATATATCTCTACAAACGACCGGAGTGTAGGTGCTTGATTATGAAGATGGACAAAATAATAATGAAGATAGACAAATTAACAAGCGAATATAGAACCAACGGACGCTGTGTATAGTAGGGTAGCCCCTTGTGGGCGTCCGTGGTTTCCCCGTGTTATTTTTCGGATGCACCAAAGCGAGAGCAGAAAGTGAATGTATTGTGACGCAGCAAGTGAGTACTCCACCATTATCTCCTAAACACGTTTCACAACCTTTGCCAGAGCAAAAAAGGCATGTCTCGAAAAGGGGAATATTTGTCTTGCTTGTGCTTGTGGGGATGTTGCTGTTGCTTTTCACAGGACAGTTAGTCTGGAACATTTCGCAGACCGTTGCTCATAAAGCAGACACGCGTCCACGTCCGACGGCTATTCTCAATAGAGATATTGGTCCTTTACTACCACCTGGAAAATCGTCCGCACCGCAGTTGACGCTCTCGACCGGCAAGTATATTGTATATGAGCAGCAAACGGGCATCTCTGCAGTATCGGTCTCAGGTGGCATTGCTACACTCCTTACCACTCCTGGTTACAGCTATAACCGTGCGGTACCAGCGCGTATCACTCCATCAGGTCAATTACTTTATAGTGGCAACGGTTTATGGCTAGTAGACATCTTCTATGGCACTACAAGGCAGATTGCCACACTGCCTGCAGGTCAGGTTATTACCTCTATGGCTTTGAGCAACGATGGTACAACCGTTGCGTGGAGTACCGAACCCGCTAATGGCGTTGGCAAGACCGTGTTGTATGCCGGTCCATTAGAGCAATCGGCACCTATCTATCAACATGATGCAATCGACTGTCCGTGCTATCGCGTCTTCTCTTTTTTGAACGGCACCAGCAAACAGGCGGATTCCACACTCCTGCTCACCGATGATCGTGGCGATCATCATGCCGTGATGTATGGACTGTGGAGCTTTAATCTCAATGGTATATCATCAGAACCGCAATTGTTGCTGTCGGGAGATTCGCCGCAGGGACCGCTTGCCCTCTCTTCCAATAACACGCTTTTATATTCGACGAGTCTAGGTATCGTACCCACTACCGATGACCTGAGTGTTCCCATAGACATTGCCTCGCTCAATTATGCCAACAGTCTTTCCATGACCGGTATCAATATGCCCACTCAGCAAGAAGACCCCACGCTCGTAAATAATGGCTCGCACACCGTTTTGCCTGAGCAGCAATACCTGAGCAATAGTGCAGCCTATCACTGGGTCACGACGCCAACCTTCTCGCGCGATGGGCATACTCTCATTTATGTAGAATTTTCGAGCGATGCGCAGGTACCTTTTGATCGCCACAATGCCGTCTACGTAGTGCATAGCACGGGTTCTGGTACGCATTTAAGCGTCGGCAAGCCACAATTACTAGCGACATCGACGGACCTGTTCGTCGAACTTGGAGCGTGGATCAACGACTCGACGCTGACATTCTACTCGGATGGCGCGTTGTACGCGCTCGACACAACAAATGGCGCGGTTGCTATGATTCTCCGTACAAAAACCTACGCACGAGCCATCGCGGTTGTCGAGGGTAGCACTGAATGAGCAGTTCGCAGCGTCGGCATGACAGGGGCAACAACCAGCATGATAGGGGCAGCAACCATGACAGGGGCAAGCCCTGTCACTACAATACTTTGCGCCATTACGTGGCTTGTCGTGGAAGCGTATGGGGACAGGGAATCTTGCTTGTCCTTTTCGCATTCTTTTGTTTCGCTTATCCCTTTGCTGTAATTGGTGTGGCCTTCGATGTACATCCACCGTTCTCGTTGGATTGGGCGGGAAGTGCTTTGCTCTTCCTCGAAGGACTCCTACTCATCGTTGCGGCTTGTTTGCGTTATGGGTGGCTACGTGGTCTGCTAGCAGGTGTAAGCGTGATTGTGCTATCTTATTTTGTCGAGGCGTTAGGGGTGGGGACAGGTTTTCCCTTTGGCATCTATCGCTACACAAACGTTCTCTTGCCGCGCTTACCGGAGGGGGTGCCGCTGGCGGTAATGTTCGCGTGGGTACTCATTGTTCTTGGCGCGTATGGGTGTCTACGCATAGAAAGGCGGCGTTTGGGCATATCCGGTGCCTTGCTTGGTGCAGCACTGGCAACCCTGCTAGACCTCGAAATCGAGCCTGTCGCATTCCACATCGAACATTACTGGGAGTGGCTCACTCCTGGACATCCCAACTACTATGGTGTGCCAATCGCGAATTTTGTAGCATGGTTCGTCGTAGCCTTTGTCCTGTTGCTACTGGTCGATGCCCTGCTATTGCGTTTCACTCCACCCAAATATTTCGTAGGGACCACATTTATGGCGTCCGTTGCTCAATTCATTGAGCGAGATCATGACGATGACCGTATACAAACCGTTTCGGACGGAATCTCGCGTGATAAATCACGCAGCGGACGCGATAAATCTGGTCCCTACGAAAATGTATTGGTGGTACTTATGCCGCGTATCCTGTTCGGCACCAGCCTCTTCATGTTTGGCCTTGTCGATCTCACACATGGCTACTATGGCGCGACACTGCTTGGTATTCTTGCAGGCTTGGTTGTGGTAGGGCTATCTTTTATAAAAAAGGAAAAAATCTATGCAAACACGTAACGCATTCTCTCGCTCACTACCAAAAACTCTCGCGCGTTTCACAATGGGCATCCTCTTTATCTTGGCGTCCAGTATGCATTTTATGGCGAGCGAGGCCGAGCTAAAAATTATCCCCGAATTTCTGCCACTCCGTCGTGAAGCACTCTACATCACTGGTGTCTTTGAGTTTCTTGGTGGTCTCGGCCTATTCGTGCCGAATGCAAGAGTTCGCCGTGCCTTCGCATGGGGACTGGTTACATTACTCGTCGTTATTTTTCCCGCGAACGTATATCAAGCCGTAAAAAATATTCAACTCGGCGGCTTCATGAGTACGCGCCTCTACCAATGGGGACGCCTTCCCTTCCAGGGTGTGTTTATCTGGTGGGCATTGTGGTGTACGAGTGAGAAAGAATAATTAAGGTTTTACAGGTATTTTTACAGGGAGACCGCAAGGGTCTCCCCTACATGTAAGGTCTAAGATGTGTAGGGGAGACCCTTGCGGTCTCCCTGTCACTTCCGCAAGGTCACATACTCCCGTCCCTTCCACACCGTACCCTGTTTGCGGTAGTGCCAGCGTATCGAATTGAGCAAAATGAGACATTCAAGTGCGATAGAAATGGGGTGAAGGAAACACAGCAAAAGCATTTCTATACGTTGCCTATGAGTAAAGCGTAACGTCAACAGGACACGCATAAAAACTGGTAGCAAGTAAGCTATATCCGCCAGCAGCCATGCGATTAATGAGAGATGAAGCAATGGGGCAGCGAATATGAGCAAGATTGGTACTATAAAAAGCAGGGTGTTTAGCAGTAGGGCGATGAGTGCGAAAGGCAGCGAATAGTTGTAGAATGCGAACAAGTTCTTCGAGAAGCCTGCCCACACCTCCGAAAACGAGCGATACATGCGACAACTCACTACGTCCTGTGCATCGACGAACAGCATGCGAAATCCGGCGGCCTTAGTTGCTCGCGCCAACAGAACATCCTCCAGAATGCGATTCTTCACTGCTGCATGTCCGCCGATATGCTCGTAGGCTGTTCGCTCGAAGCACAACAGTTGCCCATTGCCTGTAGCGAGACTCGGTTCAGGTCGTCTCGGAATCAGCGCAATGGGTAGCAGTGTCATAATTGTAAAGGTGAGCAGTGGCACGACAAGTCGTTCACCTATGCTATCAAGTTTGTAGGTTGGTTGTGCTGTGAGTAGCGAAACGTGTTGTGTCTGCATGCTATCGAGAACGGCTGTCACCATTTTCGGATCATGCATCGTATCAGCGTCTGTAAAGAATAGATAGTCGCCCGTTGCATGCTGTGCAAGTTGATAACAGGCGAAGTTTTTTCCACCCCAGCTCGACGGTAATGACTCGCCCTGCAAAAGTCGCAACCTTCCCTGTTGTTGTAAAGGCAATTCGTCGATAACTCTCTGTACAATTGCCGCCGTTGCATCGCTGCTAGCATCGTCCAATACCAGTATCTCTAATCGCTCATAGGTTTGCGTCACTAGCGAACGCACACATCGCTCAATCGTCAACTCCTCATTTCGCGCCGGAATCAAGACCGAGATGAGCGGGGACGTAGAAGCAGGGGTCAAGGGAACTACTGTCCCCTTGCGGGGTGTGGGGTGTCCCCACTCTCTCCTTTTTCTCTCTTGCCTAGCCTTGTAAAGTTGCAGACGTGGAAATGTTAATAGGTTGATGATGAGAATGACGAATAGAATGCAGAGGATGAACAATGCAAATATCATTAGAAATTGCAGCGTAGTGTCGAACCAGGGCACCCGCAAGGGATAATACTGTTTAGATAAGAAGAGCACTGTTGAATTGAGAACGGACGGACGCCCACAAGGGGCTACCCTACTATAGACAGCGTGCGTAGCACGCGAAAGCGTCATATAGTAGGGTAGCCCCTTGTGGGCGTCCGTCCAAATGTACATAAGCCACTGTAACACTATTGCCTACCAATCTGTTTCCTCAACAGCACCGCATCGAAAATTCTATTCGTCGATGCCCTACCCTGCATCAATTGTTTGAAAGAGGAGTAATCGCTGGCGGTTATGTCGGCGTGCAATCGGTCGAGTTCGGCTGTCACAAGCGTTTCGAGTTGATGTGTGCATTGTTTGAGGAAACCAGGGGCACGAGCCATGTCTGCGTCAACGCAAGTTGGTTCACCAAGACTAATGAACAGGTCTGGTTGCTGCTCCGCGAGATAGTCGATGCGAATAGCCAATGGATAGACAAGGCTTGGTGCGGTCAGACGTGCGAGATGGGCCGCACCAGTGAAAAACTCTAGTGGGCGATGATCGTTGGGCGCGATTTCGCCCTGTGGAAAGAGCCAGACCATGCGCCCCGCTTTTTCTTTTAGAATACGAGCTGCATATTGAAGAGATTGCATGGCGGAGCGTGCATTTTGACGGTCAACCGAGAAGCAACCAATCCAGCTAAAAAAGAGATAGCGACGTAATTGCGCTTCCTCCATCATCAAATAGGGATCGACACCAAGTTGCCGCGCAACCAGTAGCGCGACATAGCCATCCCACCACGTCGAATGGTTGGCGCAGATAATCATTGGTAGCTTGCGCTGCTCGTCCGTATACTGGCAGCGTTGACGATAATGAATGCGGTCAAAATGTGAGCGGAACGAATTATCTATCATACCCTCGACGAGATACTCGCCGAGCGAAAATTTGCGTGCGGGAATCATCTGCTAGCCCTCTTAATCAATGGGTTTATGATTTAATGGGTTCGTGATGAGGTAGGGCAGGGAGACCGCAAACGGCTGGCGCAAACGGGTGGGGTAGGTTTGTTTGTATTGTGG
>CAXUHG010000093.1:0-712 GCA_964250805.1 uncultured Ktedonobacteraceae bacterium | reverse complement strand
AGAAACCCAGGGAGACCGCAAGGGTCTCCCCTACACGTTGCGTTCGTGTTTCTATATGTAGGGGAGACCCTTGCGGTCTCCCTGCCCTCTCCCTGCCATTCTTACCCATCTATCCCTTATAATAACATCCATAGAGTAACGAAAACAACGAGGAACGAACAAACGTGTCACACAAAAGAATTATCATCATCGGTGCAGGTATGGGTGGCCTCTCCGCCGCTATTCGTCTAGCAGCGCAGGGTCATTCTGTCACCATATTAGAGCGGCAAGCGCAGGTTGGCGGCAAGATGAATCGTATCGAAATGAACGGCTTCAGCTTTGATACTGGTCCATCGCTCATCACCATGCCGTATGTATTGGAAGACCTGTTCCGCTCAGCGCAGCGCGAACTCAAGGACTATCTCGACCTGATGCCACTTGACATCACATGCCGCTATTTTTACCACGATGGTCTTGTGTTGAATGCGTGGCGTGATTCCGAACGCTTAGCTCAAGAGTTTGCACATCTCAACCCGCATGATGGAGCCGCTTTTTATCGCTTTCTCGACTTCGCACGCAACATCTATCAAGCTGCCGCCGACCCATTTTTGTATCACAGCCTCGGCAACCCATTGAATGTGCTATGGACGTTTGTACGCTATGTGCTGTGGGGGCATCCCAATTCCGGGTCGGTAGGGACCGATTTATCGCGTCCTAGGGGTGGGGACGGGGG
>CAXUHG010000092.1:0-21828 GCA_964250805.1 uncultured Ktedonobacteraceae bacterium | reverse complement strand
CTACGTAGAACGTAACGTTCTAGTTGAATGAAGCCCTACGCGAGGAAGAGGGTGTCGGGGCGTAGCTACATTGTTGTTTGTACTCTTCGTAAAACAATATGTTTCGACGCCGGGCGGGTCATTGGTCGCTTTAGCGGATGACGCGCGAGATGCATGCGCTGATTTCTGCCAGACATAAGTTCCCAATTGTTGGCTCTCTTTCTGTAGAAGGACTTTTGATAAGGTCTTCCCCGTTACAACGATGGAATTGACCTTGTGCTGAAGCTGATTCATAACTGAACCTCCTTTCTATGGTTCTACTATATACAACGTTCGAGATAGCCAAAACATCACGCTGAATGGAGACAATGTGACGAACTTCACAAAGCGCAACGAGACTGAACAGATGAAAAGGCTCGCAAAGTCTTTTCATCTGTTCAGTCTTGTCAGTTATTACTCTTCGTCGTCGTGTTCCGCGTGTGGTGTCAAAATCATCATGTCGCTTTTGCCACCCATCATCGACATTGGAGAACTCGCTCTTGCTGTTTTGGGTGCAGGTGGTTGATTGGCAGCACAGAGTGTACCGAAGCGTGGCTGGGCATACGGTAGATGCGTCGTTCCGCGTGCCAGGATATGTTTGTAGTTGGCTGCTTCACCTTCATATGGCTCTCCCGAATCCCAAGGAACCCAGGAGCGAGCATTACAGTAGTGTCCGACAAAGGAGCGGCGTGTGCGCGTCTTTGACATATTCGTATGCGAACGATGCAGAATATGTCCGCCAAAGAAAATGACATCGCCGGGGGCAACTTCGGCCTTGATTTCACGTCCAGGATACTTACGCGCAACTCGTGTCAAACCATTTACATTTTCATCGGTGTAGCTTGCGTTGGCGATTGGCTCGATATCGCTCAAGTCGCGCTGTCCATTTTCCGTGACGCCATCAGAATCGGGATACACTGGCTCATTTTGTGAGCCGCCGGTCATCCACAAACAGCCATTCTCTTCGTCAACTACATCAAGGGCAAGCCATGCCCCACAGAGTGTATCAGGAATTGTCGGAATGTAGTAAGAGTCTTGATGATAGCCCTGCCCCGGTTGACCAGGCTGCTTAAAGAAGAGCATTGATTGTAGGGCAAGTACATCAGGTCCAATCAACGCTTCTAGCACATCAAGCACGCGTGGATGCAACAAAAAACGCTCATGAATAGGCAGGACACGATGAAGCATATGTACACGCAGATAGTAACCGACCTTTTTGTCAGGGTCCCACTCGGCTGGCGGAGGTTCGACGCCGGGAAAATGTTCAGTCCCATCAACAATTCTGTCCATATGTACATTAAGTTCTTGCACATCCTCCGGTGGCACGAGGCCACGCACAATCAAAAAGCCTTGCTCATGGAAGGTAACGTACTCTTGCACGCTCACAGCATAAGGGCTATACCTCTTTTGGGGTGCTGTTGTGGTCATAAATCTTTTCCTCCTTTTGAAAAGCGGGGATGTAAGGGGTGGCAACCCCTTGCCTGGGGTCTGGGGCTGTGCCACAGTACCCTCGCCTCCCCTTGCCGCCACAGGCGGCGAGTCTTCACATATTTGTAGTGAGCCGTATCACTAGTGATATGATAGAGTACAATCCGCTTTATTGCGATGGCTGTAATTGACAATAATGTGTCTGAAATGTGCATAAACGGAGAAGCTATGTCCGGTGACAATGGTTTTTGGCCCGTAGAGGTTCAATTTGGAAGCATAATCTATCCTCCTGGTGGAACGTGCGGACCACGTATACAACGAACCGTGCAATTCGTAATGCTTCATTCTGGCTCCATGCGTGTATGGATTGATGGGACGCCGCAAGAGGCTGGTGCGAACACTATTTGTGTCCTTTTTCCAGAGCATGAGGAGCATTTTGTGTTCGACGAGGGATGCGAGACACACCATAGTTGGTTACATATCATCGTGCCATCTCTGCAAAACGATTTTATGACGCGACTCACTCAACTTCCCTGGCCTCTTCCACTTTCTCTGGGGATGACGCAACTGACAAACGAGGCGTTAGAAATGCAAGCTTCCTCGTTTTCAACCTCCTCCGAAATACGTAAAGCACTGGCGATGCAACTGCTTTGGCGTTACATTGGCGAGGGTGAGCAATTTCTGTTGCAATCGGGTGTGCAAGAATATTCGCTTGTCGAGTCTGCACGCCAATTTATTGCTGCACATCTCCATGAACCTTTGACTCTGACGAGTATCGCTGATGCGCTTTCAATCAGCCCTTCCTATCTCATTCGACTCTTTCAAGCGCAACTGCACACAACGCCCATGTCTTACGTATGGCAGTCCCGTGTGACAAAAGGTCTGACGTTGCTGGAAGAGACGGGATTATCAGTAGGTGCTATTGCGGAGCAGTGCGGCTTTCAATCGCGCTACCACTTCTCGCGCAAAGTGCGACAAGCGGTTGGTGCGACACCGCTGGAGGTGCGTCACCGCTCATGGCAACGCTGATACCTCGTGATTAGTTCTCTTGTAAAGAACGAAGGCGATATGAGGTTGTCAACAACCTCATATCGCCTTGAAGGTGTGAAGTAGCACTTTCAAGAAGGCGTTGTAAAGACTCTTCCCATCACATTCCCACGCTCTACATACCGTTTCATCATCTCCAGCATCCGTCCACTTTCACGGCGAATGGTGCTGACAAGAAGAGGCTGCGCGGCTCCGAGGATGCCATGTAGGTTAAAAGTGACTTCGCGAATCACATGTGTAGCCTGCCTATCGTTTCCAGTCGCTTCAAGCGTATAACGAACATGCATATCCAGCTTTCCGATCAGCAGCAGCGATTTTACCGGCATCGATTGCTCAAAAGTGATACGTTCAGGCGGATTGAACTCAGTGATCGAGCCGCGCATTGTGCCATCGGCATAGGTTGTGCTCACACTGGGTGACGCGGGCGATATCTGGGTCATTCCACCAAACACCTTTGAGCCTGGCAGCCAGCGATCATAGTGAGCGAGATCAGCAATCAGGTCAAAAATCGTCTCGCGCGTGCCATTAATATCGGCAGTAAATCGTAACGAGGGCATATATTTCCTCTCCCTTCCGGTTTTTCAACAAAACGCTGCATAGTGTGATGTTCAGACACAGTTCATAATAAACCCTCTCGCCTGGACACCTAGCCGTGTGATGCTTTGACGTGATCGTTCCTGGATAGAAACTTTTTTTGTCTCAGCGTGGGAAAGACTGCTAGAAAGCTGCTTATCGATCATAACTGGCTCCTAAAAAATACGCAGTTGCTCTCTATGTGTTCTTAAAGTATTGTATCAGGTATGACAGTATATCATAGTTCCACCTTTCTGCATCTGCATTAGAATATTTACCTGAACACATTTCCAGCTAAAGCATGGTTACTAGCTCTAAGCTAAAATGGTTGCCTGTGTAAGAGATGTTTGTCCTCTTATGTTCATGTCCTCTATGACTCGGCAAAGAGAGAAAAGGTGGAAGCAATGATTTCTAAGATCGAAGCGATGGTCTTGTTCGTTCAAGATCTGACCGGATGTACGACGTTTTATCGGGACACGTTCAAACTTCACTATCAAGGGAGCGATGCTGATTCTTCTAGTTTCCTTCTGGAAGAGGGGCTGTACTTGATTTTGCTCTCGCCCAAAGGAGCCGCAGATTTGTTAGGGACGCAGGTGCATGAACTGAAGCTCGAAGGAGGGCAACGTGGACTTCTAGCCGCTAATGTTGCAGATGTCGATGCCGCCTACGAGGAACTCAAAGCGAAGGGCGTCACGTTTGTTCGACCTCCGACCGACCAGTCCTGGGGTTTGCGTACAGCGCACTTTACCGACCTCGAAGGCAATCTTTGGGAGATCAATCAGTCCATTAGAACACAGCCAGAAGGGTAGGGACTAGGGCGCCCGCAAGGGGAACGCCCCTCCCATACACGAATCCTCTGCATGACCGTCATTGTCGTATGGGAGGGGCGTTCCCCTTGCGGGCGCCCTTGCTTCACTATTTACCTTTATTCTCGAATGCCGCGCGGCGGCAACGGACGCACCAATGGGTTCATCATCGGGAGGCTCTTCTTGCTTCTCGGCAAGCGTTGCCGCACGAGGTAGTTGGGGGCGTTGGCAAGGTCGTCCTTTTCTAGCGTCACATCATCACCGTAGCGGTTGAAGAAGGATAGCTCGAAGTTGGGCGTTTCTCCTAAGGCTCCATGCGGACACACCTCCACGCAATCGCCACAGAAGATACAGCGATCCAACGCGAAGGCATAGCGTTTGAGGGTGCGTTCCACCATCATGAGCGAACCCGTTGGACAGACCTGTACACAGGCACCACATGAGACACAATCAGTATCGTGCAAGCTCACATTGAAGGGCGTCTCCACAATCGTATCGAAGCCTTTACCGAACATGCCGTAGCAGTCGGGACCGATGACATCATGACAGACGCGCACACATTGAGTACAGTTGATGCACTTGTTGGGGTCACGCAGAATAAAGCTATGCGATAGGTCCACGTCGTAGTCGTGATAGTCGGTGGGTTCGCCATCGTGGAAGCGATTGTCGGCGAGACCGTGCTCGATGCTGTACTTCTGTAGGTCACATTGACCAGCGGCGGGACAGGCGCATTGTAGACAGCGAGCCGCCTCGCGTTCGGCCTGTTCACGTAGGTAGCCCATCTCAATAATCTTAAAGTTGCGTTTACGGTTCTCGTAGGGCAACATGGGCATCTTGACCTTTGGTTCGACGGGCTTGTAGGGCACGATGTCGAACAGGTCGGGGCGTCGCTCTTCGATTTCGAGGCGGCGAGCCACCTCTTTCATCTCCTCACCCATCAAGTACGCATGAATAGAACGGGCACCTAGTTTGCCCTGTGCCACGCCTTCGATGATAGTTTGCGCCCCCATCTGGCAGTCGCCACCGGCGAAGACGCCGACGCGATCCGTCATCAGGTTATGCGGGTTGGTTTGAATGGTGGTGTATTTTGTCCACTTGACTCCTGATTGCTCATCGAGAACCGTCTTGTCTGGCTTCTGCCCGTAGGCGGGAATAATTGTTGTACAGGGTACGACATACTCCGATCCCGCAATAGGTACGGGACGCCGCCGACCACTGGCATCTGGCTCACCAAGCTTGTTCTTGATAAACTCAAGCCCCTTCACCTTGTCATTTTCAGTAACCACTCTTATTGCCTGTGCATAATAGGTAATCTCCGCACCCTCGGCCTCGGCATCTTCAACCTCCTCCATTGTTGCGCTAATCTCCATGCGTGAGCGACGATAGGCTGTACGCACTTTGGCACCGAAGCGAACGGAGGTACGTGTGCAGTCAAACGTCGTGAAGCCGCCGCCCAGAACGATCACCTCATCATCCTCTCGCACAGGCACAGGTTTGCCCTCGACCTTTTCACCTAAAAACTGAATCGCATTGACGACTCCTTCGGCATCCTCTCCTGGCGTACCCAATGGATTACTTGTCCAGGCACCTATTGCAAGATATACCGCATCGAAACCTTGCGCGAATAAATCGTCGATGGTGAAATCTCGACTCAGTTTGACGTTGGCCTGGAAGTCTACGCCAAGCTGCCACACACAGTTCAGGTCACGATCCATCATATCCTTCTGCAAACGATATTCAGGGATACCATAGCGCAACATACCTCCAGGCTGTGGCTGCATATCGAATACTTTACAATAGTGTCCACGTAGCGCGAGATAGTAAGCGGCAGTCAATCCCGAAGGTCCCGCACCAACAATAGCAACTTTCTTACCTGTATCGGGGTCTTTGAGATAGGGCACGGGCGGGTCAAGCAGACAAGTTTCTGCGGCATGCCCATGCATACGACAGATGGCGATTTCTTCGTCAACTAATGCACGCCGACAAGCTTTTTGACAGGGAGCCGGACACGTCAAGCCGAGAATATACGGAAACGGCAACACCTCTTTGACGAGCCGCGCCGCCTCTTTCATCGCTCCCTTCGCAATGAGTTCCAAATAGCCAGGAATATCAATATGTGTCGGGCAATCGACCTGACATGGAGGCTGGCAATAGGCGTTGTGGTCGGAGAGCATCATTTCCAGGTTGGTACGCCTAATATGGAAGAGTTCAGCAGACTGTGTAGTGACAATCATTCCAGGTTGAGCCGCTATATTACAAGAGGGGAGTGGACGACTCTCGCCTTCGATATGCACAAGGCACATGCGACAGGCCGAAGTTGGCTCTAGCTTCTCATCATTACACAAATTAGGGATGTCATTGATTCCGTTATCAATCGCAACGCTCAAAACAGTTTGCCCAACATACGCCTCCATAACTCTTCCATCAAGAGTGAGCGTAAAGACTTCATGACCAACATCATTGCGTGGCAAGGATTCCTGTAGCTCTGAATCAGGTAGTGAAATTTTCTCAATGATGTCCGTCATGGCGTAGTTCCTCTTGCTTTCTCTCTATCATTTAGGTGGTGAAGCAAGGGCGCCCGCAAGGGGAACGCCCCTCCCATACCACGAGGTGGTCTGTGGAGATGAATCGTGTACGGGAGGGGCGTTCCTACTCCTTACTCATCTTGCCAACGAACTTCGTTCTAGCTTCGCTCAGGCAAGATGAAAGGAGGCTCGCGGGCGCCCTGGTTCCCAATTCATACTATAAGGGAGAGAGCTAAGAGAGGAAAAGAACAACCATTATCAGTTTTATTGACAGTTTCCAGAACATATTAACATATTGCTCTAAAAACAGTTTTTGCTTAAAGGTAGGGACCGATTTATCGCGTCCTACTGGCGACTCAATTGCCAATAGGACGCGATAAATCGGTCCCTACCTTTAGCACTGCCTACATAGAATTTTTCTCCAACTCAGTAATCAGTGAAAGAAGGTCCACACTTTCTCTGATACTGAAATGCTCAGGAATTAAAAGGAGTTGTTGAATCGCAAGAGCCTCATGCGCGAACACTTTCGCTTGCTGAAAATCATGCTCTTCTATAGAAGTCAATGCGAGACGGCTCAGAGTGATAGCGATTTCGAGATGAGAGGAGCCAAATGCCTGTTTTTGTATTGCCAACGCTTGCTGTAAAAGACGTTTTGCCTCAATCAAATTCTCTTGTAGTGTGTGTACCATACTGAGTACGAGTAGTGTTTCCGCGATCTCAGGATGTGTGTCTCCTAAGACTTCTGTATATATGTCAATCGCTTGTTGCAGGAGCTTCTTCGCAATTTCATACTTCTCTTGCATGCTATAGATGAAGCCGAGCATTTTATTTGTTTCTGCAATTTCAGGATGCGAAGAGCCAAAAATTGCCAGAAAGATATTCTTTGCTCTCGACAACGCCTCTTCCGCTTCTACGTGCTTGTCTTGCAATCTATACACTTCGCTCAAACGGCGCAAACTCTCGGCTGTCTCTGTATGTATGCCGCCAAACGTATATTCACAAATCGCGGTTGTTTGACGTAACAAAGCCTCTGCCTGCGTGTAATTTTCTTCAAGCTCATACATAACTGCTAAGTTACGTAGCGTTGGAACAGTGAGGGTGTCTATGATAGACGCCTCAGTTAATGTCAAGATGGTGTGTTGTCGAAAAACATAAGCAAATTTACTCAATCCTAGAAGCTGACATATAAAGATCAATTTGCTCACGCTCTCAATTGTATGTGAATCAGTTTTACCAAAGGCTCCAAGGCAAATAGAGTAGGCTTGCTGAAGACCCATAAATGCGTTCATATATTTGCCCATTTGTTGGTATAACGAGCTAAGCAGGTGTAGGATTGGAATAAGCTGTACAGAATTCTCTCCGAATCTCTCTTGCTTCAACCGTAGTACATGCTCAAGCAATGACTGCGCTTGACCATAGTTGCCGCGTGTCATCGCCAATCTTCCACTGTTGGCAAGGACTTCAAGCACATTGGGATGTCCCGGAGCAAGTTTCTCTTCCTGTAACTTATGCGCCTGTATGTACGCTTGCTCCGCCTCTGCATATCTGCCTTGTACCTCACGCAATGTACCCAAGGTATTGAGAGTGGTAGCAACCGCTAGAGCTTTTTCGTCTATCGCTTGTTGCATAGCAAGAGCGGTAGAGAGAAGTTTCTCCGCCTGTACATAGTGCCCGCGTTGCGTATAGTAATGACCCACCCTATAGAGTAGGGTGCTTGCTTCAATGCTGTGCAACTGCCATTGCGTAATAAGTTCTACGCAAGAAGACGCCTGTAACATGTATCGTTCACGCTGCAACAGGTCATCCATTGACGTTCCGTCTGGAAATGCAAGACAGACAGCATTTACGACCTGTTCAGCCCACTGCCGTTGTAACGCCTCTTCCATACTATCTTGAAGCACGGTTTGTACAAGACGATGTACGATCAACGCCCTTGTCGTCGTATTGCGATACAGCAGCGAGAGTGTACGTAGCTGTGCAATAGCAGCATCGAAGGCAAACGAATCAGAAATAACTTTTGCAAGTACGGGACCTAATGCGCTTGCACCAATACGGAGAAGTGTTTCATCGATATTTTCAGAAGGAAAAAAGACACAACAGCGTAGTAGTTCCGCTGCTTCGGGGTGGCGTTGTTCGATATGCTGCATACATAGCGAAATAGTTGTGACGACAGAGGCGGGATGCTCTCTTGGATCTGCACCACGCCTAGCGAGCAATATCTTCCGGTACTGAGAATAGCGTTCGAGATAGTCGTGTAAGCTACAGCCTGTTTCTTCGATGTACGCGCCAGCCTGATCGAGTGCTAGTGGCAGTCCATCGAGCAAAGAACTAAGTTCACTAGCTATTGCTCTCATTTGTTGCGACACATTGTGTATGCTGGCATCTGGCGCAATCAGTTTTGCGCGACGAAGTAGTAACAACGTGCTTTCGTCTTGCGTCATTTGCTGTAAATCGACCTGCTGTGCTAGCGTGCCTGTAACCTGTGTGCGTGTGGTGAGCAAGACGTGCCCTGTAAGAAATGCCGGAAGCAATTGTTGAAGAAGCTGTCCATTCTCTATGTTATCCAGAATAAGCAACAAGTTACGTTGCCGAGCAAGCCAGTGCTGCATAATTTCGATGCTCTGTTCTTGCTGCTGTTCGTCTCGTAACAAGTGTAGTTGTCGCAAAATTCTTGCGCAATCAGTGATGAGAGCGGTGCTATCCTCAGCTTGTAGCCATACAATAGTATCGTAGTTTTGGCGAAAACGATAGGCATATTCAATTGCCGTTTGTGTTTTCCCTATTCCACCAAGACCCGTGAGTGCAACAATATGGACACCCTTCTCACGAAACAATGTGGAAATGCGAGTCAATATGGTTTCGCGCCCTGTAAAAAGGGCATTGCGATGAAATGGAAGCGATGGCTTTGGAATTATAGAGGAGGACGATTGCTCGCTTGTTTGTGGAGGCGTTGAATCAGGAACGTTTGTGGTGAGAGGAGCTTCATCGAGTTCCAATCCCAACTCTATTGCGCTTTTGCCGAACAAAGCGCAGAGTTTGAGACGAAAATAAGGACTAGGCTTCGTTGTACCACGCTCCCAGCGATTGATCGTGACAACCGAGACCTCCATCTTCTCCGCCATCTCTTGTTGTGACCAGCCGCGACGCAGACGTTCAGCCTTCAACTGCTGCTTAGGGTTGTGAGAAGCATCCTTCTTCATATGCGGTAGTAGTCTTCCCATCTTTGATTGTATTTCGTAGGGACCAGATTGATCGCGTCCGAGGCGTGATTTATCACATGAGATCATATATGAAATAGCTTTTAGACAGGATTCGCAAAGAACTCGCTCAATAAATTGAGCAACGGACGCAATGAATTGGTCCCTACGAATTTTGTTGTGTATGAAGAAGTATACAGGTTGATATCAAGAGATGCAATAGAGAAGATGCTATCTTATTACCAGTGATGATGGCGATGGTAGAAAATAGAATGATTCTGGGAATAGCCCGGCGGGTTCATAGGGAAATGAGGTCTTCCCGGAAATCCCCCTGAGTTCTGTGCTCCCACAAGATTTGCCATCAGGAAACTAAAAATTCCAAAGGCCACGATAGCCGCTACAACGATACCTCTTCTTAGCGAACTCATAAACTCTGGTGCTTGCTCTCTCGATGTGCGTGGAGACGGCACACGTAGTTTTTGTTGCTCTAATTCGCGTTGTGAAGGCTGGAAATAAGGTGTCTCATCGTACATATATTGGTGCGACTCTTGTCGCGGAAATTCCGTATTCTCGTATGAATCTCTATTCATGCTTGCCCCTCAGCTAGATGAACATATGTGTTCTACGTATATCATACCACTCAACTCTCAGGAATTTTTGCGCGATATGTAAAACTTTTGTAAAACGAGTTCTTGCGCTATTGTTCATTCGGCTGCAAAGCGTTACAATACACTCCATACAATCTGTACGAAGGACGTTGAATGTTCCGAAAATTGAGCGCGATTGAGATTGCGGAGGGAGCGTTGCTCGCAGATATCGCGGTTGTGTTTCAATTGCTCACCCTATATTTGCCAGTCGGAGGCGATTTTTTTCGCGTCCTTTTATTTATCGTGTTTGCTGTTCTTGTGCTACGGCGTGGCCTTTACGTAGGCATGATGGGGATGCTTGTTGCACTCTTCATTACTGTTATCGTAACAGGGCCGCAAGCGGTAATATTGCTGTCGCTAGAGGCGGTTGGCGGCCTGTTTCTCGGCTTCACAATGAAACATCGCTTCTCACATTTTCTCTTGCTGTTGATTGGAATTACATGCGGTGCTGTTGCCGTCTATATCGTACTCTTCCTCTCGACTCTGCTGGTGGGTCTGCCCTTGAGTAGTCTATTGCGGGGTCTACACAACGCGTATAACTCTATGCTAGGCTTGATCGGTGTGCTTACTGACAGTATCGGGCTTGGTGGATGGTGGCATCAAACGTTGCTACCGTTTATCACTCCACTGGCTATCTTTGGCTTCAAATACTGGTTGGGTTTCTATTATGTCGCGCTGTGGGTCTTGCTCTGCCCATTTGTGATTGTGATTTACGCGGTCACGAACATGCTGGTACGCAGGCTTGGCTATACGGTGCGACCCTTTCCGGGCGGTAGGCTCAACAAACGCTTGCGCCGTTTTTCGCGCTCTCTGCTAAAATATAGCATCCGACACGGCATTGTGAGAAGACGGGGAGCAGCTAGAGCATGAGGCCATTTATTGATATACAGCATGTCACCTACACCTACCCTGTACAAGCAATCCCTTCCGAGAACTTTCAGGCAGTTCTCCACGACGTGAATGTACAGATACAGGCAGGTGAGTACGTTGCCGTATTGGGACACAATGGAAGTGGCAAATCAACGTTAGCGCGTCTCTGTAATGCCTTGCTTCTTCCTGATGAGGGGCATGTGCTTGTCGATGGGCTAAATACACGCGATGAAACGCAACGTCGCGCCATACGCGACAACGTGGGGATGATTTTTCAAAATCCTGATAACCAAATTATCGCTACAATCGTCGAGGACGATATTGCATGGTCGTTGTCGGTACGTGGCTATTCCCGTTCGGGAATACGGAAGCGCGTCGATGCTGCTATGGAGGCGGTAAATATCTCAGATTTACGACAGTTCCCACCACAGCAGCTCTCTGGCGGACAACGCCAGCGTGTTGCTATAGCTAGTATCTTGGCACTACGCCCACGCTGCATTATCGCGGACGAAGCTACCTCAATGCTTGATCCCCTTTCGCGGCGTGAGATTGTAACATTGTTACATTCATTGAATAGTGAGCAGGGCATAACTCTTATACAGGTCACACATCTGCTTGAGGAGGCGGCACTGGCACAACGAGTGCTTGTGTTGGATCAAGGGAGGATTGTAATGGATGGTACGCCTGCGCAAGTTTTCTCGAATCTCGACAAATTACGAGCGTTGAAGCTAGCGATACCAGAGCCAATCGAATTAGCTACACGTCTACGGAAGGTTGGATACCCACTTTCAGCCGATGCCTTGACTGTTGAGGCGATTGCCGGAGAACTGCGTCCATGAGCAATGCCATTATCGTAACGAAAAATCTTTTTCATGTCTATTCATCTGGTCTGACGCGTAAGACGGCCTTGCTTGATATCAATATGGAGATTGAGCGCGGCAGTTGTGCCGCGATTATCGGTGTCACCGGCTCTGGCAAATCGACGCTAGTACAACACTTCAACGGCTTGCTCACGCCAACATCAGGTACAGTGCGAGTCGATGGCGTCAACGTTGGGCGCAAAGGCGTAGACCTGCGGAAATTACGGCAACGTGTCGGTATGCTCTTTCAGTTTCCCGAAACGCAGCTTTTCGAGAGAACCGTCTTCGCCGATGTCGCCTTTGGTTTGCAACGCATGCATATTGGACGCCACGAGCGACGCACTCGTGTCCACGCCGCCCTCGAACTGGTTGGCTTGCCCTATCAAGAATATGCTTCGCGCTCGCCCTTCGCGCTAAGTGGTGGACAACAACGCCGCGTCGCCCTTGCAGGTGTCCTGGCGATGTCGCCGCGCATCCTTGTTCTCGACGAGCCAACAGTAGGGTTGGATGCTGATGCATGGAGTGAGTTCTACACGTATCTACAACGGATACGTCGAGAGCGGGGCGTGACAGTTATTCTTGTCTCACATGACATGAGCGAAGTGGCAACGCTAGCTGACATGCTGTTTGTGCTACACAATGGACAACTTGTCATGCAAGGAAGTCCGCGTGCTCTCTTCGCACAGGGTGAGCAACTTCATATGTGGGGACTTGCCGCGCCGCCATTGAGCGACTTATTGACGATGTTACGCAAACAGGGTATGACACTTCCAGAGAATATCTTGACACTCGACGAGGCATTCCACGCTCTGAAAGACACATTAAAACTACCGCATTGACTTGAAAGCATGTTTTATGTTCAATAATATTTCGTTAGGTACCTATTATCCCGGCAAAAGCTTATTGCATCGTTTGCAAGCGAGAACAAAACTGCTAGTACAGTTTTTTATTGTAGTCTCTCTCGTGATTGCTGGACAACGCGAGTGGCATTTTATGCCTTTTATAGTCCTCGTTCTCTTACTAGTGATAAGCATCCTTTGCTCCGGCATCTCCCCATATGAATTGTGGCGTCGCATGTGGCTTTTGACCTTGCTCACACTCATTGGTGCCGTTGCTGTCCTCTTTTCGCTTAGTGGCGATGGCGACAAAGTGTTGTACGCTTTGGGACCACTAAACGTCGCTTATGGAGTAGCGCGTGAAAGTGCGCTACTTTTTGCTCTCGGTATATTGCTTGTCCTGATTGCCTTCTACTTTCCACCCCTACGCGTCATTCGGCGTAGAACTTGGCCTCGTCGTGTACGTTTCTGGCTATTTCTTCTGCTGATTGTTGCAGGCATTTTCTTATGGGTGATACGCGATAATCCAGCGTCACAAAATCTCGTAATCGGACCACTTCCCATCACCTATAGCGGCGTCTGGAGCCTCGTAAGCTTTACCGTTGTGTTACTAACCCTCTATGCCTTCTCGCTCCTGCTCACCATGACCACCTCGCCCGTTGCACTGATCGAAGGGCTTACCATGCTGCTCGCTCCACTGCGTCGCTTGAAACTGCCCGTCGATGATTTCGCGCTCATGACTCTCCTAGCCCTACGTTTCATCCCCACGTTGCTAGAAGAGGTCGAGCAACTCACCAAAGCGCAAACTGCACGTGGTGCCGATCTCACACACGGCACCATACGCGAACGTATGCAAAGCCTAACTCTGCTCTTTGTACCACTCATGCAAGGCGTACTACGTCGCGCCTCCGAACTCGCAACCGCGTTAGAGGCACGCGGCTACGAATCCGACGGACACCAGACACGACTGTACGAGAAGGCATTGGGGAGAGTTGACTATGCTGTGCTTGGCGTTGTGGTGGTAGTGACGGTAGGGTCGTTGCTGTTTTAGCCATATGATTTGAACTCTTGTGTGTTACGCATTTGTTGTTTTCATAGCAGCTTCATCATAACGATTACCAACTGGTCTAGCTAGTGCATGGATGCGTTTGAGATCGTCGGGTGTTAAGACGATCTCGGTTGCTTGCACGTTTTGTTCCAAATAGGTGCGTCGCTTCGTTCCAGGAATCGGAACAATATCATCTCCTTGAGTAAGTACCCAGGCAAGCGCGAGTTGACTAGCCTCTACCCCTTTCTCATGGGCAATGGCTTCCAGTTCGTTGATCAGATCGAGATTGCTCTGGAAATTTTCACCTTGGAAACGAGGAAGTCCACGCCGAAAATCGTCAGGGGCTAAGTCCTCAAAGCGTCGTAGCTGCCCGCTTAAAAACCCGCGTCCAAGAGGACTATACGCGACAATTGTTATGCCTAACTCTCGACAGGTTGGAAGAATATCTGTCTCGATATCCTGACTCCAAAGCGAATATTCCGACTCAAGCGCACTGATGGGATGAACACTTACAGCACGCCTGATTGTTTGAGCAGAGGCTTCAGACAGACCAAGAGCGCGAACCTTTCCCGCTTTCACCAAATCAGCCATCGCGCCGACAGTTTCTTCAATTGGTGTTTGGGGATCGACACGGTGCTGATAGTACAGATCGATGTAATCAGTGCCAAGCCGTCGTAAACTAGCGTCACAGGCACGTTTGACATAATCTGGTTTACCATTGACTTCTCCTGGCCCAAGATCACGTCCTATCCCAAATTTCGTAGCGAGTATCACCTGCTCTCGTCGCCCCGCCAGAGCTTTCTGCAAAAGTTCTTCATTCTTCCCTGCTCCATACCGATCAGATGTATCGAGAAAGTTGACGCCCAATTCAAGCGCACGATGAATGGTTGCAATAGACTCGGCCTCGTTAGCTGGCCCATAGGATTGCGACATGCCCATACATCCCAAACCAATGCGCGAGATGGAGATAGAGCTATGTCCAAGTTGTACTTGTTTCATGAATAAAACCTCCTTAAAACACTGTTATTCGTTGACGACAAGTAAGCCACCGAGAGCCGCATCCGCGATTGCTTCCAGATGTGCGCGATCTAGGGGAGCATGACCAGCTATCAGGCGAAAGATGACGGCTCCAGAGATGACATCAATAGCGACTTCGACATCAATCTCGCTGCGGACATCTCCCCGTTCAAGACCGCGTTGCCATAAGAGACGCGCAACCTGCCTTCGTCCCTGAAGGAAGCGGCTGATGAGCAGTTCTCTAGCTTCTTGATCGCTGACTGTCTGTGCCAGCAATTGAGCATAAATCGCTCCTGCTGGACTTGCGTAAAATTCGCCGACCTGGATGAGGTGATTAGTCATCTCGCTACGAGTACTGCCAGTATCAGGGACAGGAACAGACTCAGACATGTATTCAGCGAAGGCATCAATAGCAATCATTGTCCGATTTGCCCAATGTTTGTACATAGTGGCTTTGCTGACACCAGAGCGAGTACTTATCGCATCGACAGTCGCCGCTTTAAGTCCACCTTCGAGTAGCAGTTCTCTCGTTGCTTGTAGCACTTTTGTGCGTGTACGCGTGCTTTGCTTGCGAAGTGGACGCTCTGATGGTGATGCTGTCTTTACGGAGTAAGCCATATTTATTCTGCTCCTCTCAAAGGTAAACTGTACGTACAGTTTACCTTTGGAAATGTGTATATGTCAAGTGCTTGCATGAGATAGAGTACAACTCATCTTGTGAGAATACTCTGCTTCGATTCGGTAATTTCCGAATTTAATACTTCATGATTTATCGTTATATGAAACATCATTCGTTAAATTCTTGTATTTTCCCAAAGCATATTGGCCTTACGAGTATCATCTTCATTAGCATCCTTGATTTTTTCACGTTTTCACATTATACTAATCCTAACTGATTAGCCAGAAGGCAAATCAATGCAACTTAAAATCGTCCCCGTATGCGAGTAGCATGTACCCCCTCTTCCGTTTACACACGGGTATACACGATTGGAGTAGCCATGAAAGATCGTACAAAGATGCATGATCTCAAAGCTCTGATGCTAAGTTTAGTAGCTCTTCTCTTATGTGTAGTACCAGTATTGCTAGTCCAGCATACTGCTCACGCGGCTGGTAACACCTTTACTAACCCCATTCTCTCCGTTCCAGACCCCTTTGTGACGCGCTACAATGGAAATTATTATGTCACTGGCTCGACGGGAAATAACGTGACTATCTGGTCATCACCAGACCTTGAGGCGGTGAGTCAATCTCCCACTGTGATATGGTCGCCGCAGGATGGGCAACCATCCTATCAAATATGGTCGCCGTCCCTGTTTCTCCTCAACTATCAGGGAGTCGATCATTGGTTTGTATACTTTACCGCTGCATCGACAAACGACAATACCGCTCATCGCATCTATGTACTGGAAAGCAATGGTACTGACCCTTTGGGGCCGTATAGTTTTATGGGGCAACTCAGTGGCTCCGATGATACGACGGCAATTGACCCCTCCATTTTGAGTGTCAATGGCAACCTCTACATTCTTGACGTGGAAGAGCCAGGAGTGGATCATGTGGGCGAGCAAGGCGCGAATGTTACCTATATCGCCTCGCTCAGCGATCCATTGACACAAAGTGGTCCCAGTCATTCCTTGATTTATCCCGATCAGCCCTGGGAGCGAGGTGGTGGATCGGGACAATCTACGTATCCTGTTTCAGAAGGACCGGAGGCACTCTATCATAACGGAGAGACCTTTATTGTCTACTCAGGAAGTGATACGGGTGATTACAACTACTGTCTCGGTCTACTTACCTATAACGGTCCAGACCCGCTCGATTTCCACTCATGGAGCAAAACTGGTCCCGTCTTCACCTACAGTGATGCAAACTCCGTCTATGGACCTGGACGCGCCTCATTCACGACTTCGCCCAATGGAGATGATTGGATGGTGTACCATGCCAGGAATTCATCTAATTTTACCTACGATGGTCGAACAACACGCGCCCAGCCCTTCTCCTGGAACGATGATGGTACTCCGAACTTTGGTACGCCAGTGAGTACTTCAACTGTCCTGGACCCACCATCGGGGGAATAGAGGTGTATATAGCCGCTCGTTAGCTTTTAGTATGTAGAGAGAAGAGTGGGATACAGGAAAAATTTGTTCACGATTTTTCCTGTATCCCACTCTTCTCTCTAATGCGTCTCATAGAAAAGCATTATGTAATTAACGGAGAAGGCGAATATATGACTCCCAAACTAGCATCCGTCTGGATACTCGGCGACCAACTCTTACAAGAGCATCCCGCGCTCATCGCTGCTGAACAAGCGTATGGACGCGAGCATGTGCGCGTCGTACTGATTGAAAGCACGCAACGTATTGGGTTGCTACCGTATCAGCGCAAGAAAATTGTGTTGCTTCTCAGTGCAATGCGTCACTATGTTGAAGAACTGCAAACTGCTGGTTATACCGTTGAATATATTTCATCATCAAGTTTTGTTGAGGGCTTGCAACAACATCTTAAAAGGTCCAAGTCGGAGCGACTGTTCGTGATGGCAGCAAGTGAGTATGACACGCGACAGATGCAGCAGAACGAACTATCGCATCTTTTGGATTTGCCTGTTGAGGTGTTGCCAAATACGCAGTTTCTGGTCGAGCAGTACAACCCGAATCCTCATCCACAAGTAGGGAAATCATACATTATGGAGACGTTCTACCGCGATATGCGCCAACACTTTCATCTGCTCATGGAAGAGGACGGTACGCCGGTTGGCGGTAGATGGAATTATGACGAGATGAACCGTGAACCGTTGCCGCATCAGTTCGAGCTAGTACCGCCGCCCGGATTTGCACCAGACGAGATTACGCTTGATGTGATGAAGCAGGTTGCGGACTCAGAGCATGGTATTGGTAGCGCAGAAGGCTTTGACCTTGCCGTGACGCGCAAAGATGCACAGAAGGCACTCGACGATTTTATCGCTTCCCGCCTCAACGACTTCGGTCCCTATGAAGACGCAATGAGTACACGCGAAAGTGCGCTCTATCATTCGCAGCTTTCACCATACGTTAATATTGGTCTACTAGAGCCGCTCGACATGGTGCATGACGCCGAAGCTGCGTATCGACAGGGACATGCCTCGCTCAACTCTACTGAGGGCTTCATTCGACAGGTGATTGGATGGCGCGAGTTTATGTACTGGCAATACTGGCACCAGATGCCAGAACTACGTACCAGCAATTCATGGCATGGTAAACGACCTATGCCCATGATGTTCTGGGACGGGAAAACCGAGATGAACTGTGTCAACCACGTGGCGAATCGCGTGTTGAATAGTGGTTACTCAAATCATATCGAGCGACTCATGATCGTGTGCAACTTCTGTCTACTTGCAGGCGTTGACCCTGCCGAAGTCGCGGAATGGTTTCTCGCTTGCTATTTCGACGCCTACGATTGGGTAGTGCTACCGAACGTCATTGGCATGGGCATGAACTCTGATGGCGGCAAGACCGCAACCAAGCCCTATATAGCCTCAGCCAACTACATCAACAAAATGAGTGATTATTGCCAGGATTGTCATTACTCGCACAAACAACGCACGGGGCCGAATGCCTGTCCCTACAACTACCTGTACTGGAACTTCCTCATTGAGAACGAGGCAAAGTTACGCGCCAATCCACGCTCAGGTCAGAATGTACTAGGTTTGCGACATATTAAGGACACAGAGCGGCAGGAGGTTCGCAAGGAGGCAAGACAATTTCTTGACACGCTTACATATTATGAACCTGACCCAAAGGAAACCAAAAACGAAAATACATCACAGCGTGATGAGATAAAATAAGAAACGAATCTCATGGATACAACGGTTTGCTATTATGTTCTACATCGAAATATACTATGGTAATTCGTAGGGACTAGATTTATCGCGTCCGCCGCTCAATTTATTGAGCGAGATTCTTGCGAGTCCCGTCTATAAGTCGTCTCCGATGTGATCTCATGTGATAAATCACGCCTCGGACGCGATCAATCGGGTCCCTACGAAAAATCATTGCTCATAAAATTCATGTCAAAGGAAGAACATATATGACAACCACAAATTCGGCTCCTCAGCGACTATACCTGATTCAAGTTGCAAGTATGGGACCAGTAAATGCCCCTGTCCCTTGTTACTTGGTTCAAACGAATGATGGCAAAAATATTCTGATTGATAGTGGTCTGCCATCTGGCGACATTCAGCCTCCGCCTGGAATACCAGCACCTGTGATAGGCAAGAACGTAATCGAACAACTTGCTCTACTCGGCCTTCAGCCGCTTGATATTAACATGCTGATTGCCACCCATTTTGACATGGACCATGCAGGTCATAATAATGACTTTCCTAATGCGGAAATTATTGTGCAGCGTCAACATTATGAAACTGCTCAAAGTGGTAATCCACGCTTTGCACGGAGTCGCGCTCAATGGGACCTACCCTCATCACGATACAGATTTGTTGATGGCGATACCGAACTGCTTCCTGGTCTTGAGCTAATTGAGACTGGTGGACATGTTCCTGGACATCAATCGGTGCTGGTACGCCTTCCCGAAACTGGTCCGGTGCTACTCACAATTGATGCTGTTACTCAGCAGGCAGATTTCACACCTGACCGTAGAATTAGTCCAATGGACTCTGATGCAGACGGCACGCGAGTGAGTACGCAGAAGTTACTGGATATAGCCCAGCGTGAGCATGTGGCTCTTGTCATCTTTGGACATGATGGTCAGCAGTGGCAAACATTGAAGAAACTGCCCGAATTTTACAGTTGAGAGCATGATAATGGAATTGAATGAGGTAGGGACCGATTGATCGCGTCCTTATGAGCAGCCAACCGCCGACAGACAAGGACGCGATCAATCGGTCCCTACCCATTATCAATCCTACACATCACACTGCTTATTCTTGTCCCGGCAAGCGTTGAGAGAGTAGGAACGCGCTAAAACTCGCAACACTCTCCACATCCCCCTCGTCGAGCATATTGACGATGCGCTTCACCACCATGCGACGCGGCTGGTTGGGCGTACTCGGTAGCACAAAGCCAATCGCGTTGGCAAGTTGTGGCTCACGCTCGCTACGAATCTCCTCCGCCATCAACTCCAAAAATTCCGCCATGTCTAGCTCTAACGCCCTTGCTATTGCCTCTAGCACTTTGGAGGAAGGGTACTTTTGTCCTCGCTCGATCTCACCCACATAGATTTCAGAAAGACCAGCCTTGTCGCCCAAATCTTTTATTGTGAGGCGGCGATCCTGGCGTTCACGGCGTACCACGCGCCCGATCACCTCCTGCAAATCCAACGTCTTCTCTTCTTCAGCCATAACAGATTCCTCCCTTTTCTATGCTGTCAGCATACCTTCGTTTCAATATATGCCAATAGCATATATATTCTCTATCAGTATAAACCAACAGCATGCTATATTCAAGACAGGGAGATGTAGGGGTCCGATTTATCGCACCCACGGACGAGCGAAGCAATGTCCGTTCTCCCAATTGGATTGACGAATGTACTGGTAAAGGAGAATCAACTATGTTTACTACCTCATCCCCTTTGATACGATATGCGGAGAAGGGGGCAGTTGGCTTTGTGCCAGACCTGAAGGTCTATGAAGATATTCCGCTGGAGCCTGTCTCCTGGGATTACCATGTGTTGACAGTTGATACCAATAGTAGATCGCTTCCCGACGAGGAACGCCTGAACGAACTGGGACGTGAAGGGTGGCTTCTCGTTGGTGTACTGAATTCAGGTGCAAGAGGCGATACTGCTATGGTTTCCTACTACTTTGTGCGTCAGAAAGCGAAATAAAGGAGTTTTTCAATGAGCATATATTCTGTTATTCCCACCGTTATCGAAAATACTGGACGTGGTGAACGAGCCTACGATCTCTATTCTCGACTTCTGAAAGAGCGTATTGTGATGGTGAGCGGTCCAATTGAGGAGGGTATGTCTAATTTGATCGTAGCGCAACTGCTTTTCCTCGCATCGGATAATTCGGAGCGCGAAATCAACATGTATATTAGCTCGCCAGGAGGAGTAGTCTCGGCAGGATTAGGAATCTATGATACGATGCGCCTCATCCCTTGCCCAGTTGCAACAACCTGTGTCGGCTATGCTGCCAGTTTCGGGACAATTCTTCTGCTTGCAGGCGATAAAGGACGCCGACGTGCTCTGCCCAATGCGCGTATTCACATGCACCAGCCACTCGTTCAAGGAGGAGCAGGCGGACAGGCAAGCGACATTGACATCTTCGCACGTGAGATGCTTCACACGCGAGATGTAATGAATGGCATCATTCAACGGCACACAGGCCAGAGCCTAGAGCGTATCAAACGCGACACCGACCGCGACTTCTACATGAGTGCGGAAGAGGCGGTGAAGTACGGAATCATTGATGAGGTGTTGACTGCAAACGAGAAAGACGAGAAATAAAAAGGGTATATAACAGGAGTTGTCCCCGATGCATTGCTCTGCAATGCATCGGGGACAACTCCTGTTATATACTGTTATCTGCAAAAATATTTTAAGAGAGGTGCAATATGCAAATTCGTCGCTTTAGCCCGGATTTGAAATCAAAGATACCAGGAGGCCACAATGGTTTGTATGCTGTGCCGATAGAGTTTGATGCTGCATCGGTGCCAGTTGAGCGAAGAGAAGAAATGGCGCAACGCACAAACGGTTTACCACTGTTGCTGAATCGCTCTATGGCGGTGGTGGCTATGTATTTCGAGCCGCATGGGGTGCTGGATGAGCATAGTGCAGATGTGCCAGTTCTCTTTCTCGTGACGCGTGGATGCGGTTTTGTACGTATTGGTGGACCGGATGGGGAAACGCGCGCGGTAACGGCAGGTGACGCTGTTCTCTGGCCTATGGGACTTGATCACAAGGTGTGGACGGAAGACGAGTCGCTCGATGCCATTACTATAGACGGACCACCAGAAAGAGAAGAG
>CAXUHG010000091.1:0-22110 GCA_964250805.1 uncultured Ktedonobacteraceae bacterium | reverse complement strand
CCCGAACTCAACAAATCTATTGATCGCCTCCTAACGGCTACGATAGCAAAGAACGTCAGTCTCGACTTCATGAATCACACAACGGGTCATCACGCCTTCGATATTCTCGACGACAATGTACGCACTCACGAGATTATCCGCACGACACTGGATTTCATGAAGACGCATTTGTTGGAACGCTAGCTTCTATCGGAGCGTGAAATGAATATCAAAGAGCTTGATGAACTAGCAAAGAAACGCGTGGTCTATACCATAGATTGTATGGAACGTATCCCTGTAGAGAGAAATATTACATATAAGACAGTCGGCGACACTACTTTACGCATGGACGTATATTATCCTCTCGACATGAAAGAGGGTATGATACGTCCAGCAGTGCTTTTTGTTCATGGAGGTGGCCCACCAGACCGCATAGAACATGGAAAGAATATGCAGTCTTTTGTTTCATGGGGACAACTCATAGCATCGTCAGGACTCATAGCAGTTACGTTTAGTCACCGCCAACTTTGGACACTTACCAAGTTAGAAGATGCTCGAAGTGACATCGACGATTGCATAGCTTATATCCTTGCACATGGCACATCATTAGGAATAGACACTAACGCGCTCTGCATTTGGGCTTGCTCCTCTGGTACTTTACATAGTTTATAGAAGATGTTACGGGATGCACCTCCATATGTGCGATGCTCGGTGGTCTACTATGGTTTACTGAGCTTACTGAATAAAAAATATTATACGTACACTTCAGATGAAGAGGAGGAAATCAAAGAGTTTTCAGCACTACATCATTTACGAGAAACAAACAAGACAATTGCACCTATTTTCATAGCCAGAGCAGGTTTAGACAACGAATATCTAAACGACGCTCTTGATACGTTTGTAAAAGAAGCCATTGAGAAAAATGCTCCTCTCACTTTCATGAATCATCCGACTGGTTTACATGGATTTGATATACTAAACGACGATAAACAATCACGTCAAATTATCAAAGCAACGTTGGAATTTATGAAAGTTCATCTTACATAGAGAGAGGACCATATCTCATGGCACGTTCAGAAATATACCCCGAACGTTTCTTCGAGGTGCAACTGATATTTGCACGCAAAGTTGCAGAGGTTACGGGACGCTCATTCGAGGATGTGGTACTCCACAATACCGCAATGTATCGCATCCTCGGCCTCGATTGGAGTGCCGATCCAACGCACCCTACGTGGCAAGCACATGTACAGGCGTTACAGTCCGATAAAGACTCTGGTGCCAGAGGAACCTATCAATTTTACTACGCGAGGTCGGATAGCATTCCGCGCCAGAGTGATCTGCCTCATTACGGATGTTTCGCCTATGAATATCTGCCCGGTCAGCACAATATCAAGATACACTTTTCCAATCAGGACTATACGGAATACGGCGCATTGAGTCACCAACGTATGGCTATACGCAAAGTGGAACTCAAAGAGATGTTCACGCATATTCACAACGAATATCCAGATGCTGAAGCGGTTATAGGAGGTTCGTGGCTTTATAATCTAAATGCCTACAAACGTCTTTTTCCACTAGAGTACGGGCAGTCGGCTAAAGAGGCGGATCGCGTTTATTATACGGGGCGTGGTCTATGGGGGCAGTTTCTCGACTCCGAGTGGCAGGTAAATGAACGCACAGCAGCAATATTTTTACAGCGTGTTGAGGCCGCCATGAACATGCAAGAGTGTGATCAAGCCTTTCCCTATCAACTCCTGTTCCCAAAGGCACCGATTGCTTTATTTTATGAGTTTTATGATATTCGATAGAGGAAGGTTACTATGTATACAGAAACAGGAAATATTATCCCTGTCGCGCCATACGATTTTGCGAAATCGCTGAACTTTCTTGGCCTCTTTGCACCCATGCAGGGCGAACAAACATCTACAGAGCAGTATCTTACGAAAGCTGTCTATGTTCATGGACAGCTTATCGCTTTTCGCCTCACTTCACATGGTACAACTGATAGCCCTCGATTGGCATACACGCTTTTTTCCGAGCAACCAATAAACGAAGAAATTCAGAACGCTGCGATAGATCGTATCACCTTCTTTTTGAGTTTAGATGATGATTTGCGCCCATTCTATACGATTGGTAACGATGATAAAGATTTCGCGCCAATCATACAGGAGCTATACGGCTATCATCAGGTCAAGTTCCTGACACCGTTTGAAAACGCTTGCTGGGCAGTGTTGACACAACGTAATCCGATGAACATGTCGCAACGTATGAAGAAAAGCATTATTGAGAGGTATGGCGGAAACATTAGCATAGATGACACAGATTATTCAGCCTTTCCAGAGGCAACTCGGATGACACATGTAAGCGAAGACGAGTTGACAAGCGTTGTACGAAACGCACGCAAAGCTGAATATCTGGTTGCCGTTATTAAAGCGTTTTCCGAGGTCGATGAGCATTTTCTGCGTACAGGCGATTATTCAGAAGTTGAAAACTGGTTACATAGCATTCGTGGTTTTGGTGAATGGTCTACATCATTCGTAATGATACGTGGGCTGGGTCGTATGGAGCAGTTCACGGCAGAAAAGGCAATGATGGCTGCCGCGTCAAGGTTGTATGGTCATGGTAAAGATTTGACGCAAACTCAAATTACGCGTATTGCGGAGCCGTATGGAGCATATATGGGCTATTGGAGTCATTATTTGCGCGTGGGATCGTGATATATGTTTGGTAGGGACCGATTTATCGCGTCCACGGCGCGATTTTATCGCGCGATTCCTATCATGCGTATTCAGATTTTCAGCCATATGACTCGCGTGATAAACCACGCAGAGGACGCGATAAATCGGTCCCTACCAAACAAACGTTATTGAAAGAGGAAGTTTCAACGATGCTCATTCGGCAGATACGACGCGACGATGCGAAACAACTTTTACAGTTGCAACTGCAACTCGACAAGGAAACACAATTTATGTTACGCGAACCAGGAGAGCGTAGTACCAGCGTTGAGGAGCAGAGACAGCAGATAGAACAGATATTGGTACGAGGAGGCATGCTGTTCGTTGCCGAACAGCATAGACAACTAATAGGCTATCTGGGAGCAACCATCTATGCCTTCCAACGTGTACGTCATAGCACAACTATCGTCATTGGTATTTTACAGGGATGGACGCATCAGGGCGTAGGAACGCGTTTATTTGTCGCAATGGAAGAATGGGCGCGAAAAAAGGGACTGCATCGCTTAGAACTTACGGTTATGACGAATAACGTGGCAGGCATTGCCTTATATAAGAAGCAAGGCTTTGAAATCGAAGGTACACGTAAAGACGCATATATCGTCAATAACAGCTATATCGACGAATACTTGATGGCGAAACTACTCCAGAATAGCTAAACGTCGCTGTTTCGTTGCCTCTTCAGAGCAAGTACGTTATAATGATGAGAATGATTCAAGAGGTTTATGAAGAGGGACTTTTTTAGTCTATGAAGAAAGCTACACAGGTTGCACCAATCGAGGAGTCGAATAGCGAAGGCAACGAATATAGCACACATATAGCACAAAAGCAGACGCAATCTGTCGTTGTAGATTTACCACTGCTCGCAGTACGAAATACCGTCTTGCTGCCTAATGTCGTCGTACCTTTAGTTGTTACGCAAGTGCAATCGCAGCGAGCCGTTGAAGAAGCGATGAGCAAGGATCGCCTCCTTTTCGCGGTCACACAGCTACACGAGCAAATGGAGAATCCAGGTCCCGACGATTTCTATACTATCGGTGTCGAGGGGCATATAGAGCGTCTACTCCGTATGCCAGACGGCACGATCAGTATTCTCTTACGTGGGCGTCGTCGTTTGAAGCGTATCGCGTACACGCAGACAATACCATTCTTGAGCGTAGAGGCCGAGGTCATTACAGACATCATCGCGTCAACGCTTGCACTAGAGGCTCTGAGACGCACGGTACTGGCGCAGTATGAGCAGTGTGCGCGGCTGAATCCGCTTCTATCAGAGGATGTGTATATTACGGCTATGAATATCAGCGATGCTGGACTCATGGCTGATTTTGTGGTTTCAACGCTCGACCTACCTGTGGCTGCACGTCAAAATGTCCTTGAGTCTCTGAGCGTCGAACAACGTTTGCAGAAGGCAAGTATTCTCCTCTCGAAAGAACTCGACATTCTGGAGCTTGAGAATCATATTCACGATCAGGTTCAGCAAGAGATAGACAAAACGCAGCGCGAATACTTCTTACGGGAACAACTCAAGGTCATTCAACACGAACTGAGCGAGGGCGACCCGACGCTGCGAGACAACCAGGAACTACGCGAGAAAATATTGGGTAGTGGTATGCCCGATGCGGTACGAGTGCGAGCGAACAAAGAACTTGACCGTCTCAGTGCCATGCCTTCTATCGCACCCGACGCCTCTATGCTCCGCACCTACATTGATTGGTTGGCGAATGTGCCGTGGAACAAAACGACGCTCGATAGGCTAAATATTTCAGAGGCCGAACGTATCCTGAATGAAAACCATTTTGGCTTAGAGAAGGTGAAAGAGCGCATCCTGGAATACATAGCGGTTCGCAAGCTCTCGCATGAGATGCGTAGCCCGATTCTCTGCTTTGTTGGACCGCCAGGAGTTGGCAAAACCTCGCTTGGTCGCTCGATAGCTGAGGCACTGGGACGCAAATTTGTGCGTCTCTCGCTCGGCGGCGTTCGTGACGAGGCCGAGATACGAGGACATCGCCGCACTTATGTTGGTGCATTGCCCGGACGCATTCTTCAAACCATGAAGACCGTTGGCACCACTAACCCTCTCTTTCTGCTCGATGAAGTAGATAAACTTGGGGCAGACTTTCGTGGCGACCCATCATCAGCTCTGCTGGAAGTTCTCGACCCCGAACAGAACGCAACCTTCGCCGATCATTACTTAGAGGTTCCCTACGATCTCTCACAAGTGATTTTTGTGACGACTGCCAACGTCTTGCACACCATTCCACCAGCACTACGAGACCGATTGGAAGTTATCGAGCTACCTGGCTACACAGAAGATGAGAAGTTGCATATCGCACGTCAATTCCTTCTTCCCAAATTGATGCGCGAACATGGCCTACGCCCTTCCAAGATTGAGATCGAGGATGCCACAATTCAGTGTCTCATCTCCGAATACACCTTTGAGGCTGGCGTGCGTCATCTGGAGCGCGAGCTAGCAACGATTATGCGTAAGGTGGCCCGCAAAGTCGCTGAGGGACGGCGCACAAAAACAAGAGTCACGGCGGATAAACTATCAGAATACCTTGGACCACAACGTCACCATCCCAGCGTCGCAGAAGAATCCGATGAAATTGGCGTGGCAACAGGCGTTGCGTGGACAAATGCAGGTGGTGATTTAATCACCGTCGAGGCGACGGTGCTAGAGGGACGCGGACATTTAACGCTCACGGGCCAGTTGGGTGAGGTCATGAAAGAGTCTGCACAGGCCGCTCTCTCCTATGCTCGCTCGAAAACGGCACAATTCGGCATCGACAACCGTTTCTATGAGAAGTACGACATTCATCTGCATCTACCCGCAGGCTCTATCCCAAAAGATGGTCCATCAGCAGGCATCACAATGGCAACGGCGTTACTCTCGGCGTTAACGAAACGTCCCATACGCAGAGATGTTGCCATGACAGGCGAAATCACGCTACGTGGTCGCGTCTTACCAGTTGGTGGACTGAAAGAGAAAATCTTGGCGGCACATCGCGCAGGTATTAAAACCTTTATACTACCAAAACGTAATATAAAAGATGTCGAGGATGTCCCGCAAGACATTCTACAGAATTTAAAGTACGTCTTTGTCGAACATATGGATGATGTAGTTGCAGTTGCGCTGCTTCCTTCATCTTCTAGTGAAGAAGTGCAGCAGACTGAAATACTAAAAGTTCAGAGTAAGCAAAAGCAGAATTCTCGTAAAAAAACTGATATATAACCTCTATGAGAAATATACTAGCATTCACAACATTTCCATTGCTCATGCCAGGAGCATGAAAGGATAGAATACTATGGTTTTTTGTGGTCAATGTGGTCTTCAACTCTCTCCTGGTATGGTGCGCTGTCCTCGCTGCGGAACGGAGACCGAGATGGCAGCAGACAATAATATACAACCAGTACAAGCCGATACGCCAACGATTGAAGCAACCTATATTCAACGCCCATCGGCAACAGCATATCCATCGCAACAAGCGTTTCCAGCAACACCACCCGAACAGCAAAAGTTAGTTTTACGCCCAGATAGCAACGGTAACTACAACTATGTACCCGCAAATGGGAATGAGCAGACAAGCGCAATGAATGCGCCCGACTATGCAACTACGCCAGGAAACGCTTATAGTGGAGGGCACTATCCTCCAGCATCGCAAGCGGTCAACTATCCGGTGCAAACCAACACTGCCTATTCAAGTCAACCTGGAAACTTTGCTGCGCCAGCATTTACGCAACAGGGAGCCGTTCCGCCAGGAGGAGCAATCCCATCTGGCTATCCAGCGCAGCAAAAAAAGAGGCGTGGCGGTGGAATTGTTGCACTTCTTGTTGCTCTTATACTATTGCTCGTCCTGAGCGTAGGAGGATTTGCTATCGCCCAGCGGGTTCATCTCTTAGGAAATACAGCCGGTTCGACTACAGGGAATACGAATGGCGGTACGACACAAAGTACGCCGCTTCCTCCCGTCGATCAGGCAAAGGCAGTCGTCCAACACTATTACACCGCAATCAACAACAAAAACTATCCAGAGGCATATAGTTTGTGGCAATGGGGCGCGAACGCTCCCACTCTAGCTTCTTTCGAGAACGGCTACGCCAACACCGAACACGACGCGCTTACCATAAGAAACGCGACGCAACTCAGTGATGGAACAGTAAGAGTTCTCATGACCGTCGTTGCGACGGAGCGCGTCAACGGTGCTATTAAGCATCATACGTATGCAGGCTACTACACTACTGGGCAAGTCGGCAACACCTGGAAAATTCTCCGAGGCTATCTCAGTCGCATAAGATGAGAGCAGCAGAAACGGCAAGAACGCGGTTCTTGCCGTTTCTGCTACCCTTAAAAATTTCTCTCGACTCTGTAGAATGAAAAGAGAAAACTAACAGAGAAGAGAGACGCACTATGCCAGCACCGCTACGACAACCTATTATTATTGCCAAAGAATATAATCGCCTTCCTCATCAAGACACATCTTCTAAAAAGAATCCGCGTGGACCAAAATTGTTGACTATCCTACTCTCTATCATAGCCCTGGTCGCATTAGTCCATTTTTTACTAGTTTTACGCACAAATACTCTACAGGCATCATCGCCGCTTACATGCTCTAAGCTTATACGCAATACTGACTATACGAAATTTGTACCCTTCAACTCAGGTTCGCAGCAAATCGAGGCAATACAATACGTTGACCAGCTTATGGGAGGCCAACCAGCAACGCTCGTACAGGTTGTCGATGCTCAACACAATCTTGATGTCTATGTCTATGGATGCAATGTGCATTCTCCAACGCCTACGCTGAGTATGCTTTTCAAGCAACAAGGACTGGTACAGGGAACAGCAAGTGTGAGCAAGGCAAACACGCTGCTGATAGGGGAACGTGATACCTCGCTCTCACCTGAGACAACGGCAACAATTCAGCCGATGCAACAAAACTTGTATCAAGAATATGTATGGCAAAATGGTGCGTTTGTACAGCAACTCTTCCCTGGATTGTATCCGGTTACAAGTAGAGGTGAGGCCGAGGCATTGCAGGAACAGGCCAACAATGGTCAATCGCTACCCTGGAATGATCCGCAAAGCACGGCGCAACAGATGGTGAAAGACCTTTTACAATGGTCGAGCGGCACCTACCAGGAAAGCTTGATCGACAACGACGGCAAGACTGCTCATGTACTTATAGAACAACAGCATCCTCATATGACCGTCACTATCACTCTAGCACGCCTTGTGCAGCAAGATAACAAAGGTCTCTGGTTTGTCACTCATGCGCAAACGCAAGGCATTACACTCGATGCAACACATCTCGGTACTCCTGTTACGTCACCGATAAGCATTCGTGGCACAATGAAGGCGGCGACAGATGGACAGGCACAGGCAACGCTTTTCGATCACACTCTTACAGCCATGTCGTCGCTCAACAATGCAAACCTGACTCTCACATCCGACTCTCTGTATACGGGCAGTCTTCTCTACAGCGGCACTCAGCAAAATCAGCAAGGGTTGCTGCTTATTGAAAACATTCCCCCTGACGGAAGTAGCGAGGAAGGGCAACTTATGCTGGTGGGAGTTATTCTTGGCTAGTTTTTTCGACACCTCCGGGTAGTCATCAGCAGATGTATAAAGGGTAGTCGCCCTTTACACATCTGCCGATAACTACACATTATCTCTGTGAGACCGCTAGATTGTAGTTGCTTCCTCCATTGTTATCCCAGGTTCCGCTCTGGTTGTAGAAGCCTATGTTAAGTTGGTTTGCAACTTGTGGCAAAGAGGCAGAACTCAGCCACGAGCCATCGCTCTGTTTAGTCATAGTTACATCTGTAGGGCTGTTCCAGCCGTTATAGCCCCAGTGCATGGTGATGCTAGTGGCAGAACTAGCTAGAGAGCCATTATACGTGATCTTCACCTGCTGTCCTTGCACGGGAACATAGGGAAAACTCATTACAGGCGTTGTCAGAGCAGGAGAAGGACCAGTAGCACTAATGGAGGCATTCCAGTTACCTCCGCCGTTGTTATCCCAGCTACCAGAGCCATTGTTGAAGTCAAAGTTGAGCTGGGTCGCATCGGTTGGCACGCTAATCGTCGTTTGCCAGAAACCGTCCGCACGCTTGACCATTGGCTTGTCAACCGCGACAACATTCTGCCAGTTGTTCTCGCCCCAGTGCAGGTACACATGGCTATTTGCAGTCAGCGATCCGTTGTAGTAGAGAGTTAGTGCCTTGCCCTGCACAAGTTGACTGCTATCATAATCCGCCGCGTTTCCACTACGTGGCTGAAATGCACTAGTGACATAACGGTTCAGAGGCAGCGAGGCTACATCCGCTATACTATTGTTGCTCGCTGAGAACAGTAACGTAATGAACTCGCCCATTGCCCAGTTCAACGGATTCATAGACTTTGTTGGTGTGCCAGGGGTATAGCCAGCGGGAGCAGAAGTATCCCATACCTGCTCAGGAATCATGCCAGAGCTATTTTCCGCGGCTGTCATCGCCGTCAAAGCTGCATCGGCACTTCCACCGTTAGCGACGTTGTAGATGCCACGCTCACCAGAGAAGATGGGCCAGAGCCGCCCTGTTCCACTACCATTATAGTCCGAACCATCGCTATGCTCACCATAGCCATCATGATTGTAACGGAACCAATACTGATTGCCATGAATTGTTTGACTGATGGTCGAGTCTATAACAGGCAATGAGAGCGTGATGTAGGGAGAGTTCGCTGGCATATCGCCCTGGCGCACGAGTTCAAGGAAACCTGCATCCACAATGGAACGCTCATCATACGTCCCGCCACCATTGCCAAGTGTCAGGCTATGTCCATCGTTCGGGTTGGCGTTGTCGTCGATACGCTCGAAGTAGTAGCCACCTCCTAAAGAACCGCTGGTCGTGAAGGTCCAGTTAGCGACAAGCCCCTGATAGTAGTCGGCATAATTGGTGAAGCGCGTCTGATTGACCGTATCGCCGTTGGTCCTAGCAATATCGGCGGCACACAACAGGCCGCTTATCTCTGCCGCAATGGTCGAGGGACTAAAGCCGCCATTCTCTTCCCAACGCTCTTGTCCAGTTACAGGACCATGCTCAATGATGTAGTTGGCAGCGGCCTTGATATGCTGCGTATAGTTGGTGTTATCAGTGATACCGAGCTTCCAGGCCAACACAATGGGGAACGCCTGCTCATCCATCTGAATACCATTCCAATACGGTGTCCCGTTGACATAACTGTTCTGCGGAAAATGCCCATCGGATTGTTGCTGACTATTAAACGCCCACAGTACTGCTCGCTTGGGGTCTGCTGTATCACCTGCGACGATCAGGGCACTTGAGAACTCATACATGTCTCGTTCCCACACAAGGTGATACCCTCCTGCGTTGCTATCTCCCTGCGAACCGCCCCACGGAATGCCTAAACCTGCCACAAAGGTTCCGCTCTGCTTATCCTGTGCGGCTTTCAGAACATTGGCAGCCAGATAGTATTCCTGTTGCCGTGCCTGCTGAATAGCAGTCGTGCTACCAACGGCGGGGGGAGCATGTAAGCCGTTGTCGAATGTGTTCCACTGAGAGACATAGGTACTCAGCATGTTGGAGGTATCGCCCAACGTACCATTGAGCGTCTGTTCGGCATTGGTGCTAGCAGAGTTGCTGTTCGCATTTTGACCAAAAGCGAGGTCAAGGCTAAAGGTAACACTTGTCGCCGTTTGCGTATTGATCGCACCACCATTAGAGAGGTCGAGTTGCCCTGTCTGCGCCGTGTTGCCACCACTGGCATTGGCATAGGTATCATTCATGGTGTAGTCGGGGCAGGTCGCACTGCCACAATTGCTCCCTCCCTTGAGATCGGTCCACCCATCGTTCTGCGAGACAAAACCAGAGCTGGTCATCCCTGCTTGATAGGGAAATGAGGCAGCTAACGCACTCGCGTAATTCCCCGATGAGTCGGTACTCACGAGCATAGTTCTTCCACTCGCTGTCGCCGTAAAACTACTGTTATTGTTTCCGGCATTGTGTAGAGTCGGATTGTAGAGTACGTACAGGAGATAGTTGGAAATATTTCCAACGAGTGCTGTAAACGTCACGTTTTGAATCAGCGTGTTACGGGTCGGATCAGTGTAAATGGTTTTAGTGATACGATATTTCCCGTTCTTCGCCGTATTGGTGGCGTTCCACGCTAGTGAGTGATTGTCATACAGTTGCGTCGAATTGGTAGTATCTGCCTTCTCTTCGTCAACCCATGTGTGACCACTATCGCCAATCAAGAATTGCAAATCGGTCGTATTAGGCGTATCGGCGGTAGGATAGAAGACCTCGCCAACGATACCGTTATAGCCATTGAACCAGACATCGCTACTGGTATTAGCGGCAGTTCCTAACAGGGTGTTGTTCGAGGGCGTCCAGACGGAAGGAGAGCCTGGAGCGTTTGGCGCACTCCCACTGGCATAGGCGAGCGATGCATTCGCCATGAGTACCAGCAGCAGACCAAGTATGAGCGAGACAAACGCTGTCAAGCCCGAACGTGTACAATGTAGTTTTTGCTTCTGAGAAAAAGGCATGGATGGAACCTCCTCATGTTTGTCTGCAATGACAACATAAAAACGCAAAACGACTACAACCAACTTATCTAAAAAGATAGCATTAAAGAAGGACTTCAAGTGAAATGTGTAAAAGCTGGCACACTAGTTTACAAAGCAAGAAACATGCCAAATTGTGTGCTACACACTAAATACACACTATATAAAAGAGGAAAAGCGTAGCACAGAATAGAAATATGCGAACGTTGGTAGATTGGGTACGACGGACGCCTACGAACGTGGATAGATTGGGTACGACGGACGCCCACAAGGGGCGAGTCCCTACTATACAAGACGCGCGAAGCGCAAAACAGTATAGTAGGGGAGCCTCTTGTGGGCGTCCGTTCGCTCTTTCTGTAGCATTCTTGGTATTTTAACAGTACTGCCCCTTGCGGGCCTCCGTTCATTCATGATGTACAAGCAGAGGCGATTCATGTTACAATACACGCTATGAATGAACTTATCCACTCAATAGAACGCCTGCTACAGCGCGTTCAGAAGACTATGGTGCGTCTTTGACCTGGCAACAAAGAAGACGCAGATTACAAAACTGGAAGAAGAGAGCTTAGCCGAAGACTTCTGGTCCGACAATCGTAAAGCACAGACGCAGATGCAACAACTCAATGCATTGCGCGAAGAGGTTACGACGTGGGAAGGGATAGAAGCGCAACTCAACGACCTGTTGAGCATCGCCCAATTGCTGGAAGAGGAGCCAGATGAAGAGATTCAGGCAGAAGTCGCGCAGTCACTTCCCTCTATTAAAAACGAGATTGAGAAACTCCAGTTCTCGCTCATGTTCAGTGGCGAACACGACGAGCGTAACGCTATTCTCAGCATTCATGCAGGTAGTGGCGGTGTTGATGCACAGGACTGGGCGGAGATGCTGTTACGCATGTATCTGCGCTGGGCCGAACATCATCGTTTTCGTGCCGACGTGTACGACTATAGTGAAGGTGAGGAGGCGGGACTCAAAAGCACAACTGTTGAGATAACGGGACAGTATGCATACGGCTATCTCCGCTCCGAAATTGGCACGCACCGCTTGATTCGCCTCTCGCCATTCGATGCCGCACATCGACGCCACACATCGTTCGCCAAGGTCGAGGTGATGCCCGATATCGAGAACGAGATCGAAATCGTCATTCGACCAGAGGATATCGAGGTTGACACCTATCGCTCCACAGGTGCCGGTGGACAGCACGTCAACAAAACCGACTCAGCGGTACGTATGCGCCATATACCCACAGGTGTCGTGGTGACATGTCAAAACGAACGCTCGCAACTACAAAATCGTGAAGTCGCAATGAAGCTGCTCAAGGTTCGTCTCTATGAGCTAGAGGTGAGAAAGCGTGAGGAAGAGGCGGCGAGGATCAAAGGCGTAAATGTGCAGGCAGACTTTGGGACGCAGATACGCTCGGTCACGGTGCATCCGTATACCATCGTCAAAGACCACCGCACGAACTTCGAGTCAGGCGATACAACAGGCTATCTTGGGGGCAATGTCGATCCCTTTATCCAGGCATACCTGCAAGAGCAGGCTGGTGGAGTTTTGGCTGAGTAGTACCAATGCAACGAAGATAGGAGCATGACAGGGATGAGGGAACAGGGCGCCCGCAAGGGGACGCCCTGGTTTCCCAAACACCGTTACGTGAACGCGTATGGAGCTTGCCCCTGTCATGAAGAGAGCTATGCTGGTAAAAGATCGTGTATGTTGTTCTCATAGCGTTCGGGATAGCGCATCTTGCGTAGTGCCTTGACCTCGATCTGGCGAATACGCTCGCGGGTCAACTTAAAGAAGACACTTACCTCGTCAAGCGTGTGCGAATGTCCATCTTTCAAGCCATAGCGCATCTCAAGAATCGTGCGCTCTCGCTCATTGAGAATCGCCATCGACTGCTCGATAAAGGTGCGTTGCATCTGGTGCGCGACCTGATCAACGGGAGAAGCTGTAACCACATCTTCTATCGTATCTGCGAGATGATACTGCTCGTCATCAGCCATCGGCGCATCGAGCGAGATTGGTTGATCGGAGATACCTAAAAGCTCGACAACACGTTCTTTCGGTAAGCCGACTTCGGCGGCAATCTGCTCTGGCAATGCCTCGATGCCATCATCCTGGTACATACGCCGTGCGACACGTTTGATTTTATAAATGATTTCGACAACATGTACAGGAATATGAATGGTACGTGAATGTTCCGCAATGGCACGACTAATCGCTTGACGAATCCACCACGTTGCGTAGGTGCTGAAGCGGAAGCCGCGCCGATAGTCAAATTTCTGCGCGGCTCGCATCAAGCCCATGTTCCCCTCCTGAATAAGATCAAGCAGTGAAAGTCCTTGATTGGCATAGCGTTTTGCAATGCTTACCACGAGTCGCAGATTTGCCTCGATCAGCTTCTGGTAAGCAACCTGATCGCCACGTGCAACGCATTCCGCCAACGATAGTTCCTGGCTCGCGGTCAACAGGGGATATGTGCCGATCTCTTTGAGGTACTGCTTGACAGAATCGTCCAGTACGCTACGCGAATCCTCCTGTTCGTCCTCATCGCCTAATTCATCGTCAAGATCATCGAAGCCTAAGTCGAAGTCATTGTCATTTGGTACATCGATCTTATCGAAGGATGCTTTGGTGCGTGTCTTCTTTCTTGTAAGTGGCGCGTCTTCGTCTATATGCATTGTGCGGAGTGATGTTCGCACAGAAATCGGCTCGTGTGTTTTCTTCATAGTCATGATAGGGACTCCTTTTCCTATTTCATGTTCAGGATGTAAATACAAAAGATAAGTAAAGCGTTCCATAATCGGGTTCCTATAATTCTGCATTGCAACAATCATGCCAAAGCGCAGAATAGGTATCGTGTGTCAAGGATACTCATCCTATTTCAGCATCAACACCTATTTATGAGTCGGCAATCTTACATTCTCAAAGAGTCAAGAGGTGCGTGTACGGGCTTTTTGTCGAACTGAAAAATGAAGATTTTTCCATAGATGGGGATTTTTCCCCAATATTTTTGCTCTCGCTCTTTGCTGTTCCTGAAAAGGATTTACTTCGTTCTAATTGATAGAAGGGAATATATCAGCGAGAATAATGAAGATTTCTTCACAAACTTGCTGACAGACAATCAGACTTGTGGTATGATAGGTAGGGCATGGGTTGTCCCTTGCTGTGGGGATGCGGATGCAGTGGCGGAGGCTCCCCCTCGGCTTACATTTTCGCTAAGCCTCGCTTGACAATGATAAAGGCAAGCGATAGACCTCCAAAGAGAAGGAAGGAGGCGATTTCGTGGAAAACGCATTTCCCCGCTGTCGCAAATGTGGTGAAGGTGATCTGGTTCCGCTTTCGGATTTCGGTAGCCAGGGAGCTTCTATTGAGTACAAGGCTTGGGTTTGCACCAATCCTTCGTGCCTATACAACATCAAAATCCGTAACGGTGATATCATTATTAACGAACCTATTAGCGATGGCTCTCTCCACTCATATCGTAGCGGGCGTCAATAAGGGGTAGGATTTCATTACAGTATACGGTGAGCGGCCTGACAAACCGCTCGCAGATGCAAAGTAGTAGGAGGCAAGAGACCAGAAGTAATATTTCTTCTTGCTTTTGCCTTGTATTTTCTTAGAGGGACAGGTACAATACCTTAGGGTGTTGGAACAGGTAGCCCTCTTCTTTGTATGTGGGGAGAATAAGGAGCCGTCGTGTTTAATCGTTTCTTCGGACGAAGACCAGAAGAAGAGCCTAAAAAAGAGACAGAAGCCGCCGCCGAGCAACAAGCTGAACAGCCTACAGAACAGCGTTTTGGTTTTTTACAGCGCACGCGTCAAATGTTCAGCAGGATTAACACGACCGTTGAGCAGAACGATACGATCACTGACTCTCTCTGGGACGATTTAGAGGAGGAGTTGCTCGAAGCGGATGTTGGTCCCAGTACCACGCTCTGGCTGATGGACCGTCTGCGCGAACGAGTCGCGGCGGAAAATGTGCGTACAGGTTCGCAACTCAAGTATATCTTACGTGAAGAGATGACAAAACTGCTTGGGAAACCGTCGCCGTTACGCTTCTCCAAACAATCGCCGCTAACCGTTATTCTCGTAATTGGCGTCAATGGCTCTGGCAAGACAACAAGTATCGCGAAAATGGCCTATCGCCTCTCGCGCGAAGGACGTAAGGTTATTCTCGCGGCAGGCGATACTTTCCGCGCGGCAGCTATCGATCAGCTTGAGGAGTGGGGACGACGTATCGAGGTTCCTGTGATTCGCCAGAATCCAGGCTCGGATGCAGGAGCGGTGGTATATGATGCAATTCAGGCGGCGCGAACGCGGGGTAGCGATGTGCTGATCGTCGATACGGCTGGACGCCTACACACAAAATATAATCTGATGGAAGAACTGAAGAAACTCAACAAAGTTATTCAGAAATTCATTCCTGACGGCCCGCATGAACTACTTATGGTGATTGATGCCACTACCGGACAAAACGCATTGCTACAGGCTCGCCAATTCGCCGCCGACATCGGCCTGACTGGAGTCATCATCACGAAGCTAGATGGTACCGCTAAGGGTGGCTTCGCGTTCGCCGTTGCCGATGACCTGGGCGTTCCTATCAAATTCATTGGCACGGGTGAGAGAGTCGAGGATTTGGCTCCCTTCGATCCACAAAGTTTTGTTGACGCACTCTTCGATCAAGATTAACAAGGAGGTTTCGGATGGTCAAAGAAGCCGCTGTTCCCTCTACCGGACTGGATACGTCTGCCGATAGCTCAAAACAGAATCTCCCTGGCAATCTGGCGGTGAAATGCCCCAAATGCAAAGAGATTTTGTATGGACGCGACTGGGAAAAAAATCTCAAGGTATGTACGCGCTGTGGCTATCATTTCAAGCTCACCGCTTATGAGCGTATCGAGCTACTAGTAGACCCGGAGAGCTTCGTTGAGACGGACGCCGATATCATTTCAGCGGATCCGCTTACCTTCTCCATTCGTTCACAATCGTACCCAGATAAAGCGCGGGAAGAACGCCAAAAAACGGGGTTGAACGAAGGCGTCGTTACCGGACATGCCACTATCGAGAGCAAGCCTCTTGCACTCGCAATTATGGATTTCAACTTCATCGGCGGCAGTATGAGTTCTGCCGTTGGCGAGAAGATTACGCGAGCCATCGAGTTAGGTATCAAGCAGCATATGCCTGTCCTCATCGCCGCAACCTCTGGTGGTGCGCGTATGCAAGAGGGCATCTACTCCCTTATGCAAATGGCGAAGACAACGGCGGCATTAGCAAAGTTGAAAGATGCCAAACTTCCTTATCTTAGTCTGCTAACCGATCCTACTACCGGCGGTGTGACGGCGAGTTTCGCCACATTAGGAGATGTCATTCTTGCTGAACCGGGGGCACTGGTCTGTTTCGCTGGTCCACGCGTCATCGAAGGCTTCATGCACGTCAAATTGCCCGAAGGAACGGCAAGTGCCGAATTTGTCTATCAGCATGGCATGATCGATGCAGTTGTGCATCGCAAAGATTTGCGCCAGGCGTTGGATCGTCTTTTACATCTCTATGCTCAAACGAGTCAATGAAGAAAGATAGTGAGGGGAAATGCAATGGCTTACGACCTTGAATTTGAGAAGCCGCTAGCAGATTTAGAGAAAAGAATTGTGGGTTTGCAGCGTAAAGGTGATCGCCTGAAAGCGGACGAGCAAGCGCAGTTGCAAGATTTAGAGCGCGAGTTACAGCAGCGTACAGTGGATATCTACAAAAACCTTTCATCGTGGCAAACGGTGCTGGTAGCACGACACAAGGATCGCCCGTATGCGGCGGACTACATCAATCTCATTTTCGACGATTTCTTCGAGCTACACGGAGACCGCGCATTTGCCGACGACCACGCGATTATGGCGGGGCTAGCATCGCTGGATGGTAAAACAGTCATGCTCATCAGTCAACAAAAAGGACGAGATACCAAAGAAAAGATATTCCGCAATTCGGGAATGCCGCATCCAGAGGGGTATCGCAAAGCCCGTCGCTTGATGCAGCAGGCCGAGAAATTCGGCATACCTGTTGTATCGTTGATCGATACGGCGGGTGCGTCTATCACACTAGGCGACGAAGAGCGCGGACAATCTACCTCCATCGCCGATAATCTCTACCTCATGGCACAGCTACAAACACCCATTCTCGCCGTCGTTATAGGTGAAGGTGGTAGTGGAGGAGCCTTAGCCATCAGTATCGCAGACCGCATCCTCATGTTAGAGTACACGACGTATAGTGTGGCTGCGCCAGAGGCGGCGGCCTCCATTCTCTACCGAGACACAGCATTCGCCCCACAAACAGCCGAAGCCATGCGTATCAGTGCGAAAGAACTTAAAGCCATCAATCTTGTAGACGAACTCATTCCCGAACCGCTAGGTGGAGCGCACCGCAACGCTCGACAAGCGGCGGACAACCTCAAAGCGGCCCTAGTCAAAAACCTCGCCGACCTGCAGCAAGAGCCAACAAAAACCCTGCTAGAGAAACGCTACCAGAAGTTCCGCAACATCGGTGTCTTCGACTCTCTCAAAGTCGAAGTATAGGAAGGTAGCCAAAGCTCTAGCTAAGGTTTAGTAGAAGAGGCGATCGAGAAGCAGTAGAAGCATAACTATGGCTGCGAACAAAAACAGCCATAGCCATACCTCTTGCTCTACTATTGCACTCTAATCACGAAACAAATCTCGCACTTCTTGTGGTAAGTCTGGATTACATGTACCGCAGGCAACTATAGGAGTGGTTGTTGTTTGTCTAATCTCCTGTAGAATTGGTATTAATTCTTCTACAGTTTTGTTTTCGTACCATCGACCGTGCTTTTTGTCTTCTTCTCTAGGTCTGTGTCTACAACCTTGCTCATGCACTCTCGTCTTTTCTCGAGTATCCTTATTTACCTTGAATAGTTCTGTGCTTTGCTGACTCATTGCTTTTCTCCTTTCTGTAATGCAAAATGGCGCGGACAACCTACTCGAGAGGTTATCCACGCCATCAGCTAAGATTTTGTGACTTTCATCCCTATTATAACGCAAACATGCACACAAAAGTAATATAGTCTATACTTTTCCTATTATCAGATATACTTTGTACAAGAAAACAGATACGCGTCTAGTTCAGGCTCGGACGCGCTTGTTCTAGTAAAAATGACAGACGAGGAGTTTGTCGAAAGAGTACTATCCTGCAGAATGCTTGCTTGACTTTTGTAGACGGGTACGCTATCATAGCAGAACAAGCCGATGTGGCGGAACGGTATACGCGCTTGTCTCAAAAACAAGTTCCGAAAGGATTGAGGGTTCGAATCTCTCCATCGGCATTACAGAATTAATAGATGAGTCTCAAGCCGCTTCTTGCCTTGCTTGAGACGTTTTTAATTTTACAGAATAACTAGCTTACCCCAATTGACAGCAATCAGACAGTAGCATATAGCTGTTTGCAGCAAGCCAGTAACCTCAAAAGTCATGTTTCACTACGCTAATACATACCTCTTAGCCACTCTCTTCCCCTCGCCTTTCAGTCGTCCTCGTTCCACTAGCGTCTCCAAATCTCGGAGTGCAGTTCTGTCTGGAACATCATTAAGCTGCCTATAGATGCTATTGGTGATAAAGCCATGTTCTCGAACGTATTCTACAGCTTGTGTTAATCTTCTCTCTCGCTGCTCAATCCGACCTTGCGTAACTATTTCAGGTTGCACATCCTTCTCATCATCCCAAAGGGTTCCAATTTGTTGCAGCTGTGGTCGTGGTTGAGGAGAAACCAAAGCGAGAGCTTTGCGAAAAGTGACGACGAACTCATTCATCTCTCGAAACTGTGGTGCAGGAAGTCCCAATCGCGCTGTTTCATCTAACATAAACCTAATCCCACTTCCCAGTCGCTCCATATAGCCTGGAATATCTTTGAGCAAGTTCGCCAGTGTGGGATTACGTAGCTTGGATTGCACCTCTCCTCGTTCCATTTGCTCGACCGTGATTCCAGGCAACAGCAAGCCAGGGCTATGTATCTCAACTCGATCAGGGTAACAGAAGACACGAACACTTTCACCACGCTTGCTATAATCACGATGAACAACTGCGTTAATGATCGCTTCTCGCAAGACTTCCAGTGAATACTCAGGAATATCCACACGCTTAAAGCCCTCCATCTTCGCGCCCACAGCAATATATCGGCTCAGAAACAACTCTGCTCCGTCTATCAACTCTTGCAATGTTCCCGTCAGAATTCTTCGGTCGGCATACCGACTTGCGCCAACTGTTTCACGAAATAACACGCATGCCACATCGCTTTGCACTATTCGCTCTTGTGGATAGGAGCCAAAGAACAGCAAACCTGCGTGCGTTGGAATCACCTCGCCATCTGGCATGGCAAAGGCGCATTCTAGCCCGATCAAGACCCGTTCCAGATTTTTGAACCGACTCGTGTGGTGTGTAGTAGCGGAGCGTTGAGCCAGATATGCATTTACTTTTTCTTTGTCAATATCGTCCATCGTTGCATTACGAGCGGGCTGATGTTCCCAATCCACAAGACCACGATCATTAGCCATTTCGAGCAGTTCACTAAGTCCAAGTGAGACAGTATGAGTGCCACGTCTTACCCAATAAATACCATGAGCCTAATACACAGGTCCATGACTTGGCCTAACTATTGCCACAACAAGATTCTTATCTCCGAATGTGTAAATTTCAGGCTCAGCAGGATCGAGGACTAATTCAGGCTTAATCATTTGGCGAACGGCTCGTAAAATTACGTCGAGCGTTTCTCCAATTCGCTTTTCAGGCACACCCACAATTTCATGTGTCGCATCCTTCACACCAATAATAATCATGCCCCCTTGTGCATTTGCCATCCCACATAAACGCTCCGCCATCTCGTTAGCTCTAGGTGCTGCAATCTTTAACTCGACAGTATTGGTCTCTCCACCTTGAACAAGCCTCTTGAGTTCTCTCTCGCTCAATTTGCCCATAACATCCCCTTTACGATTCCATCTTTGTCTGAATGACCTTTATTGTAACAGAAAGAGCAGGTTTTTTATAGAAGTGGCGGATTAGTGGCGGATTGAATACCACCTTAGGGATATGATATCTTTGCAGTGATACAGCCTGAGACCTACAACGAGAACACTTTTTTGAGAGAAACAATGTGTTTTGTTGTAGCATCTATTCCGCCACAGCTTACCGCCACTTGCACCTCTAGCTAACACTTTACTCGACATAATTCCGCCACTTCCCCCCTTTTTCGCCACACGAGCTTTTATCCGCCACTTCTAAAAAGAAGGAATTAGCTACCCTTCACAGGAACCGTGACAGCCACAGCGCAAGTATGCTACGATGGAGCAGTCTTCGTACTCAATAGCACTAGACTGTGATGGAGCAACGTTAATGGATCACCAACTTGTCTTATCGCCTGAGATTGGATTGTCGTCGGCTGATTTTGTTGCGGCATGGAACATTTCCACCGAGTGCCGAGTCGTTGCTGAAGCACAACTGGTGCAATCTTCTCGAAGTCATAGTTCTTCTAGCTCATCAGAGAACAAGGTTATGCTTACAAGCAGTACTGAGGGGATGATTCCTGCTAAGACGATTATTCGTCTTGTGAATATGGTATTGAAGAATGAGGGGGTGCAGAATATCAAGATTACGCATCAGGAGATGGTGGACGGTACACAGGTATTCAATGCACGTTAGAGAAGGAAAAATCATGCACATCGTCGCTATTTCTAGGCGAATCTCTGGCTCCCCTTGACAGCAACAAGACTCCTCATGCAAAGTATTCATAACCACAATCCTACTCTCACCAGAAGGAGTCTTGCGCTACGATACCTGCATCCAACCACTTTGCTTGACCATGATCCCCTCGTCTCGGAGTATCGCGCCTTCTTTGCCCTGCTTGATTGGTCCCTTGTGGATCAATACCGCATGGTATGTCTACCAACAGGCCGCTCGTCACGGCGGCATTGGAGCCGTTCCCCTCAACCAACACGCTCATCCGGTCTTCCAGCGCACTCCCGATGGCATTCCCATTTGTCCTCATGGAGTGCAGATGCAACCCACCTTCCACTTTCAGCACACCAATGGCTATCGTGCGAAGCGGTTTCGCTGTCCCCTGCTCGTTCCCCAGCCTGTGGGCGAGTTCTGTGAGCATCCTCAATTCGCCAAAGGCTGCGGCTGCGTCAAAGATGTCAATTGGGAACTCGGCGGGCAAATGCGTGTCACTCTGGACCGCACGAGTCCGCTCTATCAAGGCATCTATCGCCAACGCACCAGTTGCGAACGCATCAACAGTCAGGCCAAAGAACTTGGCATTGAACGTCCTAAAGTCCGCAATCGTCGCTCGGTCGAGAACCTCAACACCTTGACCTATTTGATCATCAATGCACGCGCTCTCCAACGAGCGAAATCTATCAATAGAGGACTTCTACATATGAATTAGTTTCGACCCTCTCTCGGATTCCACAGCCTATTTAGACCCAGCCGGGCGAGGGTTTTTAGACCCTGCCCTTTGGGGTTTCAATTCCTTTCGGATTCCACAGCCTATTTAGACTAAAGCGTCTCCTGTAGGAAAGAGAATGATCAGTGGGGTTTCAATTCCTCTCGGATTCCACAGCCTATTTAGACAAAAGGACTGTAATGTGCACCTGTGGGTGCCGTTACGTTTCAATTCCTCTCGGATTCCACAGCCTATTTAGACTGGCTTCATTTTTAGGCATCGAACCACGTCTGACAAGTTTCAATTCCTCTCGGATTCCACAGCCTATTTAGACCAAGAATAGTTTGAAATAGAAAAAAACAAATATGATCGTTTAAATTAATCTCTGATTAAAAAGACTAAT
>CAXUHG010000090.1:0-22135 GCA_964250805.1 uncultured Ktedonobacteraceae bacterium | reverse complement strand
CTCGCGCCGCCCCCCCCCCCCCCCCCCGCGCCCCCCCCCCCCCCCCCCCCCCATCTCTCCCATTGAACATGCAGGGATATATCAAGGGAAACAATGACACAGACAGAGACAACACAAACAAAAACAGATCTGCTGGCCTTGACACTACCACAATTGCAAGAGTGGCTAGTTGAGCGTGGTGAGGCACCGTTTCGTGCGAAACAAATCTATAGCTGGCTCTTTCAGCATCTCGTGACGGATTTCGCGGCGATGTCGAATCTTCCGCTTGCACTACGTACACGCCTAGCGGAAGAAGCAAGTATCGGACCAATGATAGTACGTAGCGAACTGCACTCGAAGGATGATCGCACGCGCAAAATTCTGCTCGAACTCGCCGATGGCAAGCTCGTCGAGTCGGTTTTGATGCTCTATCCTCCCATCGGTGAAAGCAGTGCCCGTGCAACTGTGTGTGTCTCCAGTCAGGCAGGTTGTGCTTATGGCTGTACCTTTTGTGCGACGGGGCAGATGGGCTTCGACCGCCATCTGAGTGCGGGCGAAATTGTCGCGCAAGTTCTCTACTTCGCACGCCAACTACGTGATGACCCGTGGACCGCCGCCGGATTACCAGGAAGCACGCCCATCGACCACATCACCAACATCGTCTTGATGGGTATGGGTGAGCCACTGCACAACTATGACAATGTATTACAGGCTTTGCGAACTCTGAATAGCCCTGCTGGTTTCAATCTGGGGGCGCGGCATATGACCGTCTCCACAGTTGGACTCGTACCCGCGATTCACAAACTGAGCCAGGAGCAGTTACAGGTCAATCTCGCCATCTCGCTGCACGCGCCAACCGACGAGCTACGTAGTCGCACCATGCCTATCAATCGCAAATACCCGCTCTCTGAATTGTTAGCGGCATGTCGGGACTACATCGCTGTCACGCATCGCCAGGTCACGTTCGAGTATGTCTTGCTGAGTGGCATCAACGATACTCTTACCCACGCTCAGCAACTCGCTGACTTGCTCGCACCGCTCAAGCAGTTCGCGCACGTCAACTGTATTCCAGTCAACGCAACCTCCGCCGACTATCGCACACCAGGGCCGGAAGCCATTCGTGCCTTCCGTGACTCCCTCTATGAGCGCGGCATTAGCAACAGTGTTCGTGCCGAGCGTGGCGACGACATCGCCGCCGCCTGCGGTCAACTCCGCACCCGCTTCGAGGCTCGCCGTAAAATCCCCACCATTCAAGCATAAAAAATCCTGTGCTGATTGCGTGAAGCGCAATCAGCACAGGATTTTTTATGCTTGAACCTATTATCTCTGTTTTGGAACTTTGCTCATAGTTCGCAAACAGCGTGTGCAGATGTTCACGGTGCGTGGCATCCCATTGATCTCGATACGACGACGCTGCACATTCAAGATGAAGCGACGACGGGTGCGATGCTGCGAGTGCGGTACATTGTTACCGTACATCGGCTTGCGCTCGCAAATGTCACAACGGCCTGCTGACATTTTCTCAATCCTCCTAATTACAAGGGCACCCGCAAGGGGATGCCCCTCCCATACGTTGATATATCGTAAACGCTTCGTGTATGGGAGGGGCATCCCCTTGCGGGTGCCCTTGTTTTCCCATATCATGCAGATATCCCTGCACCGTTTCACTTGACTATCGGCAGGGCCTGTGGTATTTTCAATCTCAGATAAAGAACCCAACATTATGCCAATACCCATGACCCAGTACACATTCTTACCTCGTTTGTGCGAGTATAACGCATATTGGGCAATTTGGCAAGAGTACCAAAACGAAACAAACGAACAAAGAAGTTGAGAAAGTATACATATGCCAAAGTCGTCTGCACTTCAACCACAGCAAGGATTACGTCCCAGAGGGAAGATAGAAGTTCTTCCGAATGCTATTCATAGTATCGCGGCTCAGGTGATTTGTGAAACGTATGGTGTTGTGGGTATCGCATCGCCACGTCTGCGCAACGGGCAGGCGGTCCTTTTGACGGATGAGCAGAGCAATCAGGGTGTGCAAGTACGACTCGTCAACGGGCAGATCACCATCGAGGTCTACGTTGTGTTGGAGTACGGGCTACGCATAACCGAGATCGCGCACAACATCATGAGTGGCGTCAAATTCTCGACGGAAAAGATGTTGGGCGTCCCCGTTGTTCATGTTAATGTCAATGTGCAGGGGCTGCGGCAAGAAAAGAAATAGCATAAGGAAGCAATCATGCAGGAACAATCAGCACACGCCACTGAACGTGCAGGAACACGCCAGCGACCTCGGCGCATTAGCGTCTTTGACGGTCAAGACCTGAGAAAGGCCATTGTAGCGGGTGCCGACTGGTTAGAAGAACATCGCGAGGTCATCAACGCCCTCAACGTCTTTCCCGTGCCGGACGGTGATACCGGCTCGAATATGTCCGCCACGATGCAAGCGGCTGTCCGCGATATCAAGACAAGTTCGGAGTCGGTTGCGGGCACGGTGGCTGCGAGAATCGCACATGGCGCATTGCTTGGCGCACGTGGCAACTCTGGCGTGATTCTCTCGCAAATTCTACGCGGCATTGCACAGGGACTTGATAAAAAGACAACCTTTACGGCGAGCGATCTGGCGAATGCGTTTAGTGAGGCTTCGCGGCTCGCCTATCGCGCTGTTATCAAGCCCGTCGAGGGTACCATTCTCACGGTTGTACGCGAGACGGCGGAGGCGGCAACGCATAGCGCGGAACGTGGCGACGACCTCGTTGGCCTGATGCAAGAGGCAGTTGTCGCGGCACGTCTGTCGGTAGCGCGTACACCGGATTTACTCCCTGCTCTCAAACAGGCAGGCGTAGTCGATTCCGGTGGGCAGGGGTTTTGCACAATCTTAGAGGGCATCTGGCGTTATATTCGTGGGGAGGCTGGTGGCGGCAATACAACAATAACACTACCATCTGCACCGTTAACGGCGACAACCGAGACACACGTAAAGAAGGGACGCGTTACTGTCGAGGAGGAGTTCGGCTACGAGGTGGTGTTCCTACTCTACGGTAAAAGCCTTGATATGGAGAGCATTCGCCAGACAATTATCGACATGGGCGGTGTCTCTACCGTTGTCGCGGGCGACGAACAACTGCTCAAAGTGCATACACATACAGCGACTCCGGGCAAAATCCTGGATTACGGCGTCGGTCTCGGTAGCCTGATGGATATCAATATCGAAAATCTACAGGCGCAGAGCCTCAGCTATGCTGCCGCGAGCGAGGCCGAACATGCCGAAGATGCTCAGGAGCAAGCACAAACGGTCTCGATTGCCACTGTTGCCGTTGTCTCTGGTACAGGTTTCGAGCATGTCTACCGCGACCTCGGCGTCAATGCGCTGGTCTCAGGTGGTCAGACGATGAATCCCAGCATCGAGGAATTGCTTGCCGCCGTCGATGCCTCACCCGCCGAGAAGGTGATTATTCTCCCAAACAATGGCAACGTTATTCTTAGCGCACAACAGGTTGTGAGTCTCACACAAAAAGAGGTCTATGTTGTTCCCTGTGATACACTGCCACAGGGAATTGCCGCTTTGTTGAGCTTCAACTATGACGCCGACTTCGCCGCGAATTGTCAGGCCATGACGGAGGCGGCGCAACATATCCAGACGGCGGAGATCACGACGGCGGTGCGAACCGTGCAGATTGGCGGCGTGCGTGTGCGTGAGGGCGACTACATTGGGTTAATTAACGGTAATCTGACGATTGCCGGACAGCACATGGAGCGTGTCATCAACGACACGCTAGAGCGTATGGGTATCGACCAGTACGAGATCGTCACACTCTATTATGGTGAAGACATTCCAGCAGACGAGGCACAGCAGACCGCGCAGCGCATCAAACAACGCTATTCGCATCTCGAAATCGAAGTGGTCAACGGCGGTCAACCATACTACGCTTACATCGTTTCGGCAGAATGATATAGGGGAGGACAGGGAGTAGCAAAGAGACCCTTGTGGTCTTCCCTCTACACGTAGTAGTCTACTAATGTTGATACGATGGTTTTTCGTAGGGACCAGATTTATTGCGTCCGTTGGCGTGATTTATCACGCGAGATCATCCGTGAAACAGTTTATAGACAGGCTTTATCATGATCTCGCTCAATAAATTGAACGCATGGACGCGATAAATCTGGTCCCTACGAAGCTACGGTTCCTACAGAATAAATTTAGAGGAGAACATAGTTCATGGCTGTTCGCATTGTTACAGACAGCACCGCAGATATTCCGCTTCCAGTGGCGGAATCGCTCGGCATCACGGTTGTACCGCTCACGGTCTCGTTCGGCAACGAGTCGTATCTGGATGGCGTCGAGCTAGATAACGAGACCTTTTTCCAGAAACTACAGGCGAGTAAGACGTTGCCGAAAACGTCGCAGCCCCCACCAGGAGCGTTTCAAGAGGCGTTTATGCGCCTCATCGACGAGGGTGCCGACGGTATCGTCGCCATTTTGCTCTCCTCGAAGCTGAGTGGCACCTATCAATCGGCGGTAACGGCACGAGATACGCTAACCGAAGACTATCAGCGAGTGCCGATTGAATTGATTGACTCCTACAGCGTCAGCATGGGTATTGGTTACACCGCTATGCAAGCGGGGCAGGAGGCGAGGCAGGGAGCATCGTTAGAGACGATTAAAGAGCATGCCGTTGACCGTCTTGAGCGAACACGTATCCTGTTCGCGCTAGACACGCTGGAATATCTCAGCAAAGGTGGACGTATCGGAGGAGCCTCGGCACTCGTTGGCAACATCCTCAGTATCAAGCCCATTCTCTCCTTCAAGGAGGGCACCGTTGTACCCATCGAGCGTCCCCGTACTCGCGCCAAAGCCTACGCTCGCATTAGCCAACTCGTCGCCGAGGCCGGTCCCCTCGAACATACCAACGTCGTTGCCTCCGACGAAACCGTCGCCCAGCAGCTCGCGGACGTTCTCGCGCCAGTCTACTCTGGCGAAATACAACACTACAAAGTTGGAGCTGTGATTGCAACTTATAGCGGTCCCGCCGTCGCGGGAGCTGTGTTTGTGACGGCGAAAAAATGATGTGTTACTCCTAATTTTTCTGAGGTGACTTTATGACGCAGAACTATGTCGTACCCGCGATTTATACGGATATGAGCAATCAATCGCAGGGCTATTTCGCATTTCGTTTTACATGCCACCAATGCAACTGGCAGGTTGATACTCGTCCGATTCGCTCAAACGTCACAACCGCGACGAATGTAATGGATATAGGTGTTGGCCTACTCGGAGGCTTCTGGGGCCGTGCAGCCGAAGCAGGAGAAAAAATCTACGGTACGCAATGGCATACCGAACAGGCCGAGGCACTACAACGTTCCTGGGCAGAGGTACAATCGCAATTTCACCTCTGCCCCCGATGTCATCGAACTGTCTGCATGCGCTGTTTCAATAATCAACTCAATCTCTGTACAGGCTGTGTACCCGATCTGAAAGCCGACGGCACGCAGGCACAACATGAACTCAGCCTGAACGCCCAGCGTCAACAGATCGCGCAAAACTATTCCGCCCCACAATTCAACGTTAGTGCCATTCCCTCCGCCGTAACGCCTGATCTCGTGCAACAAGTACCCCAACTCCCACAGGGGAATACGTCGCCACCGCTAGCCCAACCGCTCACACCAGCCGCCATAGCAGGTTTTAGCACTCCTGGCTATCCACAATCAGTAGCATGTCCTACCTGCCGCCGCATGGGACCTCCTGGGAAGTTCTGTCAGGACTGTGGTACCAAACTTCCACTGCCCGATCTCTTCTGCCCCAAATGTGCTGCACCTGTCGAAAACACCGCTCGCTTCTGTGCTGAATGCGGCACCCAGCTACATGTAAGTGGGTAGGGACCGATTTATCACGTCCTGTGGGCAATCACCATATTGGTGGGGATTGTAGACGTAACCAATAATGAGAAACGAAATAGAAGGCAACGAGGACGTGATAAATCGGTCCCTACCAACCATCGTATCTCCTTCATTTGCATAATTACACTTATGGACCCGATACATCGATCCGTACAAAATATTAAGGTTTGCTTACACATGCGATTAAGAATAGGAGTTGGTACTCCTACCCATTGACTAATGGCAATCTTCAACGTACAATTGTAATACGACAGGTTGCATAAATTGCCCTCAGCGGCAAAAAGCCTGGACTCTAGCACTCAAAGGTGCGCGAAGGTGTGCGCTGTTCACACTTCGGCGTGTAGCGAACGTCGTAGCAGTCGGCTGATGCCACAGCCGCAATCCATGTAGAGCGGAATGGTTATATGTTGCGTAAAGCGGCTCCCTGAGCATTCATCTCAGGTTTTGGAACTTTTGAATTGAGGTTCCTTGCCCGGCTAGGGCCACACATGGGGCGGATCTCCATGCGGTGTGCGGATGTTTTCACCGCAATCGAGTATGTTTGAGTACAAAAAGAAAGGCAGAACGGCTGTGGGAATGTTACGTATAATGTCACGACGCGGCGATGATCGTCTCAGTTGGGATGGACAGAAAGCTTTAACAGGCGATTCCGAAGCTGTAGCCGCTGTCCGTGAGGCCGAACGTATTTTCGCACAGGAGCGTGCGAAAGGTGCGACTGCTTTCCGCGTCGTCCCAGGCAAGCCAGTTGAGCGTATCGAACAGTTCGACGCCACTGCTGAACAGATTGTGATGGTTCCGCGAGTCGTTGGGGGATGAATCTGCTCTCTCAGGTGCTTACTGCCCTGGGGTGGATCGTTATCGCTCTCGCCATCTCTCCTATGTTATGGCTGATCTTTCAGCCATATCTCAAGGGATGGTCCCGCGCTGAACGCAGAGCCGTTGACCTATTGCGCGACCTCTTGACGCCTGAACAACTACGACAGCTTCTCTGGCGTGGATATCTCGAAATACCCAGCCCCACGAAGCCCCTACGCGTCTATCGCGTTCCACGAGTCAACGGCTACGTCCAGGTTGTAGAAAACGGGCGAGCGATCATGCGATTGTGCCTCCAGCCAGTCGAATATCTACCCGATGCCGACGTTGTTGTGTTGCACAAACTGATGATCGAAGCCAACGAAGAGACCTATCTTCAAAAGGCTAATAAGTACATCTGCATCGAGTAGGTGCCTGATTTATCACGATCTCTACGCGTAACACTCACTTTTCGCTGGCGTACATTGTCATATACCCAAAACCTCTGTAGGGGTCAAATTCATTACACCCTCGTCCCCGTACACAGTGTTTGCAAGGATTGAGGAACAGAATCAATGGATGGTGCTGGGATTGATTGGGATGAGGGCGTAATGAATTTGACCCCTACTCGTCTTCTTCGGCCTCTCCCACCTGCATGATTTCGAGGTGTCCGTTCTGGCGTATGCATGCGTGTGGTCCTCCATCAAGAGGTGCATGGCAGAGGGGACATACAGGGCGACCAGATACCACTACCTGTGCAATTGTACTGGAGAGATGTTGTGCCTGACGCTGCGTGAACTGAAACGAGATGGTATGTTCTTCGTCCATAAGCACCTGTGGCTCGTCGCGCTCCATGACGATTTGTAGCGGCGTGGCATTCAAAAGAAACTCCATTGAACGCTGATCGTAGTTGATCTGTATCTGTCCCACTTGAAATTCGTAAGTAGGATTCGTGGGAAAATCTGCTGGCATACCCGACGCTATCGGACGGCTCCCACTCTGCGCCTCTGTACGTAAAACCTTCCCCTCGGTGATCTGTGCCAGAAAGCTGTCAAGCGCGAGTGAGAGGCTGTTGAGTTGCTCTTTCTCCAACCACATCACAGCGGAATTGCGTTGTACCTGTACAAAAATGCGAAAGCGGCGCTGCCCCGGCTGCCCGACGGATTCGGCTCCTAGCACATCGGCGACACCAAATTCTCGACTCATATCGTTCCTCCCTTGTTCTATCTTCCTTATAAGAAAAACAAATGCTACCCTCTATTCTATTCGTTTTCTGTGGATGTATACAAACAAATTATACAATTCATATTTTTGGCGAAGATTCTTCGCCAAAAATATGAATTGTATAATTTGTTTTTAATATCCTCGTTCAGGCTCGTACAGGTTGCGTAGCTCTTGCCCTGCGCGGAAGCGGCGCAGATTGTCGGCGAAGAGTTCGGTCAGTCGGACATCGTAGTTGACGCTAACGCCAGAAACATGCGGTGTTAGAATCACGTTGGGCATAGTATAGAGTGGGCTATCGGAGGGTAGCGGCTCCTCTTCGGTCACATCGAGTCCTGCCCCTGCGATCCAGCCTTCTCTCAGGGCGCGAATAAGTGCTTGTTCGTCTATCACACGACCACGAGCCACATTCACAAGATAGGTGTTGGGTCGCATCGCTTGTAGTTCGGCCTCACCAATTAAATGGTCTGTCTCCTGTGTAAGGGGGACCGAGATAAGCACATAGTCGCTCTTGCCTAGCATTTCGTGTAACTGCCTCGTCTCGTACAGGAAATCGACATCCGGGTCCTGCACTCCCGCCTGCACTGTGCGACGGGTTGCGAGAATATTCATGCCGAACGCGCGTCCCAGTTGCGCCACGCGCCGCCCAATACTGCCAAGGCCAATAATGCCAAGTGTCTGACCTGCTAGTTCGCGTCTTCCCAACTTGTACCAGTTGATACTGCGAGGCCAGATATGGCGATCCTGTAGATGCACCATCTCAGGCCATGTACGGTTGAACATCAACATGCTGCCCAGCACATACTCACCAATAGGAGTTGTATTGATGCCAACTGCCGTAGTCACAGTGATTCCACTGTCCGCATTCAGAATGCCCGTTGGTAACAAACTATCAACACCCGCCCCCGAACACTGTAACCAGCGCAGCCGCTTCGTGAGGGTCCGCCAATTTTCAGGCACCCAGTAGGAGCAGAGTACATCAGCCTCCTGCAACTTCGTTAGAAACTCATCGTCGTTTGTAATACACTGGACATCGGCGTCGGCAGCCTCGCGCAACGTCTCCAACGATGCTGGCGAAAACTGAAATGTACTTATAACATTCAAACTCTCGGTCACGTAGTCTCTCCTTACAGTTATGCGTTGTCTCTCAGTCTATCCGAATCATGGCTACATGGCAAGCCTTGTAAAAAAACCTTCTCAAGTCCCTACTATACCCGTCTCTGGATGCATCACAAACATCTCCGACGACAGGTATACTTTTCCCATCGACAACAGTTTGATTATTCAAATGTAAGGGAAAGAAACATGAATACTTCCACCATCCTCGACTTTGTTAACTTGTTCTTCGCCGGTACTCTGGCTGGCGTAGAGTTCGTAATCCACTACGGTTTTCATACGCCCAGTCAGGTTCTGGACGATCAGTCGCAGCTTCAGCTCCGTCAAGCACTGGTGCTGAGGCTACGTGTGCTGGTGCCTGCCTTCTTTGTGCCGACGGCAGTGTCAGGGCTTGCCGTTATGGTTCTCGATGGGTTCGATCCGGGCTTTTGGTTCCGAGGCATGGGAGTGCTTGCTATACTCACTTGGATATTGACGAGGGTCGTCGGCACCGTCTCTATCAACAGTGACACGCTCACCTGGCAGTCCAGCGCGCCCCCAGAGGACTGGAAAGCGCAAGTCAACCATGCGGAGCGGTTCCATGTCGTTGGTACCTGGGCGGCGGTCGCAGCGTTTGCGTTCTTTTTAACAGCCACAGCACTCAAGCTGACCTTTTAGGTAGGGACCGATTTATCGCGTCCTTGTTGGCAATCGAGACACTTACAGGACGCGATAATGCTCTTTAAATTTTACATCTGGTAACGATGCTTGGCGCATCAGGCAGGGAGACCGCAAGGGTCTCCCCTACATTTTGTTACCATCTTTAATTTTTAAACAGCATCATCGGTCCCTACTGTTACTCAATTACATTAGAACATGAAGGAGATAATAGCAATGGCACATATAGACACAGCTTTACATAATCTCATCACACACATATTTGCCACTGTTGAGGCCAAGGATTTGGATGCGATGATGAGCGTCTTTGCCGAGGACGCAATCGTCATCGACCCCCACTTTCCGACGCAGCGGATGCAGGGGAAAGCTGCCATCATGGAAGGTTTGCGAGGGGCGATGGCTGGAATGCGTTCCTTTGGCTACACCATCGTGAACTATTACGAGTCCGAGAACGGGCAAGGCGCGGCAGTAGAGACGGCAACACACCATATCGTGAAACAAGGGATGAAGCTCAACTTCCCGCAAGTATTCATCTTCGACGCGGCGGACGGGCGCATCACGAGGATGCAGGCATACGAACCATACGGGCCACATGGAATTACGGGGACATTTTTGTTCTTGGCTCGCCTCAAAAATAGGTTCTTGAGAAAGTAATCCTCTATCAGCATCAAACACCTTAGATTGAAGGGCGTATGATAAGATGAGGTGAGGCGTGTTTCACGAAGGGGGTTGAACTATGATGACTCGATGGAAGTCAACGCTACGAATACGCATGATGCTTTCGCAAGTAAGCGTGTTTGTCGCAGTAGTGCTGCTATTAGAGATACTGTGTGCATACGTGATGTTTTTCGGGGAGGTCTATGTACGACACCTCTCCGAAATCTCCATCAGTGCCTTCTTTCCGAATTTCGTAGGAGGTTTTCTTCCTGTCGCTATCATCATACTGCTTCTTACCATACCTATAGGTGCTGTGTTCAGTCTCATTACCACACATGGAATTATCGGTCGCATGCAACGTCTGGTCGATGCTACCACGCACTTAGCATCAGGGCACTACGAACAGCGTGTTCAGGTCACTAGTGAGGATGAGATGGGATTGTTAGAGCAACAGTTCAACCTCTTAGCGGAACAACTGGTGGAAAGCCTGGAGCAGCGACAGGTGCTCACTGAGCAGAATACACGTCTTGCCGAGCGTACACGCCTTCTCCGCGATCTGCATGATGGCGTGAAACAACAAGCATTCGCGCTCACCATGCAGATAAGCACAACACGTACCTTAATAGATACGCAACCAGAGGCGGCGCGTACCCACCTCCAGAATTCTGAGGCGTTAGCATACCAGGTGCAACAGGAGTTAGCGACCCTTATTTCCTCGTCGCGCCCATCCGTCCTACATGAAAAAGGGCTTGCTCCAGCTCTACAGGAGTATGTGATGACGTGGAGTCGGCAGCAACAGATTCCCGTTCGGCAACGCGTTGACGCTTGCGCCTTACCATATCTCATGGAAGAGGCATTGCTTCGTATTACGCAAGAGGCACTCTCGAATATTGCGCGGCATAGTCATGCTTCCGCTGTGACCCTCGACCTCTCATGTACGCAAGACTCGGTAACGCTCGTGCTTGAGGACAACGGCTGTGGCTTCGACCCGAACGACTCAACGCTCGCGCTGAAAAATGGTATCGGCTTGCAGTCAATGCACGAACGTATTGAGGCGTTTGGAGGAACGCTCTGCATAGAGAGTAAGGATGGCGAAGGAACACGAATAGTTGCATCTTGTCCTTCCCCGAACGGGAAAGAAAGTCATAGAGATGCACAAGTCGCTGTCCCTCTTCTTCCCGGCAAAGAGGGAATAGAATGACGCAACCGATACGGCGGATTCGCATTCTCATCGTGGATGACCATAGTGTTGTGCGACAGGGAGTACGCGCCTTCCTTGAGGCGCAGACAGACCTCACTGTCATCGACGAGGCCGAATCGGGCACACAAGCGGTTCAGCTTGCTCAGAAGTACCTTCCTGATGTCGTCCTGATGGACCTGCTGATGTCTGACATGAATGGCGTCGAGGCGACGCGCCGCGTCAAGCAAGTGAGTCCACGCTCGCAAGTGATCGTACTCAGCTCGTATTATGAGGATGAGCATATCTTTTCAGCCCTACGCGCAGGTGCTATCTCCTATACATTGAAAGATATTCATCCAAACGAACTCATTGAGGCAGTCAGGAAGGCGGCACGAGGCGAATCGGTACTGCATCCGAGAGTTGCCTCGCGTCTCGTTCAGGAGGTACGCGAGTCTAAGCCTGCTGTTCCCACCGCCTTCGTAGACCTCACCGAACGCGAACTCGATGTGCTACGCCTCATCGCGGTAGGCGAGTCAAACGCTACCATTGCTGAAAAGCTTGTCTTGAGCGAAAAGACCGTAAAGGGGTATGTAAGCAATATTTTGAGTAAGTTGCACATTACGGACCGCACTCAGGCCGCCGCCTTCGCATGGCAACAAGGGCTAATGGCTCAATAGGAGGCGTAATGATATAATCAGAACGCTTATATATGTCAATCATTCTAAAGAGGTTTGTTTATGCCCGATACCATTCGTATTTTGTTGTGTGAGGATCAGACGTTGATGCGGCAAGGGCTGCACACTGTGCTGGAACTTGAGGATGGCTTCGAGGTCATCGGCGAGGCAGTCGATGGTGAGGATGCCGTTAGACAATACATCAATTTGCGGCAACGTGGTTTGGGACCGGATGTTGTGTTGATGGATATTCAGATGCCGCGTAAGAATGGCGTCGATGCCACCGCTATTATTACAGGGCAATATCCTGATGCACATATCGTAATGCTAACGACGTTCGAGTATGACGACTATGTGTTCGAGGCTGTGAAGGCTGGCGCGATGGGCTATCTGCTCAAAGACGTGCCTGCCGATGAGCTTGCTGCAACCATTCGCAAGGTGCATACGGGCGAACCCTTCATCCAACCTAAGATGGCGAGCAAACTGCTCATCGAGTTCGGGCGCAAGGGGAAAAACTCGACAACGATGGAACAGAAGCCATCGCTTGCTACGCCTCCAATTGGTCAGATTGTGCAGAGCGAAGAGCTGAGTAGCCGCGAGGTTGAGGTGCTGAAACTGCTGGCGGCGGGTGCTAGCAACCGCGAAATCGCCGACAAACTGGTGCTTGCCGAGGGTACCGTGAAGAACCATGTCTCCAATATCCTCGGCAAGCTCCATGCTGAAAATCGTACTCATGCTGCCAACGTCGCACGCGAACGTAGAATCATTTAACCGATGGAAACCATTCACGATGAAAGCAACGTCGCTATCGTGCCCTCTACGGGCAAGCTGTCCAGCGTAATCTCTTCATCCAACGAGGTATAGCCAAGCGTGAAAGAATGCGTCGCGGGGAAATTTCTTTTCATTATCCTATAGAGCCAAGAAACAGGAGACCGCGAGAGTCTCCCCTACACGTTGAAAGATTTAGATGTAGGGGAAACCCTCGAGGTCTCCCTGTTTGCATTTGCCTGTTCTATCTGAACGAAGTGTTGTCGTGAATGACGAATATACGCAAACGTCCAGATAAACGCACCTGCCGTGACGACAATGAGAAGTGTACTACCTGTTGCGAATGCCACCGTTGGAGGAAGCGTGTATGCGAGAATGACGCGCACAATAAACTCGCAAACATAGGCCACGCCCCAGACGGTGGTAATTAGACGATGTACGAAACGTCCGTAGGGTTGCTGCCAGCCTGCGTTAAAGTTCGCTAGTTTGGTGGCATCGTTGCCAGCTAGCATCTGTCTTCCTACATAAAACATGAGTGGGCGTGGCATGAGCAGCGAGAGCAGACAGACTAGTCCTAACGCACCCGTGAAGAACGACTCACGAATGATGAGCAAACGAGCATCTCCACCAAGAAAAATCGCCACAATACTTGTGAGCGTACCTAACAGGTAGAAAATAGCGATAATATCCAAACGCCGATGCCAGACCAATTCTACGATAGTGCTTAACAAGGGAACAACAGCCGCCACGCTGAGTGCAGTCAACTCTGTTGTATGTTCATATTGCGTCAATATGCGAATGACAAGTAGCGGTATACCAACATTGATTACAAGGCTTATGAGTAGTCCGCGCAACGCGGAACGGGTCGCTGTGTTCTGGGTGGACATAAATCCTCCTACATCTTATTTCCAATTTGCTTTTGTTCGTCATGTTCCTTCATTCGCTCCAACGTCTCGATTGCCTCGTCACACCAAGCGAGCATGGCTTGCGTGACGCGTTTGCCAAAACTTAACGTCAATAACCAGTAGGGAAGATGCGGATGTTCAGCTCGTTTGGCTTGAATCTCTTCCTCCGTTTGTTGATATACCTGTAACATATGCTCCTGCATGACGCGGTGCCGTTGTACATGTTCTATGCTCACCGCAATGGGAGCATAGCTACCAAAGAACAATTTCAATAAGAGTTCGTTGCGTTGCACTTGATACTCGAACGGCTCGCTCAACCACTCTTCCAGTTCTTCCCAGCCCTTAGCAGTGAGTGTATAGGTATAGCGGTCGGGCTTACCCTGCTGATTAGTAACGGAACTAGTCGCTAGCCCCTCCTCAGTCAACTGTTTGAGCATAGGATAAATCTGGGGATAGCTCTCATTCCAGAAATGCCCCACGCTATACTCAATGGCCTTACGTAAATCGTAGCCCGACATCGGTGCCAGACTCAACATGCCAAGAATGGCGAACCGACTTTTGTTTTCCTTGCCCATCTATTTCCTCTAACAACCTATATATGTCATGCATATATATGGAACATATACTATTGGAAAGAATATGTCAAGTGTTTACAAGACAGCAGCATGCTGCTGTCTTGTAAACACTTGACATACAAACATCAATATTGCATTCGATTCGTTCCCTGTGCTATAATCCTATAGGTATAATGAAGAGAGAAGAGATAAGACAGGTGGGGTTACTCACATGGAAAAGAAACCGAATCCCACTGTTTGGGCACCGTTGGCACTGATGGGGCAGCTTGGCTTCACCATTGCCATTCCAATCGTTCTAGGTGTCATCTTAGGCAACTATCTCGATGGCATATTACATACCAACCATTTTATATTATTGTTCGGGCTACTGCTTGGCCTGATTGCGGGCATATATGGAGCGTACCGTTTATTTACACGCGCTATGAAGTAACTGGAAATAGACTAACGATGAACGGAAAATCTCTCTAACAACGATCAGGTCCAGTGCAGGCCGGTACTCAAGGAGGATGCCGCGTGCAACTCTGGAAACTTCCTAATATCTCAATCGCACCGGATGCAATCTTTCCAATATTTGGCTTCCAAGTCACCAATACATTGCTCGGTAGCGTTCTTGCCGGTATCATTTTGATACTGTTTTTTGTGCTGGGCACGAGGAAGCAGGAACTTATCCCAACAGGCATGCAGAACGCTATCGAGGCTCTCGTAGTATTTCTGCTTGACCTCATCAACGGTGTTGTCGGCGGCGATAGAAGCCGTGCTAGAAAGTTCTTCCCTCTCGTGGCGTCGTTCTTTTTTTTCATTCTTGTGGCGAACTTGATCGACGTGCTTCCGGGTGTGGATACTATTGGACAGATTAATGCCAAAGCTATTGCCGCAATTCCAAACCATGCTCAGCCAGTGCTGGGATTTTTGTTGTTCGGCAACATCTCGAATGCAATTATTCCCTGGATTCGTCCCGCGACAACCGACCTCAATCTCAACCTCGCTATGGCGTTGATTGCGATTGTGACGGCGCAGGTGTTCGGCTTCGCTACACTTGGACCAAGACAGCATCTCAGCAAATACTTCAATTTCAGAGGACCTATTGATTTCTTCGTAGGTATCCTCGAACTTGTCGGTGAGTTCACACGCGTCATCTCGCTGGCCTTCCGTCTCTTCGGAAACGTCTTCGCAGGTAGCGCGGTTCTCGCGGTCTTTGCCTTTCTCCTGCCAGTTGTTGCCGATCTCATCTTCGTACCGTTCGAGATATTCGTCGCGGCGGTACAGGCTCTGATCTTCGCGCTCCTGACTCTAATCTTCTTACAGATCACCAGCGTTAGCCACGAGGAACATGGTCATGAAGAGGAGCAGGGAACGGCTGATACGCAGCATGGGCAGAGAGAGATTGCTACTACAGCTACACATTAGTTACGCTTGCGTGACAAGCTAACTATGTATTCGTTACTGTAATTGCTACTTGCGGCAATATTCTGCCGCGATTGCATATATAACTACAATTATTAACTTGTTTTTATCCTTAAAGGAGGATTTCATCATGAATCTTAAACCAGTCGCAGTTGCCTTAGCTATCGGACTCGGAGCCATCGGACCTGGCATTGGTATTGGTATCGCTGCCGCTCAAGCTATGAGCGCAATCGGGCGTAATCCAGAAGCTGCTCCACTCGTACAGACGAACATGATTCTCGGTCTGGCGTTCGCCGAAGCTATCGCTATTTATGCATTGGTTATGGCACTGTTGATCCAATTCCTCGGATAATCTTGTTCCTGTTCTAAGAATGAGAGACGTAGCATGGTATGCTGCGTCTCCACTTTACAGATACTGGTACAGTATTATTCTGACGAAAGGAAGCATACCATGCAACTGGGAATACATACATTTGTTTTTGCTGACTCCGGCCCCGGTGCTATTTCGACTGGGCTGGGTATCAATGCCCTTGCTTTCCTCTCGCAGCTTGTCACGTTCGGTATTGTCTTCTTCATTCTTTGGCGCTATGCCTTCCCGCTCGTACTTCGCACGCTCGAAAGGCGCGAGGCGACGATCCGCGAGGGGGTCGAAAATGCTGAGAAAGCTAAACGCGAACTCGCTGATGCTAAAGGACAATCTGATCGCATTCTGACTGATGCAAGGCGCGAGGCACAGACAATTGTCGAGCGTGCCCAGAAGACGGCACAGCAGGAAGCTGATCGCATTGTCGAGGATGCTCATGCAAGGGCACACCAGATTGGCGAGCAACAGGCCGCACGCATTCAGCAAGAGGCTAGCCGAGCGCGTAACGAACTCAGTCGCTTAGTGGTCAATCTCTCGATTGATGCATCAGAGCGCGTCATTGGCAGGTCGGTTGATAGCAACGACAATCGCCGCTTGGTACAAGAGTTTGTCACGGCGAACGACAATAATTCGAGGGCACAGTAATGTTAAAGGGAGCGGTTGCACGCCGCTATGCAGCAGCCGTCTTCGATCTTGCTCGCAGACAGGATACGCTGAATCGTACTCTGGCAGATGTGCAAGGAATCGCAGACCTCTTTTCCAACCGCAAGATATCGTTTCTTATGCGTGAACCCAAAGTTCCTGCTCAACGCAAAGAGAAGGCATTGCGCGACGCACTACAACCAAGAGTGCTACCGACATCGCTCAACTTCGCGCTCCTACTTGTTCAACGCGAACTTGTAGAATACGCTCCTAATATCGCTAAAGAACTGGAGCAACTGGTGCGCGACTATCGAAACGAGGCTGTTGCGGATGTAACAACGGCGGCGAAGATAGATGCGGTACAGAGCGATGTCATTCAGCGAGCGTTGGAACAACGTACAGGAAAAACAATCATTGTACGCGAACATATTGATCCGGCTATCCTGGGTGGCGTGGTTGCTCGTGTTGGTGATGAGGTCATCGACGGCAGTGTACGCTATCGCCTGAGCGTGTTACAACAGCAGATGTTGAGCGGCGTCGCAAACTCGCACACAGACTTCTTCTCAAAAGAGGAGCTTGACGAGACGGTGCGCGAAATTGGCTCTGTAGATATGAATTCGACCGATGGAACAGGTGATAATGACATCGGTAATTATAATCCTGTTCCACATCCAGATAATTCGTAGGCGTCTCTTATAGTAACTACGTACAATATAAATTGCATTGCTCCATGTAAGGAGGAGAGAGATGGCATCTTGGGCTGATGAAATCAGTGCCATCATAGAGAAAAACATTGTAGGCTTTGGCACAAGCGAAACTTCTACGGCAAGCGTCGGAACTGTTATCTCGGTTCAGGACGGTGTAGCTCGTGTCTATGGCCTGCAGGATGTGAAGTATCTTGAGTTGGTAGAATTTCCCCGTAGTGGGTTATCAGGTTTGGCCTTCAACCTTGAAGAAGAGACGGTCAGTTGCCCTATCATGGGTGACTTTACACAGGTGCGTGAAGATGACGAGGTACGCACCACCGGACGTATCGTGCAGGTACCTGTCGGTGATGCCCTGCTAGGGCGCGTCGTCAATCCTTTGGGTGAGCCAATCGACGACAAAGGTCCAATCAATACCGATAAGTTCCGTCCAGTCGAGCGCGTCGCCCCTGGCGTTATCACACGTCAGAGCGTGAACACTCCTGTACAGACAGGTATCAAGGCAATCGACAGTATGGTACCGATTGGTCGTGGTCAGCGCGAGCTAATCATTGGCGACCGCCAGACGGGTAAGACTGCCATCGCTATTGATACCATTTTGAATCAGAAGGGTCAGAATCTGTTCTGTATCTATGTTGCGATTGGTCAGAAAAACTCGACTATCGCACGTACACAGTCAATTCTAGAACAGAATGGTGCGATGGAGTACACCATCATCGTCGCTAGTAGTGCTGCTGATCCTGCACCATTGAAGTATCTCGCTCCCTATGCCGGCTGTGCAATGGGCGAGGAGTTCATGGAGTCTGGTCGTGACGCCCTCATCATTTATGATGACCTCACGAAGCACGCCGACGCCTACCGTAACATTTCACTGATCATTCGCCGCCCTCCTGGACGTGAAGCCTACCCAGGTGATGTGTTCTACCTGCACTCTCGCCTGCTGGAACGCGCCGCCCGTTTGAATAAGGATTACGGCGGTGGCTCATTGACGGCTTTGCCAATCATTGAGACAAAGGCGAACGACATCTCGGCCTATATCCCGACCAACGTTATCTCGATTACTGATGGACAAATATTCCTGGAAACGGACCTGTTCAACTCTGGTATTCGTCCGGCTATTAACGTCGGTAACTCGGTCTCGCGTGTGGGAACAAGCGCACAGAGCGCGGGCATGAAACAGGTTGGCGGTACGCTCCGTCTGGACCTTGCGCAGTTCCGTGAACTTGCGGCTTTCGCACAGTTCTCCTCGGACCTCGATAAAGCGACAAAAAGCCGTATCGACCGAGGTCAGCGTCTGACAGAGGTTCTCAAGCAGGGACAGTATCGCCCAATGACCGTTGAGCAGCAAATCGTCATCATCTACGCCGCCACGAAGGGTTTTCTTGATGATGTCGCTCTCGATAAGGTTGCGGCATGGGAAGATGGTTATCATCGCTATATGTCGGCGAACCATCCTGAAATCATGGATGAGATCATTGAGAAGTCGGTCAAGCAGAAAAATAAGATGTCTGGCGACTTGCTGAAGAATCTCGACGCCGCTATCAATGAGTACAAGCAGACCGCTGCACCAAGCAGCGACGACAACGCACAGCAGCAAGCTGAAGCCGCGCAAAAGGCTGCTGGTAATGCGCAACCTGAGGCGAATGCGGGTACTCCCGACACGGGTGCTAATGTCAATGAAACAAACGAAGCGCGTTAGTTAGGAGGTACCTTATGCCATCACTCCGAGATATTCGGCGGCGTATCGGCTCCGTCAAAAATACCGCGCAGATCACCAAAGCCATGCAGATGGTGGCAAGTAGTAAGATGCGAAGAGCGCAGGAGCGTGTCCAACAAGCACGCCCCTTCGCTGAGCAGATTCGTGAACTTGTGTCGCGTCTCGCAGAGGCTTCGGGCGAGGATATCGGCGAGGGCGTGGCTCTGCTCACGCAGCGTCCCGTTCACAACGTCGGTTTCATCATACTGTCGCCAGATCGTGGCCTTTCTGGTGCCTTGCCGAGCAATATCAATCGTAAGGTCATCACGTCGTCGCAGGAAGTACAGCGCGACAGCGCAAACAATAATGGCGGAAGTACAAAGGTTGAGTACATCGCAGTTGGACGCAAGGGGCGCGACTTCATTTTACGCTCACAATTGCCATTGATCGCGGAGTTCACCAACTATGGTGATCGCCCAACGCTTGCCGATGCACGCGCAATTGCACAGGTTGCAACTGATGCTTTTCTAAAGGGTGAGGTGGACGCGGTATATCTCGTTTACGCGCAATATGTGAACACAGTAACGCAACGTCCCGTTACTACACAGTTGTTGCCGGTCACACCTCCTTCACGAGAAGAGCAAGAGGAGCAGCGGCACAACGTAGACTACATCTACGAGCCAGATGCTAGAACACTTTTCCAGGCATTGCTACCTCGCTATGTAGATGTGCTGGTGTATCAGGCACTGCTCGAAACTATTGCCAGTTTTTACTCTGCTCAGATGGTGGCAATGAAAAACGCTACCGATAGTGCTCAAGACCTGGTTGAAGACCTGACTCTGACGTACAACAAAGCACGTCAGGCGGCAATCACAACCCAGATTCTTGAGGTAGTTGCTGGCTCAACACAGTAATACGTTTATGCTTACCCATGCATCAGGGAAGACTCAAGCCCCCTGATGCATAAAAGGGAAAAAATAGAATGACTACAAGCACAATGACAAAAGGGACTGTCGTCGAGGTGCTGGGAGCCGTTGTAGACATCGAGTTTCCACCCGACCAACTCCCTGAAATTTATAACGCTATCCTTGTACGTATCGAGGGTGCCGAGCAGGACTTGACTCTTGAAGTCGAGCAACTGCTGGGCAATAACTGGGTACGTTGCGTAGCAATGGGACCAACCGACGGCCTACAGCGCGGGATAGCCGCCTACGATACAGGTAAGTCAATCTCGGTGCCTGTTGGCGAACAGACACTTGGTCGTATCTTCAACGTTCTCGGTCAACCCGTTGACAACAAACCCGATATCCCAGATGCGCCACGTCTGCCCATTCATCGCCAGCCACCTTCATTGGAAGACCAGTCGGGTACCATCGAGCCATTCGAGACCGGACTCAAGGTAATCGACCTGATCTGCCCCTTCCAGCGCGGTGGTAAAGTTGGCACCTTCGGTGGTGCTGGCGTAGGCAAGACCGTTATCATTCAAGAGCTTATCAACAACATCGCAAAGGCGCATGGTGGCTTTAGCGTCTTCGCAGGCGTTGGAGAGCGCACCCGTGAGGGCAACGACCTGTATCATGAGATGCAAGAGGCCGGCGTTATCGACCGCCTTGCTATGGTGTTCGGACAGATGAACGAGCCTCCCGGATCGCGCCTACGCGTAGCATTGAGTGGCCTGACGATGGCGGAATACTTCCGTGATGAAGAAGGCAAGGACGTGTTGCTCTTTATCGACAACATTTTCCGCTTCACCCAGGCAGGTTCAGAGGTGTCAGCTCTGCTCGGACGTATGCCTTCCGCTGTAGGGTATCAGCCAAATCTGGCTGAGGAGATGGGCGACTTGCAAGAGCGCATCACCTCGACCAAGAATGGCTCTATCACCTCGATGCAAGCCGTGTACGTACCCGCTGACGACTACACAGACCCCGCACCAGCTACGACCTTTGCGCACCTAGACTCGACGATTGTGTTGGAGCGTTCGATTGCGTCACAGGGTATCTATCCCGCCGTCGATCCTCTGGCGTCAAGCAGCCGTATTCTCGATCCACAGATCGTGGGTGATGAGCATTACAACACCGCTCGTGCTGTACAGCGCGTCTTACAGCGTTACAAAGACCTGCAAGATATCATTGCCATTCTGGGTGTTGACGAACTCTCCGACGACGACAAACTGACCGTCGCCCGTGCCCGTAAAATTCAGCGTTTCTGCTCACAGCCGATGACTGTAGCCGAGGCGTTTACTGGTGTGGAAGGCCGATACGTGCCGTTGAAGGAAACCATTGCCGGATTCCAGGAAATCCTTAACGGTAAGATGGATCATGTGCGTGAAGACCTCTTCTTCATGGCTGGCAACATCGACGATGTGAGGCGCAAGTACGAAGAAGATCAGAATCAGAATAAGGGGTAAGCGATGGCAACACGCGACACACTTCATGTCGAGGTTGTAACAGCCGAGCGCGAACTCTATAGCGGTGAGGCGACGCTTGTCAGTGCCCCCGGCTCTGAAGGGCGGCTCGGCATTCTGCCACGCCATGCCGCTATGCTGGCTCTGTTGAAAGAGGGCGAATTGCGTATCGAACTGAACGATGCGGAGGAGCCAATCTTTGTTTCCGGCGGCTTCCTCGAAGTCTCGGATAACAGAGTTATCGTGCTTGCAGACACCGCGGAACATGCCGAGGAGATCGACGAGGCGAGTGCTCAAGAGGCACGTCGCCGCGCCGAAGAGAGCCTCGCCAATGCCGAATCTAATGAGGATCGAGCGGCATTACAGGGCGCGCTCTCACGCGCAATCGCCCGCTTGCGCGTCGCTGATATTGCTCGTCGTAGCAACCGACGCCGCATACAGCAACTCGATCAAGAACGGTAATATAGACAGAACAAAAAATGGCGTCCAAGCATTG
>CAXUHG010000089.1:0-22490 GCA_964250805.1 uncultured Ktedonobacteraceae bacterium | reverse complement strand
GGTCCCTACGAAAAACCGACACATGTAGCTTGACTGTGTACTACCTTGTTATGCCACTCGCACAACGATTACGCTTACGTTGTCGGCACCGCCATTGCGCAGGGCGGCGTGGACGAGCATTTCGCTGATTTGCGTTGGCTCCTGGCGACTACTGAGGAGAAGACTGATGTCGGGGTCACGCACCATTTCCCATAGGCCGTCGGAGCAGAGCAGGAGACTATCGCCGCGTCGTAGCTCACGCGTAAACCAATCGACCTCGACGCCCTCTTTGTTACCGAGGCTGCGATAGACCTTGTTGCGTTCGGGGTGCGTGTAGACCTCTTCGGGCGTGATGGTGCCCGCCATGACGAGGTTTGCGACCAGCGAGTGGTCACGCGTGATCTGCGTGAGGCCGTTGGCGTCGTCGTAGAGATAGGTACGGCTATCGCCGACGTTGACAACGTAGGCTTTGATATCGACGATCAGGGCGGCAGTGAGCGTTGTGCCCATATCCTTGCCCCACTCGCGGCAACGATTGCAGATTGCGGTGTTGGCCTGCTCTACAGCATTGACGAGTAGGTCGATGATGATGGTATCGTTGAGCGAATCGCTGGCAACGATATCATGCAGTATCACCTGCATCATGTTCTGAATGGCGATACGGCTGGCCTCTTGCCCAAAATCGTGCCCACCCATACCGTCAGCGACAACGAAGAGGCCAAATGGTACAAGACGATCATTATAGGTGCAGGTGCCCTGTAACACCACGAGGCTATCTTCGTTCGGTTGTTGCTTACGCGCAATACCACTATTCCAGCCCACACCAACCTCTAATTTTGTCTTCGTGCGCACAAGCGTCCCAACCGCACCCGCACGCGAAGGACGCTCCGGTGTAGTCGGTATCTCCTCAATCATGCGACTCTTCTGCTCGCGCTGCCATGCATATGCGGAATGTGGCGCAACCTGAGCAGAGCCAAGGTATGGCAGTGGCGTTGTGGAACGTCGTTGTTGGGTCTGCCCGACGGCAATCAGGTCTGATTGTGTGGCTGCATATTGTGCTTCACTGTGCGAAATACGACTTAGCTCTTTGCTGGCACGTATCTCGCGCAAGGAGCGCGGAGTTGTGTGCTTCGTGACGGGAATGGAGCGCACAGGACGCTCAGCATCGGTTACAGGAGTAGGACGATATGAATCGGTTTCGCTACGATGTGGTAGACGCAGTTTTGGAATATTCACCGTGTCCTCCTGAAACGTGTCTTCATACGACGCTTGCTTGTGTGAATAAATGCCGAGGGAGCGAGCTTCGCGCCACGCGATATGACGTGCATCCCGCTTGTGAGGCCAGAGCAGCGTCAGGCTCACCCATAACACGACTGTCCATGAGAGCAACCACATCAGCGAGAGCAAGCCAAGCCCAAGCAGCGAGAAGAGGGCAGACACATTGCCAGCAGCCCACCCGTGCGGAAATTGCTGTATAGCATGTGCGAAAACATGCCACACCGCTGGCGGAAATCCTCCCTCCGTCCAGAGCAAGAGGAGCACCGTCCCACCAATGCTTATCCATGTGGCATAGCGAATCCAGCCCTGCTGATCGTAATAGATTGTCCTAAATTCTTTTAGCATAGCCATCACGTCTCCTGCTCCCGATGCGATATCTCCGCAATTCATAGTCTTCCATGATGGAAAGTATAGACAAGGTGGCTTTGTGAAGTCTCCTAGCGTTCTCGCTGTACACAAACACTCTGTAGGTGGCACTCGTGGTCGTAGACCATGAGTGCCACCTACAGAGTGTTTGTGTACGCCACTAATATACCTTTGTCTTATATGTCTTATACCAGTGTCTTATAATTATTCGGCCTCACTGCATATGCACAATGGTACGGCCCCGTATTCCGCCTTGCAAAATAGCCGGTAAGACCTGTGGAAGTTCTTCTAATGGAACTTCTTTGCCGATACTCGTAAGCAGATGTTCGGACTTATATTCGGTTGCAAGCTGTTGCCATAGCGTGCGGCGCAGTTCCATCGGACAATTTACGGAGTCGATGCCGAGCAAGTTGACCGCTCGCAGAATGAACGGGAAGACACTCGTATTGACGTTGGTACCGCCCGTGTTGCCACACGAGGCAACGGGGCCACCGTACTTTGTCGAGCGCAATAGATAGGCAAGAGTCGAGCCACCTACGGCGTCAACGGCACCCGCCCACCGCTCTTTCTCCAATGGACGCGTGCTTTCCGCCGAGGTCTCGTCGCGGCTCAGAATTTCGTCAACACCAAGGCTTTGAAGGTATGCATGTTCCTCGGCCTTACCAGTACTGGCGGCAAGCGTGTAGCCGAGCTTCTTGAGAATGCTGATAGCGATACTGCCAACGCCGCCTGTTGCACCTGTAACCAAGACTGGCCCGCTCGACGGTATAAGACCATTCTTCTGCAATTGATGGACGGAGAGGGCAGCGGTAAAGCCAGCCGTACCAAGTGCCATCGCCTCCTTCAAACTCAAACCTTGCGGCAGTGGCACGATCCATTCAGCCTTGATACGCGCATACTCGCTAAAGCCGCCATAGTGCGAAACACCGAGGCCATAGCTCGTAGCAATAACCTCGTCCCCCTCTTTATAACGTGGGTCGCTCGACTCGACAACGGTACCAGAGAGGTCAATCCCCGGCACGAACGGATAGCTACGTACAATCTTGCCGTCGGGAATCGAAGTAAGACCATCCTTGTAGTTGACGCTTGAATAGGCGACACGCACCAGCACCTCGCCAGCAGGCAAGTTCGTCTGCGCCAATTCTTGAATACCTGCTGTAAATGTATCGTCGGTTTTATTGACAACGAAGGCTTTGAAGGTTGTTATGGACATATATACGTTCTTCTTTCTGTATGCAATTCATTTCGTAGGGACCAGATTTATCGCGTCCGTTGCTCAATTCATTGAGCGAGATCGTTTCACTCATGTTTATAGATGAATTATACGAATTTCGCGCGATAAATCGCGCAACGGACGCAATAAATCTGGTCCCTACGAAATTGTACATGAATGTTGATGAGACATCAATTGATTCTTTTCTCTCGCCCGGCCCATTCCTTTTCGCGCAGTATGTACTTCTGAATTTTGCCCGTCGAAGTCTTAGGCAGGTCGCCAAAGGTGACGGAGGCGGGACTTTTGAAATGTGCTAACCGCTCACGGCAGAAGGCGATAATTTCTTGCTCGGTCACGCTCTGATTTGGTTTGAGGGTAACAAAGGCTTTGGGTCGCTCACCCCAGCGTTCGTCGGGAATGGCGACAACGGCGCATTCCATAACGGCGGGATGTTGCGCGATAGTCTGCTCAACCTCGATGGTCGAGATGTTTTCACCACCGGAGATAATCACGTCTTTGGCGCGGTCTCGTAGCTCGACATAACCATCGGGATGCATGACGCCAATGTCACCAGAGTGGAACCATCCACCCTCGAATGCGACCTCAGTAGTCTTGGTATTGGCGTAGTAGCCCTTTGCCACATTGTTGCCGTGCATCAATACCTCGCCCATCGTCTGCCCGTCGCGCGGCACATCTTGCATATGAGCATCGACGACGCGCAAACGGTCAGCCACGACGTTGCCCTGTCCCTGTCGTGCCAGTAGTCGCGCCTGCTCATCCTCCGGCAACACCGCCCATTCTTCGTGCCACTCGTTGACGGAGTAGGGGCCGTAGGTCTCGGTGAGGCCATAGACATGGACAGGATGAATGTTAAGTTTTTTCATCTGTCCCAGCAACGTAGGCGATGGTGGCGCACCCGCAACGGTGGCAATCAGTTCATGGTCGAGGCGATGAGCGTTGGGATGATTGACCAACAGGATTTGTACGGTGGGGGCACCACAATAGTGCGTCACACCCTCATGCTCAAGCGTATCCCAGATGACTACAGGGTCGAGTTTACGTAAACAGATATGCGTCGCACCGACGGCGGTCACAGCCCATGTAAAGCACCAGCCGTTGCAGTGAAACATAGGGAGCGTCCACAGGTACACGCTATCACTACGGATACCACTTTCGATGACCTCGGCAAGAGCGTTCAAATAGGTGCCGCGATAGGTATACATCACACCTTTAGGGTTGCCTGTTGTACCAGAGGTATAGTTGATCGAAATCGTCTCTTCCTCATCCTCTAGCCAGCTTGTTACAGGTTCGGGCGAGCCAGCGGCAAGAAAGGCTTCGTATGGATCATCGGCTGAACCGCTATCGTCGATACGCACGACCTGCATATCTTTGAGGTCGATATGCTCAAGTTGCGGATAGAGTTCTGCATCGACAAAGAGATATTTTGCCCCCGAATGCTGTAGAATAAATTCTATCTCGCGTGCATTCAAGCGCGTATTGACCGCGACAAGAACACCACCCGCTGCTGGAACGCCATAGTGTGCCTCTAGTAATGCAGGTATGTTTGGCGCGAGAAAGGCCACACGATCATGTTTTTGCAATCCCAACGCCCTTAAACGAGATGCAAGGCGATATACACGCTCCGCGAATTGGCGATAGGTATAGCGTCGCTCGCCATGTACCACCGCAACCTTCTCAGGGTAGATCAATGCGCTCCGCTCCAGAAAACTGAGCGGTGTCAATTCGGTACGATAGACTTTGTTCATTTGCATTCCCCTTAGGTAGTACCTCAATCTTCGTGTGTTACTCGCCGCCTACGGCGGCTTATTGGAAGAAAATGGGAAACTGGGGCACAGCCCCAGACCTCAGTCAAGGGGTTGCACCCCTTGCATCCCCGCGATTATGAGGCGATGGAGCCGCCATCGACGACGAGAATTTGCCCTGTGACGTAGGCAGAGGCAGGAGAAGCGAGAAAGACAATCACACCTTTGATGTCGTTGGGTTCACCGAGGCGATGAAGCGGAACAGCGGCGACCATCGCCTCTTCGTATTTGCTGAGGAGGCCGCGCGACATCTTGGTAGGGAACCAACCGGGGGCAATGGCATTGACGCGAATGCCATACTGTGCCCAACTAGTGGCGAGGTCGCGCGTCATGTTGACAACCGCGCCTTTACTAGCATGGTAGCCTACGGCCTGAATATATTTCGGGTTGCCACCAACAAGGCCAGCTACAGACGCAATATTGACGATGGTGCCCCCCTTGCCACTTGCAATCATGGTCTTGCCCACCGCTTGTGACACAATAAAGGTGCCGTTGACATTGGTATTGACTACACGCTCGAACTGCTCTAGCGGCATATCTTCGGGCGGAGTGCCCCATGTTGCGCCGCTATTGTTGACGAGAATATCAATCGTGCCAAATGCCTTCTGCGTCTCCTCAACGACATGCGCCACCTCGTCGGGCTTAGTGATGTCACAGGCAAAGGCGAGTGCCTTACCACCACGCGCCTCTATCTCTTGTTTCACACCCTCACAAGCCTCAAGCTTACGCGAACAAACCACAATGTTCGCACCAACATCGGAGAGCGCGTTCGCCATATATTCGCCGAGTCCGCGCCCACCTCCTGTCACAATCGCAGTTTTACCATCGAGCCGAAATAAGTCCAGAGTCGTCATATGCCATATTCCCTTCTCAACACTGAATAGGTGCGTCTTTTCGTTACTCTATGGTATCACTTTTTGGTGGGTAGGGACCGATTGATCGCGTCCTGGGGGTGGAGTGCTGGGGTAAACGTCACCATACACCTGTGTCGTCACCGCGTTTACCCCTCTCTAACCCTACCGAGGACGCGATCAATCGGTCCCTACCAAAAACCACCGCATCAAGATGGATGAAGTGTGGCAGGTGTGGTCGTCCACCAAAATAAGAATTTATATGCTCGATGGTTCGGGAACAAGAGCATTTACAATATCAAGCACTTCGTTGATACCAAACGGTTTACCGATGAAAATATCCATAGCAAGGTCTCGCACCTGCTCACGTGCCTGAGCATCACCGCTGATAACGATAATAGGAACGGTTGAGCAAAGCTGACGGCGACGCAATTCCTGGACAAAGGCGACTCCATCCATATGTGGCATGAGAAGATCGAGAAGAATGAGATGAGGAGTTGTTGCCCGCGCCGCCGCCTGAGTCAACTTTTCTAGTGCGACGATACCATTCTCCGCTACCTCTACGTCACACTGTACAAGCTCTAAGATGGAGCGTAACACATCTTGAACCGCTACCTCGTCCTCCACTACTAATACACGCTTAGCCATACTCCTCCCTTTCTACCAAAAAAACACTCCTATAATAAGTATACATAGTACTCTGAAATTTCTGTCACATTACATAGAATTCCAGACACCATTTCTCTTGTATGTACGCTTGGAAAGGTCAAAAATTGCGTATGAGTAATATAAAAAACTGGACTTGCATGAGTTTGATGAAATTAAACTCATGCAAGTCCAGTTTTTTACTATGCGTTAGCGGCGACCGAGACGCGGACGCTGACCAGGAGTTGGATCAAGGGAAGGAAGTTCCTCGACCAAACGTAGAGCTTCGGCTATGGCGCGGTCTAGTTGTGGATCAGTATGATTAGCGTAATCCTGCGGTGCGATATCCACGTCAATATCGGGGTCGGTGCCGTAGTTTTCGACGTTCCAGCCCACGTCTTTGAACCAGAAGGAAAATTCTGGCTGCGTTGTCATGGTGTTATCGACGAGCCTGTGGCGCGGATAAATGCCGATGACACCACCCCATGTGCGCTTACCAATCAGTGGTCCCAGTCCCATCAGCTTGAAGCTGTGACTGAAGATGTCACCATCAGAACCTGCATGTTCGTCGGTAAGTGCCACCATTGGACCACGTGGCGACTCGGAGGGATACGGCTCTGGCTGTCCCCAACGCGAGAAGTCGTAGCCGAGACGTTTGCGAGCAAGTTTTTCCAACAGCAGACCGGAGACATTGCCACCACCGTTCTGACGCACGTCGATCAGTAACGCAGGATAGTCGTACTCGGCAAGGTAGCTACGGTGAAACTCCGCATACCCATTACTCACCATGTCGGGAATATGAATGTACCCAACCAGCCCCTTCGAGACCTCATGAACGGTATGACGGTTTGCCTCAACCCACTCGCGGTATCGCGTTGGGCGCTCCTCCGATAGAGCTTTAACCGTTACGCTACGCCGCTTGCCAGTTTCGGCCTCTTCGATTGTCAACTGCACTTCTTGACCTGCCTGACTCACCAGCAATTCTTGTGGATGTCGGGTCACGGAAACCCGTTGACCATTTATAGCCAGAACCGCATCACCAGCCGAGACCTGTAGCCCTGGTGTCGTCAAGGGCGAGGTCTCTTTTTCGCTAGAGGGATCACCCTTCACAATTCGCGCAATGCGATAGCGGTCATGTTCTGCATCGTAGGTCCAATCGACGCCAAGGAAGCCCTGACGATACTGCGGACCTCGGCGATATTCGCCTCCTATCTCATACGCATGTGAGGTACCAAGCTCACCTTGTAGTTCCCAGAGTAGGTCGGAAAGCTCGGCTCGTGAACTGACCTTCTCAATGAGAGGAGCGTATTGTGCGTAGATAGCGTCCCAATCTATGCCCGACATGTCTTCGGACCAGAATTGTTCACGTTGCAGTCGCCATGCCTCGGCAAACATCTGTTTCCACTCCGAAGCGGGTTGTACAGAAACTTTGATACGCGCAAGATCGAGCCAGCCACTCTCGCGCCCCGTCTCCTTATCATTCTCCGTCTTAGGGGGCTTCTCGCCAGCTTTCACCACACGCAACCGACGCGCTGAACGGTAGATGAGTGTTTTGTTGTTACGCGAAAGCTCTAAGCCACTCACACCTGAGAGAATACGCTCGCTCTTATACTTGTCGAAGGTATAGCAATCGACGACGCCACGCGGACCGTGCTCCTCAGCCTCGATGTCGTCGTTCGCACCCTCAATTGGCGACGAAAGAAAGAGAACCTTGCCCTTGATACCGTACACGCCATAGTAGCGACCCTCATTGACAGGAAATGGTAGGACGCGCTCGGTAATGCCTTCGAGGTCGATCACCGTTGGCTCAACAACCTCTTTGTCTTTCTCGCCTTTCTCTTCCTTCGTGCCATCTTCGTCCTCTGTAGTTGCAGTTCCATTCGACTCTACCTTGTCGTCGCTCTCGTCTTCCGCTTTCTTATCCTTATCATCGGGGTCTTTTGGTTCCGCGATGAAAGGAGAGCGCAGGTCGCGCTGCAATAGAATTGCATAGGGCTTGATGCCACGCGGAAAGCTCAGATCGAATTGCAAGGAGTCATGCACAGGATTGAAGATGCGATGACCCAGGAAGTACAGATATTTGCCTTCAGGGTCGAAAGAGGGCGTGCTATCCACTAGCACGGGTTCGGTTGCTTGATAGGTACCACCACTTTCCAGGTCGCACAACTTGATTGCCGTTTTTTGCGAGGAGATTGGGAAACCATAGGCAAGCCATCGTCCATCGGGCGACCATGCAACTCCATTGATACGGCTAAAATCGCTACGCTCGACGCGCTGTAACGTATGCGTTTCGAGGGCAACCACGAGCAATTCGTTGCGATGATTGGTAATCGCGACGGCATCATCGACGGGCGACACTACCATCTCGACGACGCGCCCAATATCGAGGTCGTCGAGTAGCTCTGGCTCAGTCGCTTCTTCTGGATTGAACACTACGAGCGTTTCGCGCCCAGGAGCATCACAGACTGCGACGCAGCGTTTACCATCGTTCAGCCATTCCAGGAAACGATAGCGCACACCGTCCTGCTCACCATGTTGTAGCACCGGTCCATCCCAGTTGCCCATTGTGAAGGCTTTACCACGTGCAGTGACAGCCACTTGATAGCCTTTAGGATTTAGCGCGTAGGTATCAAGATAGGTGCTAGCGGAGACAAACTTGCGGTTGCGCTGTGTACGCACACTCGGCATTGAAACAGTTAGTTGTTGCGTCTGCTCTGTACGCGGATCGAACAGATAGAGTTCGGCACCCGCCTGATAAACAAGGCGTTGCCCATCGCTTGAGAGGTGACGCACATAGAAATCTTGCTGTGTAGTGTGTTGACGAACATCCTCACCCTGCGGCGTACATGAGTAGATGTTACCGATGCCATCCTGGTCGGAGAGAAAGTAGATACGCTCACCAAGCCAGCAAGGGTTGACGACGTTGCCTTTGAGCATATCCAAACGTTGAAATGTACCACTGCCGTTTGCATCACACCAGAGATAGCCAGCAGTACCACCACGATAGCGTTTCCAGTGCGCCATCTCGTTACCATTACGCCCAAGCACAACGCCTCCATTCGGACCAAAGGAGATCGCGTTCGCCATGCCGTAAGGAAGCTCTCGCGGCAGACCACCAGTCGGCTTCACGGCATAAATCACATCGAAGCGACCAGCGAACTGACCCGCGTTACTGCTGTAAAGAATCTCTTCCCCACTAGCAGACCAACCTAGCACATGGCACTTGCTCCCTTGAAAGGTCAAGCGTCGTTCGGGACCGCCAGAGGTAGGCATAACGTAGACCTCGCTTGGTCCCTCTTCACGCCCGACAAAAGCGATAGATGCGCCGTTGGGTGAGAAGAATGGGTAGCTAGCCTCACTTACGCCCGCCGTCAACCGTTCAGCACGACCACCTTCACTTGAGGCAAGCCAGAGATCGTCCTCTGACACAAAAACTATAGTGTTCTGGTAGATATTTGGAAAGCGTATATAGCCCTGAGATGTCATATTGATAGCTCCTCACAATAGATGAAGTAGAAAATCAACCAAGAATGCGTTCCCTGTAGAGACTATAAGAAGTACTACATACAGGAAGAGTTGTATATATTTTGTCACAGGAGGGATAGGCGGGGCAACCCCATAGGCGTTCAGTTAACGAATCAATGGGAACCAGGATTGCCGCAGTGAGGTACCAATATTAGTCACTTCATGACGGCATGTGGTATACTACAGGAGACGTGCCCTCATCTATCACTCCGAATGCCAGAAAGCGCGTCGAGATAGAGGCAAGGTGTAGGCAATTACGCGCTAGGAGGAAGCGGTATAGCCTAATAACAGTTACACTATACTCCAAATGCGGCTTGATTTCCGCGAAAGGATTTATGACCAGAGATTTCAATAAGCCGAAACGCGACAATTCGCGTCCGTCGTTTCGTGATTCATCCCCCAATCGTAGTCGAGACGAACGCTCTCCGCGTCCCGCTCGCCCTCGCTTAAACCGTGAAACGGTAGACCGCGCCTGGGAGTCCGGCGCACAACAGCAGCATGCCGATTATCGTCCGCGTACTGGTGGCGGACAGAACCGATATCAGGGACAACAACAGCGCACGAATGACCGGCGCGATACCTCTAACAGTCAGCACTCGACTCCATATGGACGCAACAATGGCAATAACCGTCCATATCCCAATCGCCAGGATAACTACTCCGATAATCGGAATAGTCGGAATACACAAGACTCCCCTAGAAACTTCAATCGTTCCTACAACGACAACGCGCCGCGTTCTTCCTATGGACAGGAGCGACGCAGTGGAGGAGAGCAACGCTTCTCAGATCGACGCGACTCTTTTCGGAGTGAGAATCGCAGAGATGATGACAACCGCCGGGATTCGTCCTATGGCGATAATCGCAGAGGTACTGAGAACCGTCAGAATTTTCGAGATCGGGACTTCCGCGATGATTTTCGGCGTAACGACCGCCCCAACTCTTTTAGAGGCCGTCCACAGCGTGAAGAGTCTCATCCACGCTGGCAAAGCCGCCCAGGGGAGCAAAGGAACAACGTAAGGGGAGCAGAGCGCGATTTTAATCGTCGCCCAAATACCGATGGAGAGCGATTTGAAGGAGACTACGAGTACTTTGAGCGGCGTGACAATTCCCGTACTCGTGACGCAAGGCCAGAGCGTCCAGCCGAGCGTCCTTTTAGAGGTAGCTCCTCGACACAAGATCATTCACGAAAGCCTTTTGAGAGCAAGGGCAATGAGCGTTCCTCGCGTCGCTTCGATGACCACGACAACGATGTGCAACCAGAGCGCCATGTGACACGCCTACCCGATGGTCGTGTGCTAAAAGGCCCCCGTCCCGCACAGCGCAAAAATGCTCAGTTCTGGACAGATGTGTCGAAGGATACCAACAACCTACTAGACTCTGTAGCTGAGAAAGAGCCTACCAGACAGACTTCTCAGGAAGAGCCAGAAAACGACGTTGTTGACGCACCTGTTGCTCAAGAGGTACTCACAACGATAGACGAGCCGACTGAAGACGTAGCCGATCAGCAGGAGACATCTCCTGACGAGGCACCCTCTGCAACGTCACGAAAGCGACGCGCCAGGAGTGCTAGTGCTGTTACTCGCAGCAAAAAGACGACGAGTTCATCCGCCCTGAAACCATCACAGCGTGGCTTCAAGTGGCCTTCTCAGAGCTAAAACGTACTCTCCTACTACCAAGTTCTATCTGTCGCATACGAGTCATTTAGTCGGCTTATGCGTATAAAATGATAGGACTTGGTATTGTTATATAGTAGGGACAAGGGTGCCCTTTTTTGTGATGACATTGGAGTGACTTCTCATGCTTTACCCTAGCTATCTTAATCTCTATGAATCAGGCGAATTAGCGGAACGTGCGGCGACCGCCTGGGAAATTTTGCGAAACTGCACCATCTGCCCCCAGAATTGTCACAGCAACCGTATCGCAGGCAAAACCGGCGTTTGTCATTCTGGTACAGAGACAATCGTGGCTTCATGGAACGTTCATCGGCGTGAAGAACCGCCTATCAGCGGCACACATGGAGCGGGAACCATCTTCTTTGGCTATTGTCAAGCACGTTGCACCTACTGCCAGAACTTCTCGCTGAGTCAGGGCGGTCTAGGACATCGAGTGGGACCTGAGCGTCTCGCTGATATGATGATGTACCTGCAAAAGAAAAAATGTCATAATCTCGACTTCGTAACGCCAACACATTTTGTGCCACAAATTCTGGCTGCCCTTGTGGTTGCCTGTGGGAAGGGATTACGCTTGCCCATTGTTTATAACTGTGCGGGTTATGAAAATTTAGAAACATTGAAGCTGTTGGATGGAGTTGTTGATATCTATCTGCCCGATGCAAAATATTCTGATAATAAAAACGCTTTACGTACTTCAAAAATGCCAAAGTACGTCGATTATAACCAGATGACGTTGCGTGAAATGTATCGTCAAGTTGGACCTTTGCAGCTTGATGAAGATGGCATCGCGCGGCGCGGACTGCTCATTCGTCACCTTGTCATGCCAGAGGATGTTTCTGGCACACGCGAGGTGCTACGTTGGATCGCCGAAGAACTAGGTCCTGATACACCTATCAGTTTGATGGATCAGTACTTCCCTGCGTGGAAAGCCGTCAACGATCCTATACTTAATCGTCGTCTGACCTGGAATGAATATCGTACAGCTCTTGATGTACTGGATGAATTCGATTTCAGTGCAGGCTATGTGCAAGAAGACCTGATTGAGGTTGATGCAACGTCTAACGTGTAAACTTGAATAGCATCATACAGGAGAGAGACACACGATATCACTTGTGTACTAGAAAGTGTGTACCCTCCCCAAATATGGATGGGGTACGCTATAATCTGTATGGGAGATTGCTACGTACAATGTATTACTGTTAGAGAGACGTGATGCATAGCTCCTTCCCAGGCAAGAATGCATAATCATTCCTGGTTGTTTGCCAGAAGAAATTGAAACGGAGAGTCTTCTATGAATACTACGGCCACGTTGAGCCGACTCTTTGCAGGTATCCAGCCGGACCTCGATTCAGTAGATGTTGTCTTTCAGGACCGAGCAACCTCTGGACTCGATATCCTCAATTCTGCTTCCATGCATGCAATTGATTCGCCGGGAAAACGTCTCAGAACTGCCCTCACCCTTTTAGCCGGAAAATTGAACACGTACAATTTAGAGAAGTTGGTACCGTTGAGCGTCGCCTTTGAGATGGTTCACCTTGCGAGCCTTATTCATGATGATATTGTCGATGAGGCAAAAACGAGGCGCGGACTTCCAACGGTGAATTCCCTCTGGGGCGATAAAATCGCCATTCTGCTTGGCGACTACTACTTCGCCAAAACCTCTGGCTTGATCGCGGACCTCAATGATAGCCGTATCGACCGACTCTTCGCGGAGACCGTTGCGACCGTCTGTGAAGGTACTATCATGGAAATGATGACTGCTGGCTATGCCGATCTCACAATAGAAACATACTATGAGAAGATCAAGCATAAGACTGCATGCTTAATCGCAGCCTGTAGTAAGGGCGGAGCAATTGTGAGCAATGCCTCAGACGAAGAAATACAATTGCTTTCCGACTACGGCATGAACCTCGGCATCGCCTTCCAAATCATCGACGACGTACTTGATTATACAGAGGACCAATCGACTATAGGAAAGCCCGCTGGTAATGACCTGCGGCAAGGTATGGTGACGCTACCATTGATCTATGCCTTGCAAGAAAAACCTCAGAATGGGCATCAGCAACAGGTACATCTGCTACTCAATGACACAGGAAAGAACGAAGAGGATATACACTCTGTTGTCGATTGGGTCGTACATGGCTATGGTGTGAAGCGGGCGTTAATCGATGCACACGCCTATGGAAATAGGGCACGCGAAGCTCTCTATCACTTCCCCGCTTCGCCAGACCGTGATGTGCTGGACGAACTTATCGAATTTGTTATATCGCGCAAAAAGTAGAGGGGCACATACTCCTTCTGTCTACTACGCCTTATACAAGAACACCACAGGATACCGTTATGAGCGCAAAATTATCATTAGAAGAAAAATTTCAGGCAACGGGGGGCAAGCGTTCTTATGTGCAACGCCTGTTCGGGCGCATTGCACGCATTTATGACCCGATGAATCGCTTGATGAGCTTTGGCTTAGATGGCTACTGGCGTAAGCGAGCGGCACGCTATCTTGCACTGGGAAGCGGAGAGACTGGCCTTGATCTTGGAGCAGGAACAGGCGACCTCTCCATCGCTGTCATTCGCGCATCCGGCCCAGGAACTCATATGATAGGTATGGATATCACGCCGGAAATGCTCGCCCTGGGGCAGACAAAGCTGAAAAAATTAGGGCTACAGGACCGCATCGAACTTCGTGTAGGCGATGCCGAACACATTGACCTATCTGACAATAGCGTCGATGGGTGTTGCTCAGCCTTCACCGTTCGTAACTTAACCGATATTCGCCAGGGATTTCGCGAGATGCTGCGCATCGTGCGCCCTGGTGGGCGTGTTGTTTGTCTTGAAATCAGTCACCCCCCTGGCAAAATCTTCGGTTTTCTTTTCTACTTTTACTTTTATAAACTTGCGCCTTTATTCGGTACAGTGATTGGAAAAGCATTCGAGGAGTACAATTATCTCCCTAATTCGCTTACCACTTTTCCCAAGGCACCTGCACTACAAGCCATAATGGAAGAGGTAGGATGGCAGGATGTACGTTTTTACCGCTTGAGCGGCGGCATTGTTGCCATTCATGTAGGCACAAAAGGAGAATGAGTTCATACAAAAAGATGGACTTATCGGCTGATAAGTCCATCTTTTTGTATGAGAAAGTTAGAAAACACCTCTACTCACAAGTACTACAACAATCAAACAGATCAGAATACCAATAAGCCAGAATGAGGCAAGTTGAGCATCATTGCGCACAGGCATTTCTGGAAGGTCTTCTGGAAGCGGCAAGAGCATCTTCTTTTCTTGATTGTTAAATCCATCCACATCCATCAATGATGGCAACACCTGTGAAAGTGACGTATCATTGAGTACAGTAGGCTGAATTGTACGAGCCGTTTGTGCAGCTATAGAACGCTCAGGTTTTGCCACTTCTTGGGCTACTAGAGGTCCACTTCTTGAGGCAAGAGTTCCATTAACGGAACGCATTGCTAGCAGGTCTTGTCGTAACTCTGAAGGGCGTTGATAGCGTTGTGCTGTGTTAGAACGTAGACCTCTTGTCAATATGGCATCAAATTCGGACGAAATGGTAGGATTAAATCTCTGGGGCTGTGGAATTTCTCCATTGATATATGCTGGTATACTTCCAGTTGCTGCGTGATATGCTGTGGCTATCAGGGCGTATAGGTCAGAACGTCCATCTATCATGCCACGCGCAAATTCTGGTGCCATGTAGGGAGAGAGAGAGAGGCGATCAACATCTGTCACGTATTGCGTTGCTCCACCTGCCAACACAATTGAGAAATTTGTCAGTGTATAGTCGGCCCCCATACGTCCCATGACAATATGCTCAGGTCGAATAAGTCCGTGAACAAGCGACGGCGACTGTTGCGAGAGAATTTCGAGGATCTCCGTCATCTGTAAGCAGCATTCAATCACATCTTGCTCTGGTAATGCTCGACCAGTACGACGCATATAGCCCATCAGCGATTCGCCCTCTATTGGCTCGAAGACGAAGAAGCTGCGCCCTTGATCGCTAAACGCATCCCACAATGTAGGAATATGTGGATGGCGTCCAACTGATGTTAAGGCCATCGTTGCACTACGTAGCGTCGATTGCATGACCATAGATTTGCTTTCAGGCGTCACCAGCTCGCGGATCATCACCTCTGTACCCGCTCGTTGTGCGTCTTGTGCGATCCATGTGGCCTCATAAACACCCTCATGCCAGTTCTGTCGCTCTTGTAACTCTTGTAAACGATAACGCCCGCCGCGTAGCAGCGTACCAGGGGCAAGCGAAGAGAGAGGCTCGGCTATAGGTTCATGTTTGGAAGACGGGTAGGTTGGTGTAGAGGGAGGCGAGTTAGGCACACTCATCCTCAGCGATTGTTCCTCTTTCATCAATGCATCTGTCACCAGACGGCTGGGGCGAATGGAACGCTGAGAATCTAACAAGTTTTCCGTAGACCGATTTGGTGCTGGCTGCACGTGTGGTCGATGCGGTACGTTTCTAGCAAAGATATTTTCGTCATCAACAAGATTGCTATCGGTAGTAGGCACTTTTTTAGTGAGGCCATCGTTAGGGCGCAACCGTGACAGGAAGGGGTTATTGCCGTAGTCGGGCGAGTCAGTTAATGGAGATGCGGTTGAAGGCATCTCGAATAGCGAATCTGGCTCTGGTAAAATAGGTAAAGATTGTTGACTGGAATTGCGTGGCGTTTGCTGCTGCTCCATTGGAGGTACGCGTGCCGGAAATGGTTTCCTCGGTGTCGTTTGTGCAGGAGGCACTCTATTTTCTTGCGCTCTCCTTATATCGGGCATAAACCCGGATGGTGAATTGTGTTGCGGTGGAGTATTAGGAATTTGCATCGCGCCAGAGACTTGACTTGGAAGAATATTGTCATTTATCGGTTGTCTCTCAAAAGGTAAATTCTCTGGTCGTGAAGGTTGAGCAGGGCGAGGCGTCTGTGATAGTCTTCCCTCTACTGGCGTTGCTGGGCGCACGCCTGAACGAAAAGGCAAATTTACCTTGAGTCCACAGCGCGGGCAAGGACTTTTGCTCACATCCCATTCGTTGTTACATCGTGGGCACGTCATGATTTCTTTCTCCCTCTCCGTACATGTAAGTCAGTGCCCAGGAACAGCTAGCTTCCCTCATCTAACTGCGTAAGTCAGCAAGACTTCTACCATAACTTTTAGCTGGTTAAAAAATAGTTGGTATAGAGCATGCACAGTACGCACAAAGTATAGAGGAAATAACGATACATGTCAATGTTTTGACCTATTTTTACTAGTACTTGCCTTTCCTAGCGTTTTGTATTGCGCCCAATAGGTGCCAAGTCACCCAAAAATCCTTCTAATGCCTTCGCAAGGTTATATAGTTGCGTCGCCTCGGTCATAGACACTTCATGACCTGCATGAGCAATCTGATATAGCATTTGAATCGCAGGATGCTTGGTTGATGCAGCGGGTTCGTTCGCAGTCGAGCCGAGTAAGGATGAGCGCATAGCATCCACGCTGGCATTCACCTGTTCAAGATTGGCGATATCAATGAAGCTGGCTGGTTTGGGAGCCTTTCCCTTGCTCGCATCCCATTGCCTTCGTGCCTGTTTACCAGCCGCGCAATAGCAAAATTCCGGGTGTGTGGAGTCTGAGTTTTGCAGACCCGTATCGTCACAAATAGGACAAATAGGCATAGTTACTCTCCTGCATCCGTTTCACGGTCATCTTGTACCACTATATCACACAATGGACGATCACAAGGGGCTAGGGCACCCGTTGTGCCCCATCAACCAGCATTCGTCGTCTCATCTTTATTCCCCTGTGCATTCTCGTCATTTTTCCTCTGCTCGGAATCTTCGCGCTTCTTCAGAGCATGGACAATCTTGTTAGCAGCGTCGATAAAGGCTAAAGCGACGGGAGTCTCTGGCATACTGACCACCACTGGATACCCCCTATCACCATTGGTTACGGCAACGGGATCAAGCGGAATGCTCCCGAGTAGCGGTGTTGTATCGAGCAGGGTGCGCGTCTCACGACTACGAGGAAAGATTTCGGCTCGCTCCCCACAGTGAGGGCAGAGAAAGCCGTCCATGTTTTGTACAACGCCCAACACAGGTACTCGCGCCTGCTGAAACATGGCAAATGCCTTGGCGGTGTCGATGCGTGCGATATCTTGTGGAGTCGTCACCAGCACAGCCCCATCAATATACACTTCGCTGCAAAGTGTTGCCTGTGGTTCGCTTGTCCCTGGTGGTAGATCAATGATAAGATAATCTAACTTGCCCCAATCTACAGAGTACAGCAATTGTCGAATGAGTAGCCCCAACGCATCGGGCATAGGCGCAACGGCTTGCTCTTCGCCAATAAAGAAGCCAACCGACATGATTTTAACGCCGTAGCGCAGTAATGGTTTGAGCTTTAGGGATTGTGGAATATTCTTCCGCTCAGCAAGCGGCAAAGTTGCCTCAGCACCTTTGCTAGCACCGCGTTTACGGACACCCAGCATCATAGGAATGCTCGGTCCATACGCGTCGCCATCGAGGAGACCCACACTTGCACCTCGTTGCGCCAGAGCCACCGCGAGATTCACGCTCACCGTTGACTTACCAACACCACCCTTGCCACTACCCACCACCAGCACTCTCTCAATTTGATTCATACGCGCACGCTGACTACAAGGCTGCATACTTGCACTCCATCTCTATTCTGACTATTGCTTTTCCGTCTCTGCAGCTTAGTATAGAGATAATAGGCTTGTTTGACAAGCCTCAGTCACGATGTCATTTTGCTCCGCTTGACGCTCATTCTGCAGCACGGCTATAATAGAGTTCACATTGTACATATGTCGTCGAAGTTTTATGAGAGAATTACCATCATGCAGCACCCACACCTTGAAAAAGACGCAATCATCCCCGCCTTTAATTTACCAGGAACCGATGGTATGCCCCATAGTCCGTGGGACTACAAACAGCGCGAAAACCTTCTGCTTCTCATCACGAGTAGCGTTACCACACACAAGAGCCGCGAACTCTTGCGCTTTTTCGCGCAACATGCATCAGCATTACGTGAGGAAATGTGTGCTATTCTCGCGCTCTCTCCCGATACCGTCATCACTAATCTGGAAGCACAAGAGAACCTCCATTTGCCCTTTCCACTTCTCGCTGACCCCACAGGTAAGGTTATTTCGTACTATACACAGTGGGATACTGTACACAGGACACTTACACCGAGTATGATATTGACAAATCGGTACAATGCATTCTATCAAAGATGGACGCTAGAGCGCGAAGGCGAGGTACCACCCATTGCCGAGGTAATAGACGCATTGCACTATCTAAATAATCTTTGTGTACCGTAAGACTTCCTGGTTAAGTTGTTGTGAAGAAGAGATTGTAAACGTTCACTCTCTACTTCGTGATAATCGTTAACAGACTTACTATCGAGAAGAGGACCTACAATGACCCATTCTGACTCTACACCGAAATGGCGCAGAGAAACATCACTCGTTCATGGTGGAAGAGATACTCGCCTAACCGACGCCACAGGAACTCCTACTATCTGCCCTATCTATGCCAGCACTACCTACATTCATCAAAGTGCGGAAGCTCTGGATTCAGCGTTCAGTGGCTTAACGCCTACCGGAGAACCTGCGTTTGTGTATGCACGACAGGCGAATCCGAATGCAAGTGCCTTGGAAGACGCAATGGCAAAGGCTGAAGGTGGTGTCGGTGCCGTTGCATTCGGCTCTGGTATGGCTGCCATACACGCGGCACTTCTTGCGGCGGGTCTCTCTGTGCCTGGGACAAAGGTTGTCGCCTCTCAAGATATTTATGGTCCGACGGTAGGCTTATTGCGCAAAGTGTTTGAGCCAGTAGGAGTGGAGGTTCTTCTACGCGATCTCTGCGGACCCGATGCGGCAACCATTATACAACAAGAACAACCAGACGTGGTGTTTGTCGAGACGCTTTCTAACCCACTGGTGAAACTGATAGATTTGGATGTCATCAGCGAGGCGGCACAGGCAGTGGGTGCGGTAACGGTGGTCGATAGCACGTTCACGACTCCATACCTGATTCGCCCTATCGAACATGGCTTCGACCTAGTTGTACATAGCGCGACAAAGTATATTGGTGGACACGGAGATAGCACTGGCGGCATTGCCATTAGCGCGAAAAACACGCTCCTCGATTCACTACGTTCCTACTCAATGTTGCTTGGTGCCACACTCAGCCCGTTCGAGTCGCATCTCATGTTACGCGGCCTACGCACGCTCTCGCTACGTATGGAGCGGCATTGTAACAACGCGTTACAGGTAGCTCGCTTTCTACAACAGCACGAGGCTGTAGAACACGTCTATTACCCAGGATTAAATGACCATCCACAGTACGCCGCCGCGACACGTCTACTCGATCATGAGCAATACGGTGGCTTGCTCTCGTTCGATCTCAAAGAGCAGACGCGCGAAGCAACGTTTCGTTTTATTGATAACCTTCGTCTTTGTCTACCTGCAACAACTTTAGGTGATGTTTTTTCACTCGTAAGCTATCCAGCGATGTCGTCGCACCGCACATTGACTCCTGCCGAACGCCAACAGATAGGTATCACAGAGGGTTGTGTGCGCTTATCCATCGGCATTGAGTACATCGAAGATATATTGCAAGACCTGGATCAAGCTTTAAGGTAAAAATAGGGGGAAACTGGGGCACAACTCCAGACCCCAGTCAAGGGGCTAGCCGCCCCTTGCATCCCCGCTTTTATTTCGTGTGCCGAATGTACTTGCCGGGGATAAGATCATCCGCTTCACCGCCTTCGGCGGGCGACATTACATGAATCAAATCTGCTTTTGGGTTGACTACGAGTGTGTTGATGACATTGATCACGCCTGGAAAGGCGCGTGCGATCTCCGCCGCCGCCTCTTTCTGTTGCTGAGTATGAACCGCACCGCCGAGGCGCACCAGACCGAGTTTGGGATATACTCCAATTGGCAAATCACGAGTGCGCTCATCACGTCCTAGAGCGGACGCGAGACCAGATGCGAGTGTATCGTCACCGAGTAATCGATTTTGTATACCGAGCAATCCTTGTACACCCGATGCTTGATCCTGCACCACATCGCTACGGAGAGAACTGGAAATATTTCCACTCAGATAGAGAATCCCGTCCAGGACGCGTATCGTCATACCTTTATAATCAATATGCAACGCCGTCAAGTCGAAAAGTACCCGCTCGACATCCTGCTGCAACTCATTATCAGAACGATACGCAGGAAGAGTTTGCAATGTTGCATCAGGAATAGTGACAACGAGACGGTCTGGCTCGATGCTTGTCACGTATTCTTGACTAAGCATGGTGTCGTGCCCAGCACGAAGATGATGTGTCACAACATATGCTAGCTCGCCACTCTCAGGATGTACTGCAATAATAGCAACAGTACCATTGCTACTGCCTGCGGCGACAACACTTTTCGTGTCAAGGAAAATAGTACCACCAGGGGCATTTTTGCTGGCTGCAAGTACTTCGGGGCCAGTAACGCGTAAGGTCACGCCATCACCCGTTGCATTCGTAATAGTATCATAGGGCAAGTACGTAGTCTTCCCGAAGAAGCGTCCCTGTCGAATGCCGATATGTGTCAAACGGCGGCTCGCAGAATCAAAACCTATTTGTGCGAGAACACCTTCCTCGCCATCTGTGCATAGTATTTTGCTGCCTAAGTGAAATTTTTGCATTTCAGAAATTGTGGTTGATGTCGTCATGTATTTAGCCTCAACTGCATTACAAAGTTGACGTAGCGCGAAACGTGCTACATCTCTATAGAGTGTAGCACGTTCTATGTAACCCTGACAAGCAGAATTTTCAGTTCGCTTGACGTTGCAATTTCGGGTCAAGGAATCAATGGAGCAATGTATTGCCTGCTCCTGCAAGAAAGCTATCATAAAGTGCTTCGTAGCAGCCCCATATAGCTTCTCCATAGGGGCGCAATGCTTGCTTGGAATAATCGCCACTATGAATGCCGTGAGAGCAGTTTCCGCGGCTAAACGTCCATTGGTAAGAGCTTCAAAAATACCTTAGGCTGAAACGGGATGTACGAGGGCAGCAGCATCACCAACACACAAGATATGATCGCCATAGAGTGCTGTGTGATAGCGGTTGACTCGTCCTTCAAGCAGGTTGTTCCGTTTTGCTTACATTTCCTTTTCCTACTCAGTGTATCCCAGCAATACACAAAAAACAAGCTTTATTTTCACGTATACAAAACGTGTTATGATAAGAGCATAGAGCAATGCCTAGCCGAAAGGTTGTATTCGATGTCCCCACAAAAATATACCTACAATGATGCAGAATTGTTAGGGCGCAAGGCGTTTCAACTGTGCCTATCACATGAGGTATATTCTGCTCAGGAGTTGCTTTTCCACGCCCGCAACATGCTCAAACGTTTAAGCGGCGATCTGCCCATCGTAGGCCACGACATAGTTGTAGATGACAACATAGATGCGCCTTTTGTGACACAATCTTTTGCGGAGGCACAGGCATGGGGTCGGCTAGAAATGGCAACAGGCGCGTTCAAACTGTTTGAAAATCACGCAGGAACGAGCATTGTTCACTTCAAACGCGCATGGCGCATCTGGCGTGCATGGGAAAATCCAAAAGAAGGCGGAGACGAGCAACAAGTCCGTTTAACTCGCCTTGAACGTGTGCGTGCAAGCCTGTGGCTTGGTGAGGCATGGGCAAGATTTATGAGTGACCGAGCAGAGTCTAATGCGAACGCAGTAATTCACGCCGCTCTTGCTGAATTGGAGCGGTTAGGGCGACAAGACTTGTTGCAGGAAACCATCGAGCAACAACGCCGCTTGCCACCGGCTCTCGTGGGATCGCTCGCCTTCCGCGAAGATGGACAGAGCGTCCCGTTTGTCTATACAGTACTCCACCATCCTCAATGCTAACACGGTAGTATTTCGTAGGGACCGATTTATCGCGTCCGAGCGCAATTCATTGCGCGAGATCATACATCGTTTAATGGTAATTCGTAAGGACCAGATGTATCGCGTCCGGTGCGTGATTTATCACGCGAGATCAATTATTGTACCTTTATTACAGGATCAAAAAGAATCTCGCTCAATGAATTGAGCCGCACGGACGCGATACATCTGGTCCCTAC